>QFQD01000002.1 GCA_003241485.1 Ancylobacter novellus
CGGCTCTTCGTGCTGACGGCGCGCTATGTCTCGCTCATCCGCGACGAGGCCCGGCGCCTGCACGAGGCGATGCGCCTGCGCGGCTTCCGGCCCCGCTCCAGTCGCCACACCTGGCGCAGCTATGGCAATCTGCTCGGCATGCTGCTGGTACGCGCGCTCGACCGCGCCCAGCGGGTGGAGGAAGCCATGCGCTGCCGGGGCTATGATGGCCGCTTTCCACGCCTTGCCCAGCCGGCGCCGGCCGCGCGCGACTGGGCCGGCCTCACCGCCGCGCTCGGCTTCGGCCTCCTCGTCCTGCTGGTGGACAGGCTATGAGCGCGCTTCTGGCCCTTGAGAGTGTCACGGTCGCCCGCGACGGGGCGCCGGTGCTGAACCGGGTAAACCTCGCGCTTGGTGCCGGCGAGCGGCTGGCGATCGTCGGCCCCAACGGGGCTGGCAAGACGACCCTGCTGCGCACCCTCGTCGGGCTGGAACGCGCCCGCGAGGGACAGGTGCTTCTGTTCGGCACCGCCTGCCGCAACGAGGCCGAGTTCCGCGCGGCGCGCCCGCGCATCGGCTTCCTGTTCCAGGACAGCGACGACCAGCTGTTCTGCCCGACCGTGATCGAGGATGTGGCGTTCGGCCCGCTCAATCTCGGCTGCACGCAGGCGGAAGCCTTCCGCCGCGCGGAGGAGGTGCTCGCCGCGCTCGGCATCCATGCGCTCGCCCCGCGCATCAGCCACCGGCTTTCCGGCGGCGAGAAGCGCCTCGTCTGCCTGGCCGGGCTGCTGGCGATGAAGCCGGATGTGCTGCTGCTCGACGAGCCGACCAACGGGGTCGATGCCGAGAACGGGCGCCGCCTGCGCGCGGCGCTGCGCGCCTTTCCCGGCGCGATGCTGCTGGTCTCGCACGATGATGGCTTCATCGCCGAGCTGGCGACGCGGGCCATGGTGATCGAGAACGGCGCACTGCTTCCCGCCGCGATCCACACCCACCCGCACAGCCACAGCCATTCCCACCCGCATATTCACGCGGCGGCACAAGGCTGAACTCCACCTCGCCCAAACGACAAAGGGCGCCGCTCGCGCGGCGCCCCTCATATATGTCGCAACGCAGAGGCCGTCAGGCCGCCTCCTCCACCACGCCGGCGCGGGTGTCGAACAGCAGTTCGTTCGCCCCGCGCTCGACCCGCACGATGTCGCCATCCTTCACCGTGCCGGCGAGGATGCGTCCGGCCAGCGGGTCCTGCAGCAGCTTCTGGATCGTCCGCTTCAGCGGACGCGCGCCATAGGCCGGATCGTAGCCCTTCTCGGCGAGGAAGTCCCGCGCCTCGGGGCTGATCTCCAGCTGGATCTTGCGCTCCTCCAGCAGCTTCTCCAGCCGCTTGACCTGGATGTCGACGATCGCGCCCATCTGGTCGCGCCGCAGGCGGTGGAACAGCACGATCTCGTCGACGCGGTTGAGGAATTCCGGGCGGAAGTGCGCACGCACAACGCCCATCACCTCATCGCGCACCGCTTCCGTGTCCTCGCCGTCCGGCTGGTTCACCAGATACTCCGAACCGAGGTTCGAGGTCATGATGATGAGGGTGTTGCGGAAGTCGACCGTGCGGCCCTGCCCGTCCGTCAGGCGCCCGTCGTCGAGCACCTGCAGCAGCACGTTGAACACGTCCGGATGCGCCTTCTCCACCTCGTCGAACAGCACGACCTGGTAGGGCCGGCGCCGCACGGCTTCGGTGAGCGCGCCGCCCTCCTCATAGCCGACATAGCCGGGAGGCGCGCCAATCAGCCGGGCCACCGCGTGCTTCTCCATGTATTCCGACATGTCGATGCGCACGAGGGCGGTGTCGTCGTCGAACAGGAACGAGGCCAGCGCCTTGGTCAGTTCGGTCTTGCCCACGCCCGTGGGGCCGAGGAACATGAACGAACCGATCGGCCGGTTGGGGTCCTGAAGACCCGCCCGCGCGCGGCGAACCGCGGTCGAGACGGCCTCCACGGCCTCCTTCTGGCCGATGACGCGGGAGGACAGAACGTCCTCCATGCGCAGCAGCTTTTCCTTCTCGCCGGTCAGCATCTTGTCGACCGGCACGCCGGTCCAGCGGGAGACGACGCCGGCGATGTGATCGGGCGTCACCGCCTCCTCCACCATGGCGCCGGCCTTCACCTCGGCGGCGAGTTCCTTCGCCTCGTCCTTGGCCTCGATGGCGGCGAGCTTCTTCTCCAGCGCCGGAATGGTGCCGTAGGCGATCTCGCCCGCCTTCTGGTACTCGCCATTGCGCTGGGCGATGGCGAGGTCCGCGCGCGCCTTCTCAAGATCGCTCTTGATCTTCTGCGCGTCGCCGAGCTTCTCCTTCTCGGCCTTCCAGCGCGAGGTGAGCGAGGAGGACTGCTCCTCCAGATTGGCGAGTTCCTTTTCCAGCTTCTTCAGCCGGTCCTTCGAGCCCGCATCGGTCTCCTTCTTCAGCGCCTCCTGCTCGATGCGCAGGCGCACGATCTCGCGATCGATGCTGTCCAGCTCTTCGGGCTTGGAATCCACCTGCATGCGCAGGCGCGAGGCCGCCTCGTCGATCAGGTCGATCGCCTTGTCGGGCAGGAACCGGTCGGTGATGTAGCGGTTCGACAGCGTCGCCGCCGCCACCAGCGCCGAGTCGGTGATGCGCACGCCGTGGTGCAGCTCATACTTCTCCTTGATGCCGCGCAGGATGGAGACGGTGTCCTCCACGCTCGGCTCATTGACGAAGACGGGCTGGAAGCGGCGGGCGAGCGCGGCGTCCTTCTCGATATATTTGCGGTACTCGTCGAGCGTGGTGGCGCCGACGCAGTGCAGCTCGCCGCGCGCCAGAGCCGGCTTCAAAAGGTTGGAGGCGTCCATCGCCCCCTCGGTCTTGCCGGCGCCGACCAGCGTGTGCAGCTCGTCGATGAACAGGATGATCCCGCCCTCGGCCGCCTCAACCTCGGAGAGCACGCTCTTCAGCCGCTCCTCGAACTCGCCGCGATATTTCGCGCCGGCGATGAGCGAGCCCATGTCGAGCGAGAGAAGGCTCTTGTCCTTCAGGCTCTCGGGCACGTCGCCATCGACGATGCGCAGCGCGAGGCCCTCGACGATGGCCGTCTTGCCCACGCCCGGCTCGCCGATCAGCACGGGGTTGTTCTTGGTACGGCGCGACAGCACCTGGATGGTGCGGCGAATTTCCTCGTCGCGACCGATCACCGGGTCGAGCTTGCCCTCCCGCGCCGCCTCGGTGAGGTCGCGGGCGTATTTCTTCAGCGCGTCATAGGCGTTCTCGGCGGTGGCGCTGTCGGCCGTGCGGCCCTTGCGCAGCGCCTCGATGGCGGCGTTGATCTTCTGCGGCGTGGCGCCGGCCTTGGCGAGGATCTTGCCCGCCTCGCTGTCCTTCTCCAGCGCGAGCGCGAGCAGCAACCGCTCGACGGTGACATAGCCGTCGCCGGCCTTCTTCGCCGCCTGTTCCGCCGCTTCAAACACACGCGCCGTGGCCGGCGCGAGATAAACCTGCCCGGCGCCCGAACCCTGCACCTTGGGCAGCTTCTTCAGCGCCGCCTCGGTGTCGGCCAGCACGATGCGTGCATCGCCGCCCGAACGCTGGATCAGCCCTGCGCACAGGCCCTCGGGATCGTCCAGCAATACCTTGAGCAGGTGCTCGGGGGTGAACTGCTGATTGCCTTCGCGCAGCGCAAGCGACTGCGCCGACTGCACGAAACCACGCGCGCGCTCGGTATAGATCTCGAAATTCATCTGTCCCTCCAGACCCCTCCCCTCGCCCTCTCCAGAGGCACGAGCGGTTATCGGGATGGCGGCGCCCGTATCCCGGCCACCGCGGCGGGCCCCGTCATGGCGACCCGCTCAGCTTCATGTAGTGTGGCCGATCGGCAACGGAAGGGCCTTGAGCAGGGTCAAGCCGCGATTTTTCCGCCGGGCACGGCGCCGGCCGGCCCCACCGTTGAAGCAGCGGCCTCGCCACCGGGTGCCCCGCCCGCGAGATAGGCGGCGGCCGCCACCAGCGCCACCCCGCCGAGCGTGAGGAAGGCGGCGGGATAGCCGGCATATTGCGCGACGAAGCCGGCGAGCGTGGTGGACAGCGCCGCGCCCACCCCCTGCGCCGTCATGACCATGCCGAGCCCGACATTGAACCGCCCCGACCCCTGCAGGATGCGGGCGACGATGCCCGGCGTGGCGACGCCGAGCAGGCCGGCGCCGACCCCATCCAGCATCTGCACCGGAAACAGCGCGATGGAGAGGTCCCACTGCGCCGCCGCGGCAGCGATGATGCCACGCAGCGGCAGCGCCGCCAGCGCCATCAGCAGCACCAGCCGATAGCCGCGCGAACGGGCGAGATGGGAGGCGATGAGCGCCATCGGGATCATGGTCGCCTGCGCCACGACGACGGTGAGAGCCGTCAGCGCCGAAGGATCGCCCGCGCCACGCGCGACCATGCCCTGCCCGAACAGCGGCAGCATGGCGCCATTGCCGAGATGGAACAGCGCCATGGTGAGCGCGACCGTGAGCAGCCGCTTGTCGGCGACCAGCACGCGCCAGCCCTCGGCCTTGCCTTCCGCCTTGTCGCCGCCCACCCCCGGCGCCGCCATGCCGCGCGCCGCCTCGTGATCGATGTCACCCGGCTTGATCGCCAGCACCGACAGAACGGAGCCGACCGCCATCGCCGCCATCAGCGCGAACACTGCCGGCAGGCCGAGCCACCAGCCGAACACGCCCGCGAGCACCGCCGCGATGATGTTGCCCGCATGGTTGAACGCCTCGTTGCGACCAAGCTGGCGATCGAAGCCGCCGGCCCCGACAAGGCCGAGCGTAATGCCCGCGACCGCCGGGGCGAGCGCGGCGGCAGCAATGCCGTTGACGGCCTGCGCCACCGTCACCACGCCGAAACTGGGTGCCAGCAATATCGCCATGGAGGCGGCGATAACCACCGCTGAACCAACCACGACGATGGCGCGCTTTGCGCGGCTCGAATCGACCAGCGCCCCCATCGGGATGGTGGCCACCATGCCCGCGAGCCCGCCAAGGGTCATCACCAGCCCGATCTCGCCCGGCGTCCACTGCTTCTGCTGCAGGAACACCCCGAGAAACGGCCCGAGCCCGTCGCGGACATCGGAAAGGAACAGGTTGAGAGCAGAGAGTGCGGCGAGAGAGGAAATGGCGGCCATGAAAGGCGCTCCGGTGGCGGATACCCATCAAACGCCAGATCGCCCTACAGTTCCATATTACCTTGCGGCAGACCGCATCATGCCGGCCGCTCGGCCATCATCATATAGTTCACCGAGAGATCGTCCGAGCGACGCCATTCATCGGCGAGCGGGTTGAACACCACGCCCTCGCGCGCGCTCACGCTCAGTCCGCCGGCCTCCAGCGCGGCCGCGAGTTCGTCCGGGGTGACGAACTTGTTCCAGTCATGCGTGCCGCGCGGCAGCCACCCCAGCACATATTCCGCCCCGACGATGGCCAGCGCGAAGGAGCGCTTGGTGCGGTTCAGCGTCGCGGCGAACATCAGCCCGCCCGGCTTCACCATCTCCGCGGCGCGGGAGAGGAACAGCTCCATGTCGGCGACATGCTCCACCACTTCCATCGCCAGCACGATGTCGAAGCGCTCGCCCGAAGCGGCCAGCGCCTCCGCCGTGGTGGCGCGGTAATCCACGCTCACGCCGCTCTCCTGCGCATGCAGCGCGGCGGTGCCGACGTTCTTCTCCGCCGGATCTATTCCCACGACAGACGCACCCATGCGCGCCAGCGGCTCGCTGAGGAGGCCGCCGCCGCAGCCGATATCCACAAGCCTGAGACCTTCCAGCGGGCGGATGGCGCGCGGGTCGCGGCCGAAATGCGCAACGATCTTCTCGCGCAGATACGCCAGCCGGACGGGGTTGAACTTGTGCAGCACCCGCATCTTGCCGCGCGGATTCCACCATTCGGCGGCGAGCGCGGCGAAGCGCTCGACTTCGCGGGGATCGACGGTGGTGGCGGTCTCGGACATCGTTTTCCTCAAGCGGTCATGGGTCGCAGCCCGGAACATTTCCAGCCTCGGCCAAAGCGCGCCTCTTGCCGTTGCGGGCGAGGCGCGAGGTGGATATGTATACGCGCCTTTTCGGCCGGGCACCCCCTCCCCACGCTTGGCCCCGACAAAAGAACACGGTTACGGTTTCCTGCAATGGCACGTCTGGTGATGAAGTTCGGCGGCACCTCGGTCGCCAACATTGACCGCATTCGCAATGTCGCGCGCCATGTGAAACGGGAGATCGAGGCGGGCCATCAGGTCGCCGTCGTGGTGTCTGCCATGTCCGGCAAGACCAACGAGCTGGTCGGCTGGGTGCGCGAGACCGCGGTGCTGCACGACGCGCGCGAATATGATGCCATCGTCGCCTCGGGCGAGCAGGTCACCTCCGGCCTCCTGGCCATCGCCCTGCAGGAAATGGGCATTCCCGCACGCTCCTGGCTGGGCTGGCAGCTGCCCATCGCCACGGACGACGCGCACGGCTCGGCCCGCATCCTCAGCGTGAACGGCGACGAGATCATCAAGCGCTTCGCCAATGGCGAGGTCGCGGTCATCGCCGGCTTCCAGGGCATCCATCTGGAAAGCGGCCGCCTCACCACGCTTGGGCGCGGTGGCTCGGACACCAGCGCGGTCGCGGTTGCCGCCGGCATCAAGGCCGACCGCTGCGACATCTACACGGACGTCGACGGCGTCTACACCACCGACCCGCGCATCGTCCCCAAGGCGAAGCGGCTGGATAAGGTCGCGTTCGAGGAAATGCTGGAAATGGCCTCTCTGGGGGCCAAGGTGCTTCAGGTGCGCTCGGTCGAGCTCGCCATGGTACACAAGGTGCGCACCTTCGTGCGCTCCAGCTTCACCGATCCGGACGCGCCGGAACTGAAGACCGCCGGCGATCCGCCCGGCACCCTGATCTGCGACGAGGAGGAAATCGTGGAGAGTGAAGTCGTCACCGGCATCGCCTTCGCCCGGGACGAAGCCCAGGTCAGCATCCGCCGGGTGCCGGACAAGCCCGGCATTGCCGCCAGCGTGTTCGTGCCGCTCGCGGAAGCCAACATCAACGTCGACATGATCGTGCAGAACATCTCGGCCGAGGGCTTCACCGACATCACCTTCACCGTGCCGACGGCCGATTTTGAACGCGCCAAGGCGACCCTCGCCCAGGTGCGCGACGACATCGGCTTCGAGACCATCGTCGGGGCCACCGACGTGGTGAAGATCTCGATCATCGGCATCGGCATGCGCAGCCATGCGGGCGTCGCGGCGCGGGCCTTCAAGGCGCTGTCCGAGCGCGGCATCAACATCCGCGCCATCTCCACCTCCGAGATCAAGATCTCGGTGCTCATCGACGCAGCCTATACCGAGCTTGCCGTTCGGACGCTGCATTCGGTATACGGGCTCGACGCCTGACGCTCAGGCGGGGCGCGATGCGAGTCGCGCCTTTCGATCGACGATCCGGGAGGGTGGGCGCCCGGGAACCGAGGATTGCTCATGCGTAGCGCGCTAGGCGGTCCGCGCGTGCTGTTGCGGCGTCTCCGTGAAGTCATGGCGGAGCCTGTCAGCGCGCAGGACCGCCTCGACAAGATCGTGGTGCTGATCGCGGCCAACATGGTGGCCGAGGTCTGCTCGGTCTATGTGCTGCGCGTCGACGGCACCCTCGAACTCTACGCCACCGAAGGCCTGAACCGCACCGCCGTGCATCTCACGGTCATGCGCATCGACGAGGGCCTCGTCGGCACGGTCGCCCGCGAGGCGGAGCCGATCAGCCTGTCCAATGCGCAGGCCCACCCCGCCTTCTCCTACCGGCCGGAAACGGGCGAAGAGATCTACCACTCGTTCCTCGGCGTGCCGATCCTGCGCGCGGGCAACACGCTCGGCGTGCTGGTGGTGCAGAACCGCGCGCACCGCTCCTACACCGAGGAGGAGATCGAGGCGCTGCAGACCACCGCGATGGTGCTGGCCGAGATCATCGCCTCGGGCGAGCTCACCGCCCTCGCTCTGCCCGGCGCCGAGCCGGCCGCCCGCCGGCCGCTGCACCTCAAGGGCCTGTCGCTGTCGGAAGGCATCGGCCTCGGCCATGTCGTGCTGCACGAGCCGCGCATCGAGGTCACCAAGGTCATCGCCGACGACCTGCCCGCCGAGCTGAAGCGGCTCGACGGGGCGGTGGAGACGCTGCGCCACTCCATCGACATCATGCTGGAGGACGAGGGCGTCGCCCGCGTCGGCGAACACCGCGACATTCTCGAAACCTACCGCATGTTCGCGCATGACCGCGGCTGGATCGGCCGCATGCGCGAGGCGGTGCTCACGGGCCTCACCGCCGAGGGCGCGGTGGAGCGCGTGCAGTCGGACACCCGCGCGCGCATGCTGCGCATGACCGACCCTTACCTGCGCGAGCGGATGCACGATCTCGACGATCTGGCCAACCGCCTGCTGCGCCAGCTGACCGGCCGGGCCGGCGGCTCGGACCGCACGCGCCTGCCCGACAACGCCATCATCGTCGCCCGCAACATGAGCCCGGCGGCGCTGCTCGACTATGACCGCACGCGCATTCGCGGCCTCGTGCTGGAAGAAGGCGCGGCAACGAGCCACCTCACCATCGTCGCCCGCGCACTCGGCATCAGCGCGGTCGGCCAGGTCGAGAACATCGTCGGCCAGGTCGATGCGGGCGATGCCGTCATCGTCGACGGCGTGTCGGGCGAGGTGCATGCGCGCCCGCCGGCCGACGTCGAGGCGGCCTATGCCGAGAAGGTCCGCTTTCGCGCCAAGCGGCTGGAGCGCTACGCCGCGCTGCGCGACCTTCCGACCGTCACCAAGGACGGCGTCGAGATCGAGCTGCACCTCAATGCCGGCCTGCTGGTCGACCTGCCGCATATCGACGAGACCGGGGCGACCGGCATCGGGCTGTTCCGCACCGAACTGCAGTTCATGATCGCCTCCGCCTTCCCGCGCACCAATGAGCAGCTCAAGCTCTACCGCTCGGTGCTCGACGCGGCGGGCGACCGGCCGGTGGTGTTCCGCACCCTCGACATTGGCGGCGACAAGGTGCTGCCTTACATGCGCGCCATAGAGGAGGAGAATCCGGCGCTCGGCTGGCGCGCCATCCGGCTCGGGCTCGACCGTCCGGGCCTGCTGCGCAGCCAGGTCCGCGCGCTGCTGCGGGCGGCCACGGGTCGCGAATTGCGGCTTATCTTCCCGATGGTCTCAGCGGTCGAGGAATTCGACCGCGCCCGCCACATCGTCGAGCGCGAGCTGACCCATCTGCGCCGCCACGGCCACGGCCTTCCGGAGCGCGCGCTGATCGGCGTCATGCTGGAAGTGCCGGCCCTGCTTTTCCAGCTCGACCAGCTGTTCGAGCGCGTCGACTTCGCCTCGGTCGGCTCCAACGACCTTGTACAGTTCCTTTACGCCGCCGACCGCGCCAATCCGCGTGTCGCCGAGCGTTTCGATCCGCTCGGCCCCTCCGCGCTCCGGGCGCTGAAGCTGATTGCCGACAAGGCCGCGCAATATGGCAAGCAGGTCACGCTGTGCGGCGAACTGGCCTCCAAGCCGCTGGAGGCGATGGCGCTGCTCGCGATAGGCTACCGCAAGCTGTCGCTCTCGCCCGCCTCCTATGGCCCGGTGAAAGCCATGCTGCTGGAGCTGGACCTCGGCAAGGTCGCCGCCATGGTGGCACCTCTGCTGGAAGTGGGCTCGGAGGTGTCGACCCTGCGCCCGCAGCTCAAGGCCTTCGCCGAAAAGGCGGGTCTCCCGTTGTGAGCCTGCCCGCTGTGAGTATGCGCCCGTGACCCAACTGCCCGATGCCCGGCTCGACCAGCTCGTCGCGCGCCATGCGGAAATCGAGCACGCGCTCTCCGGCAGCCCGGAGGCGGAGACCTATGTGCGGCTGTCGCGCGAATTCGCCGACCTCTCGCCGCTGGTCGACAGCGTGAAGGCGCTGCGCACGGCCGAGCGTCAGCTCGTCGACGCCCGCGCCCTTGCGGCCGACGCCGCTGGCGACCGGGACATGGCCGCCATGGCCGAGGAGGAAGCCTCCACGCTGGAAGCGCAGGTGGAGGAACTCTCCCGCGCCGTCCGCCTCGCCTTGCTGCCCAAGGACGCGATGGACGAGCGCGGCGTCATCCTCGAAGTGCGCGCCGGCACCGGCGGCGACGAGGCCGCGCTGTTCGCTGGCGATCTGTTCCGCATGTATGAGCGCTTCGCCGGGCTCAATGGCTGGTCGGTCGAGGTGCTGTCGCTGACCGAGGGCACGGCCGGCGGCTACAAGGAAATCGTCGCCGCCCTGCATGGCCACGGCGCCTATGCCAAGCTGAAATTCGAATCCGGCGTCCACCGCGTGCAGCGCGTGCCGGAAACGGAGGGGTCGGGGCGCATCCACACCTCCGCCGCCACCGTCGCCGTGCTGCCGGAGGTCGAGGAAGTCGACATCGACATCAACGAGGCGGATCTGCGCATCGATGTGTTCCGCGCCTCCGGTGCCGGCGGCCAGCACGTCAACAAGACCGAGAGCGCGGTGCGCATCACCCATATCCCCACCGGCACCGTCGTGGCCGTGCAGGATGAGCGCTCCCAGCATAAGAACAAGGCCCGCGCCATGGGCATGCTGCGCGCCCGCATCTATGAGGCCGAGCGCGAGAAGCGCGACAGCGCCCGCGCCAGCGAGCGCAAGCTGCAGGTCGGCTCCGGCGACCGCTCCGAGCGCATCCGCACCTATAATTTCCCGCAGGGCCGCGTGACCGATCACCGCATCGGCCTCACCCTGCACAAGCTGCCGGAAATCCTCGCCGGCGACGCGCTGAGCGAACTGGTCGAGGCGCTGACCACCGAATACCAGGCCGCGCTGCTGGCGGAAGCCGAGAGCAGCGGCTGGGGCGAGCGGTGACCAGCCGGGCAGAGCTGCTGCGCGCGCTGGCGCGCGACTTCGCGAGCGCCGGCCTTGAAACGCCCGAGCGCGAGGCCCGCGCCCTCCTCAAGGCAAGTCTCGGCCTTTCCGATCTCGATCTGCTGGCGCGCGGCGAACAGCCCGTTTCACCGGACGACGCCGCGCGGCTGACTCAGTTGGCCGCCCGCCGCATGGCTGGCGAGCCGCTGGCCCGGCTGTCCGGCACTCGCGAATTCTGGAGCCTCGACTTCGCCCTCGCGCCCGACACGCTGGTGCCACGGCCGGAAACCGAGACCCTCATCGAGGCCGTGCTGGAGGTGTTTCCCGACCGCGCAGCCCCGCTGACCATTCTCGACCTCGGCACCGGCACCGGCGCCCTCCTCGCGGCGCTGCTCAGCGAATACCGCAATGCGACAGGCGTCGGCATCGACAGGTCGGAAGGCGCCGCGCGGCAGGCCCGCGAAAATCTCGCCCGGCTGGGGCTGGCGGAGCGCGGGCAGGTGATCGTCGGCGACTGGGCCAGCGCGATTTCCCCAGGCTTCGATCTCGTCGTCTCCAATCCGCCTTATATTCCCAGCACGGATATCGCCTCGCTTGATGTCGAGGTGCGTGTCCATGATCCGCTCCTTGCCCTCGACGGCGGCGCCGACGGGCTCGATGCCTACCGCGCCATCGCTGCCGACCTTCCCCGCCTGCTGGCGCGTGGCGGGCGGGCCGTGATGGAACTGGGCATCGGCCAGGAGGCGGATGTGGCCGGACTGCTTGCGGCACGCGGCCTGCCGGTGGATGGGCCGGCGCGGCGCGATCTCGCCGGCATCGCACGCGCCATCGTGACCATAGCGGCCTGAAATTACCGACGCAGTTGCAAAAAAGCGCTTGGAACGAGGTATCGAACCGACTAGTGTCAAACACAGGAATCGTCCTGAGACATCATCAGACATAGTGATCCGGTCCGCGATTGCCTCGGCAGTCGGTCGAGAGTGTCACTCATCCGGATGCCTGCTGTGCGCGGCAGTGTTTCGCAAAGGACGAATGCTTCACGGTTTGTCGGTGTGGCCTCGGTTACACGATGAAGCATGGGAACAGCTGAAGCGCGACGTGTGCGCTCGCTGGTTTCCGGTCGGGTAATCTTCGACCGGAAACGTTCGCGTCCGGCCCAGCCGGGCGCGGGGCATCATGGCGATGCACTCCCATGGAACGAAGTCCAACGGTCGGTGGCGACCTTCGGCACCACTGGAACCCTTGCGGTTCCGGCATGCGCGAGGTCTACGCCTTCCAAGGACGCCTCTCTCCCGACGTGTCTTTCGCTGATGGCTTTGCCAAAGGCGGGGAAACGGCGATTTATCAAGGCGATGACCCCGCCTGTAGCCGATCCGGGATATTCCCGCCGGCGGCGTACCGGCTCCAGAGACCAGCTCGATGCGAAATAATAATCAGCAGAAGCGTATGCGTAGCCGCAACAACAATAACAACAATGGCGGCGGCAACCGGCGTAACCAGAACCCGCTCACGCGCGTCTACGAATCCAACGGCCCCGATGTGAAGGTGCGCGGCACCGCGCAGCACATCGTCGAGAAGTATCAGCAGCTGGCGCGCGACGGTCAGGCGTCCGGCGACCCGGTCGCCGCTGAGAACTACCTCCAGCACGCCGAACACTATTTCCGCATCATCCTCGCCGCGCAGGCGCAGTTCGGCGTCACCGCGCAGCCGTTCAACCGGCAGGAAGAGGAAGAGTTCGAGGACGAGATGGAAGACGGCCCCGCCGAAGGGCAGGCCAGTTTCCAGGCTCGCGAGCCGCAGAACCAGCGCGAGGGCGGCCAGCCGCGCGAGAACGGCCAGCGCGAAGGCGGCCAGCGCGATTTCTACCGCGAGCGTGAGCGCGACCCGAACCGTCGTGACAATCGCGACAATCGCGACCGCAACCAGGATCGCGGCCCGCGCGAGGAACGCGGTTTCCGCGAAGACCGTGGCCCGCGCGACGATCGCGCCCCGCGCGAGGATCGTGGCCCGCGCGAGGATCGTGGTCCGCGTGACGACCGTGGTCCGCGTGAGGATCGCGGCCCCAGGGAGGATCGCGCCCCCCGCGAGGAGCGCGGCGACAACCGCGAGAACCGCTGGCAGCGCGACAATCGTCCGTTCCGCGAGCCGCGCGAACCCCGCGAAGTGCGTGAGCCGCGCGAGCACAGCGAGAACGCCTATCGCGATCCCGCGCAGCAGCCCCAGCCCCGCCTCGGACCGGAAGTCGAATCCGAGATCGGCTTGCCCGCCTTCATCACCCAGAGCAGCAATGCCGGCCCGGCACCGGCCGCTGCCCGCCCCGAGATCGCCCGCGTCGAGCCGGTCCGGCCCGCGCCCGCCAAGGCCGAGCCGGTGACGTTCGCCGCCCCGGAGTCCGCTCCCGTCGAGACGCCCGCCGCCGAGGCCGCGCCCGCGCCGAAGCCGCGCGGCCGCCGCGCCGCGGCTGCAGCGCCGGTCGCCGCCGCCCCCGTCGAGGCTGCTCCCGCGGCACCGGCGAGCGAGGATGACGGCGAAGCGCGTGCCCCGCGCACCCGTCGCCGCCGCTACCGCCGCTCCGATGGCGAGGGCGAAGGTGAGGCTGGCGGCGGAACGCCGGCCACCGCCGAAGCCGGCGAGTGAGGCTACGCCGTCCCGGCGGACAGCTGCAGACATGAAAAAGGCCCGGCTGGTTCAGCCGGGCCTTTTTGCATGGGACGGACGGCTTTTCCCGTCAGAGCGTGATGCGCACCGAGTCGCCCTCGGCGACGAGCCCGCCTTCGAGCACCTCGGCGAAGATGCCGCAGTCGGTATGGTCGAAATTGCGCATCAGCGTGCTGGGAATATCGAGGTCGCGCTTGGCGGTCACCGGATCCACATTGGTGGCGGCACAGCGGAAGATGCGCTGCGTCACCTTGAGCCGGACATGGTTGCCGATCTCGATGGTCTGCCCCACGAGATCGAACTCCTCCCACGGCTCCATGCCGTCGAGGTAGAAATTGGCGCGGAATCGCAGCGGATCGACCGGCTGACCGATGATCTCGCCCAGCGCGCGGCAGCTTGCCAGGTTTATCAGCGAAATGAAGCCTTCCGTCGTATCGACAAACCGGAAGCCCTGCGGCGCCTGCAGCACCTTCGGCGCGCCGCGCAATTCGTAGCGCGAATAGCGCTGAAAGAAGCCTTCGATCGCCTCCCGCCCTGCCGGGGTGCGGATGTCGCCGCGCACGGCTTCCGTGTCCTCGTGCCGGATGACCAGTTCGCCCGTCGCGTCGTCATAAGAGGCATCGAGCGCGGCGAGGCGCTCATTGCGCATCAGCATCAGGAACTTGATCTTGGGCTGGAAGGACGGTGCCTCGGGCATGAAGCCGGAAGGCCCGTTCTCGATGGCGAAAAGCCGATCGCCGGGGAAATAGCCGCCTTCCGCCAGTTCCACCACTTCCATGCGCTCAGGGGTGAGCCCCTTCACGGGATAGCGATAGATCGAGGCGATGGAGGCAAAGCTGATCGGTCCCGTCAGCACCTCTTCCGGCGAGATCACCTCGGCCGGAGAAGGAACGTCTTCGGGAGGCGGAGCCCCGGCGGGGGCGGACACGTTGGCGAACAGGTCGCCGATCGCGTCACCATTTTCAGTCGATTCGCTCATGGACCCTCACCATATAGGCTTCCCCCCGATACGTCAGCCGAGGCCCCCGCACCAAGGGAAAACACGCGGCGAGCGGGCTCGTGTTCGCCCTGTCGCATTTTCCGCTTTTCCTCGAGGTACGAATCCGTATCAAATCGAACCCGTTTCCTCGCGGGAATATGCGTCCCGCGGGAGATCACAGGAGGGTGCAATGCCGCGGCTCTTCACCGCCCTCGAAATTCCTTCGGACATCGCGGAAACGCTGTCCATGCTGCGAGGAGGCCTGCCGGGCGCCCGCTGGATCAGCCCGGAATTCTATCATGTCACGCTGCGCTTCATCGGCGATGTCGACCATGCCGTCGCACGCGACGCTGCGGCTGCGCTCGACGAGATCGACCGCTTCGGCTTCGATCTGACGCTGTCCGGCGTCGACCAGTTCGGCAATCACAAGCCGCATTCGATCTTCGCCGGCGTGAAGGCGAATCAGGCGCTCACCGAGCTGCATGCCGAGCATGAGCGGGCGATGAAGCGCATCGGCCTGCCGCCGGAAGGGCGCAATTTCCGCCCCCATGTCACGCTGGCGCGCCTGCGCGATGTCGCCCCGCGCCAGGTGGCGGAATATCTCGCCTTGCGCGGCTATTTCCGCAGCCCGACCTTCGAGGTCTCGCGCTTCGTGCTGTTTTCCTCGCGCGATTCGGTGGGGGGCGGGCCTTACCGCATTGAGGCGGCCTATCCGCTGCTGTGATCCCGGCATTGCGCCGCCCCTGACTTTCACGGGCCCTGCCATTGCGAAAGGCCATCTCCGGGGCCATTTCTGAACGGCAAGGGTCCCCGCGACATGGGAATGAGGATGGCTGCGCACTCCAACGGCACCTTCGACGAACCGGCCTTCGAGCCGGGCGAATTCGGCTTCGCCACTGCCTCGGGCGACGAGGCGAAGGTGCGCGCCGGTTTCTGGCGCAAGATCGGGGCGGGCGCCGCGCGCATTCCCTTCGCGGAGGATGCCACCGCCGCCTATTACTGCGCGTTGGATTCGCGCACGCCGACACGGGTGCGCGCGCTCCTGTTCGGCGCGCTGGCCTATTTCCTGCTCCCCACCGACGCGGTGCCCGACATCCTGCCCGCCCTCGGCTTCACCGACGACGCGGCGGTCATCGCCACGGCGCTCAACCTGCTGGCGAGCCATATCACACCGGCTCATCGCAGCGCCGCGCGCGACGCGCTGCAGCGGATTCGCGGGCGCTGACGGCGCTGTTCCCAGCTTTCTTTACCGCTCGTTCACCATGGTCCTGATTTTGCCGCCAAGCTCCGCGCATTTGATCGGCAAAGCCTCCGCTTTCCCGAGGCAAGGGTTCACAGCTGCGGGACGGGCAGATATCCCTGAGCGGGCTTGAACGGAGAATCGTGCAAACCCGCACAGCGGAAAGACGAACACGGAGGATAGAGACCATGGCACGACGTATCGTGCGCGCGGCACTCGCCGGCTTGGCAGTGGCTTTCATCGGCGCATCGGGCGCAACTGCCCAGGGCGCGCCGAAGCTGGTAACCCAGTCCGGCGATTGGGGCGTCTACAAGGACGAGAGCGGCGGCGGCAAGATCTGCTACGCGCTCTCCCAGCCTAAGACGCGGGCGCCTTCTGGTCTCAGCCGCGACCCGGCATATTTCTTCATCTCGACCCGCACCGCCGAGAATGTGAAGGGCGAGGTCAGCGTGGTCATGGGCTTCCCGCTCAAGGAAGGCGTCGACGCGACCCTCACCATCGGCCCGACGTCGTTCGATCTCTACACGCGCGGCACCGGCGCCTGGGTGCGCAACGCCGCCGAGGAGGCGCGCCTCGTCGAAGCCATGCGCAAGGGCCGCGATGTGGTGGTCAAGAGCACCTCGCTGCGCGGCAATGTCACGACCGACACCTATTCGCTCTCCGGCATCTCCGCCGCGATCGATCGCGCCGCGCAGGAATGCCGCTGACGATATGCCACTGACGCCCTGCCCAAGGCTGGGCTAACGTGCCGAACACGCGGACGCGCCAGCGCGCCCGCGTTTCACGCCCTTCCGATGGACCAGCGCGAGAAGCGACATGCCGGTCGAACTGCGTCTCATTCCTTGCCTCGCCGACAATTATGCGGTGCTGCTGCATGACACCGTGACCGAAACCACGGCGGTGATCGACGTGCCCGAGGCCGCGCCCGTCATGGCCGCGCTGGAGCAGGAGGGCTGGGATCTCACCCACATCTTCGTCACCCATCACCACACCGACCATATCGCCGGCGTGCTGGCGCTGAAGGAGCATTTCGGCGCTCATGTCACCGGCCCGAAGGCCGAGCGCGACACCATTCCCGGCCTCGATACGGCGGTGGTGGATGGCGATCCCGTCGCCGTGGGCAGCCTTGTCGGGCGCGTGCTGGAAACGCCGGGCCACACCAAGGGCCATGTCGTCTTCCTGTTCGAGGAGGAACGCCTGCTGTTCTCCGGCGACACGCTGTTCGTGATGGGCTGCGGGCGGCCTTTCGAGTGCGAGCCGCCGGTGCTGTGGGAATCGCTGCTGCGCCTGCGCGCCCTGCCGGACGACATCGCCGTCTATTGCGGGCACGAATACACCCTCTCCAACGCCCGCTTCGCCGTGAGCGTCGACCCGGATAACGAGGCGCTTGCCGCCCGGCTCCACGAGGTCGAGGCGCTGCGTGCGGCGGGCGAGCCGACCGTGCCGACCACCATCGGCGCGGAGAAAGCCACCAACCCGTTCCTGCGCGCCGACGATCCCGCGCTCGCCGCCCGCCTCGGCCTGCCCGACGCCGAGCCGGGCGCGGTGTTCACCGAGCTGCGCAGCCTCAAGAGCCGTTTCCGCGGCTAGGAGCCGGCGCCATGAGCACCACCACCCTCACCGCTGCCGAGGTCATCGCCCGGCTCGGCCTCGTGCCGCATCCGGAGGGTGGGTATTTTCGCGAGACCTTCCGCGATCAACGCCGAACCGAGGAAGGCCGTGCCGTCTCCACGGCGATCTATTTCCTGCTGCCCGCGCAGCAGCGCTCGCACTGGCACCGGGTCGATGCGGTGGAGATGTGGCACTGGCACGCCGGCGCGCCGCTGGAACTCTCCATCGCGCTGGCGGATACCGGCCCGGTGGAGCACCACCGTCTCGGCGCCGACCTGATGGCCGGCGAGGAGCCGCAGCGCCTCGTGCCGCATGGCGCCTGGCAGGCCGCGCGCAGCCTCGGCGACTGGACGCTGGTCGGCTGCACCGTGGCGCCGGGCTTCGAGTTTTCCGGCTTCGAGCTTGCCACCCCCGGCTGGGAGCCGGGCTGAGCTTTACATGCTCTGGCGTCGCGCTAATAGCGTCGCCACCGCCGCGCCGCCCACGATGAGGGCGCAGGCCGCCGCCAGCGACCAGCTGGCCGCCGCGAAGCCCGCCGCCACCAGCAGCAAAGTCGAGAGCACCGGCGCGGAATAGGAGGCGACGCCGAGCAGGCGTATGTCGCCGCGCTTCATGCCGATGTCCCAGGTGTAGAAGGCGATGCCGACCGGCCCGATCCCGAGGGCCACGACCGCGATCCATTCCCGCCCCACCGGCCAGATCGACGGCTCGAATGTCAGATGGCACAGCGCCGACAGCACGGCAGTGGCGAGGCAGAAGCCGGCCACAACTTCGGTCGGCACGCTGGCGAAACGGCGCGAGGCGACCGAATAGACCGACCAGATCACCGCGCAGAGCGCCGCCGCGAGATAGCCCGGCACATACTCCGCCGCGAAACCGAACCCACCGGCCTTGGCCCCGAGCAGCACGACCGTTCCCGCCAGCCCCATCAGCGCGCCGATGATATGCGCCGGGCGCAGCTTCTCGCCCGGCAGGAAGGCCGAAAGCAGCACGATGAGCAGCGGCCACAGATAGGCGATCAGCCCGGCCTCGGCCGGCGGGGCGAGCTTCAGCGCCGAAAAATAGAAGAAATGGTAGCCGAACAGCCCACCCACGCCATGCAGCCACACCGGCCAGGGCTGGCGGAACACGCCGAGCCCCACGCCGAGCCCCACGCCGCGCGCCAGCCCGGCGATAAGCCCGACCAGTCCGCCAATGGCAAAGGTCAGCGCCGTCAGCAGGAAGGGCGGCACCGCGCCCGTGGCTGAGGTGGCGAGCGCAAGCGTCGCCCAGAGCAGGATGGCGGTGAAGCCGATGAACGTGGCGGAGGAACGGGACATGACAGGGCACAATCGAGGGAGAGAACGCCCGCATACCCTAGTACGGCTGCGGGCGCACGCGTCGAGTTGGCCTTCTCCCGCATGCCCCCGGGCGGAGGGATCAGATCAGGTACTGGCCGCCATTGATGGACAGGGTCGAGCCGGTGATGAAACCCGCCTCGTCGGCGACGAGGAACACCACGCTACGCGCGATTTCCTCCGGCTCGCCGAGGCGGCCGAGCGGAATCTGCGGCAGCACGTGCTTTTCGAGCACATCCTGCGGCACCGCCTTCACCATTTCCGTGCCGATATAGCCGGGGCAGATGGCGTTCACGGTGATGCCCTTCTTGGCATTCTCCTGCGCCAGCGCCTTGGTGAAGCCGATCTCGCCGGCCTTGGCGGCACAGTAATTCGTCTGCCCCATCTGCCCCTTCTGCCCGTTGATCGAGGAGATGGTGACGATGCGGCCGAAATTGCGCTCGCGCATGCCCTCGATCACGTTGCGGCACATGTAGAACACCGAATTGAGGTTGGTGTTGATGACCGCGTGCCACTGCTCGACCGGCATCTTGTGCAGCATGCCATCGCGCGTGATGCCGGCATTGTTGACCAGCACCTCGACAGGACCAAGGTTTGCCGTCACCTCGGCAATGCCGGCCTTGCAGGCCTCGAAATCGGAAACGTCCCATTTGAAGGTGGGAATGGCGGTTTCCGCCGTGAAGGCGGCGGCGGCGGCGTCATTGCCGGCATAATTGGCGGCGACCTTGTAGCCGGCGGCTTTCAGGGCCTTGCACACGGCCGCGCCAATGCCGCGCGTACCGCCCGTGACCAACGCAACACGACTCATTTCACTCCCCCCTCTGGCGTCCTTCCCCAAGGACCACGCGACGCTTTCAACGTCGTTTTGCTGGCCGGCAAGGCGGTTCTCCCTCCTTGCCGGCGTGTCCCTTCCGTGCCCGGCACCTGCCGCGCGGCGGTGCCCGCTACGTGTCAGTCGCGCTCAAGGCACATGGCGATGCCCATGCCGCCGCCGATGCACAGCGTCGCGAGGCCCTTCTTGGCGTCGCGCTTCTGCATTTCGTAAAGCAGCGTGGTGAGGATGCGCGCGCCGGAGGCGCCGATCGGGTGACCGATGGCAATCGCGCCGCCGTTCACATTCACCTTCGAGGTATCCCAGCCGAGATCCTTGTTCACCGCACAGGCCTGCGCGGCGAAAGCCTCGTTGGCCTCGATAAGGTCGAGGTCGGAAGCGCTCCAGCCGGCCTTTTCCAGCGCGCGGCGCGAGGCCGGGATCGGGCCGGAACCCATGATCGCGGGATCGACGCCCGCCTGCGCCCAGGAGACGATGCGCGCCAGCGGCTTGGCGCCGCGGGCGGAAGCGGCCGAGGCGGTCATCAGCACGAGGGCGGCCGCGCCGTCATTGATGCCGGAGGCGTTGCCCGCCGTCACCGTGCCGTCCTTGGAGAAGGCCGGACGCAGCTTGGTCATGGAATCGAGGGTGGCACCGTGGCGGGGATATTCATCCTCGGTGACGATGACGTCACCCTTGCGGGTGGAAATGGTGACGGGCGCGATCTCGTCCTTGAAGCGGCCGGCCTTCTGCGCCGCCTCGGCCTTGTTCTGCGAGCCAACCGCGAAGTTGTCCTGCTCGTCGCGGGTGATCTGCCACTGGCGGGCGACGTTCTCGGCGGTGGTGCCCATGTGGTAGCCGTTAAAGGCGTCCCACAGGCCGTCCTTGATCATGGTGTCGACCATTTCAAGGCTGCCCATCTTGGTGCCGTTGCGCAGGTTGGCGCAGTGCGGCGCCTGGCTCATCGATTCCTGGCCGCCCGCAACCACGATCTCGCTGTCACCGTTCAGGATCGCCTGGTAGCCGAGCGCCACCGCGCGCAGGCCCGAACCGCACAGCTGGTTGACGCCCCAGGCCGGGCTTTCCACCGGGATGCCCGCGGCGACCGAGGCCTGGCGTGCCGGGTTCTGGCCCGCGCCGGCGGT
The DNA here is from genome assembly GCA_003241485.1 of Ancylobacter novellus. Classification (GTDB taxonomy): domain Bacteria; phylum Pseudomonadota; class Alphaproteobacteria; order Rhizobiales; family Xanthobacteraceae; genus Ancylobacter; species Ancylobacter novellum_A. Next base: position 20,659 of record QFQD01000002.1, read on the forward strand.
GAGGATCTGGCCCATGATGGTCTCGCTGACCTCGCCGGGCGCGACGCCCGCGCGCTCCAGCGCCGCCGTGATGGCCACCTTGCCGAGTTCGTGCGCCGGCAGCGACGAGAGCGCGCCGTTGAACGCACCAACCGCGGTGCGCGCGGCGCCGACAATGACGATATCGTCCTTCATGAAACAGACCCTCCCGATGCGGTCCTTGCGGTGCCTTGGCGGAACGCGGCGCCGGCATTGTCTAAATGTGCCGCCATCGTGGTTGGCGCAACTGATCCATGTCAATGCCGCCCGTGAAATTCCCTCGGGTCATCACCCGGCCTTCAAGCGCCTTCGCGCACTGCACAAATCCAGTAGCCGACCGTGTGGAAACGTCCTAGAGTTTCGAGGGGAAACGAACAAGGCGACTGGATCAAGATGGCAAAATCAAACGAACCCGTCACCATCAAGAAGTATGCGAACCGCCGCCTCTACAACACCGGCACAAGCACTTACGTTACGCTCGAAGACCTCGCCCAAATGGTCAAGAACGGCGAAGACTTCGTTGTGTACGACGCCAAGACCTCCGACGACATCACCCACTCGGTATTGACCCAGATCATCTTCGAGCAGGAAGGCAAGGGACAGAATCTTCTGCCGATCAACTTCCTGCGGCAGATCATCCGCTTCTATGGCGACAGCATGCAGATGCTGGTCCCGCGCTATCTCGACATGTCGATCGAGAACTTCACAAAGGAGCAGGGACCGCTGCGCGAGCAGTTCACCAAAACCTTCGGCGTCGGTGGGTTCGGCGTGATGGAGGAGCAGGTGCGGCGGAACATGGAAATCTTCGACCGCGCCTTCAAGATGTTCCTGCCCAACGCCCGCGCCGAGGAGCAGGCCTCCAGCGCCGGCACGCCCGCGCCCGCCCGCACGGACGATTTCGACGAGCTTAAGCGTCAGGTAGCGGAGATGCAGCGGCGCCTCGACCAGATCGGCGACGGCCCGAAAAAGAGCTGATCTCGCACTGCAACTCGGTCGTACCGGGCGCGCTCGCCGCGCCCGGCGCGAGTCGGAGGCCTATACCGCGACGGTAGCCTCGGGACGGGGCCTTGCGACCGCCAGCCCGATGAGCTGGCCCTGGAGATAGGTACAGCCCCATTCCGTCAATTGCCGGCCGGTTTCCTCGTCGAGCACCCATTCGGCGACGGTCTCGATGTCGAGATTACTGGCCAGCTCCAGCAGCGCCCGCACGAAATGGCGGTCCTCGCCCGATTCCATCAGCGAACAGATGAAGCTGCCGTCGATCTTCAGAAGGTCGATCCCGAGGCGGCGCAGGCTGCGGAATGAAGTGTGGCCGACGCCGAAATCGTCCATGGCGACGCGGCAGCCGAGATCGTGCAGCCAGCTCACCCGCCGGCGCATCGTCTCGAGATCGGAGATGCTGGCCGCTTCTGTGAGCTCGACGATCAGGCGCCCGCATAGCCCCTCGCGCGCGCCCTCCTCCAGAATGCGCTGCCAGATGCCGTCATGGATCGAGGCGGGCGACACATTGACCGACAGGCGCAGCGCCGAATCTTCCCGCAGCGCGGCCAGTGACAGCTCCATCGACCGGCGGTCGATCAGCCGGGTAAGGCCGAAGCGCTCGGCCGCTGGCATGATGGTGGCACCATCATAGACCCGCCCGTCATGCCCGTGGATACGCACCAGCGCCTCGTGGAAGGCGATGTCGCGCATGCCGCTGCGGGCGATCGGCTGGAAGGCGAGCGCGACGCGCCGCTCGCTGATCGCCGAGACGATGTCGTCGGCGAAACGCAGATTGGCCCGCCGCTCGATCGTCTTGTCGGCGCCGGGCGTGTAGACCTCCAGGCTGCCGCGCGCCATGGTCCGCGCATTATGCAGCGCGTCCTGCGCGTGCGAGAAGATCTCGGCGACACTGCGCGCATGGCGCGGCACGATCAGGCCGCCGGCGGAGACATTGACCGCCACGGCTCCGGCACTGGTGCGCGGCGGCGTGGCGTTGACGCTGGCCAGGAAACGGTGGGCGGCGGCCAAGCCGTCGGCGGCAACGGACGGCAGGACGATCCCGAACTTGCTGCCCGAAAAGCGTGCCATCTCCTCGCCGGGAGCGAGCTGCGCGCGCAGCCGCATCCACACGATATCCAGCACCTCGTCGCCGACCTGAAAGCCATAGGAATCGTTGAGGCGCCCCAGATGGTCGATGCCGAACAGCAGGAAGCCGAACTCCTCGCCGGTGAGGAATGCGTCGCCCAGCCGGGCATCGAGCAGGCGCGCCAGACGCTGGCGCTCGGGCTGCGGCTCGGCCTCTCCCGGCACACCCGAGCCGCGCACCGGGCGCCCCACGGCGAGGCGGCGCACCATGCCGTCCACCCGCAGCAGGCGGCCGGTCTCGTCGAAATAGCCGACGCCGCGATCCTCCACCCAGAGGCGGCGGGGCGATTCGTCGCGCGGCGAGACCAGGCAATACACCGTCTCGAACAGGCGCGTGCCCGGGCGAATGCCGGCCGAATCGCTGGCGAGGGCGGCGGCGGCCCGGTCGAGACCGGAGCCCGGCGCGATCAGCGCATCATAGTCGCGGCCACGCTCCGTGCAGCCGGCCCGCTCCGGGCCGAGCAGCTCCATCGCGCCCGCGCTCCAGATCAGGCGGTCGCTGCTGGCCGCCCAGGAATAGGCCACACCGCCGAGCCCGCGCACCGTCTCCGCAACTGCCGTCGTCGACAGTGCGTCCGTACCGATCTCGCGATGCGTGGCAAGATCAGCCATGAAAGGGCGCTCGAACGAGGCGACGCAACGAATTCATCCGATATTTGCAACCAGATCCATCAGGATTGCGAAGTATACACCCGAAAAACCAAAGCCCACACGCGCTCGGCGGGAATTTTCGACGGCGCCATCTAGGGGGTCAGCGCGCCCGCAGCCGCCGCCTTGTCGGCGACATCTTCAGCCGCCGCAGCCTCTGGCGGGGGAACCACTGACGCGCCCGGCGTGGCCGCGCTCCGCGTCGGCAACGAAGCTCCCGCCACGCTGCGCAGTTGCGAGGTATCGGCACCGGCGAAATGGATGCCAGACAGGCCGAGCTTCTTCATCAGCTCCTCCTGCGAGGCTTCGGGCCTGGCGCGCGCCATCACGCCGCGCAGCTCCGGAGCGAGTTCGGCGAGCTGGGCGAACTTGCTGTGGTTGAAACCGTCGGTCGACTTCACATTCGTCATGTCGACGACGACGGCACCAAGCTCGACCAGTTCCGCATCATTGGTGAAGGCGCCCAGACGCGGCTTGTCACCGGCGATGAAGTCGGAGAAGGCCAGCGCCTTGTCGTCGCGCGAGACGATGACGATGAACGGCTTGGCCGGCTTGCCAAAGCGGCGCAGCTGGGACTTGAAGACGTCGACGTCGATGTCCGGTGCCGCGAGGATGATGTTGCCGATCCTGTCCTTCGGCAGTCCCCGCCCGGAGATCTGGATCTGCCGCAGCGCCTCCACGGTGACCCAGTTCCCCATGGAATGGGCCATGATGGACACGCGCTCGGCGCCGCTGTCGAAGATGAGGTTGATCGTCTCTTCCAGCCGGTCGCGCGCCGACGTGGCGCTGTTGTTGTCATAGACGTAGTCGGCGACGCTGCCGCGCGAGGCCCAGGTGAACATCACCGGCACGGCGGTAGACTTGGAATCCTCCGCCATCTGCGTGAAGCGGTAGAGCGCCTCCGAGAATAGCGTGTTGTAACCGTGCACGAAGAGGAAGACGGTCTTCTCCCCCTTCGGCCGCAGTGCCAGCTGCGCCTTGAGGTCGTTGGTGAATTCCTGCGGCGTGTCGCGATAGATCGCCTCGCGCACCGTCATGTCGGTCGCGGGGTTAGGCTGGCCGCGCGGAATCTCGGTCATCCCCGGCTTGTGGGTCGGGGGAACGGTGATGTCGACCTTGGCGAAGGAAAGCGCCGGGGTGCGCTCGCCATTGTAGAAAACGCCAGGCTTGGGATCGCGTGCGCGGGAGGAGGCGACGAGGATGACGTGCTCGCTGGCGCCGGGAACGGTGGTGCTGACGACGTCAAGCGCATCAGCCCCCGGCCGGCCGGCGCAACCGGCGAGCAGGCCGGCACTCATCACTACGCCGACCAGTGCCATACGGATGGTCACACGGCCGCCGCTCGAAAATTTCTGCCCGATACGCAACACAGCCGGTCCCCACCGCTTCAAGCCGACGTCGTCATAGCATTTCGGCGCGCTGTTGAGAAACGATCAACTTGGGCGCGCAGACCCGCCTCTCGGCAGGGTTAAGACACACGAAAGCCGGCCCCGCATGCGAGACCGGCCAATCCGGAATGGATCGATTTTCGCGCGGGCGAGCCGGCAGGCCTGCCCAGCAGCCGGGATCAGGCCTCGGCCTTGACCTTCAGCACCTGACGGCCCTTGTACATGCCGGTCTTCAGGTCGAGGTGGTGCGGACGGCGCAGCTCGCCCGAATCCTTGTCCTCGATATAGGTCGGCTTGGCGAGGGCATCGGCGGAACGGCGCATGCCGCGACGCGACGGGCTGGTTTTCTTCTTCGGAACGGCCATCAGTCTTCTCCTGTACCGGCATGGCTCACGCTCTGTCAGGAGGGCCGGCGCCGGGGTCGTGCGTAATTCGAGTGGCGGCTTATACAGACTCATGCGCGCGAGCGAAAGGGGGGCTGCGCCAGTCCTTTTCCGCGGCGTCATCAAACCTGCGGGACGCCCCGTCAAGCCGTCCGCGGCGCGTCATGAGCGCAGGTCGAGGCAGGCGGTCAGCTCCGGCCCCTCGCGCGGCAGCCGGGCCTGCAGGTTGCCGGCGAGCCGGTTCAGCCCCGGACCGGGCTTGCGGGCATCACGGCGATAGGGATTGGGCAACATCACCGCCAACAGCGCCGCCTGACGGCCGGTGAGGTTGCCCGCGCCGGTCCCGAAGGCGCGGCGGGCTCCCGCCTCGACGCCGAACTCGCCGGTCGGCCCCCATTCGGCGATGTTGAGATAGATCTCCAGCTGGCGCCGCTTCGACATCACCGCGTTGAGATAGAGCGCCAGCGGGAATTCCAGCCCCTTGCGGATGAAGCTGCGCCCGTTCCACAGGAACAGGTTCTTGGCCAGCTGCATGGTGATGGTGGAGGCCCCGCGCGCCGGCTCGCCATCGTCCGCCGTGTCCATCACATTCTGCAGTTCGACGAGATCGACGCCGAAATGCTGGCAGAAGCGGGCGTCCTCGGAGGCCAGCACGCTGCGGATCAGCGCCGGCGAGATGTCGTCGATCGGGAGCCAGTTGCGCGTGACCGGCTCCATCATCGCCTGCCGCGCCAGCATGAGCGTCGAGACCGGCGGCACGACATTATAGAGCAGCCCGAGCACCAGCGGCGCCGCGACGACCACGACCGCCGCCTTCCACGCCCATGACCACAACACGCCCATCCGCTCTCCCCTGCCCCGGCGATGTTACCTAGAGGCGCCGCTCGGGTCGACCAGAAGCCGCATTGTCACAGCCGCTTGACCGGCCGCGACGGCTCGGGCACGCAGACGGCAGCCGTGCAACGAGAAAGTCCACCCCGCATGTCCGCCCCCACGCCCGCGCGCCACTCCGCCCACCTCGCCGAGGCGCTGGCCGATTCGGCGCAGGCCGTCAGCGCCTATATCGACGCGGCCATCACCCGCGGTGGCGTGCCGAGCGCGCGGCTGGCGCAGGCGATGCGCCATGCGGCGCTGGCGGGCGGCAAGCGGCTGCGGCCTTTTCTTGTTATCGAATCCGCCGCGCTGTTCGGCGTGACGCGGGAAGCCGCCCTGCCCGCCGCCGCCGCGCTGGAATGCGTGCACTGCTATTCACTGGTGCATGACGACCTGCCGGCTATGGACAATGACGACCTGCGGCGCGGCCAGCCGACCGTGCACAAGGCCTATGACGAGGCGACCGCCATCCTCGCCGGCGACGGGCTGCTGACCCTCGCCTTCGAGATTCTCTCCTGGGAGGAAGCGGGCCCGGATGCGCAGATACGCATCGGCCTCGTCGCCGGGCTCGCGCGCGCGGCCGGCACCGGCGGCATGGTCGGCGGGCAGATGCTCGACCTCGCCGCCGAAGGGCGGTTCGACGCGGGCCGGCCCGCTGCCCTCACCGCTCCTGAAATCCAGCATCTGCAGGCACTCAAGACCGGCGCGCTGCTGCGCTTCGCCTGCGAGGCCGGTGCATTGCTCGGCCGGGCCAGCGCGAGCGAAAGGGCCGCGCTCGACCTTTATGCCCACGCCATTGGCCGCGCGTTCCAGATCGCCGACGACCTTCTGGATGTGGAGGGCGACGCCGGCACGGTGGGCAAGGCGGTGGGCAAGGACGCGGCAGCCGGCAAGGGCACGCTGGTCGGCCTGATGGGCGTCGAGGGCGCACGGGCGGAACTCGCCCGGCTGGTGGCGGAGGCTATTTCCGCGCTCGAACCCTTCGGCAGCAAAGCCACACTTCTCAATGAAGCGGCGTACTTCGTCGCTGAACGGCGGAATTAGTAATTCTGTCATCTCGACGGAACGATAAGTTCCGACCATATGTTGTCGTGGCGTTAAGTCGCGTCGTCCGACTCGGGACGCCGCTTCGGGAGGTAAAAATGCGTGTCGCCCCGTTCATCCTTGCCGGCCTGATCGCCGGTGCCGCTCTCGCCGCCACCGCGCCGGTGCAGGCGCAGGAGACCCGCATCATCATCCGCAAGCAGCCGCCGCGCTCCTTCCTGGACCCCGGTCCGGTGGTGAAGCCGGGCACGACGCGGGACCTCAACTACGTCTACGCCTCGATGCCGCGCTACCCGACCTATGGCGACAACAGCACCATCACCGGCACGCGCTGGCCGCTGCCGAGCGCCTTCGAGCTTCCCGGCTACTGATTCGTCCGGCAGAGTTTCGTCAGGACAGAGGCCTCCCGGCCGCGACTTTCGGCCCTTCTGTCCTGCTGCATGAAAAAAGCCCGGCTCGCGCCGGGCTTTTTGTTTTCGCGGGAGCGGCAAGGCGCCGGTCAGGCCGCCTTGCCGAGCTCGGCGACGACGGCATCGCCCATGCCGGCGGTGTCGACGCGGGTCATGCCTTCCGACCAGATGTCGCCGGTGCGGTAGCCATCGGCGAGCACGGCGGAAATCGCCGCCTCGATGCGGTCCGCCGCCTCAATCTGCCCGAAGGAATAGCGCAGCGCCATGGCGAGCGAGCCGATCATGGCGATGGGGTTGGCGAGGCCCTTGCCCGCGATGTCAGGGGCGGCGCCGTGCACCGGCTCGTAGAGCGCGCGGCGCTTGCCGGAAATCTCCTCCACGCCGCCGAGCGACGCGGAGGGCAGCATGCCCAGCGAGCCGGTCAGCATGGCGGCGACGTCGGAGAGGATGTCGCCGAACAAATTGTCGGTGACGATGACGTCGAACTGCTTGGGCGCGCGCACCAGCTGCATGCCGCAGCTGTCGGCGAGCTGGTGCTCCAGCTTCACGTCATTGTAGTCCGAGCCGTGCACCTCGCTCACCACCTGCTTCCACAGCACGCCGGTCTTCATGACGTTGTGCTTCTCGGTGGAGACGACCTTGCCGCGGCGGGTGCGCGCCAGCTCGAAGGCGACGCGGGCGATGCGCTCGATCTCGTAGGATTCGTACACCTGCGTGTCGACCGCGCGCTTCTGCCCGTCGAGCAGGTCGGTGATGGTCTTGGGCTCGCCGAAATACACGCCGCCGGTCAGCTCGCGCACGATGAGGATGTCCAGCCCCTCGACCAGCTCGCGCTTCAGGCTGGAGGCATCGGCAAGCGCGGGATAGCACATGGCCGGGCGCAGATTGGCGAACAGCTGCAGGTCCTTGCGCAGGCGCAGCAGGCCGGCTTCGGGGCGCGCCTCATAGGCCACATTCGCCCATTTCGGTCCGCCCACCGCGCCGAGCAGGATCGCATCGGCGGCAAAGGCCTTCGCCATCGCTTCCTCGGAGATCGGCTGGCCGCAGGAATCATAGGCCGCGCCGCCGACGAGGTCCTCCTCAATGGCGAAGGACGCGAGCCCCTGCGCATCGAGCCAGGCGATGACCTTCTTCACTTCGGCCATCACTTCGGTGCCGATGCCGTCGCCGGGGAGGAGGAGGAGCTTGTGGGTGGCCATGGATTCCCTCGCGTGCGCCTGTCTGCGGTGCTCCAGCCTGGAGCGGAATAGGAAGCGAGCGAGTGCTAATGGCTGGCGCCGATGCTGGCAAGCCGGGCGTGCCGGCCGGCAGAAGAAAGCCGCCGGCGAGGATGTCGCCGGCGGCCGGGAAGGCGCGTTCGTCGAAGGCGCGTCAGATCGTCTTCTTCGACATTTCGCCGGCGATGAAGTCCGCCTGGCGCAGCGCCAGCGCCACGATGGTCAGCGTCGGGTTCTCCGCGCCGCCGGTGGTGAACTGGCTGCCGTCGGCGACGAACAGGTTGGGGATGTCGTGCGTCTGGCCGTGCTTGTTCACCACGCCGTCGCGGGCCTTCTCGCTCATCCGGTTGGTGCCGAGATTATGCGTGGAAGGGTAAGGCGGCGTGGGGAAGGTGCGCACCGCGCCGACCGAGTCGTACATCGCCGCGCCCTGCGTGTAGGCGTGGTTGCGCATGGCGATGTCGTTCGGGTGGTCGTCGAAGTGCACATCGGCCACCGGCAGGCCGTACTGGTCCTTCGCGGCGGTGTTCAGCGTGACGCGGTTGGTCTCCTGCGGCATGTCCTCGCCGACGATCCACAGCCCGGCCATGTTGACATAGCCGTCCATGGCCGAGGTGAAGTTGCGTCCCCAGCCGCCCGGATCGAGGAAGGCGGCCATGAACGGCACGCCGAGCGAGAGCGTCTCCATCTCGTAGCCGCCGACGAAGCCGCGCTTGGTGTTGAGCGGCGCCTCGTCGCGCACGATGCCGGCCATGGTGGTGCCGCGATACATGTGCACCGGCTTCTCGAAGATGCCGTACACCGAACCCGTCATGTGGCGCATATAGTTGCGTCCGACCTGCCCGGAGGAGTTGGCAAGGCCGTCGGGGAACATGCTGGAGGCCGAGTTCAACAGCAGGCGCGGGCTCTCGATCGAGTTGCCGGCCACGGCCACGATGCGCGCCTTCTGCCGCTGGGTCTTGCCGTCCTTGTCGACATAGACGACGCCGGTGACCTTGCCGGAGGCATCGTGCTCGATCTTCTGCACCATGCTCTGCGGGCGCACTTCCAGATTGCCCGTCGCCTCGCCGCGCGGGATCTCGGCGATCAGCGTCGACCATTTCGCGCCCGACTTGCAGCCCTGGAAGCAGAAGCCGATCTGCTGGCAGGAACCGCGATCGTGACGCGGCTCGCTGTTGATCGCCATGCGCCCGGTCGAGACTTCCTTGTAGCCGATCTTCTTCGCGCCGGCCTCGAACACCTTGAAGTTGTTGTTGCCGGGCAGGCCGGGAATGCCGTTGGTGCGCGTCACGCCCATGCGGTCCTCGGCCTTGGCGTACCAGGGCTCCAGGTCCTTGAGGGTGATCGGCCAGTCGAGCAGATTGGCGCCTTCGAGGTCTCCATAGGTGGTGCGGGTCTTGAACTCGTGTTCCTGGAAGCGCAGCGAGGCGCCCGCCCAGTGCACGGAGGAACCGCCCACCGCCTTGACGATCCACGCCGGCAGATTGGGGAAGTTCTTGTGCACGCGCCAGGAGCCCGACGTCGTGCGCATGTCGGTCCAGGCGAGCTGGGCGAAGCTGTCCCACTCGTTGTTGATGAAGTCTTCCATGTTGTGGCGCTGGCCGGCTTCAAGGATCACCACCTTGATGCCCTTCAGCGCCAGTTCGGTGCCGAGCGTGCCGCCACCGGCGCCGGAGCCGACGACAACGACGACGGAATCGTCATTCAGATCGAAGGGTGCAGACATGGTTCGGTGCTCCCCTCACAGCCAGGCGATGTCGTTGAAGCCGCGGTCGATGTAACCGCCCTTGTCGGCCGAGGAGCCCTCATAGCCGAAGATCGGCCACACCTCCTCCTGGTTGTAGAGACTCACAACCAGCCCGCCGCGCACCTTCTGGAAGAAGGCGCTTTCCTCGATCTCGCGCAGGATGGCGACGCGCTGGTCCTCCCAGCCGAGATCGGCATAGGCCACGCCGTGCTTGGCCTTGGCGACCGTGTCGAGGGTGACGACCCCGTCCTCCACCAGCGCCTTCAGCGCCGGGTCCTTCGCGGAATCGGTCTCGTAGGGCTTCATGGCGATGGCATAGAAGCGGTCTGGGATGCGGTCATGCGGGTAGACGTCGCGCGCCATGACAATGAGCGTGCGCATGGTCTCCGGCTTCAGCGCCGCGACCTCCAGCCCCCACGCCTCGCGCGGGTTCATCACCGCCGCACCGCTCACCAGCAGCGCGCCGGCGGCACCGATGCCGGCCAGCAGGGCGCGGCGTGACGGACCTCGCCTGTCGATCAGTGTTGGCATTGTAACCTCCCAGGTATTTTATGTATTATTGAGTTATTTAGCGCCGGCTGGCGTTCCTGCGCGAAGATAGGGCACGTCTCAGCGGTAGCGACCGTGCTTCTGCAGCACCTCGATCTTGTATCCATCGGGATCGGTGACGAAGAAGAACTTGGCGAGAAGCGCCCCCTCGCGGAAGAACTCCTTGATCGGCGCGGGATTGAGCCCGGCATCAAGGAAACGCGCATGTTCGGCGGCGAGATCATCCACCGCGAAGGCAATGTGGCCATAGCCGTCGCCGAGCGCATAAGGCTCGGTGCGCCCGTGATTGATGGTCAGCTCGACCTCGAAATCGGCCTCGGCGTTGCGCAGATAGACCAGGGTGAAGCCGTCGAACCCAAAGCGGTCGGCAATGTCGAGGCCGAAGGCGCGACGATAGAAATCGACCGAGCGCGCCTCGTCGAGCACACGGATCATCGAATGAATGGCCTTCGCCACCTGTTCCTCCGGCATTGAACCTCGTGACAGCGGGGGAATCCGCTGCATGACGAGGATGCTAGGCCGCGCGAGGGGCGAGTGGTGGTAGGCTGCTAGCACATCACCGCGATGTGCTTTTGGGGTGGGTTCCTGCCCTACTCCGCCGCTTCCAGCTGGATGCGCCGGCCTTCGCAGGCATAGCGCTCGCGCGCAGCGGCCGGGCTGATCGCCGGCCGACCGGCAACGGGGCGCACCTCGGCGAGATAGATCAGGCAGGAGCAGCGCAGCAGGGAGGCGAAGTTGCGCACCTCGCCGTGCAGGTTCAGCACCTCGTCATGCAGGGTGGTGACGAATTTGCCGAGACTCATGCCCTGATGGGCGGCCACCTCCTCCAGCACGGTCCAGAAGGCCGCCTCCAGCCGGATCGAGGTGGAATGGCCGCCGATCCGCACGGAGCGGGTCTGGCCCTCATAGGTCTCGGGCGCTTGGCCCGCGAAGATGTGGCACATGGGGCGTCTCCCGGAACGTCCTTTTATATTTTGAACGATTCCACCCCCGGAAGACGGCGCTGTAAAGGACGAAATTGCGCCCGACGGGCGCTAGGCCCTTTTGCGGGCGGTAACCTCGATCTCGATCTTCATTTCCGGCTGCAGGAGGCCGGCGACGATGAGCGTGGCGGCCGGCCGCGCGGCGGCGAAGTACTGGCCGAAGATCGGGAACACCTCCTCGGCATATTCCGCACGCGTCACGATGTAGCGCACGCGCACCACATCATCGAGGCCGGCGCCGGCCTCGCCGAGCGCCGCCGCGATGTTGCGGAAGCAGCCATGGGTCTGCTCGATCAGATCGTCGGGCAGCTGCATGGCCGCATAATCGTAGCCGGTGGTGCCGGAAACGAAGATGTCGCGCCCGTCCACCACCGCGCGGGAATAGCCGGCGACCGCCTCGAAGGAGGAACCGGAGGAAATCAGCCGCCGCCCGCTCATGTCACGCCCACGGACGCTCGTCGGCCAGCGTGGCCTCGAAGGACTTGATCTTGTCCGCCTTGACCTGTGTGAGGCCGATATCATCGAGCCCGTTCAGCAGGCAGTGCTTGCGGAAGGGGTCGATCTCGAAGCTGATCGTGCCGCCGTCCGGGCCGGAAATGGTCTGGCTCTCCAGATCCACGGTAATGCGCGCATTGGCACCCCGCTCGGCGTCGTCGAACAGTGCGGCGAGCTGCTCGGGCGTGACCACGATGGGCAGGATGCCGTTCTTGAAGCAGTTATTGTAGAAGATGTCGGCGAAGGACGTGGAGATCACGCAGCGAATGCCGAAATCGAGCAGCGCCCACGGCGCGTGCTCGCGGCTCGACCCGCAGCCGAAATTGTCGCCCGCGACGAGGATCGAGGCGCCCTTGTAGGACGGCTTGTTGAGCACGAAGTCCGGGTTGTCCGAACCGTCGTCCTTGTAGCGCAGCTCCGAGAACAGGCCGGTGCCGAGCCCGGTGCGCTTGATCGTCTTCAGATACTGCTTCGGGATAATCATGTCGGTGTCGACATTGACCAGATGCAGCGGCGCGGCGATGCCGCTCAGGGTGGTGAATTTGTCCACGGCGTCCTCCTTCGTCCCCGATGGCCGCGCCAGGGGCCGCCACCGGGAAAATTCCCGCTCTCCATAGCACGAAGCGCGGGACGAGTGCCCAGACGCCCGCGCCTACTCTTTCGGCAGCATGCGCCGCAGCACGTCGTCCTTCAGGACGAAATGATGCGCCAGCGCCGCGGCCGCGTGCAGCAGCGCCAGAATGACCAGCGCGTTCGCCAGCAGCTCATGCACCTCCTGCACCGGCCGTGCCGCCTCGCGGTCCACCGCAAAGGGCGCGGGGATCGTGAACAGGCTGAAGAACGTCACCTCATTGCCGCGCAGGAAGGCGAGATAGATGCCGACCAGAGGCGTGACGACCAGCAGCGCGTAAAGCAGCACATGAACCGCGACCGAGGCCAGATGAACCGGCCGCGACAGGGCCGCCGAGGGCGGCGGCACCGGCCCGGCGATGCGAAACGCGAAGCGCAGCGCCACCAGGCCGAGAACGGTGAGCCCCACCGAGATGTGGGTCCACCAGATATAGGACCGCCCAAGGGATCCCCGCTCGAACAGGCCTTCAAGATAGGTCACGCCATAGACGACGATGATCGCGATCACCGTCAGCCAGTGCAGCGCCCGCAACGGCGCACTGTAGCGATCGACGGTGGAAACGCTGGAGATCGGCTGTTTCATGCTCAGGCCCCCGAAAAATTAGACTCATTCTAATTTTACACGGCCACCTGCCCAATGCGTGTCCCTACTTATCCACCTCTTCCTCGATCCGCTCCATGTCGTCATCCGACAGGCCGAAATGATGGCCGATCTCGTGCACCAGCACATGGGTGACGATGTCGCCCAGCGTTTCCTCGTTCTCCGCCCAGTAGTCGAGAATGGGCCGGCGATAGAGGAAGATCATGTTCGGCAGCGTGCCGGCAGCGGTCTCATAGCCCTGCGCCAGACCGATGCCCTGAAACAGGCCGAGCAGATCGAACTCGCTCTCGGCCTCCATTTCCGCCAGCACCTCCTCGGTGGGGAAGTCCTCCACCCGCACGACGAGATTGCCGCACATGGCGCGGAAGCCTTCCGGCAGCCGCGCATAGGCGCCCTCGGCCATCACCTCCATCTCGGCCAGCGTCGGCGCGCCGAGCTTCAGCCAGAGGTTCGGGTCGCGCGTGGGCTCGTTCGCCGGATCGCCGCTCATCGCCTCACCTGAGATAGGTCGTGAACAGGTAATAGGCGAGCACCAGGCACGCCAGAACCGCCAGCCCGCGCCCGAGCCGGCGACCCCACACTTCCATGGGGTCGTTCTCGGGCGGCTCGCTGAATGCTCTTCTTCGATCCCCAAAGAACTCAAGAATTCAATTTGATGACGAGGTGGGATAAAATCGTAATGAGCCGGAATTGCTATGACGATAGAATCGGATTTATCGTTCAAAACTGGAAGCTCTGATTCATTTCCCGCAGTAATCAATCTTATTAACTCATCTTTATCGAGAACCAACTGTATAATACCTATCTGATATAACTCAGCGTAACGGTACATGTCAGAGTCTATTTTCGATGTTTCTTGGGTTACCGGATAGCAAAAATAAACTCTATTTGAAAATCTCTTATGTGAAATTGCTTCGAATATATCGAGCTTCCAATTCTTTACATTTACCTTAACTTCAACCGTAATTATTTCTACATCACGAAGACCGAATTTACTTACTATATTTATCCCGACGAGATCTGGATTGCTCCATTTTCCGCCATTTTTCTTATCTGATATATTCTTGGCGGCATAACCTTGGCGCTCGACCCATGCTTCGACAGCCCTATAAAGCGCCTTCTCTCGATACACGCGCCCGCTACGCTCGAGCTGAACCTCCTCTTGAACCTCATCGGTGGATAGAACATCAGCAACTTGAACAGCAGATTGACTGAAATAGTACCCACGCCTAGACCCTAAGGAAACAATGCCAGTATCATTGTCTTGGTTTGCCGCCCGACTCAGGTACTGATAAAGTGTACTATCCTCCACTCTATCGGCGTATTTATCACGAAGTGGCCAAACAATATCTTTCATGCTCCTTGTATTAGATTCGTTTATAGCTCCTTGCTGAAGTAAAAATGCCTTAACGTCGGCCACAAAATTATCATATACACTTTCAGCCATATTACCTCCTTCAACCCTTTACGGGCCAACGGCGGATGTCGACGAAGTGGCCGGCGATCGCCGCCGCCGCCGCCATTGCCGGCGAGACAAGGTGCGTGCGCGCCTTGTGACCCTGCCGGCCCTCGAAATTGCGGTTCGAGGTGGAGGCGCAGCGCTGCTCGGGGCCGAGCTTGTCCGCATTCATGCCCAGGCACATGGAGCAGCCCGGCTCGCGCCAGTCGAAGCCCGCCGCCTTGAAGATGGCGTCCAGACCCTCGGCCTCGCGGAAACGCCCTCGCGCACCTTCTGGCCGCGCACCACGGCCGCCGCCGCGCGCAGATCCTCGATGCGGGCATTGGTGCAGGAACCGATGAACACCTTGTCGATGGAGATGTCGGTGATCTTGGTGCCCGGCGTCAGGCCCATATAGGCCAGCGCGCGCTTCTTGGCCTCGCGCTTGCCCTCATCCATGATGAGCTCGGGATCGGGCACCACGCCCTCGACCGAGGTCACGTCCTCCGGGCTGGTGCCCCAGGAGACGATGGGCGGCAGCGCCGCGCCGTCGAGCCGGACTTCCTTGTCGAAGAAGGCGCCGTCATCGGTGCGCAGCGTCTCCCAGTAGCGCAGCGCGGCATCCCAGGCGGCGCCCTTGGGCGCGCGCGGACGATCCTTCACATAGGCGAAGGTGGTCTCGTCCGGCGCCACCATGCCGGCGCGGGCCCCGCCCTCAATCGACATGTTGCAGACCGTCATGCGGCCTTCCATGGAAAGGTTGCGGAACACCTCGCCAGCATATTCGATGACGTGGCCGGTGCCGCCCGCGGTGCCGGTGGCGCCGATGATGGCGAGCGTCACGTCCTTCGCGGTCACGCCGTCGGGCAGCTTGCCATCGACGGTGACGCGCATGTTCTTGCTCTTCTTCTGGATCAGCGTCTGGGTGGCGAGCACATGCTCGACCTCCGAGGTGCCGATGCCCTGGGCGAGCGCGCCGAAGGCGCCATGGGTCGAGGTGTGGCTGTCGCCGCACACGATGGTCGTGCCCGGCAGGGTGAAGCCCTGCTCCGGGCCGATGACGTGGACGATGCCCTGGCGCTTGTCGAGCTCGTTGAAATATTCGACGCCGAAGTCGCGCGCATTCTCCGCCAGCGTCTCGACCTGGGTGCGGCTCTCCGGATCGTCGATGCCGAAGCGGCGGTCGGTGGTCGGCACGTTGTGGTCGACGACGGCGAGCGTCCGCGAGGGCGAGTGGACGCGCCGGCCGGCCAGACGCAGGCCCTCGAAGGCCTGCGGGCTGGTCACCTCATGCACGAGGTGGCGGTCGATATACAGCAGGCAGGTGCCATCCTCCTGCTGCTCGATGACGTGGTCGGCGAAAATCTTGTCGTACAGGGTACGCGGTGCGGACGTGCTCATATCGGCGTCTCAACTGAAGAGGGATATCGTTTGGGGCTCGCAGAAGCGCAGCCGGGAGCGCAGGCGCGTTCCGGGCGGCGCTCAGCTAAGGCCCGCCACCGCGCAAGCGGTGAAACGGCCGAAGAAGCGCGCCGGCAGGCGGACATGGTCCGGCACGGCGGCAAAGCCGATCGTGGTCGGCAGCCGGCGGCGAACCTCGGGACGCGCGCCATCGGGGGCAGCGGCGGCATCCGTGCCCCGGCGCATTTCCATCATGGTGCCGGCCTTCGTCATCATGGAACTCTTCTAGCAAGTCTCGCGCAGCCGAACAATCGGCGGCGAAGCGTCGCGGCCCTCCAGATGGGCACGAGCGCGTGAAGTCGCAAGTCTACGGCGATGTTACTGAAATAATGTATTCCATAGTATTTTCTGCGCATAATCGTCGCTTTCGCCATAAATGACGCAGCGTCATTAGTTATGGCACACCCCTGGACGCTGCGTTAGGCTGCATTGATCGAACCGGGGGAAGGTTACATGCGCCTGACTGACATCGCCCTTGTCCTGGCGGCCGTCGGTGCACTTGTAGCCGCCGTGGAGAACCGCAACCGGGTCGAGGTGGCGGCGCCGGCGCAGGTCGCGCCCCGCGAGTCCCGCCTCATCACCTGCCCGCTGCGCAAGCCCGACTTCGCCACCGTCATGCAGGCCGCCATGCTGGGCGACGGCACGCTCATCGTCGAGCAGCAGACCAATACCCGCGTCCGCCACATCAAGGACTGCTGAGGGCGAGGCCGCGTCACGCGGCCCGCGCATTCGCGCGCGCCGCCTTCACATCCTTCATCGGCGGCAGGCCGAACAGCCGGCCATATTCGCGGGTGAACTGCGGCACGCTCTCATAGCCGACCGCGAAAGCCGCGTGGCTGGCCGAATGACCCTCGGCCGCCATCAGCCGGCGCGCCTCGATCAACCGCAGCTGCTTCTGGAACTGCAGCGGCGTCAGCGAGGTCACCGCGCGGAAATGCTGGTGGAAGGAGGACACGCTCATCCCCGCCTCCGCCGCCAGCCGCTCCACGCCGACGGGGCGGGTGAACTCCGCCCGCAACAGCGCCACCGCCCGCCCGATCCGCCGCGCATGGCTGTCGGGCCATCCAAGACGCCGGATCGCCGGGCCGTGACGGCCCATCAGCAGCCAGTAATGCATCTCGCGAACAAGGGGAGCCTGCAGCACCGGCAGGGCCGCCGGACGATCGAGCAAGCGCATCAGACGCAGCGCGGCGTCGGCGACTTCCGCGTCGGTCGCGTCGACCCGCACGGGCACACCGTCTGACATTTCAGCCGGCTTCATCTCGCCGGCCAGCTCCGCGATCACCACCGGATCGAGTTCAAGCACCAGCGAGAGATAGGGGGCGGCGTGGCTCGCTCGGGTGATCTGGCTGACGATGGGCACATCCGCCGAGATCAGCAGCGTTTCGCCCGCGCCGAATTCATGGCTCCGCGCGCCCTGCGTCACCTGCTTGCCGCCCTGCACCACCAGACACACCAGCGGGCGGGCAATGGCGTGGGTCACGCCTTCCGGCGCCGGGACGCGGAAGATCTTCAAGGCGGGGATGGACGTCGCGGCGAGCCCTTCCGCATCCGCGTAAAGCCGGCCATGGCGCGCCACGGCGTCGAGAAGCGAGGTGTCGATCGGGCTGTCCATGCGATCAATCTAGCGCAACCGCGCCAGGCCGCCAGCCACTTTGGAGAATCAGGCAAGAAGTCTCGGCCTTCCGGCAACAAGACAGGGGGCGGCGGGCGCACAACAGAGAGGTCGACACGACAGCACGCGTTCCAGGAGAACGAGCATGACCAAGATCACCCTCATCACCGGCGGCAGCCGCGGCCTCGGCCGCAACACCGCGCTCAGCGTCGCCCGCCGGGGCGGCGACGTCGTCCTTACCTATCAGAGCCGGGCGGAGGACGCGCAGGCCGTCGTCGCCGAAATCCAAGCGCTGGGCCGCAAGGCGGTGGCGCTGCAGCTCGACACGGGCAAGGTCGCGGACTTTCCCGATTTCGCCGCGCGGCTGCGGACAGTGCTCGACGAGACCTTCGGCCGCGAGAGCTTCGACCACCTCGTCAACAATGCCGGCCATGGCGACCACGCGTCGATCGCCGAGACCACCGAGGCCCAGTTCGACCGGCTGGTCGACGTGCATCTCAAGGGCGTGTTCTTCCTCACCCAGACCCTGCTGCCGCTCATCGCGGATGGCGGGCGCATTGTGAACCTCTCCACGGGCCTCACACGCTTCGCCTATCCCGGCTACGCCGCCTATGCCGCGATGAAGGGCGCAGTGGAGGTGCTGACGCGTTATCTCGCCAAGGAGCTCGGCCCGCGCGGTATAGCCGTGAACACGGTGGCGCCGGGAGCGATCGAAACCGATTTCGGCGGCGGCGCCGTGCGCGACACGGCGGAGATCAACCGTTTCATCGCCGGCATCACCGCGCTCATCGCCAGCCTGCTGTCGCCGGACAATCGCTGGGTCACCGCGCAGCGCATCGAGGTCTCCGGCGGCCAGGCGATCTGAGCCTCTCGTGAACACGCAAAACAAAAAGGCCGGGGCTTGCCCCGGCCTTTTCGCGTGAATGCATCAGAAGCGGTCGATCACTCGGCAGCGACCGGAGCGCCCTTCTTGCCCTTGCCGGCGTTCTTGTCCTGGCGCTCGGCGATACGGGCCGACTTGCCGCGACGGTCGCGCAGGTAATACAGCTTGGCGCGACGCACCTTGCCGCGACGGACAACCTTGAGGCTGTCGATGTTCGGCGAGTAGAGCGGGAACACGCGCTCGACGCCTTCGCCGTAGGAAATCTTGCGGACGGTGAAGCTCTCATTGATGCCGCCGCCATTGCGGGCGATCACCACGCCTTCATAGGCCTGAACGCGCGAGCGCTCGCCTTCCTTCACCTTCACATTGACGATGACGGTATCGCCCGGCTGGAAATCGGGGATGGCGCGCACGGCACCCAGCTTGGCAGCCTGCTCGTCATCGAGCTCTTTAATGATATCGACCATGTTATCACCTCAGGCGAAGTCGGCCTTTGCCGCTCGCATCTTGCTGTTGTCAGTTAGGTAGTGACGGCGCGCCCTATACGCGAGATCGCGCCGCTTGTCATGCCTTCTTCGTCGCAGAACGGTCATGCGCGGCCGCATAGGCCGCCCACAGGTCCGGCCGGCGCGCTTTGGTGACGCTTTCGGCCTGTTCACGCCGCCAGCGGGCGATCTTGCCATGGTCGCCCGAGGTGAGGATCGCCGGGATCTCCAGCCCATCGAAGCTCGGCGGGCGGGTGTATTGCGGGTATTCCAGCAGCCCGGCGGAGAAACTCTCCTCCGTGCCGGATTCGGGATGGCCCATCACCCCCGGGAGCAGCCGCACGCAGGCATCAAGCAGCACCAGAGCGCCGATCTCACCCCCCGAGAGCACGACGTCGCCGACCGAGACTTCCTCCAGCCCGCGCGCCGTGACCAGACGGTCGTCGACCCCCTCGAAACGGCCACAGACGATGACGGCGCCCTCGCCCGCCGCCAGCTCGCGCACGCGCTTCTGGGTCAGCGGGGCGCCGCGCGGCGTCATCAAGAGGCGCGGACGGGTGTCGCCCTGCGGAGCAGCGGCATCGACGGCGCGGGCCAGCACGTCGACGCGCATCACCATGCCCGGCCCACCGCCGGCCGGCGTGTCGTCGACCGAGCGGTGGCGGTCGGTGGCATGGTCGCGCGGGTCGATCGTCTCGATACCCCACGCGCCCTGCCCCAGCGCGCGCCCGGCGAGCGAGAGGCCGAGCGGGCCGGGGAACATCTCGGGGAAGATGGTGACGATTGAGGCGCGCCACATATGCCGCGCCCCTAGCCCTGGTCCGCCTCGGGGGGCGGGGCTTCCTCGCGCGCCCATTCGCCGGGCGCGACGATGAGGCGGCCGGCCTTGATGTCGACGGTCGGCACCACGGCGCGGGTGAAGGGCAGCATGATGGTCTTGCCGCCAGCCTCGGGCGCGATCTCAAGAATGTCGCCGGCACCGAAATCATGCACCGCCAAAACCTTGCCGAAGGCCTCGCCCTCGGTGGTCACGGCGTTTAGGCCGATCAGATCGGCATAGTAGAAATCGTCCTCGTCCTCGGTCGCAGGCAGCAGCGCGCGGTCGACATGGAGGCCCTGATTGGTCAGCGCTTCCGCCGCCTCGCGCGTGTCGACGCCTTCCAGCCGCGCGACGAAATGGTCCTTCGCCGGCCGCAGCGTCTTCAGGACGAAGCTGCGCGTGCCGCTCTCGTCGGTCAGCGGCTTGTAGCGGCGCAGTGCGTCGGGGTCGCTGGCAAAGACGAACAGCCGCACCTCGCCTCTCACCCCGTGCGGGGCGCCGATGCGGGCGATGAGGACGCGGTCTGTCGGCATGGGAAGGGTCCAGCGCTATGGATTCTCTCGCCCCGTCGGGGAGAGAGCCGGGGTAAGGGGCGTGCCGCCGGATGGCGAAGCAGGAGCACCCTCACCCGGCCCGGCGTGCTGCCCTCTCTCCGACGGAGAGAGGGCGAGTAGCCTCACTCGGCCGAGGCGGCCGCAGCGGCTTCAGCAGCCTTGGCGGCTTCGGCGGCGCGCTCCTGCGCCTTCTTGCCGGGGACGGCCTTCTCCGGGTTGTTGCGCGGCGCGCGCTTCACCAGCTCAAGGCTGTCGAGGAAGCGGGCGACACGGTCGGTCGGCTGGGCGCCCTTGGCGAGCCAGGCCTTGGCCTTCTCGACGTCGAGGGTGAAGCGGTCGGCGGCGTCCTTGGGCTTCAGCGGATCGAAGGTGCCGATCTTCTCGATGAAGCGGCCATCACGCGGGGAGCGCGAGTCGGCGACGACGATGCGGTAATACGGGCGCTTCTTGGCGCCGCCACGGGCGAGACGGATCTTGAGGGACATGCGTCGTTTCCTTTCAGGTACTTAATTCGTTCGAATCATTAATGAATTGGAAGGTCACTTCTTTTTCGGCGGGAAGCCCGGCAGGCCCGGAAGGCCGCCCGGCTTGCCCAGCCCCGGAAAGCCGCCGGGAAGACCGGGCAGCTTGCCGGGAAAATTCGGCGGCAGGTTCGGCAGGCCGCCGCCCGCCCCGCCCGGCATCTTCTCCGCCATCTGCTTGAGCTGCTCCGGCGAGGGCATGCCGCCCCCACCGCCAAGCCCGAACATGGAGGCAAGGCCCGCCATAGGGCCGCGCTTGCCGCCGGCGGAAGCGCCCATGGCCTTCATCATGTCGGCCATCTGGCGATGCATCTTCATCAGGCGGTTGACGTCTTCCACCTTGGTGCCGGAACCCGCGGCGATGCGCTTGCGGCGGGAGGCGTCGAGCAGCTTCGGGTTGCGCCGCTCCTTGCGCGTCATCGAATCGATGATGGCCTTCTGGCGCTTGATGACGCCGTCATTCATGCCGGAAGCGGCAAGCTGATTCTTCATCTTGCCGACGCCCGGCAGCATGGCCATCAGCCCGCCAAGGCCGCCGAGCTTCTCCATCTGGTCGAGCTGCATGCGCAGGTCTTCGAGGTCGAACTGCCCCTTGCGCATGCGATCGGCGGCCGCCATCGCCTTTTCGGCGTCGATGTTCTCGACCGCCTTCTCGACGAGGGAGACCACGTCGCCCATGCCGAGAATGCGTCCGGCGACACGGCGGGGATCGAAATCCTCCAGCGCGTCCATCTTTTCGCCGGTGCCGATGAGCTTGATCGGCTTGCCGGTAATGGCGCGCATCGACAGCGCGGCACCGCCGCGCCCGTCGCCATCGGCGCGGGTCAGCACGATGCCGGTGAGGCCCACGCGCTCGTCGAACGCCTTGGCCGTGGTGACGGCATCCTGACCGGTGAGGCTGTCGGCGACCAGCAGCACTTCATGCGGGTTGGTCGCGGCCTTCACTTCGGCCACTTCCGCCATCAGCGCCTCGTCGAGCGTGACGCGGCCGGCGGTGTCGAGCATCACCACGTCGTAGCCGCCGAGGCGGGCGGCTTCCATCGCGCGGCGGGCGATCTGCACGGCGGACTGGCCGGCGACGATCGGCAGGGTGGCGACGCCGACCTGCGTGCCGAGCGTGGCCAGCTGCTCCATCGCCGCCGGGCGGCGCGTGTCGAGCGAGGCCATCAGCACCTTGCGGTTGCCCCGGTCCGTCAGCCGCTTGGCGATCTTGGCAGTGGAGGTGGTCTTGCCCGAACCCTGAAGACCGACCATCAGCACCGGAACCGGCGGGGCGGCATCGAGGTCGATCGGCTTGGCGTCCGAGCCCAGCATGGCGACAAGCTCGTCATTGACGATCTTGACCACCATCTGGCCGGGGGTGACCGATTTGATCACCTCGGCGCCGATGGCACGCGTGCGCACGCGGTCGGTGAAGGAGCGCACCACGTCGAGCGCAACGTCGGCCTCGATCAGCGCGCGGCGAACCTCGCGCATGGCCTCGTTCACGTCGGCCTCGTTGAGGGCGCCGCGCTTCTTCAGCCGATCGAATATGCCGCCAAGGCGGTCGCTTAATGAATCGAACATGCGTTCGCTCAACTCCTGTTCCCGCACGAAACATGCACAATGCCGAACGCGCCCGAGGGCGCATCGCGCTGTCGGGCGTTAACCTCCGGACTCGGGTTCCGGGCGGCGGGTCGGCTCGCGAGGCGTGCGAGGATGGCGGTTTGTTAAGCGGCCGAGGCCGCAAAGTCAAGTTTTCCGCCCGTCGGCACCCGCACGCGCCGGCCGGTTGACCTGGGTCACGGACGCGTCACGACCACCGCTTAGGTTCCCTGCCACTGCCAGAGAGGACGGGGCGCCATGCTCGATATCACCTTCGACCCGCATCGCGAACCCGACGCCGCCGCGCTGCACGACGCGCTCACCGCCCTGCGCGAAGATGTACTTGCCGGCGCCGCCCCGCTCATCACGCGCTACAGCGTGCAGGCCGGCCGCGAGGACGCAGCGCTGGTCAATCTCGCCCATTATCTCAGCCTGCGCCGCCACGACCTGCGCGCCCTGCAGCGCCAGTTGATGCGGCTCGGCCTTTCCTCGCTCGGACGGCTGGAGAGCCGGGTGCTCCCGACGCTCGACGCGGTGATCGCCGCGCTGGCGGCGCTGGCCGGCAGGGAAGGTTCCGGCGCCGAGGCGACGCACTTCTTCGCCGGCGAAGCGCGCCTCGATGCCGCCAGTCTCGCCATCTTCGGCCCGGAGCCGGAAGGCCGCTATACCCGCATCATGGTCACCCTGCCGAGCGAGGCGGCGGGCGACGCGGACTATGTGCTCAATCTCGCCCGCCACGGCATGGATGTCGCCCGTATCAACTGCGCGCATGACGATGCTGACGCGTGGCGCGCCATGGCGGCCCATGTGCGCGCGGCCGGCGAGCAGCTCGGGCGGCACATCACCGTGCTGATGGACATTGCCGGCCCGAAGATTCGCACCGAGGCGGTCCTGCCGATGAAAAAGGGCAAGCCCTCCGGCCGGCTGTTGCCGGGGGACGCGCTGCGCCTCGTCGCCCATGGCGAGCCGCATCTCGACGAGGTCGCCGGCTTTTCCGCCGCAGTCTCGCTACCCGAGATCGTCACCCGGCTCAGCGTCGGCCATCGTGTCCGCTATGATGACGGCAAGGTCGAAGGCGTGGTCGAGAGAGTGAATGCGGCGGAGGGCGAGGCGCTTATCCGCATCCTGCACACGCGCGCGGAAGGCACCAAGCTGAAGCCGGAGAAGGGCATCAACCTGCCCGATACGGCGCTCGGCCTCTCCCCGCTCACCGCCAAGGACGACGCCGACCTCGCCACCGTGCTCGAATGCGCCGATCTGCTCGGCTACTCCTTCGTCAGCCGGCCGGAAGACCTCGACCTGCTCGACGCGGCCATCGCCCGCCATGGGCGCACGCACCCCGAGGCGCGCCCGCTTGGCCTGATGGCCAAGATCGAGCGGCCCGAAGCGGTGAAGAATCTGCCCGACCTGATCGCCCGCGCGGCGCGGAGCGGACCGTTCAGCGTGATGATCGCGCGCGGGGACCTCGCCGCCGAGATCGGCTTCGAGCGGCTGGCCGAGATGCAGGAAGAGCTTTTGTGGATCTGCGAGGCCGCCGCCGTGCCGGCGATCTGGGCGACGCAGGTGCTGGAGGATCTGGTGCGCGACGGCATTCCCTCGCGTGGCGAGATGACCGATGCCGCCATGGCGGCTCGCGCCGAATGCGTGATGCTCAACAAGGGACCCGCGGTCGTTGAGGCGATAGACCTGCTGGACCGCCTGCTCGGCCGCATGGCGGGCCATCTCGACAAGAAGACGCCGGTGCTGCGCGCGCTCAGGACCTGGTGAGGAAGGCTCTCACTGCCCCACGAGGTAGTGGCTGCTCCATTCCGAGGTCGGGATCGCCGCGCCCAGCTTGTAGGAAAAGCTCTTCACGTCGAGGCCGTCATGCACGGTCTCGCACTCGTAGGAGATGTGGTACCAGGCATTGCCCGAGCGCACCGCCGCGCCGGGGGCCTTGATCTGCCAGCCCTTCACCACGGGGTCGCGATAGGCATAGGCGACGAGTTCGTCCGGCTTCATGCCCTTGCCGGCCTTGCCGACCTCGCTCATGGCGCGGGTGTTGCACACCTGCTCGATACGCTCGGAGGGGTCGAGCAGCATCATCTCGTCATTGGTGCTGCGGGCCTGAGCCCCGGCGAGGCCTGCGCACAGCACAAGCGCTGCAAGGCCCAGCTCGGCAGACTTCGCGCCTGTGTATCTCGCGGCGGTGAGCAAGGCCATGCGCTCTCGAATCCCCATTTTGATTCTCCACCCGTATCAATCCGCAACTTGTGACCATCCTGTGGCCCACATCCGCATTGTGCCGCACCTCGCATCTGTTGCCGGGCATCGACGGGCAGATTAGAACCGCCCCATGGCGCTGATGGACCTTGCCAACCCCACCCGCTTTCTCGCCCTGTCCGGGCGGGTGCTGCCGTGGCTCGCGCTCGCCTCGGTGGCAACGCTCGCGCTCGGCCTCGCTCTCGCCTTCCGCGCCCCTGCCGACTACCAGCAGGGCGAGACGGTGAAGATCATGTATATCCATGTCCCCTTCGCCTGGCTCGCCATGTTCGGCTATTCGCTGCTGGCGCTCTCCGCGCTCGGCATCCTGGTCTGGCGCCACCCGCTGGCGGATGTCTCGCACAAGGCACTCGCGCCCATCGGCGCCGTCTTCGCGTTCCTGTGTCTCGTCACCGGCTCGCTGTGGGGGCGGCCGATGTGGGGCACCTATTGGGTGTGGGATGCCCGGCTGACCTCGATGCTGGTGCTGCTGCTGCTTTATCTCGGCCTGCTGGCGCTGCGCTCGGCCATCGAGGACCCCAACCAGGCCGGCCGCGCCGTGGCGGTGCTGACGCTGGTCGGCTTCGTCAATGTGCCGATCGTCAAGTTCTCGGTCGACTGGTGGAACACGCTGCACCAGCCAGCCTCGGTGTTCCGCATGGGCGGATCGACCATCGATTCGAGCATGCTCTGGCCCCTGATGATCTGCGCCCTGGGCTTCACCCTGCTGATGCTGGCGCTGCATATGGCGGCGATGCGCAACGAGATCCTGCGCCGGCGCCTGCGGGCGCTGGAAGCGCGCGCCGCCGCCGAGGCCGCCTATGCGTGAGGCTTCGTGATGCTCGGAGAGCACGCCCCCTTCATCCTCGCCTGCTACGGCGTGAGCGCCGTTGTGCTCGGCGCGCTGGCGCTATGGATCTTGGCGGATGGACGCGCGGTGCGCCGGCGGCTCGATGAGATGGAATCGCGCGGTGTGCGCCGCCGCTCGGCCGGACGGGAGTCCTCGTGAGCGCGCTTCCCCCGTCTGACGATCCGGCCGGAAAGCCCGGCCGCCGGCGCCTGCTGGTGCTGCTGCCGCTGATCGCCTTCCTGGCGCTGGCCGCCCTGTTCTATGGCCGGCTGTTCTCCGGCGATCCCTCGCGCCTGCCCTCCGTCCTCATCGGCCGCGACGCACCGGCACTCGACCTCGCCCCGCTCGACGGTCTCAACGAGAACGGCGTGCCGGTGTCCGGCCTCACCTCGGCGGAGCTGAAGGGCGGCGTGACGGTGCTCAACGTCTTCGCCTCCTGGTGCGTGCCATGCCGCGACGAGCACCCCTTTCTGGTCGAACTGTCGAAGATGCAGGGGTTCCGGCTTGTTGGCCTGAACTACAAGGATGACGCGGCCAATGCCCGCCGCTTCCTCGGCCGCTTCGGCAATCCCTATACCGCCGTCGGCGTCGACCCGAACGGGCGCGCCGCCATCGACTGGGGCGTGTATGGCGTGCCGGAGACCTTCGTCATCGGCCGGGACGGACGCATCGCCTACAAATATATCGGCCCCATCGATGCGCAGGGACTGAAGGAACGGCTGGTCCCGGAAATCGAGAAGGCGCTGTCAGCGCCGCCGCCCTCGGGGAGCTAGCCTCTGCCGCTAGTCGTGCGGCTTTTCCTCGTTCAGCACGCGCAACAGGGCACGGCGCGTATCGTCATTGGGGCCGCCCAGTATCTGCGTTCCGGCGGGCGTGCGGAAGGCACCGAAGGCGCGGTGCCCATCCGGCGTGAAGATGACCGAGATCCGGTTGGCGGCGCACTCGTTCACCTTGCACAGGAAGAACACCTTGAAGCGCTCGGCGTCGACCATCACCACCCGGGCCGGATGCCAGATGCCGCGCGCACCCTTCAACCAGCGGTTCGAGGACACCACCGGCGCGGTCAGCCGCTTCCAGGCGCCGCGATAGGGTTCACGAAAGATGACCTCATAGAGAGCCGATTTGCCGTCGGTGTTCGCCAGCGCCGGCGCGGCGAACCCGATCAATGCAAGTGCCAGAAGTCCCACCCGTGCTGCCCGCATGGAATAACCTTCCCGAGCCTCTTTTCCGATCGGGCAGGATCACCCGGTCGGCAGCAAACGCTCTCAATTCACGAGACCAGCCGATCCGCTCAGTTCCGCTCGTCCGGCAGGACGGGCAGCGGCAGAACCTCGATCTCGTCGTCGATCAGCGCGCGCACCTCCTCGGAAGTCGCTTCGCCATGGATGGCGCGCTGCTCCTCGTCGCCCTCATGCATGCGGCGGGCAAGGCGCGCGAAATCGTCGCCGACATAGTCGGAATTTGCCACGACATGCTCGCGTACCGCCTTCAGCATGGCGCGCAGCTGCTGCTCCTTTTCCGCCATCAGCGCCACCGGCTGGGCGCCCGAGGCGGCAGGCGCCGGCGACGCGGCGACCGGCACGTCGACTTCGCGCGTGCCGCGCCCGAGCGAGGGCGCCATGATCGCTTTTTCGACCTCGGCCGAGCCGCAGACCGGGCACGTCACAAGGCCGCGCGCCTTCTGGTCGTCATAAGCGGCCGAATCACGAAACCAGCTTTCAAAGTCATGGTCCCGCGCGCAGTGCAGGCGATAGAGCATCATGCCACGTCACCGGAAGGCACGAGATGCAGATGGCTCTCCTCGGCGGGCGTCACCAGCTCGAAGCGGCGGCCATTCTCCAGCGAGGGTATGCGCGAGCGCACCGCCTTCACCTTGGCGGGATCGATCTCGGCGGTGATGAAGCCAGGCTCGGTGCCCGCCTCCGCGAGGATCGTGCCCCACGGATCGATGATGAGGCTGTGACCGAAGGTCCTGCGTCCATTCTCATGGGTGCCGCACTGCGCCGCCGCCAGAACATAGCTGCCGGTCTCGATAGCGCGGGCGCGCAGCAGAATGTGCCAGTGCGCCTCACCGGTCGGCTGGGTGAAGGCGGCGGGCACGGCGATCATCCCCGCCCCGGCCTCGGCAAGCGCGCGGAACAGCGCGGGGAAGCGCAGATCGTAGCAGATGGTCAGGCCCAGCCGGATGTCCGGCAGGTCCGCTGCCACGGCGAGCTCGCCGGGACGGTAGGCCTCGGATTCGCGGTAGACATCGCCATTGGGCAGGTCGACGTCGAACATGTGGATCTTGTCGTAGCGCGCCTCGATCGACCCGTCCGGCCCCAGCAGGAACGCGCGGTTGGCGGCCCGGTGCTCGCTCGCGCGGATGGCCAGCGAGCCGATATGGAGATGAACCTTCAGCTCGGCAGCCAGGTGGCGAAACGCCTTCAGCGCCGGATCGGTCTCTTCCTCGTGGAGCACGGCGAAGAGCGCCTGCCGGTTCTCCTCCATCGTCCCGGTCATCTCCGGCGTCTGGATGTAGGTCGCGCCGGCAGCCGCCGCCTCGCGGATCAGGGCGGAAGCCGCCTCGACATTGGCCGCCACGCTTTTACCCGCGCACATCTGGACCAGCGCCGCCCGGAAGGGGCTTCCGAGATGCAACGCACGGGGAGCGGCGGCGGGCTTGGTGTCGGTCATGACGGTCACTCTGGTCTCGATACGGCGTAACGCAACAGGAATCAGCGACGGTCAGCTCGCCAGCAGGCCGTCCAGCTCGCCGGCTTCCTCCAGCGCGTAGAGGTCGTCGCAGCCCCCGACATGCCGACCGTCGATGAAGATCTGCGGCACGCTGGTGCGCCCGTTGGCGCGCAGCGACATGGCCGAGCGCGCCTGCGGGTCGCCGGTTACGTTGATCTCGGAAAAGGTCACGCCCTTGCGCTTCAGAAGGTCCTTGGCGGCATGGCAATAGGGACAGGTGTGAGTGGTGTAGATCTCGATCTGCGACATCGGCCTCGCCTCGCGCTGCGCCCTCCGGCGCCTGTCTATGATATGGGCGTGCGAGCGTCGTCAACAACCCGCGCGAAAACCAGTACATCGACCCCGCTTGCGCCCGCGCGGGTGAGCGCCTTGACGCAGGCGTCTATCGTCGCGCCCGTCGTCAGCACGTCATCCACCAGAACGACGCGCCGGCCTCTCAACTCAGCCCGCGCCGCCTCGGGAACGGCGAAAGCGCCCGCCACATTGGCGGCGCGCGCCTTCCGGTCGAGCCCCACCTGCGGGATCGTAGCCTTCTGGCGCACGAGCCACTCCGCGCGCACCGGCACGCCGCTCGCCTTGCCCACACCGCGCGCCAGCAGCACCGACTGGTTGAAGCGCCGGCGCCAGAGCCGAAGCCCGTGCAGCGGCACTGGCACCAATGCGCCCGCGCCTTCCAGTATATCCGCCCCGGCACGCGCCATCATCCGCGCCAGAGGCGGGGCGATATCCAGCCGGTCGGCATATTTCAGCGCGTGAATGAGATCGCGCGCGACATCGCCGAACGCCGCCACCGCCCGCGCCCGCCCATAGGCCGGCGGATCGGCGAGCGCGGCAGCGCTGACCGTGCCTCCGTCGAACGCATGGGCGAGCGGCGTGCCGAGCCGGTCGCAGATCGGCGGGGCGATGAAATCGATCCGGCTCCAGCAGCCCGCGCACAGGCATCCCGGCTCGTCGACGGCGGTGCGGCAGGCCATGCACACCGGCGGCAGGACAAGGTCCGCCAGCCCGCGCAGCAGCGCCTTCCTGGCCCCGGACGCACGCGCGGCAAGGCGCGCAGCAAGCGGCGCCGCGGCGGTCTCCGGCTCGAAGGCGGGATCGAAAGACGGGTCCATAGCGCGCAGCCTACCATCTGGACGATCGGCGTCACCTGGCGTCCATGCCCGCGCCTTTGACCCGGCACGGCACCCGTCCTATGGCTCTGCCGCGAGGAGCAAGCCATGTCCGCAGCCGAGACTTCCAGCGCCGTCACCGTGTTCGACCCGAAGGCGCTGGCCGCCCGCCGCCGCCGCGCGCTGGCGCTGGGGCCGGAAACCTTCCTGCTGGACCGCGCGGCGGAGGATCTTGCCGACCGGCTGGGTGCGGTGAAGCGGCACTTCGCCCGCGCGGCCGACCTCGGCACGCCGACCGCCGCCGTGCGCGCGGCACTGGCCGGCTCGCCGATGATCGGCCAGTTGCACGCTTTCGGCCCGGCCGAACGCGCCGACGTCGACGCGGTCATCGACGCGGAAGCCCTGCCCTTCGCGCCGGCCTCGCTCGATCTCGTCGTCTCGGCGCTGGCGCTACAGAGCGTCAACGACCTGCCCGGCGTGCTGGCGCAGATCCGCCGCGCCCTGCGCCCGGACGGGCTGCTGCTGGCCGGCTTCTTCGGCGCGGGCACGCTCACGGAGCTGCGCGAGGCCTTCACTATTGCCGAGAGCGACACGCTGGGCGGCATCTCGCCGCGCGTCGCACCCTTTGCCGAGCTGCGCGACATTGGCGGCCTGCTGCAGCGCGCGGGCTTCGCGCTGCCCGTCACCGATGTCGACCGCATCACCGTGCGCTATGGCGACCCGCTGTCGCTGATGGCGGATCTGCGCCGCATGGGCGCGGCCAACCCGCTCACCGACAGGCGCCGTACGCCGCTGCTGCGCAAGACACTGACGCGGCTGTTCGAGGTCTATGCCGAGCGCTTCGCTGACCCGGACGGGCGGCTGCGCGCCACCTTCGAGATCGCCTGGGTCTCCGGCTGGGCGCCGCATGAGAGTCAGCAGAAGCCGCTGCGCCCCGGCTCGGCCAAGACGCGCCTCGCCGACGCCTTGAGGGTGCCGGAAGGAAGGCTGCCGGGCGAAGGGTAGGCTAGCGCCCCGGCCCGAGCAGATCGAGCAGCATGGGTATCAGCGGCTCGTCGGCGGGCGGCATGGGGTAGTCGCGCAGCTTGCCCGGCTTCACCCAGGCGAGGCGCTGGCCCTCGCGGCCATGCGCGTTGCCTTCCCAGCGCCGGCAGACCCACAACGGCATGAGCAGCTGGAAGTTCTCATAAGTGTGCGAGGCGAAGGTGAGCGGGGCGAGGCAGGCCTCCTTCACCGTGATGCCGAGTTCCTCGGCAAGCTCGCGGATCAGGCATTCCTCCGGCCGCTCGCCGGGCTCGACCTTGCCGCCGGGAAACTCCCAAAGCCCCGCCAGCGACTTGCCCTCCGGCCGCTCGGTGATCAGCACCCGCCCATCGGCATCGATGAGCGCGCAGGCGGCGACAAGGACGAGCTTCATGCCGGCTCCCTTACGAGCGGTAGTCGCCGTTGATGGCGACATATTCCTTGGTGAGGTCGCAGGTCATCACCCGGTCGGAGCCGCGGCCGAGGCCGATATCGACGGTGATGTCGATCACCTCGCCCCTCATGTAGGCCGACGTCTCCGCCTCATCATAGGCCGGGTCGCGCGCGCCCTCATGCGCCACGCGGATCGGGCCGAAGGAGATGGAGAGCTTGTCGCGCTCGGCCGGCTCGCCCGCCTTGCCGACCGCCATGACGATGCGGCCCCAGTTCGCGTCCTCGCCGGCCACCGCCGTCTTCACCAGCGGCGAATTGGCGATGGACATGGCGATCTTGCGGGCCGAGCGCTTGGAGGTGGCGCCGGTGACATGGATGCGCACCAGCTTGCGCGCGCCCTCCCCGTCCCGCGCCACCTGCTCGGCGAGATCGGCGAGCACGCCGGTCAGTGCGCGACGGAAGCGGGCGAGGCGCGGGTCCTTCGCGTCGGAGATGCGCGGCGCGCCGGACGCGCCGGTGGCGAACAGCAGCAGCGTGTCGGAGGTCGAGGTGTCGCCGTCGATGGTGACGGCGTTGAAGCTGTCGGTGACGCCCTTGGAGAGCAGCGCCTGCAACGCCGGCGCCTCGATGGCGGCGTCGGTAAAGACGAAGGACAACATGGTCGCCATGTCGGGCGCGATCATGCCGGCGCCCTTGGCCATGCCGGCGATCGTCACCTCCACCCCGTCGACCTTCACCTTGGCGGTGGCGAGCTTGGGGAAGGTGTCGGTGGTCATGATCGCCTTGGCCGGCTCGATCCACGGCAGCGGAGCGAGGCGCTTGGCAGTCTCCTCCAGCACGCCGTTATACTTCGTCGCGTCGAGCGGCTCGCCGATCACGCCGGTCGAGGCGAGATAGATCTCGTCCTCGCGGCAACCCAGCGCCTTCGCGGCGATCTTCGCGGTCAGCGCGGTGGCCTCACGGCCCTTCTGCCCGGTGAAGGCGTTGGCGTTGCCCGAATTGACCACCAGCGCCCGCGCCAGCCCCTTGGGCAGGATGTCGCGGCACCACTCGACCGGCGCCGAGGGGCATTTGGACCGGGTGAACACGCCCGCCACCGTGGTGCCCGGTTCCAGCGTCAGCAGCAGCACATCGGTGCGGCCCTTGTAGCGGATGCCCGCTTCGGCGGTGGCAAAGCGCACCCCTGCGACCGGGCCGACATCCGGCGTGGTCTTGGGCGCGAGCGGGGAGACGGGAGAAGCGTGGGCCATCGGCAGTCCCTGCGGGGAAATGAGAGCGCGACGGGTGTGCCCCAAGCGCGCGACATCCGCAAGACGCACATGCGACGACGCACGAGCGATGACGAAGAGGCGGGAGAGGCCCCCCAACATGAAAAGGCTCCGGGCGATGCCGGAGCCTCCTCATCTTTTCGTCAGTCAGGCGTCAAGGCGCCGGTATCACTGCGCGGGCGTCACTGCGCGGGCTTGGGCGCCTCGGCCGGAGCCGCGGGAGCGGCCGGCTTGGTGGTGAGGTCGGCCGGGCTCGGCGCGGCCGCGGTCTTCTCGACCTTGGCGGCCTCGCGGGTCTTCTGCACGGTCTCGGCCTGCGCCTTCTGGGCGAGGAACTGCTCGATCTGCGGCTTGACCTCGGCGAAGGTCGGCACCGGCTTCTGGCGCTTCTCCTCGACCTTGATGACATGCCAGCCGAACTGGGTCTTGATCGGTTTGGAGACTTCGCCCGGCTTCATCGCGAAGGCCACGTCGGCGAACTCCGGCACCATCTGCTCCTTGGTGAAGAAGCCGAGGTCGCCGCCATCTTCCTTGCCCGAGGGATCCTCGGTCAGCTGCTTGGCGAGCGTCGCGAAGTCCTCGCCCTTCTTGAGGCGGGCCTCGACGTCCTGCGCCTTCTTCTCGGCGGCGGCGGAGGCTTCCTTGTCGTCCGGCGCGGCGCGGAACAGGATGTGGCGCGCATGCACCTCCTCTTCCGGCTTCTGCTGACCGACCGCCTCGTCATAGGTCTTCTTCAGCGCCTCGTCGGTGAGCGCGGCCTTGGTCGCCTTCTCCAGCGCCGCCTGCATCAGCACGCGCTTGCGGATGAAGTCGAGCTGCTGCTTGAACTCGGGCGTCTGGTCGAGCTTCTGCGCCTCGGCGGATTGCGCCATGGCGGTGAGGTCGATGAGGAAGCCGAGCACATATTCATCGCGCGCCGGACCCTGGATCTGCTGCGGCAGGTTCGGCCCCAGCTCCTCGGCGGCGGCGTTCACTTCGCTGCGGCGGATCTCGGTGCCATTGACGATGGCAAGCACCGGGTCATCGCCCTGCGCCGTCGAAGCGGCGGGGGCCGCCGTCTGCGCGAGCGCCGGCAGAGCCGGAAGCATCGCGGTACCGATCAGCGCGGCCATCAGGCCGGCACCGAGAATGCCGGCGCCGCGGCGAGCCGCCGATGATGCGGTGTGCGGACGATGAAGGATCATAAAAGACATTCCTTGGGTTGCGGTTTGTCCGCGGTTCGGGCGGCGAAAGCTGGCCCAGCCGGGCGTCGGTTGCAAGTAGATCGATAAAGCAGTCGAAAAGCTGACAGGTTCGCGACAGCCGCAAGGGCCTGCGAGGGGGTTGAAACACCGGCCGCAGTTCCCTTTCGTCAGAAAACTGTCGCCCGGCGTGCGATTGACAACCCCCAAACCCGTTCATAAGTGTGGCAAGTCGTGTGGCGCCTCCCCGGTGCTCGCATTGATGTGACGCAAGAACCGGCATGCCGTTCGCGGTGGCCTGGCCCAGCAGACCCATTTCAGCCGCAAATGGCGTCTCGATGAGGCAGCCCGCGCGTTTGCGCCGGGGCTCGCGTGAAACAAGGAACCGGCGGCCCGTCACCGCCGGCACCGACTTATGCCCTGGCGGACACGGATTGGAAGCTCATGTTCGGCGCTCTCGCGCGAAAGCTCTTCGGATCGGCCAATGACCGCCGCGTGCGCGGTTATCAGCCGAAAGTCGCCGCCATCAACGCGCTGGAACCGGAGCTACTGAAGCTCAGCGACGACGAGCTGCGCGCCCGTACGGCGCAGTTCAAGGAGCAGCTGGCCAACGGCGCCACCCTCGACGACCTTCTCGTGCCCGCCTTCGCCACCGTGCGTGAGGCGGCCCGGCGCGCGCTGGGCCAGCGGCATTTCGACGTACAGCTAATCGGCGGCATGGTGCTGCACGAGCGCGGCATCGCCGAGATGCGCACCGGCGAAGGCAAGACGCTGGTCGGCACCTCGCCGGTCTATCTCAACGCGCTGACCGGCAAGGGCGTGCACGTCGTCACCGTGAACGACTACCTCGCCAAGCGCGACGCCGAGTGGATGGGGCGCGTCTACCGCTTCCTCGGCCTCACCGTCGGCATCATCCACCACGGGCTCGACGACAATGAGCGGCGCGCGGCCTATGCCTGCGACGTCACCTACGCGACGAACAACGAGCTCGGCTTCGACTATCTGCGCGACAACATGAAGTACGAGCTGAACCAGATGGTGCAGCGCCCGCACTTCTATGCCGTGGTCGACGAGGTGGACTCCATCCTCATCGACGAAGCGCGCACCCCGCTCATCATCTCCGGCCCGCTCGACGACCGCTCGGACTTCTACAACACCATCGACACCTACATACCCAAGCTGTCGAAGGAGGATTACGAGGTCGACGAGAAGCAGCGTTCCGTCGCCATGACCGAAGGCGGCATGGAGAAGATCGAGAACCTGCTGCGCGAGGCCGGCCTGCTGAAGGGCGATGGCGGCCTGTACGACATCGAGAACGTCTCGGTGGTCCACCACGTCAATCAGGCGCTGCGGGCCCACACGCTGTTCCAGCGCGACAAGGACTACATCGTCCGCAACAACGAAGTCGTCATAATCGACGAGTTCACCGGCCGCATGATGCCCGGCCGCCGCTATTCGGAAGGCCTCCACCAGGCGCTGGAAGCCAAGGAGCGCGTTCAGGTTCAGCCGGAGAACCAGACGCTCGCCTCCATCACCTTCCAGAACTATTTCCGCATGTACGAGAAGCTGGCCGGCATGACCGGCACGGCGAACACCGAGGCGGCCGAGTTCGGCGACATCTACAATCTCGAAGTCATCGAGATCCCGACCAATCTGCCCGTCCAGCGTATCGACGACGACGACGAGGTCTACCGGACCGCGGGCGAGAAATACAACGCCATCATCGACCTCATCGAGGAGTGCAAGGCGAAGGGACAGCCCGTCCTCGTCGGCACCACCTCCATCGAGAAGTCGGAACTGCTGGCCGAGCTGCTGAAGAAGCGCGGCTTCAAGCAGAAGGACTTCTCGGACCCCGACGCCTTCCGCCCGCTCTATGACGGCGACCAGGGCAAGGCAGAGGACAAGGTGTTCGCGGTGCTGAACGCCCGCCACCACGAGCAGGAATCCTACATCGTCAGCCAGGCCGGCGTGCCTGGCGCGATCACCATCGCCACCAACATGGCGGGCCGCGGCACCGACATCCAGCTCGGCGGCAATGCCGACATGCGCATCGAGCGCGAACTCGCCGGCATGCCCGAGGGCGACGAGCGCGCCGCTGCCGAAGCGGCGATCCGTACCGAGATCGCCGCCCTCAAGGCCCGCGCCCTCGCCGCTGGCGGCCTCTATGTCATCGGCACCGAACGCCACGAGAGCCGCCGCATCGACAATCAGCTGCGCGGCCGCTCGGGCCGTCAGGGCGACCCCGGCCACTCGCACTTCTTCCTGTCGCTGGAAGACGACCTGATGCGCATCTTCGGGTCGGACCGGCTCGACGGCATGCTGCAGAAACTCGGCCTCAAGGAGGGCGAGGCGATCGTCCATCCCTGGATCAACCGCGCGCTGGAAAAGGCGCAGCAGAAGGTCGAGGCGCGCAACTACGACATCCGCAAGAACCTGCTGAAATACGACGACGTGATGAACGACCAGCGCAAGGTGGTGTTCGAGCAGCGCGTCGAGCTGATGCAGGACGAGGACGTCGCCGAGACCGTCGCCGAGATGCGCCACGGCGTCATCGAGGACCTCGTCGTCAAGTTCGTGCCGCCCAACGCCTATCCCGAGCAGTGGGACACCGAGGGCCTCACCGAGGCGCTGCGCCGTGTGCTTGGGCTCGACCTGCCGGTCAAGGAATGGGCCGCCGAGGAAGGCATCGCCGACGAGGAGATGCGCGAGCGCATCCAGAACCGCGCCGATGAGGCCATGGCCTCGAAGGTCGCCCAGTATGGCCCCGAGGTGATGCGCTATGTCGAGAAGTCGATCCTGCTGCAGACACTGGACCATCTCTGGCGCGAGCATCTTGTCACGCTCGACCATCTGCGTCAGGTCGTCGGCCTGCGCGGCTATGCCCAGCGCGATCCGCTGAACGAGTACAAGTCGGAAGCCTTCCAGCTTTTCGAGGCGATGCTCTCCAGCCTGCGTGAGGCGGTTACCGCCCAGCTGCTGCGCGTCGAGGTGATGATGAGCCCGCCGCCCGAGCCGCCCCCGGCCGTGCCGCACCACATCGACGCCGCCACCGGCGAGGACGAGTTCGCCTTCGCCGACGACGCCTTCGCCCAGGCGGCGACGCTGGCGCCCATGGCCGATGCCGACGAGGCGGCGCGCCGTGACCCCAACGACCCCTCGACCTGGGGCCGGGTCGGGCGCAACGAGGCCTGCCCGTGCGGGTCGGGCCTCAAGTACAAGCACTGCCACGGTAAGTTCATATGAGTGGTGGCGGCCCGATCCGCGACGCTATTCGCGAGGTCGAGGCCGCCGAGGAAATGCTGCGTGACGCCGCCCTTCGGGGCGACGTCACCGCGCTCGACGCCGTGCTGGCCGAGGATCTCGTCTTCATCAATCTGGCCGGGCAGTTACTGTCGAAGGCCGACGACCTCGATCTCCACCGCAGCGGCGCTTTAAAGCTGAGCCACCTCGCCTTCTCCGATTTCCGTTTCCGCTCCTTGGCGCCAGAGCTCGTTCAGTCGGTGCTGCGCGCGGATGCTGGCGGGCACATGGGCGGGGCACCCTTTACCGCGGCGCTGCGCTTCAGCCGGATATGGCGGCGCGAGCCGGGCGGCTGGCGGGTCGCCAGCGCCCATGCCACCCCTATCGGCTGACGCCTTCTCCCTACGCCCGTAAACGCCAGAAAAAAGGCCCGTGATCGCTCGCGGGCCTTTTGGCATTCAAGGGGATGGCGGGGCTACTGCGCCGTCGAGGAGAAGGTGCCCGGCGTCAGGATCGTCGCGCCCGGCAGCGCGCTCCCGCTTTGGCCCGAGGCCGTTATCGAGGGACGCAGCTGCGGCGAAGCGGCGGCCGCAGCCGCCGCGGACGGGGTCGGCACGCTGGTATAGGTCGCCTGCCCCGGCGTCGGCACGGGGGCATAGCCCGGCTGCGGCGCGGCCGTGGCGGACGGCGCGGCCGGAGCCGGGACGCGGGGCGGCTGGTGTGCGGGCGGCGCGGCGTTGGCAGGGGTACGGGTCGCCACCTGCTGCGGCACCGGCGGGCGAGCGGGCGGCACAGGCACATCGGCAACCGATGTTGCGGAGGCCGGCGCCGGCGCGGCGCTGCCGCCGCCGAACAGGCTGCTGAAGGAGAAACCGGCATTGGTGAGCGCGGAGGCGCCGCTGGACGCCGGCGGCGTGCTGGCCGGCGCGGGGGTGCTCGCCTGCGTGCTCGTGCCGGAGCCACCGCCGAACCAGCCCTTCACGCTGTCGAGGAAGCCTCCACCGGAATCCAGCGCGGCGACCTGCGTGCCCGGCGCGGTGACGGCGGGCGAGCGCGCACTGAGAACGCCGTTGCCCGGCGCCGCCGCGAGCTGGCTGCCCTGGTCGCCAGGGATATCGCCGGGACGCGGCGCCGGCATGGGCACCGCGGCGGTCGATTTTCCGCCCATCGAGGCGGCGACGTCGGTTGCCGCCGGCACCATGTCGGCGCTGGCGAGGGCGATCGTGTCCTCCGGCGCGGGCGCATTGGTCTCGACGCCATAGTCGCTGCCGGGCGGCTTCACCACGGGCGGCAGCGAGCCGGGCGCGGGAAGCTCGGGATTGGCCAGCTTGGCGATGAACACCTTGTGCATGCCGCCGTCCTTACCGGTCTTCACCGGCGCGACGGGCGCGGCCGCGCCGGCGCTGGCGATGCGGGTGGCGACGTCATGCTGGCGGGCGGCGAGCGCTTCGCCGAGCCCATCCGGCTGGGTGTAAGGCGGGCACGCCGCCGAGGCCTGGAACTTCTGGCCCGGATCGGTCGGGGTCGCGTTGAACACGTAGCGTTTGCCGCAATAGTCGACCTTGGGCGGCGCCTTGGTGATCTCGAAGGTGTCGCTGCCTTCCTTCAGCATCTTCCAGAAGGCGAGGTTCGGGTTGTTGCGGTGGCGGACCATGTTGTCCGCCGTCATGCGGAACGGATAAGCCTGCACCTGGAAGGAACGCTGCCCGCCCTTGAAGCTCTCGCGCCCCAGCGTGAACAGCTCCTGGATCTGCTCGTCGGTCATGGCGTAGCAGCCGCGCGAGGAGCAGTCGCCATGCACCATCAGGTTGGAGCCGTAGCGCCCCAGCGCCTTGTCATAGGCATTGGGAAAGCCGAGGTCGAAGGCGAGATAATATTGCGAGTTCGGGTTCATCTGGCCGGGGGTGATGGCGTAGAAGCCTTCCGGCGCCTGCCGGTCACCCTCCTTCACCTTCGGGCCCAGCTCGCCGGACCAGCGGCAGATCGGGTAGGTCTTCAAAAGCGCATAGTCGCCGCTGGTGGTCTGCTTCCAGACCTCAAGTTCCGACTCTTCCTTGAAGATGCGCACGACGATGGGGCTGGTCGCCGCCATCTGCTTTTCCTGGATCAGCGCCACCGTCTTCGGCGACAGCACCATCGACTTGGACAAGGGTCCCGGCCCATCGTCGGCGGTGCAGGCGGCCAGCGCGAGCGCGGCCACGCCCGACAGCAGCGCCATGCGCCAGCGCGCAGCACCGGGGCCACGAACAAGCCGCTTAAGACCGGAAAGGCTCAAGCCCGAATACTCCCCGTGCGCCCCATGCCGTGACGACCCGTTTCCGAAACCCCTGCCCGAGCGCGATTCTAGCTGAACCGCGCGCCGCCACCAAGAGCCCCGACCGCAGCTTCGACGCGCTCGCCCTAGAGCGTACGGCCGATAGCGAGGAACTTCTCGCGCCGCGCCTTGCGCAGGGCCTGCGGGTCGAGCCCTTCGAGCTCGTTCAGCGCCGTCTCAATGGCGTCGCCGGCCGCCTCGATGGCCCGTTCCGGGTCGCGATGCGCACCGCCCGGAGGCTCGGGGATGATACCGTCGATCACATGGAAGCGCGCCAGATCCTGCGCTGTGACCTTCATGTTCATCGCCGCCTCCTGCGCCTTGGCGGTGTCTCGCCAAAGGATGGAGGCCGCGCCTTCCGGCGAGATCACGCTGTAAATGGCGTGTTCGAGCATGAGCACGCGATTCGCCGTGGCGATGGCGATGGCGCCGCCCGAGCCGCCCTCGCCGATGATGACCGCGACATTGGGCACGCCGAGCGCGAGGCAGGCATCGGTCGAGCGGGCGATCGCCTCGGCCTGGCCGCGCTCTTCCGCGTCGAGGCCGGGAAAGGCGCCGGCGGTGTCGACCAGCGAGATGACGGGCAGCGAGAAACGGTCGGCAAGCTCCATCAGCCGCACCGCCTTGCGGTAGCCCTCGGGGCGCGCCATGCCGAAATTGTGCTTGATGCGGGTTTCGGTGGTCGAGCCCTTCTCCTGCCCGATCAGGCAGACCGGCCGGCCGCGAAACCGTGCGAAACCGCCAAGGATCGCAAAGTCGTCGCCGAATTTGCGGTCGCCGGCCAGCGGGTCGAACTCGTCGAACAGCGTGTTGGCGTAATCGGTGAAATGCGGGCGCAGCGGGTGGCGGGCGACCTGCGCCTTCTGCCACGGGGTAAGGTTGGCATAGAGCTGGACCAGCGCATCGCGCGCCTTGCCTTCGAGGCGGGCGATGTCGTCGCCAATGGCAACAGCGTCACCCTGCGCGGCAACGGTACGCAACTCTTCCAGCTTGGCCTCAAGCTCGGCCACGGGCTTCTCAAAATCGAGGTAACTACGCATCGGAGGTCGGCAAACCCGGCTCATGAGGACTGCCCGCCCGGACGGACGGCGCGCGAAAGTTGCGCGGAAGCTGCCCCGAGAGGGTGGCGACGTCAAGGCAAGCCGCTCGGAAGGCTTAATCCGTGGCGGTATCGCCCGCCCCCTCGCCCAGCGGATGCAGGTCGCGCACGAGGCTCTTCAGCCGCTCGTCCAGCACATGAGTGTAGATCTGCGTGGTTGAGATGTCGGTATGGCCGAGCAGCGTCTGCACGATGCGCAGATCCGCCCCATGCGCCAGAAGATGGCTGGCAAAGGCGTGGCGCAGCACATGCGGCGACAGGGTGGCCGGATCGAGCCCGGCAACCAGCGCGAGATCCTTCAGATCGAGCGCCACCTGCTGGCGGGTGATGTGACCGCTTGCCGCGCCAGAGGGAAACAGCCAGCGCGCCGCATCCGCAGGCCCCTTGTCCTTCGGCTTCGCCGCGCGAACCTTCTCCAGCGCCGCGCGATAGGCCCGCATCGCCACCTTCGCCGCCTCGCCGAGCGGCACCAGCCGCTCCTTGGCCCCCTTGCCGCGCACGATGATGGCGTCGCCCTTGGCGGTGGCCGCCGAGGCCGGCAGCGCGGCAAGCTCGGAAACGCGAAGGCCCGTCGCGTAGAGCAGCTCGACGAAGCAGGCGACACGCGCCCGGCGCGCGCTCTCCAGCAGGCTCGGCACGGCCTCGCCCGCCCGGGCATGGGCCGTCTCGATCAGCCTCGTGACTTCGTCGAGCGACAGCACCTTGGGCAGCGGCCGCGTGCGGCGCGGGCCCTCCAGCACGGCGGCGGGATCGTCGCCGCGGTGATTCTCGACATAGAGGAAGCGGTGGAACTGGCGCAGCGCCGACAGTTTGCGCGCCACGCTGGCACTGGCGAGGCCGCGGGCGGAGAGCTCGGCGAGATAGGCGCGTATGTCGCTCGTCTGCGCGGATGTCGCATCGACCCCCTGCGTGCCGAGGAAGGCCTCGTAATCCTCGAGGTCGCGGCCATAGGCGGCAAGCGTGTTGGCGCTGGCGCCGCGCTCGGCGGCGATCATGTCGAGGAAAAGCGCGGCGGGCCGGCTCACGGCGTCTTGCGATCGAGCGGCACGCTGACGCTCATCTCGCGCGGCTGCGGCTGGACGAGATTGGCCAGCGCCCACATCGCGCCGTAGCCGATGCCGCCGAGGATGGCCAGGATGACGAGAAGGCGGATGAGGCTCGGCATGGCAGGCAGATCGTCCGGAGCGAATCGGGTGGGGCGAATTGGTTCGATCCTAGAACCTTTACCCCGCCGGACGGAAGAAAGCGCGGGCGCCAGAGTCCCGCTTGCCGAAGGCCACGGTTACATTGCGTCGCCTCGTCGCGGATGATAGTCGCCTCTCGATGAGCGAGCATGAGGCCAGCGGGCAAGAGGCCGGAAACGAGGCCATGACAGCGGATTTCGTCCAGGGCGAGAAGGCGGCGGCGCTGCGCGACCGGCTGGGCAAGCGTTCCATTGTGCTTGTCGGCATGATGGGCGCGGGCAAATCATCCGTCGGCAAGCGCCTCGCCCGCCGCCTCGCTTTGCCCTTCGCCGATGCCGACACGGAGATCGAGCAGGCGGCCGGTATGACGATCCCGGAGATCTTCACCCATCGCGGCGAGCCGGCCTTCCGCGACGGCGAGAAGAAGGTGATCGCGCGCCTGCTGGAGAACGGGCCGATGGTGCTCGCCACCGGCGGCGGCGCATTCATGAACGAGGAAACCCGCGAGGCCATCGCCCGCCACGGTGTCTCGGTCTGGCTGAAGGCCGATCTCGATCTGCTGCTGCGCCGCGTGCGCCGGCGCGACGACCGCCCGCTGCTGCGCAACGAGGACCCGGCCGGCACACTCGCCCGGCTGATCGACCTTCGCTACCCCACCTATGCGCAGGCGGCGATCACCGTCGTCTCGCACGATGTGCCGCAGGACGCCATGGTCGAGGTAGTGGTGGACGCGCTGGCGCGCCACCTCGCTGCCCCGCCAACAGGAGAAACGCCGTGACCCGCGCCGCCGACGACGACACCCGTGCTGACCTCACCCGGCTTTCCGTCGGGCTGGGCGAGCGGGCCTATGACATCGTCATCGGCCCCGGCCTGTTCGCGGAAGCCGGCGCCCGCATCGCCGCGCTGCGTCCCGGCGCGCGTGTCGGCATCGTCACCGACCGCAATGTCGCCGAGCGCCATCTCGCCACGGTGGAGGCCTCGCTGAAGGCCGCCGGCTTGACGCCGACGCCGGTCCTCGTCGAACCGGGCGAGAAGTCGAAGAGCTTTGGCGTTTTCGAGCAGGTGCTGGACGGACTGCTGGCGGCGCGCATCGAGCGAGGCGACCTCGTGCTGGCGCTGGGCGGCGGCGTGGTCGGCGATCTCGCGGGCTTCGCGGCGGCGGCGCTTCGGCGCGGCGTCGATTTCGTACAGGCGCCGACCAGCCTGCTGGCGCAGGTCGATTCCTCCGTCGGCGGCAAGACCGGCATCAATTCGCGCTACGGGAAGAACCTGATCGGCGCCTTCCACCAGCCGATCCTCGTGCTGGCCGATACCCAGGCGCTCGACACGCTGCCGCTGCGCGAATTCCGCTCGGGCTATGCCGAGGTCGCCAAATACGGGCTGATCGACAACGCGCCCTTCTTCGCCTGGCTTGAGCGCAAGTGGCAGGACGTGTTCAGCGGCGGCCCGTCGCGGATCGAGGCCATCGCCACCAGCTGCGCCTCCAAGGCCGCCGTCGTCGCCCGCGACGAGAAGGAGACCGGCGACCGCGCCCTGCTCAATCTCGGCCACACCTTCGGCCACGCGCTGGAGGCCGGCGCGGGCTTCTCCCAGCGCCTCCTGCACGGCGAGGCCGTCGCCATCGGCATGGCACAGGCCTTCCGCTTCTCCGCCGCGCAGGGCCTGTGCGCGAGCGCGGATGCCGCGCGGGTGGAAGCCCATCTCAAAGCCGTGGGCCTGCCCGCGCGCATCAAGGACATTCCCGGCGAGCTGCCGGGCACGGAAGGGCTGATGGCCCTCATCGGCCAGGACAAGAAGGTCTCGCGCGGCGCGCTCACCTTCATCCTCGCTCGCGGCATCGGCCAGAGTTTCATCGCCAGGGATGTCGAGCCGGCGGCCGTGCGCGCTTTCCTTGAGGGTGAGCGCGCAGCCGGATAAGAGTCAGGCATGACAACCTATGACTGGCTGGCGCTCGGCGCCGTTGTCGTCTGCCTGCTGCTGTCCTTCTTCTTTTCCGGCAGCGAGACGGCCCTGACGGCCTCCTCCAAGGCGCGCATGCATGCGCTGGAGAAGAATGGCGACGAGCGCGCCGCCCTCGTCAACAGCATGATGGCCCGGCGCGAGCGGCTGATCGGCGGCATCCTGCTCGGCAACAACCTCGTTAACATCGGCGCTTCCTCGCTGATGACCGGCCTGCTGCTCGCCTGGTTCGGCACGGCGGGCATCGCCTATGCCACCATCGGCATGACCATCATCGTGGTCATCTTCTCCGAGGTGCTGCCCAAGACCATCGCCATCAACCATCCCGACCAGGTGTCGCTGCGAGTGGTGCGCCCGCTGCGCGTGCTGGTGAGCCTGTTCGGCCCGCTCACCCTCGCCATCGAGGCGCTGGTGCGCAGCATGCTGAAGGCGCTCGGCGTGCCGCTCGGCAAAACCCGCAGCGTGCTCTCCGCAGCCGAGGAACTGCGCGGCGCGGTCGACCTGCTGCACCGCGAGGGCAGCGTGGTGAAGGACGAGCGCGACATGCTCGGCGGCCTGCTCGACCTCAACGAGCTGGAAGTCTCCGACATCATGGTGCACCGGACCAAGATGGCGAGCCTCAATGCCGACGAGCCGCCGGAGAAGATCGTCCGCGAGGTG
This sequence comes from Ancylobacter novellus, assembly GCA_003241485.1. Taxonomy (GTDB): domain Bacteria; phylum Pseudomonadota; class Alphaproteobacteria; order Rhizobiales; family Xanthobacteraceae; genus Ancylobacter; species Ancylobacter novellum_A. The sequence goes on from QFQD01000002.1 coordinate 64,390, forward strand.
CTGGCCTCGCCCTTCACCCGCCTGCCGCTGTGGCGCGAGCGGCCGGACAACATTGTCGGCGTACTGCACGCCAAGGACCTGCTGCGCGAACTGCAGGCGCTCGGCAATGACGTCTCCCGGCTCGATATCGAGAAGATCGCGCTGGACGCCTGGTTCGTGCCTGACGTCACCACCCTGTCCGACCAGCTCAAGGCGTTCCGCCGCCGCAAGCAGCATTTCGCTCTCGTCGTCGACGAGTATGGCGAGGTGATGGGGCTGGTGACGCTGGAGGACATTCTGGAGGAGATCGTCGGCGACATCTCCGACGAGCACGACCGGGCCTTCACCGGCGCCCGCCGCAACCCGGACGGCTCGGTCAGCGTCGAAGGCTCGGTGGCGATTCGCGACCTCAACCGCGCCATGGGCTGGCATCTGCCGGACGAAGAGGCCACCACCGTGGCCGGCCTCGTCATCCATGAGGCCCGCATCATTCCCGAGCCGGGACAGGCCTTCCTGTTCCACGGCTTCCGCTTCCAGGTGATGCGCAAGCAGCGCAACCGCATCACGCTGGTGCGGATGACGCCGCTCCGAACGGCGAGCGCGTAAAGCGGCGGCGCGGCTGGAAATTGCGCCGGTGGCCGCCTATATCTGCCCGGTGTTTTCCGGTCGCCCGAACCTGCGCCCCTGCCCCTTCGGGTGCAGAGCGGGCGGGGGGTCTATTCCCCCGGCGCCTTGGCCTCGATCGCGAGCGCGTGCAGCCCGCGGGCAATCTCGTCCGCGAGCAGGCCGTTCACGATGCGGTGTCGGGCGATGCGGCTCTGTCCCCGGAAGGCTTCCGCCACGATGCGCACACGCACATGCGTGAGCTGCCCTGCCCGGTACCCGCCATGCCCTTCATGCCGATGACTTTCGTCCTCCAGCTCCAGCGACGTGGGGGACAATTCCGCCAGTGCCGCGCGCAGGCGGGCCAGCGCCGCGGCAACCGCGTCTTCGGAAGTGGGAGGGTTCGCATTCATGCCTGATGCGGTAGCCCTGCGCGTGCGAGGCGTCAATATCGCCGGACAGCACCGTGACCTACGCGTGGTTTCTTGTATACCTGCCCCGGCAGCCGCATAATCGAGAGATCATGAAGCTCGACTCCCCCATATTCGATCGCATTCGCATCAAGTCGGACCGGGACCGCCGTCTCAAGACGGACTGCCCGATGTGCGAATGGGCGGGCTGCGACAAGCCGGCGACCCACCGCGCGCCGAAGGGGCGCGCGCAGGAGGGCCGGTTCTGGCGCTACTGCTTCGACCACGTGCGCGAGTACAACCAGTCGTACAATTATTTCGCCGGCATGGGCGACGACGCCGTGACCGCCTACCAGAAGGATGCGCTGACCGGCCATCGTCCGACCTGGAAGATGGGCATGCGCGGCGCGGCCGGCCGCCGGAGCGCGGCACGCGAGCACGCGCCGGAAGGCTTCGCCGATCCGTTCGGCATGTTCAGCGAAGTGGGCGGCGCCGGCCGCCCCAACCCGGAGCCGCCGCGCGAAAGCCGGATGATCCGCAATGCCGAGCGCCGCGCGTTTGAATCGCTCGGCGTCGAGGCCTCGGCCACGCCCGAGGAAATCAAGGCACGCTTCAAGCAACTGGTGAAAAAATATCACCCCGATGCAAATGGCGGCGACATTTCGACCGAAGACCGGCTGCGCGACGTCATCCAGGCGTATAATCACCTCAAGAACGCGGGCTTCTGCTAAGAGCCGCTCCTTATAGAGAAGTCCGCGATTTGATGAGCGCGGCAACGGAGGAAGAATGACTGCCTCGTCCACGCATACCGCCGCGCTGCCGGACATGAAGGTTTCCGTCAGCCAGGTGTTCGGCATCGATGTCGATCTGGAAGTCCCGGCCTATGCCGAACCGGACGAGTATGTGCCGGAGATCGACCCGGACTATCTGTTCGATCGCCCGACCACACTCGCCATCCTCGCCGGCTTCGCGCACAACCGCCGCGTCATGGTCACCGGCTATCACGGCACCGGCAAGTCCAGCCATATCGAGCAGGTCGCTGCACGCCTCAACTGGCCGTGCATCCGCGTCAATCTCGATAGCCACATCAGCCGTATCGACCTGATCGGCAAGGACGCCATCGTGGTGAAGGACGGGCTGCAGATCACCGAGTTCCGCGACGGCATCCTGCCCTGGGCCTACCAGAACAATATCGCGCTTGTGTTCGACGAATACGACGCCGGCCGCCCGGACGTGATGTTCGTGATCCAGCGCGTGCTGGAAAGCGCCGGCCGGCTGACGCTGCTCGACCAGAACCGCGTCATCCGCCCGCACGGCGCATTCCGGCTGTTCTCGACCGCCAACACCATCGGTCTGGGCGACACCACGGGCCTCTATCACGGCACGCAGCAGATCAACCAGGCGCAGATGGACCGCTGGTCCATCGTCACCACGCTGAACTATCTGGCGCATGACAAGGAGGTCGACATCGTCGCCTCCAAGGCCAAGAACTTCCAGACCACGGAAGGGCGCGACACCGTCTCGCGCATGGTGCGCCTCGCCGATCTCACCCGCCAGGCCTTCATCAATGGCGACCTGTCGACCGTGATGAGCCCGCGCACCGTCATCACCTGGGCCGAGAACGCCGAGATCTTCCAGGACCTCGCCTTCTCGTTCCGCGTGACCTTCCTGAACAAGTGCGACGAACTGGAGCGCCCGCTGGTCGCCGAGTTCTACCAGCGCTGCTTCGGCAAGGAACTGACGGAATCGGCGGTCAACGTCGTCCTGTCGTGACCTGAGCCTGCCGTATCCCTCTCCCCGCCGAACCCGGCTGTTGCCGGGTTCGGTTCGCAAGCTCAAAGTCGGCAAGAGCCGAGTTTGACGGAGAGGGTCAGGGTGAGGCGGCGCGGCGTGTTCCCTGTCGCCCCTCACCGTCCCGCGTCGCCGGCCACCTCTCGCCACCGGGGAGAGGAATGAAACCTCGGCTTTCCGGGGACTGCTCTCGATCCAAGGCCATCGCCATGACCACCTCGAACCGCACCACCCGCACGCCGCCCAAGGAAGCCCCGACCGAGCCGCTGAAGCGCGCCGTCACCGGCTGCCTGCGCGCCATTGCGGGCAATCGCGAGATCGAGGTCGCCTTCGGCAGCGAGAAGCCGGGCTTTGCCGACGGGCGCGCGCGCCTGCCTGAGCCCTCGCGCCGCCTGTCGAAGCAGGAAGCGGCGATCATGCGCGGCCATGCCGATTCGATGGCGCTGCGCATGGCCTGCCACGACCCGAAGGTGCACCAGCGCCTTTCGCCCATGGGCCAGCAGGCCCGCGCCGCCTTTGAAGCGGCCGAGCAGACGCGCTGCGAATCGCTCGGCGCGCTGCGCATGGACGGCGTTGCGCTGAACCTCTCCGCCATGCTGGAGGACCGTTACCAGAAGGCGAATTTCGCCAATCTGGCTGACCGCTCGGACGCGCCGCTGGAACATGCGCTCGCCCTGATGCTGCGCGAGCGCATGACCGGCATGGCCCCGCCGGCCGCCGCGCGCGAAATGGTCAATCTGTGGCGCGGCTTCATCGAGGAACACGGCGCGTCCGCCCTCGACGAACTGCAGAACGCCGCCGACAATCAGACGCGCTTTGCCGAGGCGATGCGCGACCTCTTGTCCTCGCTCGGCATGGGGGAAGACATCGCCCCCTTTGACGAGAACAACGACCCCTCGACCGAGGCCGACGACCGCCGCGACGACGACAGCGGCAAGGGCGCGGACACCGAGGAAGACGAGAACAATGAGGGCACCACCGAGGTCGATACCGACCTGTCCTCGGACCAGAACCCGGAAGACGCCGAGGACCAGCAGGAACAGCCGACGTCCGAACTCGCCGACGATGCGGAGCTGGGCGAATCCGACGAGGCCTCCGAGCCCTGGCAGCCGCAGAACGCGGTGCCGGCTGAGCCGCGCGCGCCGGAATATCACCCCTTCACTCCGCGCTTCGACGAGACGGTCAACGCCGACGAGCTGTGCGACCCCGAGGAGCTGGCGCGGCTGCGCGCCTATCTCGACAAGCAGCTCACCCATCTGCAGGGCATCGTCGCGCGCCTCGCTAACCGGCTGCAGCGCAAGCTGCTGGCGCAGCAGAACCGCGGCTGGGAGTTCGACCTCGAAGAAGGCATGCTCGATCCCGCGCGCCTGCACCGCATCATCCTCGATCCGATGCAGCCGCTTTCCTTCAAGCGCGAGCGCGATACCGACTTCCGCGACACCGTGGTCACGCTGCTGCTCGACAATTCCGGCTCCATGCGCGGCCGGCCGATCACGGTCGCTGCCGCCTGCGCCGACATTCTGGCGCGCACGCTGGAGCGCTGCGGCGTGAAGGTGGAGATCCTCGGCTTCACCACCAAGGCGTGGAAGGGCGGGCAGGCGCGCGAGGCTTGGCTTTCGGCCGGCAAGCCGGGCTCGCCCGGCCGTCTCAACGACCTGCGGCACATCATCTACAAGGCCGCCGACGCGCCATGGCGCCGCGCCCGGCGCAATCTCGGCCTGATGATGCGCGAGGGGCTGCTCAAGGAGAATATCGACGGTGAGGCGCTCGACTGGGCGCATAACCGCCTGCTGGCGCGCAGCGAGTCGCGCCGAATCCTGATGATGATCTCCGACGGCGCGCCGGTGGACGATTCCACCCTGTCGGTGAACCCCGGCAATTATCTCGAACGGCATCTGCGCTGGGTGATCCAGCAGATCGAGGACAAGTCCCCGGTCGAGCTTATCGCCATCGGCATCGGCCATGACGTCACGCGCTATTACAAGCGCGCGGTCACCATCGTCGATGCCGAGGAGCTGGGCGGCGCCATGACCGACAAGCTCGCCGAGCTGTTCGACGAGCGCGAGACCAAGCGCAGCGCGCGCGCCGCCTCGCAGAACGGCACCCAGCCCAAGGGCTTTCCGGCCAAGGGCGCCGGGAAAAGCGGGCCGCCAAGGGGATCCTCGGCGGCAGCCGCAAAGCCGCTGTCGACCCGCCGGGCCTAGCGAAGAGGGGCGCGCGCGCCCCTCGGCGCCGCTCTCGGCGCTATTGATTTCGCATGCCCCTTGAAACCGCGCCGGGACACCCCACATAGGTGTCATCCCAGCCAGTAAGGGCTGTCGGCAAGTTGGCGCCTCGTCAGCGTCTCGTCGGCAGGAACCGGGTCAGGACGGATGTACTCCGGCCCATGTTCATTCCCTCCGGCCGTTTGACCACGGCCGGTTCTGGCAGGGAGGTTTTCTCCCAAAGGACAGATGGTCTAACTGACTTGTAGTCCAACTGACGTGAGAACCGAGCGCGCCGCAAGGCGCGCTTTTTCTTTGTGCAGGTGGGGACTCACCCTGGCCGCGGCCTAGACCTTGCCGAGGTCCTCATAGCTCGCATGCAGCGCCCAATCCCCGGCACCGAAGCGGTCGCGGGCGAAATTATGCTGGTGCCAGTAGGGGTAGAGGTAGGGCGGGCGGCTGACCTGGTTGAGCCGCTCCAGTTCCTCGGCGGTCAGCTCGATATCGACGGCGGCGATATTGTCCTGGAAATGACTGTCCTGCGTACCGCCGACGACCAGCGAGGCGATGCCCGGGCGTGAGAGGGTCCAGGCGATGGAAATCTGCGCGGCGCTCGCGCCACGTGCGGCGGCGATGTCGTTCAGCACGTCGACGATGTTCCACAGCCGCGCGCTGTCGCGGATCGGCGGCTCGGTCCAGCCGGCGGCCTGGCGTGAATCGGCCGGGAACTTGTCGCGACCGAAATGGCCGGAGAGCAGACCGGCCGCCAGCGGGCTCCACACCATGACGCCGACGCCCTGGTCCACCGCGATCGGCAGCAGCTCGTATTCCGCCTCGCGGGCTTCCAGCGTGTAATGGATCTGCTGGGTGACGAAACGCGGCAGGTTTTTCGCCTCGGCGATGCCGAGCGCTTTCATGATGTGCCAGCCGGAGTAATTCGAGCAGCCGATGTAGCAGATCTTGCCCTGCCGCATCAGCGTATCGAGCGCCGACAGTGTTTCCTCCAGCGGCGTCACCCCATCCCATTCGTGCAGGAAATAGATGTCGATGTGGTCGGTGCGCAGCCGCTTCAGGCTCTTCTCGCATTCGCGGATGAGGTGGTAGCGCGAGACGCCTTCGTCATTGGGCCCGTCGCCGATCCGCATGCGCGCCTTGGACGAGATCAGCACACGCTCGCGCCGACCTTCCAGCACCTCGCCGACAATCTCCTCGGAGCGGCCGAACGAATACATGTTGGCGGTGTCGATGACGTTGATGCCGCCATCGAGACACACATCGACGAGACGCCGCGCTTCGCTGACGCCATGGTTCGCCACCTTGGCGAAATCGCCGACCCCGCCGAAGGAGAAGGTGCCCATGCTGAGCGCCGAAACCTTGAGGCCGGAGCGGCCGAGCGTGCGATATTTCATGGCTGGCGTCTCCCGGACGTTTCTGTCGTTTGAGTGCGGCCCGACAACTGGCCCGCAATGGCGGCGATGCCGAGCTCCGGGCTCGTCAGCACGGCGACGGTTTCACCCGTCGCTTCCGGCAGGGCGCTCGCCATCGAAGCCTGCGCGAGCACGATGAGATCGACATGCGGGGCCAGTTCGTCGAAGGCCTGGCGCACCAGCCGGTCATGTTCCTCGCGCTCGCCCTGCGCCAGTTTCGCGAAGGCGCCCTCGCACAGCCGCTCGCGGAGCGTGACTTCGCGCCCGGCGGCGGCAGCCGTCGTGCGGATCAGCCGGCCCGTCGGGCCGAGCGTGGTGGGCAGCGTCGCCAGCACGCCGATGCGCGTGCCGCGCCTCACCGCCTCCTCGGCCATGCCGCGATCGATGCGGTACAGCGGAACGGCAACTTCGTCGCGCAGGGCGTCGACGGCCTCGCCGAGCGTCGAGCAGGTCACCAGCACGGCGTCGGCCTCGCGGGCGGCGGCGTGCACCTTCGCCGAAAGGCCCGCCTGCGTGGCAAGGGTGAGCTGCCCCTCGCGCACGGTCTCGGCCAGCAGGCTTTCATCGACATGGGCGATCTGCTCCCAGCCCGGCAGCGCGCGCTCCACCAGCGGACGAAACCGCTCGACCAGCGCGGGCACGGTATGGATGAGGGCAAGCCGGGGCATGGGACGTCTCCTCAGGCGGTCTGGGCGACGCCGCGCCGGCGCACCGCACGGGGCGCAGGGCGCGGATCGGCCGGGCCGCGATCGCTGCCGCGGGTGACAAGGCTGGCGCCGACCAGGATCTTCACCGGCCGCTGCGGCTCGGCCGCGTTGATGAGGTCGTCGAGCACGGTGACGGCCATGTTGCCGATCTTGCGCTTCGACACATCGATGGTGGTCAGCGCCGGCTCCATGGTGGAAGAGAGCGGCAGATTGTCGAAGCCGATCACCCCGATATCCTCGGGGATGCGGATCCCGAACTCGCGCAGCGCCTTTATGAAGCCATAGGCGATGACGTCATTGGTGCAGAAATACGCGTCCGCCAGCGCCAGCCCTTCGCCCAGCGCCCGGACCGTGTCGGCGTGGGCGCCGTCGAAAGTGGATTCCACCGAGAGGATATGCGCGGGGTCGATGGTGAGGCCAAGCCGCGCCGCATTGCGGTGCAGCGCCTCCTGACGGAGACGGAAATTCGTCGTCTCGACATGGCTCGCCACGAAACCAATGCGCGCGAAGCCCTGCTGGCGCAGCCGCGCCAGCACCTGATAGACCGCATCCTCATTGTTCATATTGACGAAATTGGCTTCCACGACATCGTAGAAGGTGTCGATGAACACGATCGGCCGGCCGACGCCCTGCAGCACGCGGATGTCCGATTCCGACATTTCGGTGCCGAGGGCGATGATGCCGCTGACCGGCGCCACCGCGATCATGTCGGCGACCGAAGTGATGCTCTGGCCCTCATGGCTCACCACTTCCAGCGCGTAGCCCCGCCGGGTCGCCTCGGCGGACATGCCGTCGATATAGTCCGAAATGAACACGCTGTGGTCGCGGTTCACCGTGTGGCCGTGCCGGGCGATCTTGAGGAAGCGTATGGTGCCGGTGGCCTCGACGCGCGGCTTGGCGAGGCGCGGGACATAGTTGAGCCGCGCAGCGGCTTCGAGCACGCGCGCCCGCGTCAGGCCGGAAATCTCGCCCTTTCCGTTGAGCACGAGCGACACCGTCGCCGGCGAGACTCCGGCCTCACCCGCAATGTCCCTGATGGTGAAAGACGTCTTCGCTTTCATGACCCCTGGCGCGCCTTCCCGGAACCCGTGCTGCACCCTGAAGGTGCTTCTTGTTTAGTAAACATTTGAGCTCCTTTTCGAGCGTTAAGCCAAAAGTACCGGCCTTGCAACTGTCTTGCAAAAACGGTGCGCAGCTCACGCTCCAGCACAGCAGTGGCGACGAAAACGCGGGCACGACGCAAGGCGCGATGGGCGACATGAAGGAGGGGCGCCCGCATTCCACGGCGACTGAGGGAAGGGTAAGAAGCACTGCCCCATAAGGCTTTGGCATACAGAATGCCCGGAGATGGCCGCGCCCGGCACGACGCCTCGCCCCGGCGTCATCGTCCCCGCCGCCCTCACCGACCCGGCGAGGTGCCGCTGGGCAAGACGGCGCCCGCTCCCCTCACCAGGGCGCTTGCGTCGGGCAAAAGCCTTTGCTAGGGATTTAGTGAAGCTGGTCATAATTTAGTAAAAATGCCAGCACGACTCCGGGAGGAGACCATGCGGAACACCGGCGGACAGCTGGTTATGCTCATCGCCATCAATGTGGCGGTGCTCCTGTTTGGCGCGGCGATTTCCGGCGGCGCGTTCCTGTCGCCCTTCAATCTGCAGTCGATGGCCGGCCAGCTGCCGGAGATCGGCTTCCTCGCCATCGGCGTGATGCTGGCCATGTGCGCCGGCAATGGCGGCATCGACCTCTCCGGCATCGCGCTGGCCAATCTCTCGGGCGTGCTCTCCGCGGTCGTCATCGGCTCGTTCCTGTCGGGCACCGACCAGCAGGCGGCCTATTCCCTCGCCTTCATCGCGCTCGCGCTGCTGATCGGCCTGACGGGCGGCATCTTCAACGGGCTGCTCATCAGCCGCCTCAACATCACGCCGATCCTCTGCACGCTCGGCACGCAGATGCTGTTCACCGGCCTTGCGGTTGTGGTGTCGGACGGGCGGGCGGTGGCGGTCGGCACGCCCGACCTGCTCTCCGAGATCGGCAACGGCCTGTTCCTCGGCGTGCCGATCAGCTTCCTCATCTTCATCGGCGTCGCCGCCTTCATCGCCGCGCTGCTGAAGTTCACCCCCTTCGGCCTGTGGCTGATGCTGATGGGCACCAACCCGAAGGCCGCCCATTTCGCCGGCTTCCCCAAGACGCGGGTGCTCATCGCCACCTATGCCACCAGCGGCCTGCTCTCCGGCCTTGCCGGGGTGGTCATCGCCGCGCGCAACGTCAACGTGAAGTGGGATTACGGCACTTCCTATCTGCTCATCGCCATCCTCATCGCGGTGATGGCCGGCGTGCGCCCGGAAGGCGGCTACGGCCGGGTCATCTGCGTGGTGCTGGCGACGATCGCGCTGCAGCTCATGTCCAGCATGCTGAACTTCGGCGGACTGTCGAACTTCGTCCGCGATTTCGCCTGGGGCGCGCTGCTTCTCACCTTCCTGGCGGTCGGCCGCTACAACGTGGTCGGCTTCCTGACACCGAACAAGAGCAAACGGCTCGTGTGATGCGAACCCCTCACGCATCCAAACTCGCCATGAGGGTAGCAATAACAATGGAGGAAACTATGGGAGCTCTTTCCAAGAAGGTTCTGCTCGGCTCCGCCGTGGCGGTCGCCCTCGTGGCCGGTTCCGCCGGCGCGCTGATGGCGCAGAACAAGCCGGTCATCGCCACCGTGGTCAAGATCAGCGGCATTCCGTGGTTCGACCGCATGGAAACCGGCGTGAAGCAGTTCCAGAAGGACAATCCGGACGTCGTCGCCACCCAGTACGGCCCGGCCACCGCCGATGCCGCCCAGCAGCTGCAGATCGTCACCGATCTCGTCGCCAAGGGCGTGAACGGCCTTGCCGTGGTGCCGATGGACCCGTCCGTGCTCGAAGGCACGCTGAAGCGCGCCATGGACCGCGGGATCATCGTCGTCACCCACGAGGCCGACAACCAGAAGAACACCCACGCCGACGTCGAAGCCTTCGACAATGCCGATTACGGCAAGGCCCTCAATGAGCGCCTCGCCCAGTGCATGGGCGGCAAGGGCAAGTGGACCACCTTCGTCGGCTCGCTCGGCAGCCGCACGCACATGCAGTGGGTCGGGGCCGGCGAGGCCAATGCCAAGAACCACCCGGACATGAAGCTCGTCGACGCCAATAACGAGTCGTTCGACGACGCCAACGGCACCTATGAGAAGGCCAAGGAAATCCTGCGCAAGCACCCGGATATCAAGGGCTTCCAGACCTCCGCCGGCAATGACGTGCTCGGCGTCGGCCGCGCCATCGACGAAGCGGGCCTGTCGGGCAAGGTGTGCCTGGTCGGCACCGGCCTGCCGAACCCTTCGCAGGACCTGCTGGAGTCGGGCGCCATCACCGCCATCGGCTTCTGGGATCCGCAGAAGGCCGGCATGGCGATGAACTCGGTCGCCAAGAGCCTGATCGCCGGCAAGAAGATCGAAGACGGCGCCAATCTCGGCGTGCCGGGCTACGAGAAGGTGAAGGTTACCAAGGGCCCGGGCGAAGGCGTGCTGATCATCGGCAATGGAATGGTCATCGCCGACAAGAAGAACTACAAGGAATACCTCTTCTGATCGGTTGAAAGCTCGGCTGCCCGGAGGCGCGACACGCGTCTCCGGGTGGTCTCGAACGCGCCTGCACAGGCGCGCGCCGCCGCCATCGATGAAGGGGTCGCAAGTGTCCCACGACCAAGTGTCCTCCGACCACGTGTCTCACGGCCAGATTTCCCAAAGCCGGGTGTCGAACGTCCCGTACGGCGAGGGCCCTGCCGCGCCGCGCGTGTTCCTCGAACTGCGCGGCATTCACAAGCGTTTCGGCGGCGTGCACGCGCTGCGCGGCGTCGGCTTCACGATTCAGCCGGGCGAGGCCTATCACCTGCTCGGCGAGAATGGCTGCGGCAAGAGCACCGTCATCAAGATCATGTCCGGCGCGCATGCCCCGGATGAGGGCGAGATCATTCTCGACGGCCACAGCTACCGCGCGCTGGACCCCATCCGCTCGCTCGCCGCCGGCATCGAGACCGTCTACCAGGACCTGTCGCTGCTGCCCAATCTCACCGTGGCGGAGAACGTCGCGCTCAACGAACAGCTCGTCGCCAGCGGCGGCAAGCTCGGCCGCCGGTTCGACCGCGCGCGCCTGCGCCGCACGGCGGAAGCAGCGCTCGCCACCGTCGGGCTGCCCACGGCGCCGGCCTATCTCTCCCTCATTGTCTCGGACCTGCCGCTGGCCCAGCGTCAGCTGGTCGCCATCGCCCGCGCCATCGCCACCAAGGCCAAGATGGTCATCATGGACGAGCCCACCACCTCGCTCACCCGCCGCGAGGTGGACAATCTCATCGGCGTGGTCGAGCGGCTGCGCTCCGAGAACGTCGCCGTGCTGTTCGTCACCCACAAGCTCGACGAGTGCTACCGCATCGGCGGCCACGCCATCGTCTTCCGTGACGGGCAGTGCGTCGGCCAGGGCCCGCTGGCCAACTACACCAAGCACCAGCTCACCGAGCTGATGACCGGGCGCCACATCGACGGCGCGCGCTATCGCTCAGGCACGCCGATGGACGAGGAGCTGTTCGCCGCCGGCGACCTCTCGCTGCCGCCGAACCTGCGCGATGTGAGCTTCACGGTCCGCAAGGGCGAGATCCTCGGCATCACCGGCCTTGCCGATTCCGGCCGCAACGAGATCGCCATGGCGATTGCCGGGGTGACGCCGGCGAGCAAGGGATATCTCTCCATCGCCGGAAAGGAAGAGAGGGTGCGACATCCCTCCGACGCGATCCGGCTCGGCATCGGCTATGTACCCGAGGACCGGCTCGCCGAGGGCCTTTTCCTCGACAAGTCGATCTTCGAGAACGAGATCGCCCTCGTGGTCGCGAAGCTCGCCAACGCTTTCGGCATCGTCGACACCGCGAAGGGCCGCGTGCTCGCCGACAAGATCGCGCAGGACATGCGCCTCAACACCCGCGACCTCGATCTGCCGGTCGGCGCGCTCTCCGGCGGCAACCAGCAGCGCGTGCTGATCGGCCGCTGGCTCTCCATCCTGCCCAAGCTGCTGGTCCTGCACGGCCCGACGGTCGGCGTCGACGTCGGCTCGAAGGACACGATCTACAAGGTGATCCAGCAGCTGGCGGAAGCCGGAATGGGCCTCGTCATCGTCAGCGACGACCTGCCGGAGCTGCTGCAGAACTGCGACCGCATTCTGGTGATGAACAGCGGCCGCATCGTCGGCGAATACGACGCCAGTAGGGCCGACGAGGAGCTGCTCTACAAGGCCATGCTGGCGTCCAAACCCACCCCCGCCGCCCAGCCGGAGACGATCCAATGAGCGCCACTCATCTGGACGACGCACCCGCACCGGCGACCCGGACGAACCCGCTTTTCGAGCTGGCACGCCGCCGGCCGGAGACGATCACCTTCGTGCTGCTGGTCGCCATCTGCGTCGCGGTTTCGATTGCGAACCCGGCCTTCCTGCATCCCTCGTCGCTGGTCGATATCGGCCGCGCCAGCGTGGTGATGGGGCTGTTCGCGCTCGGTGTCTTCATCATCCTGGCGGCGGGCGGCATCGACGTGTCGTTCACCGCCATCGCCGCCTTCACCATGTACTCGCTTACCGTGCTGGTGAAGAACCACTTCCCGGACGCGCCGATAGCGCTGATCATGGTGGCGGCGATCCTCGGCGGCGCGCTGCTCGGCGTGGTGAACGGGCTGCTCGTGCATTATCTGCGCGTGCCCTCGCTGATCGTGACCATAGGCACGCAATATCTGTTCCGCGGCATCCTGCTCGCCTTCATCGGCACGGTGTGGATCATGTCGCTGCCGCCGCAGATGGGCGCGTTCGGCCGCATGCCGCTGGTGCAGTTCGACTCCGCCGACGGGCGCACCATTACCCTGCCCTTCTACTTCCTGGTGCTGCCCGCCGCCGCGCTGATCACCTGGTGGATGCTCAACCGCACGCTGATGGGCCGCGCCATCTTCGCAGTGGGCGGCAATGCCAGCGTGGCCGAGCGGCTGGGCTACAATCTGCGGACCATCCATATCTTCCTGTTCGCCTATGCCGGCGCGCTCGCGGGCCTTGCCGGCATCATCCACACCTGCGCCAACCGGCAGGCCAACCCGTTCGACCTGGTGGGCAGCGAGATCAACGTGATCGCCGCCGTCGTGCTCGGCGGCGCGCGCATCACCGGCGGCACCGGCACCGTGCTCGGCACGCTGCTGGGCGTACTGCTGGTGGTGGTGGTGAACAGCGTGCTGGTCATGGTCGGCATCCCCTCCACCTGGCAGCGCGTGGTGGTGGGCGGCTTCATTCTGATGGCCGCCGCCTTCTTCGTGTTCAGCCAGAAGAAGACCTGAAAACCGACAACGAAACTCCCGCTCAAGAGGGCCGACATGAAGAAGTTTCTCAACGATCCGGCGAATTTCGTCGACGAGATGCTGGACGGCATCTACCGCGCCCACCCGCAGGTCACCTATGTGAACGACGACAAGCGCTGCCTCGTCGTCGCCAAGCCGAAAGCAGGCAAGGTCGGCATCGCCACGGGCGGCGGCTCGGGCCATTTGCCGCTGTTCCTCGGCTATGTCGGCGACAACATGCTGGATGGCTGCGCCGTCGGCGGCGTGTTCCAGTCCCCCAGCGCCGACCAGATGCACGAGGTCACCAAGTACATCGATCAGGGCGCGGGCGTGCTCTACATCTATGGCAACTACACCGGCGACATCATCAATTTCGACATGGCGGCCGAGCTGGCCGACATTGACGGCATCACGGTGAAGCAGGTCGTCGGCAATGACGACGTGGCCTCCTCCGTCGTCGGTGAGGAGCACAAAAGGCGCGGCGTCGCCGGCATCTTCTTCGTCTACAAGGTGGCGGGCGCGGCGGCGGCCAACATGCTGTCGCTGGATGAGGTGACCCGCCTTGCCGACAAGGCGCGCCTCAATGTGCGCACCATCGGCGTCGCGCTGTCGAGCTGCGTGGTGCCGGAAGTCGGCCATGCCACCTTCTCGGTCGGCGAGGACGAGATGGAAATCGGCATGGGCATCCATGGCGAACCCGGTATCGGCCGCACCAAGCTCGCCCCGGCCGACCAGGTTGTCGAGGAGATGATGGAGCGGGTGTTCGCAGAGCTTCCTGCCGGCTCGGGCGACGAATTCGCCGTGCTGGTGAACGGGCTTGGCGGCACGCCCAAGGAGGAACTCTACATCCTGTTCCGCCGCGTCTCGCAGCTGTTCGAGGAGCGCGGCGCGAAGGTGAAGTATGTGTGGATCGGCGAGTTCGCCACCGCCATGGAAATGGCCGGCGCCTCGATCTCGGTGCTGAAGCTCGACGCCGAGCTGGACCCGCTCGTCGCCGCTTCGGCCAACACCCCGTTCTTCGCTCACTACAAGGCCTGAGGAGCCCGCATGGACGCGATCCGCTCCGCCGATCTGATCGGCCTTTTCCGCAGCTGGCGCGACATGTTCGCCGCGCAGCGTGAGTTCCTGATCGCGCTGGACGGCAAGGTCGGCGACAGCGACCTCGGCATCACCATGGCGAAGTCGTTCGCGGCGGCCTACGACACCGTGTCCACCGAAGGCGCGGACGCCGGCTTGACCCGGCTGCTGCGTGCGGCTGGCGCGATCATGGCCAAGACCGCGCCCTCTACCATGGGCACGCTCACCGCCACCGGCTTCCTGCGCGGTGCGAAGGCACTGGAAGGCGTGGAGGCCATCGGCACGCCTGAGGTCGCGGCGTTCTGGCGTGCCTTTGCCAACGGCATCGCCGAGCGCGGCAAGGCCAAGCTCGGCGACAAGACCATTCTCGACGTGCTGGATCCGGTCGCGGGCGCACTTGAGGCGGCGGCCGCCTCCGGCCAGTCGCTGGCGCCCGCCCTGAAGGCAGCCGCCGACGCCGCCGAGGCGGCGCTGGAGGCGACCAAGAATATGGTCGCCCAGCATGGGAAGGCCGCCGCTTTCCAGCAGAAGACCGTGGGACTGCAGGATGCCGGCGCCACCGTTGGCGTGCTGCTGGTCACGACGATGAACGAGTTCGTCGCGGGCTGATACGGCACGGGGCGGTCTCGAAAGAGCCGCCCCGTCGACGCATACCGACCTAAAGACCGAAGGGCCGACGCGCGCGAGGCTGGTCGTCCGCAATAGGCTCAGGTCCCGGATCGTCCGGCAGATGCGGCATGGCGAAGACCGGCGCGGGCTTGGGCGTCGTGCCCTCGGCGGCATGTTTCGGCTCAGCTTTCGGTTCCGCCGTAGCCTCCACCACGATCTCGTCTGCCTCGCGCACCTCATCCACCTCCGGCGCCAGTGGCGGCGTGGCCGGTTCCTGCGTGAGGTCGACAACCGCCGCCTCGCGCGCGCTCGCCTCCCGGCTCTCGATGGCAGCGGCAATGGCCAGCTTCACACGCTCGGCCTCGTTCTCCAGCATCGGAGTCGAGGCAAGGCCCGGCGGCAGCTTCCACTCGAACGCGTCGAGCTTGCCGGTGAGCGGGGAAACCGGCAGCCAGCGCTCGGACACCACGCCGTCCGCAACCCAGGCGGGGTCTCGCTGGGCGCGCACCGCACGGGCCGTCCATTCGCGCGCCTTGCCGACATCGCCATGCTCGCTCGCCTCCAGCTCCGCCATGAGCAGGCAGACGCGCTGCGTCGGCTCGCCCAGCAGCGGCGCAAGCGCGGTGCGGGCAACGTCGAAGTCCTGCGCGTCGATGGCGGCGCGCGCCAAAACCATGGCGCTTTCCGGATGCGCCGGCATGCGCGAGGTGAGCGTGCGGATGCGCTTCAGCCGCTCCAGCGAGGCGTCGCCGGGGCGCAGATGCAGATAGGCATCGGCGAGGTCGGGGTGCGGGGTCGACGCATAGGCCGTCTCCAGCACCTTGGCGGCGCGGCGCGCATCGCCGGCAGCACCGAGCAGGCGGCCGGCGACCTCGGCGGCCGGCACCAGCGTCGGCGCCAGGCGGGTCGCCTCCACCGCCTTCTCGCGTGCGGTCGAGGGGTCGGAGAGTTCCAGAGCCTGCGCCTGTGCGGCGAGCAGCACCGCGCGGCGGCGGCGGTGCGAGGCCCGGTCGAGCCCACCATGCGCGGCTTCGCGCTCCAGAATGGCGAGCGCCCCGGCGAAATCACCGGCAAGACAGCGTGCCTCGATCACCGCATCGGCCGCCCAGGCGAGGCCCGGCTCATGGCGCGCGGCTTCCTCGGCCGCCTGCAGCGCGGCACGGGTGTCGCCGCGGCGACGCGCTTCCACATGCAGGCCACGCAGGCCGAGCAGGCGCGTCGAGGGCGTGTCGGCCATGGCGCGGAACGCCGCCTCGGCGCCTTCCACGTCGCCGGACAGCTGCGCCGCCTGAGCGGCGAGCAGCCGGCTCAACGGCTCCTGTCCGATAAGGCGCTCGGCATCATTGGCCGCGCGGCGCGCGCCCATCACATCGCCCGAGCCGACGGCTACCAGCCCGCGCGAGATCGCCGCCCAGCCCTTGTTGCGGCGGCGGTTGCGCCAGGATGAACCGATGAGGTCCGGCGAGCGCACGATGAGGCGCAGCAACGTCCATAGCAGGATCGTCGCGGCCAGCAGCGCCAGCAGGGCGCTGGCGGCGACCAGGATGCTGGTCTCGATATGCCAGCCTTGCCACTCGATAGCGACGGCGCCCGGACGATCGGCAAGCCAGGCAACACCAAAGGCAACGGCGGCGAGGACCAGCAGATAAAGGACGATGCGGATCACTGGGCTCCTCCCGCGAACGTGGCCAGAACATGCTGGCTGAGGCCGGCGACGGTGGCGAGTGCCGCCTGACGCGCCTCAAGGCTCGAAATCACCGGCGCGGCGGCCTGCTTCTCCGCGGCCGGCAGGGCATTCAACGCCACCAGCGCCGCCGTGTAGTCGCGGCGCGCCAGCGCCGCCTCGGCCATGGCGAGTTCTTCCATTCCGGCGCCTGTTTCCGCCTGTGTGCTGCGGCGAATGCTGACGAGGCCCTTGGCGCTCTCATAGAGCTTGTCGAGCACGCCCTGCTCGCCTGTCGACGTGCCGGCAGCGGGTGTCGCCACCGGAGCCGGAGCCGGTGCGGTCGCGGCCTTAAGCCGGGCCGCGAGCGCCGGCCCTCCGGCAAAGCCCTCACCCGCCATCGGCTCCAGCGCGGCAAGCGTGTCGCCGCCGGCGCCGAGCAACGCGCGGCTCGCCTTCAGCTCGGTGGTGAAGGGACGACCTTCGGCAATGGCGTCATGCAGTGCGTCGAGGGCGATCAGCTGCACCGCGCCCTGCCCGCTAGCCTGCTGGCGCGCGGTGAAATCGTTGAGGCGCTGTTCCAGAGCACTGACGCGCGCATTTGTATTGGCCACATCCTGCGGCGAGGCGGCGGGCGCCGGCGCGGGGATGGCGCTCACGCGCTGCTCCAGCGCACCGATGCGCGATCCGAGCCCGGCGACCTCCTCGGGAGTCGCCGCCGCAGCGGGGGCCGGCAACGCGGCAACCTTGTCCTCCAGAGCGCTGATGCGGGTGTCGAGCGCCGCGCTTGCGCCATCTGGCGCGGGAGAGCCGGACTCGCCCTGGTTCACCTGGCTGCCAAGTTCCGTCAGCCCGGTCTCCAGCGCATCGAGCCGGGTGGCAAGTTCCTGCGGCGCGAGCGCGCCGGCAACCGGCGCGCCGGTACGCGATTCGAGTGCGTCTACACGCTGGCGCAGATTGAGCGCACGCGCCTCCAGCTCGGTGATCGAATCGATGTTCTGGTCGGCGCTGTAGAAGGTCGAGACGACGCCGAGCGCAACCGCCCCGCCCAGCAGGCCGGACACCAGCGCGAGCGCCAGCCCGCTGACAAAGCCAAGCTGGCGCGTGGGCTTGGCCGCCTTCGGCGCGGCGCCGGGGATTTCGGTGGGATGCACGGGCGCGGGCGGCGGCTCAGGGGCCGCCGTGCCCTCGACATCGGCCACAGGCTTCTCGTCCGGCTGCGGGGCGGCGGGCTCCGGGTCGGCGGGCTTTTCCGGCGTCACATCGTTCGCGGCGAGGTCGAGAGTCGGGGGGGGGCGGCGGCGCGACTTGCTTTTGCCACCGGTGTTGGTGGTGTCGTCGGTCGGATCGAGTGTCGGATCGTCATTCGCCACGTGCGTACCTCTGACATCATAAACCGCCGATCGGGCTCAAGTTCCCCGGATAGACCGCGCCCGCCCCCGCCGCAACCTCGGGAGAGCCCCATGGTTTACTCTCGCAGCAGCGCAAACAACCCCTCTTCTGTCGGCGCGTCGGCAATCCGGGTCGGCCAGCCGGCTGCGGCCAGCGGCGCCGCCACATTGCGCGAGAAGCACAAATGCGCGATCCGGCCCAGCTCCGGCGCCACGCCCGCGTCACTTGCGCGCGCGACCAGCGTCGCCGCCGTGCGTGGGGAAAAGTGGAAGGCCGCGTCGATGCGCCCCGCCCGGAGCGCGGCAAGGGTCGCCGGCTGCAGCGCGGGCGCGGCCACCGCCCGGTAGATCACGAACAGCCCCACCTCTATGCCATCGGCGGCAAGCTCGGGGCCGAGTTCGACGGCCCGATCCTCGCCGGCGACATGCAGCACCCGCGCGCCGCGCGGCAGCCTGTCGCGCAGCAGCGCCACCAGCGCCGCGCCATCGCCGCCCGCCACATGGCTCACGCCCATTCCAACCGGTGCGGCGGCGGCGGTGCGGTGGCCGACGGTGAAGAGCGGCAGGTGGGCAAGGTCGGCAAATTCCGGCCGCGCCGCCAGCAGACGCGCGCCATTGACGCTGGTCAGCGCCACCGCGTCGAACGGACCGGCCGGCAGGCGCGCCTCGCCCAGCGGCTCGACCACCAGCAGGGAATCGACCAGTGCGTGAAAGCCTGCCGCGACCAGCCGCGACGCCGTGGCGTCGGCATCGGGCTGCGGGCGTGTGACCAGCACCCGCATGGCGGGTCAGGCCGGAATGATGTCGTGCGGCACCATGGCGCGCATCTCGCGACCGGCGGCGAGGCCCAGCTCCAGCGCCCGGTTCGGCGGGCCGTGGCGGACGATCTCGTAGTAGCGCTGCCCGTCCGGTGCCAAAACCGCGCCGCGGAAGCGCAGCTCGCCGTTCACGATCTCGGCATGACCGGCGATCGGGGTCCGGCAAGAGCCGTCCAGCTCGCCGAGGAAGGCGCGTTCGACGCGCAGCGCCAGCCCGGTCGCCGGGCAGGTGATGGGCACCAGCAGCGAATCCACCGCGAGGTCGCGCTGGCGTGATTCGATAGCGACCGCGCCCTGCCCCACGGCAGGCAGGAAATCGGCCATGTCGAGGATCACGCTGGCGCGCTCTTGCATGCCGAGCCGGGTCAGGCCGGCGAGCGCCAGCAGCGTGGCGTCGAACTCGCCGCTGTCGAGCTTCTTCAGCCGCGTCTGCACATTGCCGCGCAAGAGCGAAACGTGGAGGTCCGGGCGGATGCGACGCAGCTGCGCCTCGCGGCGAAGCGAGGCGGTGCCGACCTTTGCGCCCGGCTTGAGATGGTCCAGCGTCCAGCCCTCGCGCAGGATCAACGCGTCGCGCACATCCGCGCGTGGCAGGTAGCCGACAAGGTGCAGCCCGTCCGGCAGACGGGTCGCCATGTCCTTGGCCGAATGCACCGCAAGGTCGATCCGGCGCTCCAGCAGCGCCTCCTCGATTTCCTTGGTGAAAAGCCCCTTGCCGCCGGCCTGCGACAGCGCGCGGTCGGTGATGGCGTCGCCCGTGGTTTTGATGACCTGGATCTCAACGGCCTCCTCGGTCCAGCCATGCGCCTTCAGCAGCGCGTCGCGCACCGCATGGGCCTGCCACAGCGCCAGGGGGCTGCCGCGCGTGCCGAGCCGGAGTTTGGGAAGCGATTGCGTCATGAGGTCCTGCGATGATAGCGGTTCGGGACTAGGGTTCAGAACACCGCCCACCGGTATAAAGTCAATGCGCGATCTTCTCCTCCTCGGCATCGAGACCACCTGCGACGAAACCGCCGCAGCGGTGGTGCGCCGCCGCGCGGACGGCACCGGCACCATTCTTTCCAACATCGTGCGCTCGCAGACCGCCGACCATGCGGCCTATGGCGGCGTGGTGCCGGAGATCGCCGCGCGGGCCCATGTGGAGGTGCTGGACGGCATCATCGAGCGCTCGCTGCGCTCCTCCGGCGTGAAACTCGTGGAGCTCGACGGCATCGCCGCGGCCGGCGGGCCGGGCCTCATCGGCGGCGTCATCGTCGGGCTCACCACCGCCAAGGCGATCGCGCTTGCCGTGCGCAAGCCGCTGATCGCGGTGAACCATCTCGAAGCGCATGCGCTGACCGCGCGGCTTACCGACGCGGTGCCCTTCCCCTTCCTGCTGCTGCTGGTTTCCGGCGGTCACACCCAGCTGGTCGCCGTCACCGGGGTGGGCGAATACACCAAGCTCGGCGGCACCATCGACGATGCGATCGGCGAGGCCTTCGACAAGACCGCGAAGATGCTCGGCCTGCCCTATCCCGGAGGCCCGGCGGTGGAGCGCGCGGCGCTGCGCGGCGATGCCAACCGCTTCCCCCTGCCGCGCCCGCTGCACGGCCGGCCGGTGCCGGACTTCTCGCTCTCGGGCCTCAAGACCGCCGTAAGGCTGGAAGCGCTGAAGATCGCGCCGCTGAGCGACGAGGACGTCAACGACCTCTGCGCGTCCTTCCAGGCGGCCATCGTCGACATTCTCGCCGACCGCGTGCGCTGCGCGCTGCGGCTGATGCGCGAGCGCGGGCTGAAGCCGAACGCGCTGGTGCTGGCGGGCGGCGTCGGGGCCAACCAGGCGGTGAGGCGCGTGCTGCACAAGGTCGCGGCAGATGGCGGCACGCGGCTCGCCGTCCCCCCGCCGGAGCTGTGCACCGATAATGGCGCCATGATCGCCTGGGCGGGCGCCGAGCGGCTGGCGCTCGGCCTCACCGACGAACTCTCGGCCTCGCCGCGCGCGCGCTGGCCGCTGGAGGAAGTGACCGGCCTCGATGTGGCGGATGCGGAGGCGGCCGACTGATGCCGGCACGCTTTTCGAGGATCGGCGTTGCCGGCGCCGGCGCCTGGGGCACGGCGCTGGCCAATGCCGCCGCCCGCGCCGGACAACAGGTCACGCTGTGGGGCCGCGATGCTCACGCTGTCGAGGCCATGCGCCGCACCCGCACCAATGCGCCCCATCTGCCCGGCGTCGAACTGGCGCCCTCGGTCGCCCCGACCGCCTCGCTGGAGGCGCTGAGGGACTGCGACGCCGTCCTGCTGGTGGTGCCGGCGCAGGCGACCCGCACGGCGGCCCACGCGCTCGCCCCGCACCTGAAGCCCGGCACGCCGCTGGTCGCCTGCTCCAAGGGCATCGAGCGCGGCACCTCGCTGTTCATGACGCAGGTGCTGGCGCAGGCCTGCCCGGAAGCGACGCCCGCCATCCTTTCCGGCCCGAGCTTCGCGGCCGATGTCGCCGCCGGCCTGCCGACGGCGGTCACGCTCGCCGCGCAGGATCCCGAGCTGGCGGAGGCGCTGGGCGCGGCCCTCGGTTCCGCCTCGTTCCGGCTCTATCACAGCGACGATGTGCGTGGTGTCGAGATCGGCGGCGCGGCCAAGAACGTGCTCGCCATCGCTGCGGGCATTGTCGGCGGGCGCCAGCTCGGCGCCAGCGCCGCGGCGGCGCTCATCGCCCGCGGCTTCGCCGAGCTCATGCGTTTCGGGCGCGCCTATGGTGCGCGCGCGGAGACGCTGACCGGCCTTTCCGGCCTCGGCGACCTCATCCTCACCTGCTCCACCGCGCAGTCGCGCAACTACGCGCTCGGCCTTTCTCTCGGCCGGGGCGACCATCAGCTGAGCCCGACCGGCCAGCTCGCCGAGGGCGCGCTCACCGCGAACGTGCTGGTGGCGATGGCGCAGGCGCGCGGCATCGACCTGCCGATCGCCCGCGCGGTCGAGGCGGTGCTGGCCGGGCGCAGCGATATCGAACAGGCAATCGGGTCGCTGCTGGCCCGCCCCCAGAAAGCGGAAGCGTGAAATGGCGCACTGGCTCTACAAGTCCGAACCGTTCAAATGGTCCTGGGACCAGCAGATCGCCGCCGGCGCCAAGGGAACGCATTGGGACGGCGTGCGCAACCATCTCGCCAAGCAGCAGCTCCTCGCCATGAAGATCGGCGACCGGGGGTTCTTCTACCACTCCAACGAGGGCAAGGAGATCGTCGGCATCGTCGAGGTTATCAGGGAAGCCTATCCCGACCCCTCCGATCCCACGGGCAAGTTCGTCATGGTCGACATCAAGGCGGTGGCGCCGCTGAAGCGCCCGGTCACGCTCGCCGCGGTGAAGGGCGAGCCGCGCCTGTCCGAGATGGCGCTGATGAAGTTCTCCCGCCTCTCGGTGCAGCCGGTGACGGACGCCGAATGGGACATCGTGCTGGAGATGGCAGGCGGGACGCCGTGACGGCGCCCGCGCCGGTCGATCCCGAACGCTTCATCCGCACTGAAACGCAGCTGCTGCCGGTTCCGCTGGTGCCGGAAATCACGCTTCACCTCGCCGAGGAATCCCTGCCCATCTGGCAGCGCACCGAGGAGGAGCTGGGCGAGATCGGCCTGCCGCCGCCCTTCTGGGCCTTCGCCTGGGCCGGCGGGCAGGCGCTCGCCCGGCATATTCTCGACCATCCCGAGATCGTGCGCGGCAAACGCGTGCTCGATTTCGCCGCAGGCTCGGGCCTCGTCGCCATCGCCGCGCGCAAGGCCGGGGCGAGGCATGTGGAAGCGGCCGACATCGACCGCTTCGCGCAGGCGGCCATCGCGCTCAATGCGACGCAGAACGCCGTGGCGGACGTGACCATCCTCACCGCCGACATCATCGGCACGGATGCCGGCTGGGAGGTCGTGCTGGCCGGCGACATCGCCTATGAGCGCGACCTCAGCGAGCGCGTCTTCGCCTGGCTGGAAGCGCTGGCCGCGCGCGGCGCGGATGTGTGGATCGGCGACCCCGGCCGCTCCTATCTCCCGCGCGAACGGCTTGAGAAACAAGCCGAATACGGTGTGCCGGTGTCGCGTGACCTGGAGGACGCGGAAATCAAGCACACCAGCGTCTGGCGCCCGCGCCGGGAGCCATGAAGGCGGGCGGCCTGCACCCTCCGCATGACTACATACCGACCAAAGTTGCGCGCCCGCGCGCTTGTCCCCCGCCGGGCGGGCTCGCATAATCCTGCCGAATGAAGAACGCTCAAGGGAAGAAACGCCATGTCCGACAAGATCTATGATGTCCCCGCGCAATGGGCCGAGCGCGCCTATCTGGACGATCGCGGCTACACGGCGAAGTACGAGGCCTCGGTGCGCGACCCGGAGAGCTTCTGGGCCGAAGAGGGCAAGCGGATCGACTGGTTCGAGCCCTACAGCATCGTCAAGAACACCTCATTCGCGCCGGGCGCGGTCTCGATCAAATGGTTCGAGGACGGCGTGACCAACGTCGCCTGGAACTGCATCGACCGCCATCTGGCCACGCGCGCCGACCAGGTCGCCATCATCTGGGAGGCCGACGATCCCTCGCAGTCCCGGCACATCACCTATCAGGAGCTGCATGACGAGGTCTGCCGCTTCGCCAACGTGCTGCGCAACCGCAATGTCGAGAAGGGCGACCGGGTCACCATCTACATGCCGATGATCCCGGAAGCCGCCTATGCCATGCTCGCCTGTGCGCGGCTCGGCGCGGTGCATTCCGTGGTGTTCGGCGGCTTCTCGCCGGACAGCCTTGCCGGGCGCATCCGCGATTGCGGCTCCAAGGTCATCATCACCGCCGACGAGGGCCTGCGCGGCGGCCGCAAGGTGCCGCTCAAGGCTAATGTCGACGCCGCCATCGCCAAGGCGAGCGACACCGAGGTCGACCACGTGATCGTGGTGAAGCGCACCGGCGGCACGGTCGACATGAAGCCCGGCCGCGACGTGTGGCTCCACGAAGCCGTGGAACTCGTGACCAGCGAATGCCCGGCCGTGCATGTGAATGCCGAGGACCCGCTGTTCATCCTCTACACCTCGGGCTCGACCGGCCTGCCCAAGGGCGTGCTGCACACCACCGGCGGCTATCTCGTCTACGCCTCGATGACCCACCAGTACGTCTTCGACTACCACGAGGGCGACGTCTACTGGTGCACCGCCGACATCGGCTGGGTGACGGGCCACAGCTACATCGTCTATGGCCCGCTGGCGAACGGCGCCACCACGCTGATGTTCGAGGGCGTGCCGAACTACCCCAGCAATTCGCGCTTCTGGGAAGTCATCGACAAGCACAAGGTCAACATCTTCTACACCGCCCCGACCGCCATCCGCGCGCTGATGCAGGGCGGCGACGAGCCGGTGAAGAAGACCAGCCGCGCCTCGCTGCGGCTGCTGGGCTCGGTGGGCGAGCCGATCAACCCGGAAGCGTGGGAATGGTATCACCGCGTGGTCGGCGAGGACCGCTGCCCCATCGTCGACACCTGGTGGCAGACGGAGACCGGCGGCATTCTCATCACCCCCCTGCCCGGCGCCACGAAGCTCAAGCCGGGCTCGGCAACGCGCCCCTTCTTCGGCGTCGTGCCGCAGATCGTCGATGCCGAAGGCAAGGTGATCGAGGGCGCCTGCGAGGGCAATCTGGTGATCGCCGATTCCTGGCCCGGCCAGATGCGCACGGTCTATGGCGACCATGAGCGCTTCATGCAGACCTATTTCTCCACCTACCCCGGCAAGTACTTCACCGGCGACGGCTGCCGGCGCGATGCGGACGGCTATTACTGGATCACCGGCCGCGTCGACGACGTGATCAACGTCTCCGGCCACCGCATGGGCACGGCCGAGGTCGAAAGCGCTCTCGTCGCCCATCCCAAGGTGTCCGAGGCCGCCGTGGTCGGCTATCCCCACGACATCAAGGGCCAGGGCATCTATGCCTATGTCACGCTGATGTCGGGCATCGAGCCGAGCGAGGAACTGCGCAAGGAACTGGTCGCCTGGGTGCGCCAGGAGATCGGCCCCATCGCCTCGCCCGACCTCGTCCAGTTCGCCCCCGGCCTGCCGAAGACGCGCTCGGGCAAGATCATGCGCCGCATCCTGCGCAAGATCGCCGAGGACGAGTTCGGCAATCTCGGCGACACCTCGACGCTTGCCGATCCCGGCGTGGTCGACGACCTGATCTCGCACCGCCAGAACAAGAAGCACGCGGCGGTGTGACCGCACTACCCCCGGAAACGACAAGGGCGGGCCAATGGCCCGCCCTTTTTGTTGATGCGCGGTCGGCGTTCGCTACCCCCGAACCAGATCGCCGATCAGGCTCGCGGCGACCGACAGCTTCGAGACCGACAGCCCCGAACCGGCGATCTCGTGCACGCCGTTGCGGGCGCGCTCGACCACCTCGCCGCGCGAGGCCGCCCAGGCGCTGACGCCTTCGGCTCCCGTGCCGTGCTCGGCGATGACCTCGGCGGTGAGGCGGCGCACCGAGATCTCGAACGCCGCAAGCGCCCGCTCCAGCGCCAGCCGGTCGTAATAATCGGGCACCGCAAGGCCCTGCGCGGCGCCGAGGATGCGGTCGAGCCGGAAGTGCAGCCCCACGGCGAAGAAGGTCGCCGCGACATCGCCGATCGGCGCGCCGGTGCGGTCGGCGATCATCACGATGTCGGTCGAGCTCTCCACCGCCGGCAGCCGGGCGATGCGCCGCGCCAGCGGCGCGGGCACGCCCGCCTCCGTCCAGCGCGTGACGCGCGCATCGTGCAGATTGCGCGTCTCCTCCGGCAGAAGCTCGCGCACCACGCCGCGCAGCACCTCCTCCACCGGCGCGATGCCGGCGGAATAGTGCGCGACCAGTTCATCGAGGCTCTGCCGCAGGTCGACATTGCGCAGGAACCACACGGTGCGGTCGAGCAGCATGTCCTGCACGCCGGCATAGAGTTCCAGCTGGATGCCGCCGGCGACAAGGCCGTCCAGCGCGTCGATCTCGGCGCCCAGCGCATTGACGCCGAAGCTATCGCGTGTGGCGGCGAACGCCTTGGCGATGGAGCCGGCATCCGCGCCGGTCTCGTCCGTCAGCCGGGCGAGGAAGGCCGGGCCGCCATGGTTAATCATGGCGTTGGACAGGCGGGTGGCGATGATGTCGCGCCGAAGGCGGTGCGCCTCGATCCCCTCGGCAAAGCGTGCGCTCAGTTCCGGCGGGAAATAGGCGACGAGTTCACGGAAGAGATAGGGATCGTCCGGCACGTCGGTGTCGAGCAGATCGGCATGAGCGGTGAGCTTGGCATAGGCGAGCAGCACCGCCAGTTCCGGCCGGGTCAGCCCCTCGCCGCGCCCGCGCCGCTCGTTCAACTCGCCGTCCGACGGCAGGTATTCGACCGCGCGGTCCAGCAGGCCGCGCGCCTCAAGCTGCTGCATCAGCCGCTGGTAGAAGCCCAGATCCGCCACCGTCCGGCGCTCCGCCAGCGAGAGCGCGAGCGTCTGCAGGTAGTTGTTGCGCAGCACCAGCGCGGCAACCTCGTCCGTCAGCGAGGCGAGGAAGGTCTTGCGCGCGTCGTCGTCCAGCTTGCCCTCGCGGACCGCCGGCACCAGCGCGATCTTGATGTTCACCTCGACGTCGGAGGTGTTCACGCCGGCGGAATTGTCGATGGCATCGGTGTTGAGGCGCACGCCGCGCCGCGCCGCCTCGATGCGCCCGCGCTGGGTGACGCCGAGATTGGCGCCCTCGCCGATCACCTTGGCCCGCAACTCGCCGCCAGCGATGCGGATGGCGTCATTCGCGCGGTCGCCCACCTGCGGGTCGGTCTCGGTCGAGGCGCGGATATAGGTGCCGATGCCGCCGAACCAGACGAGATCGACGGGCGCCCTGAGGACGGCGCTCATCACCTCGGCCGGCGAGGCCGAACTCTTGTCGAAGCCCAGCACCTCGCGGATGGCCGGGCTGAGCGGAATGCTCTTGGCCGCGCGGGAGAACACGCCGCCGCCGGCCGAGATCAGCGCCTTGTCGTAGTCCTGCCAGGAGGAGCGCGGCAGGGCGAACAGCCGCTGGCGCTCCTTCAGCGAGGCGACCGGATCCGGGCTCGGATCGAGGAAGATGTCGCGATGATCGAAGGCCGCGACCAGCTTGATGGTGTTCTCCAGCAGCATGCCATTGCCGAACACGTCGCCCGACATGTCGCCGACGCCGGCGACGGTGAAGGGCGTCACGCGGATATCGACGTCCATCTCGCGGAAATGCCGGCGCACCGCCTCCCAGGCGCCGCGCGCGGTGATGCCCATCGCCTTGTGGTCGTAGCCGACCGAGCCGCCGGAGGCGAAGGCATCGCCCAGCCAGAAGCCCCGCGCCTGCGAAATCGCATTGGCCGTGTCGGAGAAGGTCGCCGTGCCCTTGTCGGCGGCGACGACGAGATAGGGATCGTCCTCGTCATGGCGCACGGTCTGCGGGGGATGCACGATGGCGCCGGCGTCGATGTTGTCGGTCACGTCGAGCAGCGAGGAGACGAACAGCTTGTAGGCTTCCGTGCCCTCAGTCTGGATCGCCTCGCGCGGGCCGGACGGCAATTGCTTGGGCACGAAGCCGCCCTTGGCGCCCACCGGCACGATGACGGCGTTCTTCACCTGCTGCGCCTTCACGAGGCCCAGCACTTCGGTGCGGAAGTCCTGCGGACGGTCGGACCAGCGCAGCCCGCCGCGCGCCACCCGGCCGAAGCGCAGATGAATGCCCTCCACCCTCGGCGAATGCACGAAGATCTCGAACAGCGGCTGCGGCAGCGGCATTCCCTCGACCGCGTGGCTGAGGAACTTGATGGCGATGGCGGCTTTGAGCCCGCCATCCTCGCCCAGCTGGTAGAAATTGGTGCGCACCGCCGCCTCGATGAGGTTGGCGAAGCGGCGCAGGATGCGGTCCTCGTCGAGGCTCTGCACCTCGGCGAGTGCGGCCTCGATCTCGGCGCGGATGGCCTCCTGGCGCGCGGCGCGCTCGTCCTGCGCGCCCGTGCCGAGCTCGAAGCGCGCATGGAACAGCGCCACCAGCCGGTCGACGAGGGCGGGATGGGCGTTCAGCGTCGCCCAGAGGTAGTCCTGGCTGTAAGGCACGCCGATCTGGCGCAGATAGCGCGCAAAGGTGCGCAGCAGCGCGATGTCACGCCAGCCAAGCCGCGCGTTGAGCGCCAGTGCGTTGAAGCCGTCGCTTTCCGCCGCGCCGCGCAGCACCGCCATCAGCGTGGCGTGCAGGCGGCTCTCCAGCACCTCCAGCTCGATATCCCCACCGCCGTGGCGGCCGAGCACCATGTCGTGCACATAGACCGGCCCCGACCCTTCCGGCTGGACCGTGAAGGTGCGTTCGTCCACCACGACGAAGCCCATGGCTTCCAGCATGGGCACGCGCTCGGAGAGCAGGCGCGGCACCTCGTAGCTGAGCACCTTGAGCGCGATGCGTTCGCGCCCCTTGATCAGGGCCGGCCGGTGGAAATCGGCGGCAACGGGATGGGCCGGGCCGAGCCGCTCGATGAGCCGCAGATCCGCCAGCGCCTCTTCCGGCGAATAGCTGCTCTGGTAGCCGGCCGGGAACGCCTCGGCGTAGCGGCGCTCCAGCCCCGCGGCCGTCGCCGGCGCGAAGACCAGCCCGAGCGCGCGCCCGAACGCGTCGCTCCAGGTGCGGATGATCTCGCTGACGGCGTCTTCCAGTTCGAGCCGGCCCACCTCGCGCACCGGCGTGCCCGCCTGCTCGACGACGAAGTGGACGCGGGTGATCGGGCCTTCCATGAACAGCGGATGGAACGCGGCCACCCGCCCGCCGAAGCTCGCCTCCAGCAATTCGCCGATGCGCAGGCGCACCTCCGAGCCGTAGCGATCGCGCGGGACGAAGACCAGCACGGAGACGAAGCGCTCGAAACGGTCGCGCCAGGCCAGCACGCGCACGCGCGGGTGCTCGTCGAGCTGCAGGATGGCGAGCGCGAAATGGTAGAGCGTCGTCGGATCGATCTGGAACAGGTCGTCGCGCGGGAACGTCTCCAGCACCTTCGCCAGCGCGCGGCCGGAATGGCTCTCGGCCACGAAGCCGGCGCGCGCCAGCACATTCGCCGCCTTGCGGCGCAGGATCGGGATGGCGGAGACCGATTCGGTATAAGCCGTGCTGGTGAACAGGCCGGCGACGCACAGGCCGCCGATGACGCGCCCTTCCGCGTCGTAGCGCTTCACCACCACGACATCGATCCAGGCCCGCCGGTGCACCACCGACTGGGTGCGCGACTTGATGATGACCAGCGGCGCGGTCTCGGCGAGCACGTCGGCGAGATCCGCGCTTACCGCCTGCGGCTCGCTGGCGCGGCGGAACATGCGGAATTCCTCATCCGCCAGCACGCCGCGTGCATCGCTCATGCGGCGCACAAAGGCCGACGCAGCGCCCGACCCCGGACGCGCCTCGTAATAGCGGCTGCCAAGGAAGGTGAAATTGCCGTCCAGCAGCCATTCGAGGAAGGCCACGGCCTCCTCGACCTCCTCGCGCGCGACGTTTGCCGGCGCGTTCGCGAGATCCGCCAATGCGGCGCGCAGCTGTTCCGTCATCGGCTGCCAGTCGATGACGGCGGCGCGCACCTGCGCCAGCACGGCCGACAGCTCACCGACCAGCGCCGCACGTGCCGCCTCGTCCTCGATGCGGGGAATGTGGATGTGGATCAGGCTCTCGCGCCGCGCGCGGCGGCCGGCAGAAGCGTCCGGCGAGATCAGGCCCTCAAGGTGCCCGGCCGCGTCGCGCTCGACGCCGAGAATCGGATGCACCACGAAAGAGGCGGTGATGCCCCGCGCATTCAGCGTCGCCATAACCGAATCGAGCAGGAAGGGCATGTCGTCATTGACGATCTCGACGACGCTGACTTTTGCCAGCCGCTCGCCCTCCCCCTCGGCCTGCGGCACCTCGACGCGGATATCGGGCTGCCCCGGCCGGCGGG
The DNA here is from genome assembly GCA_003241485.1 of Ancylobacter novellus. Classification (GTDB taxonomy): domain Bacteria; phylum Pseudomonadota; class Alphaproteobacteria; order Rhizobiales; family Xanthobacteraceae; genus Ancylobacter; species Ancylobacter novellum_A. Next base: position 94,373 of record QFQD01000002.1, read on the forward strand.
TGGCGAGATGGCGCCACGCAGCGAGCGCCAGAGCGGTCAGTTCATGGGGCGTATAGAGCCGCACATCCTCCGCCACGGCACGTCCGAAAAGGCGGCTGGCGAACAGGCTGGGCACGTCGCCATCAGTCGCCTGCAGAATGAGATCAGCCTGCTCGACCTGTTGCCGCGCCGCGCGTTCGTCCTCTGTGGAGAGGAAGCCTTCAACGCCCATGATCCTTACCTCCCAATGCCGCCGTGCCGCGCGTTTCATCCGCTCGTGGCGGCCGGCCGGGGCCTTTGTGCATCCTATACCTCTCGGCTGGATGACGGCACAGCCTCCTGTTGCATTGCGGTCACACAATGGCGGCGCCGCTCGAAGAGTTGACCTGGATCAACCGCCGCCTGCGCCGCACGCATCACCTTCCCCCGCAGGAACCGGACGACGATCCGGGCTGGGTTTTAAAAAGGGGTTTGGGCATGATCCGCCAACTTGGTTTCAACAAGCTCGCCGCCATCGCGGCACTCGCCATGGTGACGGCCTCGCCGCTGGCCATTTCGCGCGCCAGCGCTGCCGACATCGCCACGCCGGTCTACAAGGCGCCGGCCGCTCCGGTCGTCGAGGCCCGCAGCCCGTGGCAGATTCGCCTGCGCGCGCTCGGCGTCATCACCAGCAGCGGCGGCTCGATCGACGGCATCCTCGGCTCGGATCTCGACTATTCCAACACCGTCATTCCCGAACTCGACATCACCTACTACTTCACCGAGAACTGGGCGGCGGAACTCATTCTCGGCGCCGCCTCGGCCAATGTGAACGGCGCTGGCTCGGTTTCCGGCCTCGGCAAGATTGGCGATGTCTGGATGCTGCCGCCGACCCTGATGCTGCAGTATCACTTCACCGATTTCGGCGCCTTCAAGCCGTATGTCGGCGCCGGCGTGAACTACACCTTCTTCTTCAACCAGTCGGGCGACGCGGTCGACACGCTCAATGTGAAGGACAGCTGGGGCTGGGCGCTGCAGGCCGGCTTCGACTACATGATCGACCAGCACTGGGGCCTGAACTTCGACGTGAAGAAGATCTTCCTGGAGCCGGACTTCACCGCCACGGTCGGCAACACCGTGCTCACCGGCAAGGCCGATCTCAATCCGTGGCTGATCGGCGGCGGCGTGACCTACCGCTTCTGAGCGCGGGGCTCCGCGAGCGGCCCGCAGGGGCCCTCGCGGATGGGGGCGAGAGGGCCGGCGCAAGCCGGCCCTTTTTCTTGTCCGACGTGGCGTTCCGCTCAGTGGCGGAAGTGGCGCACGCCGGTGAACACCATGGCGATGCCGGCCTCGTCGGCGGCGGCGATCACGTCCGCATCGCGGATCGAGCCGCCCGGCTGGATCACCGCCGTCGCGCCCGCCTCGATCGCCGTCAGCAGGCCATCGGCGAAGGGAAAGAAGGCGTCGGAGGCGACGACCGATCCCTTGGTCAGCGTCTCGGAAAGCCCGGCGGCCGTCGCGGCCTCGCGCGCTTTCACCGCGGCGATGCGGGCCGAATCGACCCGGCTCATCTGGCCGGCGCCGATGCCCACCGTGGCGAGGTCGCGGGCATAGACGATGGCGTTCGACTTCACATGCTTGGCGACGCGGAAGGCAAAGGCGAGATCGGCCAGTTCCTTCGCCGTCGGCGCGCGCCTGGTGACGACCTTCAGCTCCATGTCGTCCACCACCGCATTGTCGCGGGACTGCACGAGCAGGCCGCCGGCGAGCGACTTCACGGAAGTGCCGGCCGCGCGCGGGTCCGGCAGGGCGCCGGTCACCAGAAGGCGCAGATTCTTCTTGGCGCCGACGATGGCGGCCGCCTCCTCGGTGGCATCAGGGGCGACGATCACTTCGGTGAAGATGTCGACGATGGCACGCGCGGCGGCCGCGTCCAGCGTGCGGTTCAGCGCGACGATGCCGCCAAAGGCCGAGGTGGGGTCGCAGGCCAGCGCCTTGCGATAGGCCTCCTCCAGGCTCGCCCCTTCGGCCACGCCGCACGGATTGGCGTGCTTGACGATGACCACCGCCGGCGCGCGGGCGGGATCGAATTCGGCGACCGCCTCGAAGGCGGCGTCGGTGTCGTTCAGATTGTTGTAGGACAGCGCCTTGCCCTGCAGCTGGCGGGCCGTGGCGACGCCCGGACGCGCCGCGCCGCCGACATAGAAGGCGGCGCTCTGGTGCGGGTTCTCACCATAGCGCAGCGCCTCGCTGAGCGCGCCGTCGAAGATGCGGGTGCGCGGCGCGTCTTCGCCTTCCACGCCCGCGAACCAGCGGGTGATCGCCGCGTCATAGGTGGCGGTGCGGGCATAGGCGAGCTGGGCGAGCTTGCGGCGGGTCTTGAAGCTGGTGCCGCCCAGCGCGTCGAGATCGGCGAGCACCAGCTCATAGCCGGCCGGATCGACCACCACGGCCACGTCGGCGTGGTTCTTGGCCGCCGCGCGGATCATCGCCGGCCCGCCAATGTCGATGTTCTCGACGCAGTCGTCATAATCGCCGCCGCGCGCGACAGTCGCCTCGAAGGGATAGAGGTTCACCACCACGAGATCGATCGGCTGGATGGCGTGCGCGGCCATCGCCGCCTGATGCTCGGCATTGTCGCGGATGGCGAGAATGCCGCCATGAACGCCGGGGTGCAGCGTCTTCACCCGCCCGTCCATCATCTCGGGAAAGCCGGTGAGGTCGGAAACGTCGAGCACCTTCAGCCCGGCATCCGCCAGCGCCTTGCGCGTGCCGCCGGTCGAGACCAGCTCGATCCCCCGCGCGGCGAGCTTTTCGGCGAAGGCGACGAGGCCGGTCTTGTCCGAAACGGACAGGAGGGCGCGGGCGATGGGGCGGACATCGGTCGACATGAGCGGGCCACTGCGATTGCTGAATGAGACAGGGCGCCGCCCTATCACGTCTGGGCCGCGGCGTGAACCTTTGCGCGCCGCAGCCCTGCCGTGCAGGCAGGGGCGGTCAGGCACGGTCAGGGACGCAGCGCCCGCATCCGCAGGAACGCCCAGGCGACATGGGGCACCTGATGCGCCCGGCCGGTGATGACCAGCTGCTCGGTCCGGCGCGGGCCGCCGCCACCGGCGAAGATGATGCTCTCCTCGATCGTCACCGTGGCCTCGGGTGCGGTGAAGGCCCAGTCGTCGCCATCGGGCATGCGCAGGATGACCGTATGGCCATCCGCAGCGCGCGAGGGCTGCACCGCCGGATGGAGGTGGAAGCGGATCGCGTAGCGGTCGCGGCCGTCGGCGGGGAACTCCTCGCCATGGGCGACGCGGAACAGGTCCTCGCCGTCGAGCCGCGCCCCGTCGGGCGAAAGACGCCAGGAGCGCTGGTGGACGAGGTCGAAACGACCGGCATAACCGTCATGACTGGCGCGAAGCACATCCGCCCCGCCCCTCTCCCCCCGGTCGACATGCATCTCGGCCGGCCCATCGATGACCGGCGTGCCGCACAGCCGCCGCAGGATGCCGCTGGAAACGAACCGGCAGGAGGAGGTGTCCTCGACGGTGACGGTGGAGTGCGCCGCGGTCTGCCGCGCCACCGCGCGCCATTCCTCGCGTCCGGTCGCCGGCATGCCGCAATTGATCACGATCCGGTTGCGGCCCGAGGACAGCTCGAAGGACAGACAGCCCGCATGCGCCTCGCAGGAGAGCGCCACCGGGGGCGGAAGGCCCGTATCGGCAATCAGCACGGTGCCGCCCGCTTCCATACGCTGATAGCCCGAATAGGGCGCATTGGAGAGCGGCCGGCCGCGAGCATCATCATAGGCGAGCACGGTCGCCAGCCAGTCCGCGGGCGTCGGCCCCATGCCGTTGAAGTGGGCGAACACGCCATCGCCGTGCCGGAAGAACCGCAGCATCGGCATCATGCGATCAATGGCGTTGAGCAGGGCGGCCGGCGGCTGCAAATGGCGCGCGCCGAAGCACTGGCGCAGCGGCAGAAGATCGAGCAGCACCTCGATCAGCAGCCCGGGATTGCGGCTGGCATGGCCGCCATCGGCGAGAATCTGGCGGTCCAGTTCCTCCACCAGCCGCCGCTGCGCGAAACGCAGCAGGCGCGGTTGGTCGGCCATGCACAGGCCGGCGAAGCAGAGCGCCAGCGCGCAGGTGAGCCGCGGGCGGCCATCCGCGACATGCGGGCTCACCCGCTTGAGATAGCGCACCTGCGAGGTAAGCGTGCGGATGAAGCGGCGGTGGAAGCTCGCATCGGCATCCTGCAGGATGAGCGGCGACTGGGTGAGCCAGGTGATGACGCGCCGCGCCGCGATCTCCGGCGTCAGCGCCACCGCCATGCGATGGCCGCGCATGGCGATCCAGTCACCCACCAGCGCGCGCGCATTGGCCCGCGCGATCGCGGTGCCGGCGGCCTGCATGTGGCGCAGCCAGCCAAAGGACATCAGCTCCTCGGCCCATTCGCGCGAGGGCGGCTCGATCTCGAAGGGCGAGGCGCCGTCGGTCAGCACCACCTTGCCGGCGAAGGCGAATCGACCGGAATAGAACTCGGAGGCGCGGGTCGGATCGCCCGTGCGCAGATCATGCGGAGCGAAAAGCAGCCGCGAGGGCACCGATACCGAGCGCGAACGCCAGGGAAACCAGCGATGCGCGATGGCCCACGCGCTCAGGCGCCGCCAGCCGGAATCCGCCACGAACCGCGCCATGCGGGCACGGTTCGCGTAGACGTCGCGGGCCATTAGCGCCTCATCCCCTGTCGATTTCCCTCGATCTTGTCGGGCACGCAGGCGCCCTCCCCGTCACGGCAGCTTACCCAAGCCGCCGCGAAGGTCCAGCCGCGCGCCATGCGCGTGTGAACGCTCAACGGCGCCGCAGCCGGGCGGCGAAGAAACCATCGAGGCCGGCCAGACGAGGATCGGGGTTTGGCAGATGTGTCGGCAGCGTGCGCACCTCGCCGGCGGCGTTGATCCATGCGGCATCAATGCCGCATTCGCCCGGCCGGACGGGGTCGCGCGCGAAGTCCTCACGCGCCACGAGCAGGGCCTCCACCTGACGTTCGCCCTCCTCCGGTTCCAGCGAGCAGGTGGAATAAACCAGCACGCCGCCCGGCTTCACCAGATCCGCGGCGTTGCGCAGGATGCGGGACTGCAGTGCGGCAAGGCTGGCGATGTCGCCCGGCGATTTGGTCCAGGCGACGTCGGGATGACGGCGGATGGTGCCGGTCGCCGAGCACGGCGCATCGATCAGCACGCCATCGAACGGCCCACCATTCCACGACGCCGCGTCGCCCTCCACCACCTCGGCCTCGAGCTTGAGGCGGGCGAGGTTCTGCGTGAGACGGCGCAGGCGCTGGCCGGAGCGGTCCACCGCCGTGACCCTGGCGCCGCTGGCCGCGAGCTGGGCGGTCTTGCCGCCGGGGGCGGCACAAAGATCGGCGATGTGCTGGCCCGGCGCGGCGTGCAGCAGCAGCGCCGGCAGCGCGGCCGCCGCGTCCTGCACCCACCACGCGCCATCCTCGAAACCTGCGAGCGCCGGGACATTGCCGGCCTCGACAAGACGGATCGAGCCGGTCGGCAACAGATGCCCGCCGAGCTTTTCCGCCCATTCGGCGGCGTCGGCCTTGGCGGTGAGGTCCAGCGCCGCCTCCTGCGCCAGGGCGTGGGAAATGGCCTGCGCGGCCTGCGGGCCATAGGCCGCCGTCCAGCCGTCGATCATCCATTGCGGCTGCTCGGCCACATCCGGCAGGCTCGCAGTCCCCTCGCGGGCGATCCGCCGCAGCACGGCGTTGACCAGCCCCTTGAAGCCGGCACTGGCCTGATCCTCGCTGGCCAGCGCGACGCCGGTGGAGACCGCCGCATGGTCGGGAACGTCCATGAACAGGATCTGCGCGGCGCCGACCTGCAGGATCGCCTGCACCCGGCGCGCCTTTTCCGGTAGGCCACGTTCCAGCATGGAGCGGACCAGCGCGCTGAGGCTGCCGAGACGGCGCAGCGTGGTCGCCGCGATCATCCGCGCGAGCGCACGGTCGCGGTCGTCGAGGTCGCGGGTCAGCCGCTCCAGCGCCTCTTCGAGCGGGCGCCCCTTCTCCAGCACGGCCTCGAGCGCCTCGACGGCGGCGCGGCGCACCGCCACGCCCGGCACATCGGGCGCCCGGCCGCGGGCGGCGGATGCGGGACGGGAGGGCTGGGGCGTGCGGGGCGTTTTCTCGTTCATCCCCGAGGGACTAGGCCGGCTGGCAGGCGAACGCAACATGCGAGGCCCATCTCGCCGCATGAGGCACCGGAGCGAACCAGAACCGCTCCTGCCGACTTGTCCTATTGCACCTGTCCCGCAACCCTTGTGGAAGACCGCGAGATCGTCTCCTATCGCCCCCTCCGCCCGCCGTCTCACGCAGCGTTTGATTCATGCCCCATCTGATTCTGATCGCCGACATCGGCGGAACCTCCTCGCGCCTTGCCCTCGTCGGCACGGATGGCGTGCCGAAGGACATCCAGATCCACCGCAACGATTCGTTCGCGGGCTTCGAGGCGATGATCGAGGCTGACCTCGCCCAGCGCGAACCGGCGGTGATGCGCGCGGTCGGCGGCGCGGTGCTGGCGGTGGCGGGACCGACCGACGGCGAGCTTGTAAAACTCACCAACCGCGACTGGGCCTTCTCCAAACGGGCGATAAAGCGGCATTTCGGCTGGCAGAAATTCGCCGCCGTCAACGATTTCGAGGCGCTGGCCTATGGCGTCCCCGCGCTCGGCCCGGCCGATCTCGTCCCGGTCGGCCACGGTCAGGCGGAGCCGGACAAGCCGGTCCTCGTTTGCGGACCCGGCACGGGCTTCGGTTCGGCGGGCCTTTTGCGCATCGGCCGGCAATACCATGCCCTCACCGGCGAAGGCGGGCGGGTGCGGCTCGGCGCCACCAATGCGGAAGAAGCGCACATACTCGGGCATATGCTGCGCGAACTCGGCCCCGTGGCGGTGGAACACGCCCTTTCAGGCTCAGGCCTCGCACGCATCCACACCATCCTCACCGGCCAGACGATCACGCCCGAGGCGGTCATCGCGGCGGCGGGCGAGCGTGATGGCGACGCCCTGGCCACCTGCCACACCTTCCTGCGGCTGTTCGGCCGCATCGCCGGCGACCTCGCTTTGGTGCTCGGCGCGCGCGGAGGCGTCTATCTCGCGGGCGGCGTCTCGGCCGGGCTGGCGCCGTTCTTCGAGGGCTCGCCCTTCCGCGAGGCCTTCGAGGAGCACCCACCCTTCGAGGCGCGGCTGGTGGCGACCCCGGTCCACATCATCACCCACCCGACGCCCGGCCTGATCGGCTGCGGCCAGCTCGGCGGACGGCTGGCCAAGACGCTGAAGCCTAACCTGCACGTGGTGTGAACACGGCCGCGTCGGCGAGCGCCTCCAGCGCGGCCGGGTCGAACCCGGCGCGCTCAAGCGTCGCCCGCATATGGCCGGGAAGCGGCGCGCGCACGTCGATCGCCTCGCGGCCCTTCTTCTGCGGCAGCACCACACGCCGCGAGTGCAGATGCAGAATCGGCCCGCCCGGCAGGCGCGAAGCGCCGCCATAGATGCTGTCGCCGAGGATCGGGTGGCCGATGGCATCGAGGTGCACGCGCAACTGGTGGGTGCGACCGGTGAGCGGGGAGAGTGCGAGCACGGCGAAACCCTCGCCGGTCGCGATCCGCTCCCATTCGGTGATCGCTTCCTGCCCCTTCGGATCGACCGCCATCCACCAGCCGCGCGTCGGCGAGCGCTTGGAAAGCCGCAGTTCGATGCGCCCACGCGCCTCGGCCGGCACGCCGCGCACCACCGCCATATAGGTCTTGCCCACCGTGCCATCGGCAAACGCCTTGCCGAGTTCCGCCAGCGCCTTGCGATGACGGCCCAGCACCAGGCAGCCGGAGGTGTCCTTGTCGAGCCGGTGCGCCAGCTCGGGCGCGGAGGGCAGGCCGAAGCGCAGGGCGTCGAGATGGTCGGCCAGCGTCTCGCCGCCCTTCGGCCCCTTATGGACCGCCAGTCCCGCCGGCTTGTCGATGACCAGCATCATGCCGTCGCGGTGCAGCACGCGCGCGGTGATGTCGAAGGACGGTTCGGAAGGTGACGCGGACAGGTGATCCATGCCGCGTGTCACATCACAAAGCGGAAGCCACGTCGAGTGGTCCCGCCAGCGGAGAAACGAGATGAGCAAGGACGATACCCGGCGTTTTCACATCGTGACCGGCGGGCCGGGAGCGGGCAAGAGCAGCCTGATCGCGGCACTGGCCAGCGAGGGACTGGCCACCATGCCGGAAGCGGGACGCGCCATCATCCGACATCAGAGCGCCATTGACGGGCCCTCCCTGCCCTGGCGCGCCCCCGCCGCCTTCGCCGAGCAGATGCTGGGCTGGGAGATGCGCTCGCACGAACAGGCGCGGGAGGTCGCGGGCCCGGTCCTGTTCGATCGCGGGGTGCCCGACATCATCGGCTATCTGGAGCTGACCGGCCTGGCGGTGCCGACCCATGTGGAAGAAGCGGCCCGGCGCTTTCGCTACAACGAAACGGTCTTCATCGCCCCGCCCTGGGAAGCGATCTACCGCCGGGACAGCGAGCGGCGGCAGGATTTCGCCGAAGCCGAAGCCACCTTCCGGGCGCTGGCCGCCGCCTATACCCGGCTCGGCTACCGGCTGCTCCAGCTGCCCTGTCTTTCCGTCGACGAGCGGGTCCGCTTTGTGCGCGCACGGCTCGGCTGAGCCGGCGCCGCAGCGCACGTCCTACCCTCGCCGCAGTTCCTCGCTGACATCGAGGGTCGAGCGCACGCCGATATCGTCGAAGTGCTGTTCCAGGAACGATTCCGCCGCCTCGCGGCCGATCGCCTTGAGGAACAGCAGGAACTCCCACTCCGCGTTCATCTTGGTGGAGGCGTCGAGCGCGATCAGCTTCTCCGCGCCGTCGATGCGGTGGAGCCGCAGATCGCGATAGCCATCGACGCCGTTGCCCTTCTTCTTGAGGTTGCCATGCTTGAGCAGGCGCGTGACGAACTCCGCCGCGCGCAGCTGCGCCAGCAGCGAGGCGTTGAAGGTGATCTCGTTCATCCGGTTGTTGATGTCGCGCGCCGTCTTCGGCGTCTCGCGGCGAATGATCGGGTTGATCTGCACCAACAGGATGTCGTCGGTCTTCACCGCATTGTAGAAGGGGTAAAGCGCCGGATTGCCCATATACCCGCCGTCCCAATAGGGCACACCGTCGATTTCCACCGCCTGGAACATGAAGGGCAGGCAGGCGGACGCCATGATCGCCTGCGCGGTCAGCTCATGCTTGGCGAAGACCCGCGCCTTGCCCGTGTGCACATTGGTGGCGGAGACGAACACATGGACATGGTTGCAGGACTGCAGTTCCTTGAAGTCGACATGCTCCTCGATCAGCTCCATCAGCGGATTGATGTTGAGCGGATTGAAGTCGTATGGCGACAGGAACCGGCTCATCATGTCGAAGGCGATGTAGCTGGGATTGCCGTTGAGCGACCAGTTGCCCAACAGCCGGTCGAGCAGCGTGCGTTGCAGCGGGCTGGTGCGCCCGTCCTTTGAAACCGCGCGCCAGTAGCGGTCGAGTGCTTCCCGTCCCCCCTGATTGCCTCCGCGAGCCAGACCGGTCGCCAGCACGGCCGCGTTCATCGCACCGGCGCTGGTGCCGGAAATGCCCTCGACGGCGATGCGGCCATCTTCCAGGAGGCGGTCGAGCACGCCCCAGGTGAAAGCACCGTGCGCGCCGCCGCCTTGCAGCGCCAGATTGATTGGCTTGAGGACCGGCCCCTTCGCGCCCGAGGCGGCCTTGGCTTTCGCGGCCGGGCCGGGCTCGCGCTTCACCTCGACCTTGCCGGCGGGCGTGGCGAGCGCGCCGGCAACCGCCTCGGCCTGCGCCGGCGTGGCGGGCTTGGATTCGGCGGGCGATGAAGCGGTGGCGGGCACCTTCTTCACCGATGCGGTCGCAGGGGATGCGGAGGCAGGTTTCGCGGCAGGCTTCTTCCGTTCCGGCGCCTTGCGGGCAGGCTTGACCGCCGCCCCGACGACCGGAGACGCAGCGGTCTGGGTAACCTCGACCGGGGTCGTGGCAGCAACCTCGGCCTGGGGATTGACCGTGGGGGTGGCGGCCTTGGCGCGGCCGCGCCGCGCCGGGGTCTTCGGTGTCTGGGCCACGCCGTGTCTCCGGTTGAACTACTCGGCGACCCAGCCGCCGTCGATCTGCTGCAGCGAACCGGTGATCGACCGGGCGCTGTCGCCGGCCAGGAACACGGCAAGCGCGGCGACTTCCTCGACCGTCACGAACTGCTTGGTCGGCTGCGCGGCGAGCAGCACGTCGTTCTTCACCTGCTCCTCGGTGATGCCACGCGCCTTCGCCGTTTCGGGAATCTGCTTCTCCACCAGCGGGGTCCAGACATAGCCGGGGCAGATGGCGTTGACGGTGATGCCGAAGGTCGCGGTCTCCAGCGCCACGGTCTTGGTCAGGCCCGCAATGCCGTGCTTGGCCGAGACATAGGCCGACTTGAAGGGCGAGGCGACCAGCGCATGCGCCGAGGCGGTGTTGATGATGCGCCCCCATTTGCGCGCCTTCATGCCCGGCACCGCCGCCTTGATGGCGTGGAAGGCGGCGGAGAGGTTCAGCGCGATGATGAGGTCCCACTTGTCGTCGGGGAAATCCTCAATCGGGTCGACATGCTGCACGCCGGCATTGTTGACGAGGATGTCGACCGAGCCGAGCGTGTCCTCGGCGAACTTCACCAGCGCGGCGCATTCCGAGCCCTTCGTGAGGTCGGCGGCGGAATAGATCGCCTTGACGCCGAATTCGCTCTCGATGCCGGAGCGCTCTTTCTCGATGGCGGCCGCATCGCCGAAGCCGTTCAGCGTGACATTCACGCCTTCCGCGGCCAGGGCGCGGGCTATGGCGAGGCCGATGCCGCTGGTGGAACCGGTGATGACGGCGTTCTTACCCTTAAGCATCGGAAGGCGCTCCTGAAATTTGTTAACGGGCAACACCGGCATGACCAAGCCTCGCGTCGTGCCGCCGGACTCCCCACTTAGGGCTAGGCTAGCACGCGCACAGGTCGTGCAAAGCCCTTATCGCTGCACTGCACGCAAAAGCACGGCGGCGGTTTGCCCATCCCTAGCGGCAGGTTAAGATGGCGACATGACAGCCCATGATCACGCCCACGATCACCCGCACGACCATGACCACAGCACCTGCGTCTCCGATGCGCTGGCGAGGGCCGAGACGTCCTGCGGCGCGCGCGGCGCACGGCTGACCCCGCTGCGGCGCCGTGTGCTGGAAGGCCTTGCCGACAGCCATGTCCCGCTCGGCGCCTATGAGCTGGTCGAGCGGCTCGGCGCCAGCGGCGACCGCCCGCCGCCCATGTCGGTCTATCGCGCGCTGGATTTTCTGGTGTCGGAAGGGCTCGCCCACCGCATCGAGAGCCGCAACGCCTACATCGCCTGCGGCCGCGACCATGCCCGCGATGACGTCATCGTGTTCCTGATCTGCGAAGCCTGCGGGCTGACCTCGGAGGTCGCCTCGCACGCCATCGGCCGCGACGTCTCCTGGGCCGCGCGTGCCGAAGGCTTCACGCCCCGCGCCCCGGTGATCGAGATTCCCGGCACCTGCGCCCGCTGCAAGGCGGCCACCGCCGAGCTGGCGCCCGTCGCGGAAGCCGCCCGTTGACCGTGACGGCGCGGAGGCTTAACCGATGGGGCCTGCTGCGGGGATAGCCGCGCAGCGGCCCGAGGATCGCCCGGAAGAGATCGCCATGGACGCCGTGACCGACGCCCTCGCCCCCATCGTCGCCCCCGAGCTGGAAGCCGCCGGCCCCGCGCCGCGCCGGCAGACCGTCGCCGTGCGCGTGGGCAACGTCACCGTCGGCGGCGGTGCGGCGGTGGTCGTGCAATCCATGACCAATACCGACACGGCGGACGCCGAGGGCACCGCCCGGCAGATCGCCCAGCTCGCCCGCGCCGGCTCCGAAATCGTGCGCATCACGGTGGACCGCGACGAGGCCGCCGCGGCGGTGCCGGAGATCAAGGAGCGCCTGCTGAAGATGGGGCTCGACACCCCCATCGTCGGCGACTTCCATTATAATGGCCACCTGCTGCTGTCGAAGTTCCCGGACTGCGCGGCCGCGCTGGACAAATACCGCATCAACCCCGGCAATGTCGGCTTCGGCCAGAAGCGCGACCGCCACTTCGCCACCATCGTCGAACTGGCGATCAAGCACGACAAGCCGGTGCGCATCGGCGCCAATTGGGGCTCGCTGGACGAGGACCTGCTGACCGCGCTGATGGACGCCAACGCCAAGCTGCCGCGCCCGGCGGAAGCGCGCGCCGTCACCCGCGAGGCGCTGGTGCGTTCCGCGCTGCTCTCCGCCGCGCTGGCGCAGGATATCGGGCTGCCGAAGGACAAGATCATCCTCTCCGCCAAGGTCTCGGCGGTGCAGGACCTGATTACCGTCTATGCCGAACTCGCCCGCCGCGCCGATTATGCGCTGCACCTCGGCCTCACCGAGGCCGGCATGGGCTCGAAGGGCATCGTCGCCTCCTCCACCGCCATGGGCGTGCTGCTGCAGCAGGGCATCGGTGACACGATCCGCGTCTCGCTCACGCCGGAACCCAATGGCGACCGCACCCGCGAGGTGACGGTGGCGCAGGAGATGCTGCAGACCATGGGCCTGCGCACCTTCGTGCCCTTGGTCGCCGCCTGCCCCGGCTGCGGGCGCACCACCTCCACCACCTTCCAGGAACTGGCCTTCGAGGTGCAGGATTTCATCCGCACCTCGATGCCGGAATGGAAGAAGCGCTATCCCGGCGTGGAGACGCTCAACGTCGCGGTGATGGGCTGCATCGTCAACGGGCCGGGTGAGAGCAAGCATGCCGACATCGGCATTTCGCTGCCCGGCACCGGCGAATTCCCCACCGCGCCGGTCTATCTCGACGGCAAGAAGGCGATGACCCTGCGCGGGCCCAGCCTGCGCGACGACTTCAAGAAGATCGTCGAGGATTATGTGGCGCGGCGTTTCGGGGTGGGCGGACGCGCGGGCGACGTGGACGCGGCGGAGTAACGACGCAACCGTCATCCCGGCCGAAGCGGAGCGAAGAGCCGCGATGGTCGCGCGGTGACGACGCGCAAGACGATCCCGGATCGGCCGCTGGCCATCCGGGACGACGGGATGGAGATGCACCCTCTCGAACCGGGCATGCCTGCCACCCGTTGCCCTCCCGCGCCTTATCGCGTAAAAGCCCGCGCTCGCCCGAGCCTGTGAATGGCAGGGCCTTCAGGAGATGGATCATGGGCTACAAGGTCGCCGTCGTCGGTGCCACGGGTAATGTGGGCCGCGAAATGCTCGACATTCTCGCCGAGCGGGGTTTCCCCGCGGATGAGGTCGTCGCGCTTGCCTCCCGCCGTTCGGTCGGGACGGAGGTTTCTTTCGGCGACAAGACGCTCAAGGTCAAAGCCCTGGAGCACCACGATTTCTCCGACACCGACATTTGCCTGATGTCGGCCGGCGGCGAGGTGTCCAAGGAGTGGTCGCCCAAGATCGGCCGCCAGGGCTGCGTGGTGATCGATAATTCCTCGGCCTTCCGTTACGACAGCGATGTGCCGCTGGTGGTGCCGGAAGTGAACGCCGATGCGGTGAAGGGCTTCGCCAAGAAGAACATCATCGCCAACCCGAACTGCTCGACCGCCCAGCTCGTCGTGGCCCTCAAGCCGCTGCACGATCTCGCGACGATCAAGCGCGTGGTGGTGGCGACCTATCAGTCCGTCTCGGGCGCCGGCAAGGACGCCATGGACGAACTGTTCGCGCAGACCCGCGCCGTGTTCGTCTCGGACCCGGTCGAGGCCAAGAAGTTCCCCAAGCGCATCGCCTTCAACGTCATCCCTCACATCGACGTCTTCATGGAAGACGGCTACACGAAGGAAGAGTGGAAGGTGATGGCGGAAACCAAGAAGATCTTGGATCCGAAGATCAAGCTGACCTGCACCGCCGTGCGCGTGCCGGTGTTCATCTCGCACTCGGAAGCCGTGAACGTCGAGTTCGAGAAGCCGATCACCGTCGAGGAGGCCACCGAGGCCCTGCGCAACGCGCCGGGCGTGCTGGTGGTCGATAAGCGCGAGCCGGGCGGCTACATCACGCCCTATGAGGCGGCCGGCGAAGACGCGACCTATGTCTCGCGCATCCGCGAGGATGCGACGGTCGAGAACGGCCTCGCCTTCTGGTGCGTGTCGGACAATCTGCGCAAGGGCGCAGCGCTGAACGCGGTGCAGATCGCCGAAGTGCTGGTGAACCGCAAGCTGCTGCAGCCGAAGTCGCAGAAGGCGGCGTGAGCCCTGCTCCGACCGGTTCAACCACGTTCAACGGCCGCCTTCGGGCGGCCGTTTTCGTTTCAGGACGGACAGCACCGTTGCGGGCGAACCCGGCGCGGAAAGCACCGCCCGTCCGGCACGTCATGCGCGCGCACGCAAACTGTGCCACCATTCCGCCGAACTCGCCCCGCACCACTGCACATAATCTCCATGGGGAATAACGGCCTTGCTCCTGCGCGCCCTCGCCACCGTCCTGCTGCTGGCGGGCCTTGCCGTACCAGCCCTCGCCCACCCTCATGTCTGGGTGACGGTGAATTCCGAGCTGGACTATGCCCCGGACGGCAAGCTGACGGGCGTCCGCCACGCCTGGACCTTCGACGAGGGCTTCTCCAGCTATGCCCTGCAGGGGCTGGAGACCACGCCCGACGGCAAGCCGAGCGAGAAGACGCTGAAGGAACTCGCGCAGGTGAACATCGATTCCCTCAAGGATTTCGACTATTTCACCTATGCCAAGCGCGGCAAGGAGGCCATCGCCTTCGCCCCGCCCAAGGACTACACGCTCACCTATGACGGCACCTCGCTGACGCTGCACTTCACCCTGCCCTTCGCGCAGGCGCAGGCGAAAAAGGGCGCGATGACCCTCGACGTGTTCGACCCCACCTATTTCGTCGCCTTCCAGCTGGCCGACGACAACCCGATCAAGCTTGCCGGCGCGTCCGATGGCTGCAGCCTCACGCTGCACCGCCCGGACCCGGCGGCGGTCAACACCACCAATCTGACCGAGGGCTTCTTCAACGCCCTCACCTCGGCCAGCAATTTCGGCTCCCAGTTCGCCAACCGCGTGACGGTGAGCTGCTCGTGAGCCGCAAGCTCTTCTGGACGCTGCTTGCCGTGCTGGCGGGCGTGGCCGCCGCACATCCCGCCTTCGCCCAGAGCCCGTTCGGCACCGCGGCGCCGCCGCCCGAGCCCGGCGGCATCGCCGGCTTCATCCTCTCCAAGCAGGCCGAGTTCTACCGCCTGCTCACCAGCGCCGTGCGGGCCTCCAAGCAGGATGGCAGCGCGCTCGGGCTGCTCGGCGGGATTTCCTTCGCCTACGGGATTTTCCACGCCGCCGGCCCGGGCCATGGCAAGGCGGTGATCTCCTCCTACCTCCTCGCCAATGAGGCGACGCTGAAGCGCGGCATCGGGCTCGCCTTCGCCTCCTCCTTCGCGCAGGCGCTGACCGCCATCCTCGTGGCCAGCATCTTCGCGGTGGTGATCGGCGCCACCGCCGCGACGATGAGCCGGGCGGTCTACATCATCGAACTCGCCGCCTATGGCCTGATCGTGCTGATCGGCCTGCGCCTCGCCTATGCCAAGGGCCGCGCGCTCATCGCCGCCTGGCGCGGCGAGCCGGAGCATGTCCACGCGGCCGGGGAAGCCTGCGAGGATGGCCACGGACATTTGCCCGCGCCGCAGGACCTGCCCAAGGGCAATGGCTGGCGCGAATGGTGGGGCGCGGTGCTGTCAGTGGGCCTGCGGCCCTGCACCGGCGCCATCCTCGTTCTGGTGTTCGCCCTGACGCAGGGCATCTTCTGGGTCGGCGCGGTCTCGACCCTCCTGATGGGTATCGGCACCGCCATCACGGTGAGCGCCATCGCCGCTATCGCCGTCTTCGCCAAACACGCGGCGGTGCGCCTCGCCGCGAACCGTCCGGGATCGGGCGGCGCGGTGCTGCTGCGCGGCGTGGAATTCCTCGCCGCGCTCGCGCTCATCGCCTTCGGCCTTGCGCTGACCTTCGGCTTCATGGTGAGTGAGCGGCTGACGCTGGGGTGAGGCCAGCCGGACGCCGTCAGTCCTTCAGATAGTCGTGCACCACCTTGCCGAGGCCGAGCGTGAGGTCGGACTTGATGTGCACGGCGGAGAGCACTTCCAGCACCGGCAGCTTGGCGACATCGCAGATGGCGTGCGGGAACAGGGCAAGGGCGGCCGGGCCGGTCCACGCCTCCTTCACGGTGACCTCTTCGAGATAATACTCGACCAGCTCGCAGATCCGCGCCGTGCCGTCGACATGCGGGATGATCTTGATCATCCAGTTCGGCGTCAGCATCGATTTGAGGATCGCTTCCTTGTCGAGCGCCTCGTATTTGTAGCCCATGGTGCCCGTGGCGCAGAGCACGCTGCCATAGTGCAGCTTGGCCACCAGCACGTCGCTCTCGACCTCGAAGGAGGGCTTGGCCAGCTTCTTCGGGAAGCCCCAGAGTTCGCGCCCGCCGGCGATGGGCGCCTCGTCGTCGAGATACATGGAATGGACGTAGCCGCCCTTCCTGCCCTCGAACTCGACCGGAATGACCTGCCCGGTCTCGGTGTAGTCACCGAAGCCGGTCGAATCCGGCATGCGGATGAACTCGTATTTGACGATCGGGTCGGTGACCTTCAGCGGCTCGGGCACCACCTTTTCGAGCGCGGCCGGGTCGGTGCGGTAGGTGATGATGAGATATTCGCGGTTGAAGAAGCGGTAGGGCCCCTTCGGATAGGAGGGACTGGTCAGCGGCATGGAATAGGCGGTGCGGCGGACGTCCTCGATCTTCATAGCGGGCCCTCAAGCTGAACGATGCAAGGAGCCTAATCGACTATGCCGCGCTGCAACAGCGCGAACCGCGTCACCTTTTCTTCACAGCACGAGCAAACCTGCGCCGCCGTCCTCGCAGCCAATCGCCACTGCCCCGCCATCGCTGCGCCAGGTGAGCGCGCTGACCGGACTGCCGGAAGGCGTACGCAGCAGGATTTCCGCACCGTCCGAGATGCGCACCAGCATTGCCAGCCCGTCGTCATAGCCGATGGCGATGACCTCGTCCTTGGGATGGGCCGCCACCGCCGACACGCGCACATCGCGCGGCGCCAGCATGGTCGGCTGCTTGCCCATCGGGCCTTCCTTGCTGGCGAAGGGCCAGAGGATGGCCTCGCTCGACCCGGAGGTGGCGAGGAAGCGCCCGCCGGCGGTGAACTCCATCGAGCGCACGCGCGAGGGATAGCCGGACATGCGCATATGCGCGCCATCGGGCAGGCGCCAGCCATGCAGCGCGGATTCCTGCATCGTCGTCACCACGAAGCGCCCTTCCGGGTGCCAGAGCACGCCGCGATGCGAGCCCTTCCATTCCAGCACGTCGGGCTTGGCCTGCGCATTGGGAAACCACAGCGAGGCGCCGCCATAATGGGCGACGGCAAGGCGCGTGCCCTTCGGCGCAAAGGCGAGGCCGCCCACGGTGGAGGGGAAGTCGTGGGATTTGCGCTCCCCCTTGGCCGGCTGGAAATAGGCCGTCTTGCCCACGGAAAAGGCGAAGCTGCTATCCGGGCCGGCCGCCACATGGTCGATCCAGCGGCCCTTCTGCTCGAACAGGGGCTCGACGGTCCCGTCCAGCGCGGTCGCCACCACGCGGCCATCGTCGCCGCTGGTCAAGAGCCGGCGGGCATCGGCGGCGAAGGAGAGGATGGCGCCCTTATGCGCGCTGAGCCGCGTCTCGTCCTCCTCCACCAGCACGACATCGCCCTCGGCAAGAGCGAAAGCCGCCACCTTGCCGAGAAAACGCACGCCGACGACGCCGCTGCCGACATCGAGCTTGCGAAGTTTGGAGGTGAGGGAGGACGGGGAGGAAGACAGGGCGGCCATGAGCGGATCGGCTTTCGTGGGGACGCTGTCGGGTTAGCTCAATTCGCGCCCGACGTCACGTCGCCCTGTCAGGAAGCTATGTGCCGAAGAGGTGTTGCGCCGAAGAGTCTTGCACCGAAGAGTCTTGCGCTGGGACCCGGCTCGGCGCTCCGCCTGCGGCGTCGCTGGTCCGGGACACAGAGCCCGCTGTTTCCCGGACAAGCTGCACGCAGTGCGGCGCCGATCCGGGATCCAGCGCAAAGACTCTTCAGCCGATTCCCTCCCGCCTCACGCCACGCAGGAAAGAAAACCCTGTTCCAGCTTGGCGCGGTCGAGATGGCGGCCGATGAAGACGATGCGGCTCGTCTTCGCCTCGTCGTCCTTCCACGGGCGCTGGTGGTCGCCGTCGAGGATCATGTGCACGCCCTGGAACACGAAGCGATCCGGATCGTCCTTGAAAGCGAGGATGCCCTTGGAGCGCAGGATGTTCGCGCCCTCGCGCTGGGTCAGGTCCTGGATCCACGGGAAGAACTTGTCCGGGTCCAGCGGCTTGTCCGACGCGAAGGAGAAGGACTGCATGTCCTCGTCGTGGAAGTGCTTGTGGCCGCCTTCGAGGAAGTCGGGGTCGATCGCCTGGATGCGGTCGAGGTCGAACGCGCCCTGCCCCAGCACCTTGTCGATGGCGATGTCCGACTTGTGCGTGCGGTGGATGCGGGCGAAGGGGTTGATGGCGCGAATGCGCAATTCGACGTCCTTCAGCTCGCTCTCGGACACGAGGTCGGTCTTGTTGAGCAGGATCACGTCGGCGAAGGCGATCTGGTTCTTCGCCTCCGGCGCGTCCTTCAGCCGGTCCTTCAGCCACTTCGCATCGGCGACGGTGACGACGGCGTCCAGCGAGGTCTTGGCGCCCACCGTCTCGTCGACGAAAAAGGTCTGTGCCACCGGGGCGGGGTCGGCGAGGCCGGTGGTCTCGACGATGATGCCGTCAAAATCGCCCTTGCGACGCAGCAGGCCGTCGATGATGCGGATGAGATCGCCGCGCACGGTGCAGCAGATGCAGCCGTTGTTCATCTCGAACACTTCCTCGTCGGCGCCCACCACGAGGTCGTTGTCGATGCCGATCTCGCCAAACTCGTTGACGACGACGGCGAATTTCTTGCCGTGCGGCTCGGAGAGGATGCGGTTGAGCAGCGTCGTCTTGCCGGCGCCGAGATAGCCGGTCAGCACGGTCACGGGAATCTTGGCGGACTGGACGTCGGACATGGTGGTCTCCTTGGCTTTCGCCAGCTCCTCAACGCGGTATGCCCGGACCAGGGCCCGGGCATCCACTGCCTGTTTCAGCGCTCACATGCAGCCCGGCGCGGGGCGAGGCTGCATGGCGTGCCGGAAACTCAGCTCGACAGGGCCGAGGAAAGCTCGCGCACGTTACTCTGTATCATGTCGATGTAGGTGCTCGCCGGGCCTTTGTCATCGGAGAGCGCATCGGAATAAAGCTCGCCACCGATGCGGGCGCCGGATTCCTTGGCGATGCGCGCGGTGAGGCGCGGGTCGGAGATGTTCTCCAGGAAGACGGCCGGGATCTTCTGCGCCTTGATCTGCCGGATGATGCGGGCCACGTCCTTGGCCGAGGCCTCGGATTCGGTCGAGACGCCCTGCGCGGCGAGCAGCTTCAGACCGTAAGCGTCGCCGAAATAGCCGAAGGCATCGTGCGAGGTGATGATGCGGCGCTGCTTGGCGGGGATCTTCGCCATGGCGGCGCGAACCTGCGCATCGAGCGTCTTGAGCTTGGCGATATAGGCGTCGGTGTTCGCCTTGTAGACGTCGGCGCCGGCCGGATCGGCCTTGATCAGCCCGTCGCGGATATTGGCGGCGTAGATCTCGACATTGGCGACATTCTGCCAGGCATGCGGATCGAGCGGGCCGTGGTCGTGGCCCTTATGGGCATCGGCCGCCTTCTCGGCACCGCCCTCGTCCTCGTCATCGTCCTGCGGCTCGCTCGCCGTGCGGAAACGCGGCGTCACGCCCTTGGTGACCACGACAAGCTCGGCCTTGGTGCCGGAGGCCTGGACCAGGCGCTCCATCCAGCCTTCCAGCCCGAGGCCGTTCTCGAACACGACGGCCGCCGCCGCCACTTCCTTCGCCGCCGCCGGGGTCGGCTGGTAGACATGGCTGTCGCCGTTGGGACCGACCAGCGCGGTGACGCTGACACGGTCGCCGCCGACATTCTTCACGATGTCGCCGAGGATGGAGAAGGTGGCGACCACGGGCAGCTTGCCTGCGGGGGCATCCTGCGCAAGCGCCGGACCGGCGAGCGCGAGGGTTGCGGCGAGAGTGGCAAGCACGGCACCGCGCCGGGAAAACTTGACCGACCGCATGGGGTGTATCTCCGTTTCAGGCTTCAAGATGACGGCGCGGCGCGAGGCGGTGGATCAGCCCCCCGACCGGCCCGAACATGACCGACAGCGCATAGGCGCCGCCGGCGACGAGGATGATGGCGGGCCCGGAGGGCACGCTCATGTGATAGGAAACCAGCAGCCCGACGACGCCCGAACCGGCCGCCACCAGCACGGCGACGGCAACCATCGCCGTGAGTTCGCGAGTCCAGAACCGGGCCGTCGCGGCGGGCAGCATCATCATGCCGACGGCCAGCAGCGTGCCGAGCGCGTGGAAGCCCCCGACCAGATTGGTCACCACCAGCGCCAGGAAGGCGAGATGGGAGGGCGCGCCCACCCGGCTCACCGAGCGCAGGAAGCCGGGATCGACGCTTTCCAGCACCAGCGGGCGCCACAGCAGAGCGAGCACCACCAGCGTCAGGCTGGAGATCGCCACGATCAGCAGCAGCGTCGGATCGTCCAGCGCCAGCACCGTGCCGAACAGCACATGCAGAAGGTCGACATTGGAGCCGCGCAGCGAGACCAGCAGCACGCCCAGCGCCAGCGAGACGAGGTAGAAGGCGGCGAGCGCCGCGTCCTCCTTCATCTGCGTCGCGCGGGCAACGGCACCGGCGCCGAGCGCCACGGCGAAGCCGGCCACCAGCCCGCCCACCGTCATCGCCCAGAGATTCAGCCCCGCCGCGAGGAAGCCGACCGCCGCACCTGGCAGGATGGCGTGCGCCATGGCATCGCCGGCAAGGCTCATCCGCCGCAGCATCATGAGCACGCCGACCGGACCGGCGCCAAGGCCGAGGGCCAGCACGCCCACCAGCGCGCGGCGCATGAAGTCGAATTCCGCGAAGGGGGCGATGAGATAATCGTACATCATGCCGCCCTCGCCGGCGCGGGCGCGCAGGCCGGAGCACTGTCGTCCCACGCCTCGCACATGCGCCGCGCCTCGACGAGGTTGGCAGGGGTCAGCACCTCGCGCGTGGCGCCCCAGCCGACCGTCTCGCGCGCCAGCAGCAGGGTCTGCGGGAAATGCTGCCGCACCAGTTCCATGTCGTGCAGCACGGCAAGCACGGTGCGGCCCTCGCCGTTCCAGCGCTCGACCAGCGCCACGAGATCGGCCACGGTGCCGGCATCAAGCGCGGTGAAGGGTTCGTCCAGCAGGATGAGGCGGGCTTCCTGCAGCAGCAGGCGGGCGAACAGCGTGCGCTGCATCTGGCCGCCCGACAGCGTGCCGATGGGGCGCGCCTCGAAGCCGGCGAGCCCGACTGCGGCGATCGCGTCCTCAATACGGGTCCGGTCGGCACGGCCGATGCCGCCGAACATGCCGGTGCGGCGCCAAAGGCCGGTGGAGACGAGGTCGAAGACGTCAATGGGGAAGGTGCGGTCGACCTCGGCCGCCTGCGGCAGATAGGCGATCTCGCGCGCGGGAACGCGGCTCTCGATCCGTCCGGCGAGCGGCTGGAGGATGCCGGCGATGCCCTTGAGCAGCGTCGACTTTCCCGCGCCATTGGGCCCGCACACCGCCAGCAGCTCACCCTCCGGCACGGTGCCGTCGAGATGGTGCACGGCCGGGTGCCGGTCATAGCCGAGCGTCAGGTCGCGAAAGGCCAGCACGTCTCCCATCACGCGCCCCCGCCCCAGATCACCGCCAGAGCAAGCGCCCAGATGACCGCCGCCAGGGGCAGCACGATGACCAGCCGCTGCCAGACCGACAGCCGCAGGAAGGAAAAGCCCGGCCGTGCGGCGGGGTGGCGATGGCCCGGACCATGGGAATGGACATGCACATGGGGACGATGAGCGTGGCCGTGAGGCTCGGGGCCATGGTCGTGGGCAGGCCCATGGCCATGCGCGTGCCGATGGTGCGGTTCGGCAGGTGCGGCATCAATCTGGGCAGGCGCAGCGGTCATCGGCGAACTCCGTGGCGGGTCTGATACAACATATCAAACCGGCGCGTCCAGTCCTACAGATACAATATATCACTCGACCCTAGCGTCAGGTGACGCCGCCACGCCTTGTGCAAACTGCGACAGCGCGTCGGCCGAATTGATGGGCTCGCCCGTCTCGACGGCACGCCCGTCGCGCCTTATGAGAAGGCGCCTTGCTCGCCGGCGTCGCCGGCCTGTTCGATCTGGAGCCCGTTCATGGACATTTCACGCATTTCGGCCGGACCGAATCCGCCTGACGAAATCAACGTCATCATCGAGATCCCGGCCGGCGGTGCGCCGGTGAAGTACGAGATCGACAAGGAGTCGGGCGCGCTGTTCGTCGACCGCTTCCTGCACACGCCGATGTTCTACCCGGGCAATTACGGCTTCATCCCGCACACGCTCGGCGATGATGGCGATCCGCTCGACGTCATCGTCGTCTCGCCGATCCCGCTGCTGGCCGGCTCGGTCATCCCCGCCCGCCCGGTGGGCGTGCTCATCATGTCGGACGAGAAGGGCGGCGACGAGAAGATCCTCGCGGTGCCCGCGACCTCCGTCTACCCCTACCATGCCAATGTGAAGAACTACACCGACCTGCCCCCGATCATCGTCGAGCAGATCGAGCACTTCTTCACCCACTACAAGGACCTGGAGAAGGGCAAGTCGGTCTCCGTCGGGGGCTGGAAGGATGCCGCCGGCGCCGGGCAGATCATCCTCAAGGGCATCGCCGCCGCCAAGTGACGGCGCGCCCGCCGCGCGCGGGCGCTCGGCGCTGACGAAGGTCGAGGGCCGTCCGCCTGCTGCGGGCGGCCGGACAAAACCAAAGTTCGAGGGCCGCCCGCCTGCTGCGGGTGGCCGGACAAAACCAAGGTTCGAGGGCCGCCCGCCTGCTGCGGGCGGCCCTTGGCATTTCAATTGCTGCGGAAGGGTCTCCTGCCTTGCGGAGTTCCCATGCCCCTCAATTTCATCAATCGCGGCAGCTATCGCGACCGCATCATCCCGGCCGCCGAACTCGGCGAGATCGGCCCGCCGCCCTATACCGGCAGCTATCCGGTGAAGCTGCCCGACGGCGACTGGGCCGACCTGCCCTTCCTCGCCCTGCCGCCCGATTTCGACACAGCCATTGCCTATCTCTGCATCACCGAAAACTCGTTCGAGCTGGAGGACCGGCTCTCCTCGGCCATGGTCGAGGCGGTGCGCGATCTGGAGCCCGACGTGGTGATCGGCATGCCGACGCTCGGCATGGTGCTCGCCGCCTCGGTGGCCAAGAAGCTCGGCCATCCCCACTACGTGCCGCTGAGCTATTCGCGCAAATTCTGGTTCGAGGACGAACTCTCCATCCCGGTGGTCTCCATCACCTCGCCGCTCAAGCCGAAGACCGTGTTCATCGACCCTCGCCTGCTGGAGCGGCTGGAAGACAAGCGCGTGCTGCTTGTCGAGGACGTCATCTCCACCGGCGGCACCGTCGCGGCGGAGCTTGAGCTGATGAAGCGCATCGGCGCCAACGTGGTCGGCGTCGCCACCGCGATCAAGGAGACCAATGTCTGGCAGCACAAGCTCGGCGCGATAGATCCCGCCTGGCCGGGCCTGGTGCGCGCGCCGATCAGCTGCCCGCTGTTCCGCAAGGGCGAGGGTGGCTGGTACCCGGACTGGTCGACGCTGCCGGCGTAAGAGTTCAGAGCCGGCCGGAAAGAGCCGCGCCGAGATCCGGCACCGTCTCGATGTGTTCGATCAGGGCGAGCAGATCGGCGGCGCCCTGCGCACCGAGGGCGACCGCCGCGTTGGCACGGAACTTCTGCGCCACCGCGCCGGCGGCGAGCGGGCGCACCACGCCGCCCGGCGCATCGACGACAAGGGCGGAGCTGTGCTGCGTCCCTTCCTTCAACCGGATATCGACCCGGCCCGCCGGCCGGCGCTGGCCGCTCATCAGTTCGCTCGCCTCGGCATCGACCCGGCCGGTGACGCGCGCGGCCAGCGCCTTCAGCACCGGCGAGGTCATGTGCGCGTCGTCGTACCAGTGCGGGCGGGGCAAGCGCAGCGCGAGCGCGGCGAGCGTGTAGGGGAAGGAGAACTGCGCGTCGTTGATGCTGAGCGGGGCGGCATCCATGAAGTCGCGCAGCAGCGCCGCGTCGGTATGCACGACGATGGCGTCGATCGCTTCCGCCGCGATGGCATGCGCCGCCAGCAGTCCCTCAAAAGCATCGAGCGTCGTGTGCATCCAGCGGCAGGCCGGGTAGGGTTTCAGCGTGTTGAAGCCGAGCGTCCAGTTCGCGCCGAGCCCGTCGGTGAGCCGCTCCGGCTCGAACTGGTCGGAACCGAGCATGCGCCACAGGCCCGAGGGGCCATCGAGCACCGCCTTGGCGCCGATGAGGCCGGCGCGGTGCAGGCTGACGCCGCGCACGCCCGCCTCCGCCGCCGGGGCGAGGAAATCCTTGAAGGTGATGAGCGGCCGGCGCTCCCAATTATATTTCCGCAGGCTCGGCACGCTGGCGAAGGTGCCGGCGAAGCCGAGCGCGTTCTCCATTCCCGCGTCATCGAGGCCGATCAACCGGCCATACGCGATGGCCGCGCCGATCGCCTGGTGCTGGCACACGCCATAGACCTCGCGAAAGCGCGCGAGGCTCGGCTGGATGGCGCGGATGAGGCGGTTGTTGACCTCATAGGCCAGCGCTACGGCGGTGACGAAGTCCGCGCCGCTCACCGTCCGCTCGAAGCAGGCACTGAGCGCGGCGGCGACGATGGAGGCGCCGGGATGGCCCATGCCGCGCCCGTTCTCGTCATCGAGACCGTCGTCGAAATCGAGCGCGTTCATCGCGGCGGCATTGACGAAAGCGGCCGCCACGGGGCCGAAACCCTCGCTCTCGCCCAGCACGCGGCACGGGCCGGGGCGCGCCTCAAGCCGGGTGGCGGCGAGAATGGCCCGCTGCATGCCGGTCGAGGCGCCGGCAAGGCCGCAGCCGAGACTGTCGAGAATATGCGTGCGCGCCTTTGCCCGCGTCGCTTCCGGGATCGCCGCGCCGTCGAAACTCGCGGCGAACCGGCTGACGGCGGCGGTGACGGCGGTTTCCATCCGATCAGCCGAGGAAGGTGCGGTCATAGAGTTCCGACAGGCGGGCGGTCATCGGACAGGGCAGCGCGGCGCCGATCGCCCGCCCGTCGAGGCTGCGCACCGGCGTGATGCCGCCGAACGTGCCGGTGACGAAAGCGCCATCGGCATTATAGGCCTCGGCCAGGGTGAAGTCGGTCTCGCGGCAGGCGATGCCTTCCTTGGCGCAGAGCGCGATCACTTTGCGGCGCGTGATGCCCTTGAAGCAGGTGCGGCCGGTGGAGGTGAGCACCTCGCCGCGCTTCACGATGAAGAAGTTCGTCGAATTGCAGCTGGCGACGAAGCCGTTCGGATCCAGCATCAGCGCCTCATGCGCGCCGGCGGCGATGGCCTGCAGCAGCGGGCGGATGAAATTCAGCCGGCTGTGGGAATTGAGATGCAGGTCGAAACTGTCCGGCCCCGAGGTGCGGAAAGTGGAGGTGAACAGCTTGATGCCGGCCTTCTTGATTTCCGGGTCCGGCACCTTGAATTCGGCGGTGATGGCGATGGTCGGGCGGCCCAGCGCGTTGCGCGGGTCCTGATGCACGGTGCGCTTCTCGCCGCGCGTCACCATCAGGCGGATATGGCCGCCATCGGTCATGGCGTTGGCGGCGCACAGCTCTTCCAGCGCGGCGCGCAGCTGGGGTTTGGGCATGCCGATGTCGAGAGCGATGGTGTTGGCGCCCTCATAGAGGCGGTCGAGATGGTCGTCGACCAGCACCAGCCGGCCCTTGGCCATGCGGATGCCTTCCCATACGCCGTCGCCGAGACCGAAGCCGGCATCGAAGATCGACACCATCGCCTCGGCGCGCTTGACCAGACGGCCGTTCAGCCAGATCCACAGATCGTGGTTGCGCGGGTCCTCGACCGGCGTCTGGGCGCCCTTTTCCTCGGCCATGTGCTGTCTCGCTCAGAAATGAAAGGCGGAGAAGCGGCGCAGGAAAGCCTGCGTGCGTTCCTCGCGCGGGTTCTTCAGCACCTCGTCCGGGGTGCCCTGCTCATGGATGCGCCCCTCGTGCAGGAACAGCACGCGAGTGGCGAAATGGTAGGCGAAGCCGAGCTCGTGGGTGACCAGCAGCATGGTGCGCCCTTCCCTCGACAGACCGAGGATGACGTCGAGCACCTCGCCGACCAGCTCGGGATCGAGCGAGGAGGTCGGTTCGTCGAACAGCAGGATTTCCGGCTCCATGGCGAGCGCGCGGGCGATGGCCACGCGCTGCTGCTGGCCGCCGGAAAGGCGCTGGGGATGCTGCTCCGCCTTGTCCGCGAGGCCGACGCGGGTGAGATAATCCATCGCCAGCGCGCGCGCCGGCGCCCGCTTCATGCCCTT
This sequence comes from Ancylobacter novellus, assembly GCA_003241485.1. Lineage (GTDB taxonomy): Bacteria > Pseudomonadota > Alphaproteobacteria > Rhizobiales > Xanthobacteraceae > Ancylobacter > Ancylobacter novellum_A. The sequence goes on from QFQD01000002.1 coordinate 120,991, forward strand.
CACCGTCACCGGGCCTTCCATGACGTTTTCCAGCACCGTCATGTGGGGGAACAGGTTGAACTGCTGGAAGATCATGCCGACGCGGGTGCGCAGCCGGCGCAGTTCGCCTGACCGCGCGGTGATCGCGCCATCGCGCCCCTCCACGCCGACGGCGATCCCGTCAAGGGCGATGCGCCCGGCGCTCGGCGTCTCCATGAAGTTGATGCAGCGCAGCAGCGTGCTCTTGCCGGAACCGGAGGAGCCGAGAATGGCGATACGCTCGCCGGCCCCGACCTTGAGGTCGATGCCCTTCAGCACCTCGTTGCTGCCAAAGCTCTTGCGCAGCCCCTCGACCGCGAGGACCGGGGCGACCTCGGCCGCTGTCATGTCCGCCATGGCGCTCAGGCTCCCTTGGAATTGAGGCGACGCTCAAGCGCGTAGGCGGCCAGCGTTCCCGGATAGATGAGGACGAAATAGATCACCGCGACGACCGTGAAGGTCTCCAGCGGCAGGAAGGTCTGCGTGCTCAGCATCTTCGCCTCGTACATCAGCTCCTGCACGGTGATGGTGGAGGCAATGGAGGTCATCTTGGCCAGCTCGACGCCGCGATTGGTGAAGGCGGGCACCATGCGAGCCAGCGCCTGCGGCACCGCCACGCGGCGCAGCAGCTGCCATTCGCTCATGCCGATGGCGCGCCCGGCTTCCCATTGCCCGGCCGGCAGAGACTGCAGGCCGGCGCGCCAGATCTCGGCGCAATAGGCGGAGGTATTGAGGAACAGGCCGAGCGCCGCCGCCACGAAGGCGGTGGGCTGCCAGCCGGTGAGCGCCGGCATGGCGTAATAGAACCAGATCAGCTGCACCAGCACCGGGGTGTTGCGGAAGATCTCGATATAGGTGGTGGCGATGAGGTTCGGCACGCGCCGCGAAGAGGCGCGCGCCAGGCCGATGAACAGCCCGCACACCAGCGCGCCGGAAAAGGCGATGGCGAAGAGCAGGATGGTGAGCTTCAACCCGCGCAGCAGCAGGTCGCTATTGGCCAGGATCTCGCCGAACTGGAAGGTGTAATTCATCTCGATCACCGTGCGGCGCGGCGCGCGAGGCGGTGTTCCACCGCGCGCATGCCGAGGCTGGCGACGAACAGCACGGTGAAGAACATCACGGCCACCGTCGAATAGATCTCCATCGGGCGGTAGGTCTGCGTCGCCAGCACCATCGCCTTGTAGACCAGCTCGCCATAGGTGAGCGTGGCGGCAAGCGAGGTGGTCTTCACCAGCTCGAAGGAGCGCTCCATCAGCGGCGGGATCATGCGCCGGAACGCCTGGGGCAGGATGACCCGGCGCATGAGCTGCACATGGCTCATGCCGATGGCGCGACCCGCCTCCCACTGCCCGCGCTCGACCGAGATGATGCCGCCGCGGAACACCTCGGCGAAGAAGGCGCCGGACTGCACCGAGAGCGCCGCCGCCGCTGCCGCGAAGGGCGAGAGGCTGATGCCGGTGAGGATCGGCAGGCCGTAGAAATACCAGAAGAAGTGAACCAGCGGCGGTGTGTTGCGGTAGAACTCGATGATCGCGGTCGCCGGCAGCGAGACGAAGCGCGACGGCGCCAGCCGCCCCATCGCCAGCATGAGCCCGATGGCGAGGCCGAGCGCGATGGAGAAGCCGGAGAGCTTCAGCGTGTTGACCAGCCCTTCCAGCAGAACGTCGAAGTTCAGCCAGACCGGCCGGAAGTCCCACACATAGTGCATAAGGTTCGGCCTTGCCGGACGTCGAGGGGCGGACGGGCGCAGGAGCGAGGAAGCGCGCCGGTCTCAGCCGGCGCGCCCCTCACAAAAGCGATCAGGCCTTCCAGCGCTCGCGCATGATCGCCGGGGTGGCCGCGGGATCGATGCCGCGGAAGGCGAGATATTCCTCGAAGATCTTCTGGGTCTGGCCGGTGGCGTAGAAATAGCCGAGGCACACGCCCAGCCAGTCGCGCCAGCTCTTGTCGGCGACGTTCGGCACCGCGGCGCTGGAGGGCGACTCGCGCATCGGCTGCGGCAGGATGATCTTGCCCTTCTTGATGCGCGACTGCAGCATCACCAGCGCCGGATGGAACAGCGAGATGCCGTCCATGCGCCCGGCGATGAAGGCCGCGCCGGTCTCGTCCGCGCTGGGGAAGCGCTCGATCGTCGCCTTGGGCAGGCGCACCGTGATGTCGCGGTCGGGCGAGGTGCCGAGCACGACGCCGATGCGGAATTCCGGCTTGTTCATCTCCTCCCAGGTGGTCACGGTCTGGCCATCGGCCAGCAGGACGCCCTGCGCGTACCAGAACATGGGCTGGATGGGGAAATCGACCGCCAGCGCGCGCTGCGGCGTCGCGTCCATGGTGAACATGACGTCGAACTGGCCGGCCTGGAGCGCGGCGACCGCATTGCCCCAGGTGGTCTCCACCGGCACCGGCTTCACGCCGAGTTCCTTGGCGACCGCGACGCCGGTTCCCCAGCCGAGGCCGTACCACTCGCCCGAGCGCTGGTCCTTGTAGAACCACGGTTCGCCCGGCGCGACGCCGATGCGCAGCTCGCCGCGATCGCGGATCGCCTTGAGCGTGGAGCCGGCGCTGGCCTCCTGCGCGAGCACCGGACCGGCGCTGGCGGCAAGGGCGGCACCCGCGCCGAAGAGCGAGCCGGCGGCAAGGAAGGTGCGGCGGCTGCCGATATTTTCAGTCATGCGTCATCCTCTGGAACTGGATGGAAAGATTTATAGTTTTTTTGTAGATAATTCAAGATTTCCTATACGAACATTTTATTCGTATCGCGAAACTGTCAAGGAGATTCCGGGACCTCCTCGAAACTGAGGCCGGGATCGGCGACACAGACCCAGAAAATCTCCGCCTCCTCCGCCCCGGCGCTCAGCAGCGCATGGCCCATCGTGCTGTCGAAATAGACGCTGTCGCCCTCCTCCAGCGTCACCGGCGCGTAGAACTCGGTGAGCAGCGTCACCCGGCCTTTCAGCACCAGCACGACCTCCTCCCCGGCATGGGCGACAAGGGTGCCGAAGTCGCGCGCCTCATGCGCCCGCAGCCGCGCCTTCATGGGCTGCATGCGCTTGGCGGTGAGGTCCGAACACAGCATTTCAAACGAGTAGGTGCGGGTGCGGATATGGTCGCCCTGCCCCGCGCGGGTGAGCGAGCGGCGGCCATGCGGCGCCTGCTTGCCGGCCGTGGAGAACAGTTCGGAAATATCGACGCCAAGGCCCTGGGCCAGGCGGATGATGTTGTCATAGGTCGGGGACAGCAGGTTGTTCTCGATCTTCGAGATCGCCGAGGGCGAAATGCCCGACCGGTCCGCCACCTGCTTGATGGTGAGCCCCGCGCGGCTGCGCAGCCCCTTCACCCGGGCGCCGAGTTCGATCCCGTCGCTTCCGGTCTTCATGTCCATCGCGGCGTCTCCGGCTGAGGTGAGGACGCAATGAAAGCACCATCGCAGGAAGCGAACAATATATTCCGATAGGAAAACTCATCTGCGGCCGCGGCGCCCCGCCGCCCCCCGTGAACGTACCGGGGAAATCCGCCCGGATTTTCCTTCTGCGACAGCCGCCTTCTTGCCCGGCGGATATACTGCGCCCCTGCAACGGCGCCTTCAGCCGGCCGCACGGGGAGACACGTCCATGGACCTGCGCAAGAAACTCATTGTCGAGCCCGGCTCACGGGTGAAGCTGAAGGATATCGATGCGGGCTTCCACGGTGATTTCGCCTCGGAACAGGAGGCCAGGGACGCGCTCGCCAGGAACGTCGCCCGCCTCACCGAGCTGCAGCAGAAGCTCTATGGCGAGAAGAAGCATGCGCTTCTGGTGGTGCTGCAGGGCATCGACGCCGCGGGCAAGGATGGCACGTGCTGGCACGTGATGACCGCGATGAACCCGCAGGGCGCCCATGTGAAGAGCTTCAAGCAGCCCACGGAGGAAGAACGCCTGCATGATTTTCTCTGGCGCGTGCACCCCTATGCGCCGGGGCTCGGCCAGGTGGCGGTGTTCAACCGCTCGCATTACGAGGACGTGCTGGTGGTGCGGGTGCACGAACTCGTGCCGAAGGAGGTGTGGTCGAAGCGCTATGACCGCATCAACGAGTTCGAGAAGCTGCTCACCGATGCGGGCGTGACCATTCTCAAATTCTTCCTCTACATCACGCCGGAGGAACAGCTGGCGCGCTTCCGCCAGCGGCTCGACGACCCCGCGCGGCAGTGGAAGATCAGCGATTCCGACTACAAGGAGCGCGCCTTCTGGGACGCGTACATTGCCGCCTATGAGGACATGCTGGAGAAGTGCTCGACCAAGCACGCGCCGTGGTATGTCGTGCCCTCGAACCACAAATGGTTCCGCAACCTCGCCGTGGCGCGGATCATCGAGGACGCTCTCGACGACATGAAGCTGAAGCTGCCGGAGCCGACGGTGGACCTCGCCAAGATCCGCAAGGAATATCACGAGGCAGCGAAGGCGGCGGGCCTCAAGACCTGACCCGCCCACGCCTCAAACCGCTGTTGAAAAGACCGTCCGCGCATGGGCCTGACACTCGCCATCTTCCTCCTCGTCTACATCGCCATGGGCTTCGGCAAGCTGCCGGGCTTCAAGGTGGACCGCACCGGGGCCGCCGTCGTCGGCGCGCTGGCCATGATGGTGGCGGGCAGTATCGGGCCCAAGGCCGCGTGGGACGCGATCGACTACACCAGCGTCGGCATGCTGTTCGGGCTGATGGTGGTGTCCGCCGCCTTCGTGGTCTCGGGCTTCTATGCCTGGACCGCCGAGCGCGTGGCGCTGCTGCCGGTCTCCCCGCCCATGCTGCTGGCCGTGCTGGTCGCGGTGGGGGGCGGGCTCTCCGCCCTGCTCACCAATGATGTGGTGGTGGTGGCGATGACGCCGCTGCTGGTCTCGCTCACCCTGGCGCGCGGGCTCAATCCGGTGCCGTTCCTGCTGGCCTTCTGCTTCGCCGCCAATACCGGCTCGGCCGGCACGCTGATCGGCAGCCCGCAGAACATGATCGCCGCCCAGCAGCTGGGCCTGTCCTTCAACGGCTTCCTGGCGATTGCCGGCCTGCCGGCGCTGGCATCGCTGCCGCTGGTCTGGGGCCTCGTCGCGCTGATCTATCGCGGCCGCTGGACCCTGCCGGAGGGCGCGAAGATGCCGGCCCCGGCTCCAGCCGCGGCGGGGGCGCCCGCGACGTTCGACCGGCTGGAGACGCTGAAGGCCGGCGTGGTCACGCTCATCGTGGTGCTGGCCTTCATCTTCAGTGACTGGCCGCGCGAACTCATCGCCCTCGGCGGTGCCGGCGTGCTGCTGATAAACCGGGAAATCGCCTCCAGCGACATGCTGCGCCATATCGACGGCAATCTGCTGCTGCTCATCATGGGGCTGTTCGTGGTCAATGCCGCCATGGCCGCCACCGGCCTGCCGCAGGACCTGCTCGACGGCATGCGCGCCACCGGACTCGACCTCAACGATCCGCTGGCGCTCTATCTCGTGGGCGGCACGCTGAGCAACATCGTCGGCAACAACCCGGCGGTGATGCTGCTCATCCCGTTCCTCACGCCCGGCAGCCAGGCCGAAGCGCTCGGCGCCGCACTGGCGCTGGGCACCGGCTTCTCCAGCAACCTCATCGTGTTCGGCAGCCTTGCCGGCATCATCGTGGTGGAGCAGGCGGCGGCCAGCGGGGTGAAGATCTCCTTCGGCGAATTCGCCCGCGCCGGCGTGCCGGTAACGCTGGCCTGCATGGTCATGGCGGCCGGCTGGATCGTGTTCATCAGCTAGCCGGCCCGCCCCTCCCTCAGCCGGGAAAGCCCATCCCGGCCAGCGCCTTCTGCAAGGCGGCTCCGCGTGTCACGCCCTCGCGCGCGGCGCGGGCGCGGTTGACGAGGCGCCGCTTGCCGGGAAGGCGCGCGCCGGGCTCGGTCTCGATGGCGTGCGCCAGGCGTTCCAGATGGTCGAGATAGGCATCGCCCGCGACAAAGCCGGGATGAATGGCGATGACGACATGGCCCACCGCCGCCGGCGGGCCCTTGCCATCGAAGAAGCTCGGCGCGTCGAAGGCGAAGGTGGAGGCGGTGAGCGCCGCCGCCATCACCTCGATGATGAAGGCGAGCGCCGTGCCCTTGGCCTCGCCCATCGGCACCATGGTGCCGGCCAGGCCGGCCTTGGCGTCGGTGGTCGGGTTGCCCTCGGGATCGAAGGCCCAGCCCTCGGGAATGGCGGTGTCGCCGCGCTGCACCGCCGCGAGAATGTTGCCGCGCGCCACCTTGGCGACCGACAGGTCGACGACGGCGGGCGGGCGCCCCTTCAGCGGCGTGGCGAAGGCGATGGGGTTGGTGCCGAACACCGCCCGCTTGCCTCCCCACGGCGCGATGGAGGCGGAGGCGTTGGAGAAGGCGAGCCCCACCAGCCCCTGTTCCGCCAGCTTTTCCACCGGCTGCCCGGCGACGCCGAAATGGCTGGAGCGGCGGATTGCCATCAGCGCGATGCCGGTTTCGCGGGCAACCTCCGCCAGCAGCGGCAGGCCGAGTTCGATGGCCGGGTAAGCAAAGCCGTTGCCGGCATCGACCGCCACCACGGAGGGCGCGACACGGCGGCTGGAGGGCACGGCATGGCCGTCGATCTTGCCGGCCGCGACCATGGCGGCATAGCTCGGCAGGCGGGCGAGGCCGTGCGTGCCGAGGCCGTCCGCCTCCGCGCTTACCAGTGCCTCGGCGGTGATGCGCGCATTTTCCGAGCCCGTACCGAAATGCGCCAGCACCCGCGCGGCATAGGCGCGGGTCTCATCGAGGCTGGCGCGGATGTCGTGAAAGGCAGGGGCCGCCACAGAGCCTTCCATCACAGCGCTCCTCCGCCGAGCGGGCCTGCGGGCAGGCGCGCGAGATCGAAGCGATGCACATCGGCGAGAAGCTCGACGAAGGCGCGCGCGCCATAGGCCGCACAGGCCTCGCCCTTCTCCAGACTCGCCTCGCTGGCATTGCCCATGGCGCCGGCCGGCTGAATGTCCTGCGCCATCCAGCCGAAGCCGGCCGGCGTGCCGGCGCGCAGGAAGGAGAACTCCTGCTCCATGGCCAGCGTGACCGGCGGAAAGTCGCGCACCTCGTCCTGCCGCACCGTGTCGGGGCGGAACGCCAGCATGAGCGAGGTCTCGACCCCGCCGGCATGGATGCCGTGCTGGCGCTCCTGCGCCGAGAACAGGCCCTCGGGATAGCCGAAGCGGTGCCAGGACACGGTGACGACCAGCATGCCGAGCCGGGCCCGCAGATCGCGCGCCACGATGTCGAGGATGGGCACGTTGCCGCCATGCGAATTGACGATGACCAGCTTGCGCACCCCCGCCCGGTGCACGCCCTCGCCGATCTCGGTCCAGGCGCGGATCACCGTCTCGGCGGACAGCGTCAACGTGCCGGGGAAATGGATGTGCTCGTTCGACTTGCCGATCGCCTGGATCGGCAGGAACAGCGCCGGCAGTTCCGCCGGCAGCAGCCGCGCCACCTCCCTGAGGTAGCCCTCGCCGATAAAGGTATCGACGCCGACCGGCAGGTGCGGCCCGTGCTGCTCGACAGCGGCGACGGGCAGCACGGCGATCCAGTTTTCGGTGTCGCCGGCGGAGAAATCGGTCCAGGCGAGTTCGGTCCAGAAGCGTTTGGGGGGCATGGCAGGCAGTCCGGTGAAAGGCAGTCCGGTGAAAGGCATGGGGCTTTTAGGCTCAATCGCGCCGGGCGGCCAGCGCCTCGACCTCGACCTTGAACTCCGGGCGGGCGAAGCCGGAGACGATCATCAGCGTGGAGGCCGGCGCAGGGTCGGCGATGAAGCGGTCGCGCGCGGCCATGTACGCGGCGAGATGGGCGCGGTCGGTCACATAGGCGTTGAGCCGCACGATGTCGCCGACGCCCATGCGCGCCTCCGCGAGGCAGGCGGCAATGGCGCGAAAGCAGATCGCCGCCTGTTCCTCGACGCTGTCGGGAATGGCGTCATCCACGGCAATGCCGAGCTGGCCGGAGACCAGCAGCAGCCGCGCCCCGGCGGGCACCTCCACGGCATGGCTGTAGCGGGCGAAGGGGCGGCGGATGGCGGCGGGCAGCAAATGGCGCAGCATGGCGGAATTCCAGAAAAGCGAAATCCAGACTGGGGGAAACGACGTAGCAGTCACACGTGCATATGTGCATCGAGTTTAAGCTCGCCTATCATCACGGCACATTCGCACACCGTTCATCGTATCGCGATGGAGACATCGATGCGCTTTCGCCTTCCTCACCTGCGTTCCTGCCTGCCGGCGCTCGCCGCCCTCGCCCTCAGCGCCCTGGGTTTCGCACCCGAGGCGAAGGCCCTCGACAAGGTCACCTTCGGCACCAACTGGGTGGCGCAGGCCGAGCATGGCGGCTTCTATCAGGCCGTCGTCGACGGCACCTATGAGAAGTACGGGCTCGACGTGACCATCCTGCCCGGTGGTCCGCAGGCCAATAACCGGCTGCTGCTGCCGGTCGGCAAGATCGACTTCTACATGGGCGCGAACATGCTGCAGGCCTTCTCCTCCGTGGTGGAAGGCATCCCGACCGTCATCGTCGCGGCCATGTTCCAGAAGGATCCGCAGGTGCTGATCGCGCACCCGGACGTCGCCACCTTCGAGGATCTGAAGACCCGCACCCTGTTCATCTCCAAGGAGGGCCTGGCGAGCTACTACCAGTGGCTGGTGGCCGATTTCGGCTTCAGCGAGAAGCAGGTGAAGCCCTACACCTTCAATGCCGCGCCGTTCCTCGCCGACAAGAACAGCGCCATGCAGGGCTACATCACCTCCGAGCCCTATGCCGTGGAAAAGCAGGGCGGGTTCAAGCCGAAGCTGTTCCTGCTGGCCGATCAAGGCTTCGACACCTACGCCACCACGATCGAGACCCGCACCCAGCTGGTGCAGCAGAACCCCGACCTCGTGCAGCGCTTCGTCGATGCCTCGATCATCGGCTGGTACAATTATCTCTATGGCGACAACACCAAGGCGAACGAGCTGATCCGCAAGGACAACCCGGAAATGACCGACGAGATGATCGCCTTCTCCATCGAGAAGATGAAGGAGTACGGCATCGTCGATTCCGGCGACACCAAGACGATGGGCATCGGCGCCATGACCGACGCCAAGATCAAGAGCTTCTACGACAAGATGGTCGGGGCCAAGGTCGTCGCGCCCGACATCGACTACAAGAAGTCCTACACGCTGCAATTCGTGAACAAGGGCGTCGGCAAGGAACTGGCGAAGTAGCCCGGATGACCGCCGCGCCCTCGTTTCTCGGCCTTCCCGACCGGCTTCCAGAGGATCGCCCGCCGCGCGCGGTGATCTTCGGGGCCGGCCATGGCAGCAATTATCCCGACCAGGACAGCCGCGGCTACGCCCTGGCGCCCGCCGCTATCCGCGCGGCGAGCGCGAGCGAGGCGGCGTTCATCGAGCATTGGGATTTCGATCTGGGCGGCCCGCTTTTCGATGGCGGGCCGGTGTGCTGCGTCGACGCCGGCGACGTGCCGACCACCATGCACGACAATGAAGGCAACCGCGCCCGGATCGAGGCGAAGACGCGCGAGGTGCTGGCGACGGCCGCGGTGCCGATCCTCCTGGGCGGCGACGATTCCCTGCCCATTCCCTTCCTCAGCGCCTTTGCCGGGCACGGGCCGATCTGGATCCTGCAGATCGACGCCCATATCGACTGGCGCGAGGAGCGCTATGGCGAGCGCTACGGCTATTCCAACCCGATGCGCCGGGCCAGCGAGATGGCCCATGTCGCGGGCATGGTGCAGGTCGGCATCCGCAGCGTCGGCAGCGCGCGCCGCACCGAGGTGGAGGCGGCGCGCCACTATGGCAGCCACCTCGTCACCGCCCGCGAGGTGCACGCCCATGGCGTCGATGCCGCTCTCCGGCATATTCCCGACGGCGCACGGGTGGTCATCACCCTCGACTGCGACGGCCTCGATCCTGGCATCATGCCGGGCGTGGCGGCGCGCACGCCGGGCGGCCTGACCTATACGCAGACGATCGACCTGATCGCCGGCGTGGGCACGCGCGCCCGCATCGCCGGGTTCGATCTTGTCGAACTCTACCCGCCGGCCGACATTAGCGGCCTGTCGGCGCTGACCGCCGCGCGGCTCGTCGTCAACGCCATCGGCACCATCGTCCGGCAGGCGTAGACGGGTTTGCCCGAAACGACGTGAGAGAATGACGCTGTCCCTCGACGACACCTTGCCCGCCGTAACCGCGCCGCTGCTCGCCCTGAAGGGGGTGGGCAAGCAGTTCGCGAATGCCGTCACCGCGCTGGACGGCCTCGACATGGAGGTGCGGCAGGGCGAATTCCTGTCGCTGCTCGGCCCCTCGGGCTGCGGCAAGTCCACCGCGCTGCGCCTCATCGCCGGGCTTTCCGAACCGACGGCGGGACGGATCGACTGGAATGGCGAGGAGACCGCGCGGCGTGCCCGCGGCAAGCCCTCGATCAGCTTCGTGTTTCAGGAGCCGACGCTGATGCCGTGGGCCAGCGTGTTCGGCAATGTCCATCTGCCGCTGCGCCTTGCCGGCGTGAGCGCGAAGGCGGCCGAGCCCGCCATCATGGAAGCGCTGGAGATGGTGGGGCTGTCGCAGTTCCGCGATGCCTATCCGCGCGAGCTTTCCGGCGGCATGAAGATGCGCGTGTCCATCGCCCGCGCGCTGGTGACAAAGCCGCGCCTGCTCTTGATGGACGAGCCCTTCGCCGCGCTGGACGAGATCACCCGCTTCAAGCTGAACAACGATCTGCTGCAGGTGTGGAAGCAGCTTGGCTGCACCATCGTCTTCGTCACCCATTCGGTGTTCGAGTCGGTGTACCTTTCCTCGCGTATCCTGGTGTTCCGCGCCCGGCCGGGCCGGGTGCACGCCGAACTCGCCATCGACCCGAACCAGCCGCGCGACGAGGCCTTCCGCACCTCGCCGGAATATGTCGGCCTGTGCCGCGAGACCTCGACCGCGCTGGCGCGGGCGATGGAAGCGACCTAGGGAGCGCCGCGATGGAGCACTCGCCGTTCCGCTGGCTGCTGCCCCTCGCCGTGCTGGCACTGGTGGTGGTCGGCTGGGAAGCCGTGGTGCGGCTGAACAACCTGCCGCCCTATGTGCTGCCGAGCCCGGTTCTGGTCGCCACCACGCTGTTCAACGACCGGGTGGTGCTGCTCCAGTCCATGCTGGTGACGCTGGAGACCACGCTGATCGCGCTGCTGATCGCGGTGCTCGGCGGGGTGACGCTGGCGCTGGTCTTTGCCTCCTCGCGCATCGTCGAGTTCTCGCTGTTCCCCATCGCGGTGATCCTGCAGGTGACGCCGGTGATCGCCGTGGCGCCGCTGATGCTGATCTATCTCTCGACTGACACGGCGGTGCTGGTCTGCGCCTGGCTCGTCGCGTTCTTTCCCGTGCTGTCCAACACCACGCTCGGGCTGAAATCGGTCGATCCCAATCTGCGCGACCTGTTCCGCCTCTCCGGCGCCTCCGGCTGGCAGACGCTGGTGCAGCTCAAGCTGCCGACCGCCCTGCCCTATTTCCTCGGCGGCCTGCGCATTGCCGGCGGCCTCGCCCTCATCGGCGCGGTGGTGGGCGAGATCGCCGCCGGGTCCGCCGGGGCCGGCTCCGGGCTTGCCTTCCGCATCGTGGAATCGGCGTACCGGCTGAATATTCCCCGCCTGTTCGCCGCGCTGCTGCTCATCTCGCTCGCCGGCATAATGATCTATGCCGCGCTGAGTCTCATCTCCTGGCTGGTGCTGCGGCGCTGGCACGAGAGCGAAATGGACGCGCGATGACGGAAAGCCCCGATTTCGCGCATTTACCCGCCGGCTATGTTCTGGCCAATCTGCGCGCGCCCGCCTGTCTTGTGGGCGCAACGCCGGGCCCGGCGGATCGTGAGGGCCTCACGCGGCTGGACATCACCATTGCGCAGGGCCGGATCGCGGCGCTGACGCCGCCGGGGGCTGCACCGGCCGAGATGCCACGGCTGGATCTGCGCGGGCGGCTGGTCCTGCCGGGCCTTGCCGACATCCACACCCATCTCGACAAGGGCTTCATCTGGAAGCGGGCGCCGAACCTCGATGGCAGCTTCGACGGCGCGATGGCGGCCGTCACGGCCGACCGCATTGCCCACTGGACCACCGACGACATCGCCCGCCGCTTCGGCTTCGGCCTGCGCTGCGCCTATGCGCATGGCACGGTCGCCTTGCGCACGCATCTTGATTCAGATGGGCCGCGCGCGGCCGGGGCGTGGGAGGTTTTCGCCGAGCAGCGCGCGGCGTGGGCGGACCGCATCGCCCTGCAGGCGGTCGGCCTCTCCGCGATCGACGCGGTGATGGACGAGACACGCTTTGTCGCGCTGATCGAGCTCATCCGCGCGCATGGTGGGCTGCTCGGCAGCTACACCTATGCGACGCCCAATCTCGCCGCCGGCCTGGAGCGCCTGTTCGAGGCCGCCGAGCGCCACGGCCTTGCGCTCGACCTGCATGTCGACGAGCGCGACCGGCAGGGGCGCGGGCTGAAGCTGATCGCCGAGATCGCCCTGCGCCGGCGCTTTCAGGGGCCGATCCTTGTCGGGCATTGCTGCGCCATCGCCGCCAATGACGATGCCGGCGAGGTCGACCGCACGCTCGATCTGGTGGCGCAGGCCGGCATGGGCGTCGTCTCGCTGCCCATGTGCAATCTCTACCTGCAGGACCGCCAGCCCGGACGCACCCCGCGCTGGCGCGGCGTCACCCTGCTGCACGAGATGAAGGCGCGCGGCATCGAGGTGATGGTGGCGAGCGACAATGCCCGCGACCCGTTCTATGCCTATGGCGACCTCGACCTTGTGGAGGTCTGGCGCGAGGCGGCGCGCATCGCCCATCTCGACCATCCCTTTGCCGACTGGCCATCTGTCATCGCCGCCACGCCGGCGGGGCGGATGGGCGTGCAGGCCGGCACGCTGAAGGTGGGTGCCGTTGCGGATCTTTCCATCTTCACCGCGCGCAGCCTGAACGAATTGCTGGCCCGCCCGCAGACGGATCGCACCGTGTTGCGGCTGGGCAAGGCGATCGACACGACGCCGCCCGACTATGCCGAACTCGACGAGTGGATGGAGCGCCGCAATGGCTGACAGACCGGCCTACGATCTCGCCGCCCTCAAGGCCCGGCTCGACGGCATTGCGCTGGAGGACAATCCAGCCGTGATGCGGCAGAAGAGCCGCGACTTCTACTGGTACTCGCCCCTGCTGAAGCGCCAGCTGGAGGCGGTGAGTGCGGACCTCATCGTTTCGCCCGCCAGCGAGGAGGAGGTGCGGCGCGTCATCGCCGCCTGTTTCGAGCTTGCCATCCCCGTCACCCCGCGCGGCGCCGGCACCGGCAATTACGGCCAGGCCATGCCTCTGGCCGGCGGCGTGGTGCTGGACCTCTCCCGCCTCGACAAGGTGCTGGAAATCTCGGCCGGCCGCGTGCGGGTGCAGACCGGGGCGATCATCGCCGACATCGACGATGCCTGCCGCTCCTCCGGGCAGGAGCTGCGGCTGCACCCTTCCACCTATCGCTCGGCGTCGATTGGCGGCTTCATCGCCGGCGGCTCGGGCGGCGTCGGTTCGATCACCTGGGGCGGCCTGCGCGATCTCGGCAACATCATCAGCCTGCGCATCCTCACCATGGAGGCGAGCCCGCGCCTCCTCCAGCTCACCGGCGAGGACGTGCAGAAGGTGGCCCATGCCTATGGCACCAACGGCATCATCCTCGAGGTGGAGATGCCGCTCACCCCGGCGCTGGACTGGGTTCAGATGATGATCGGCTTCGACGATCTCGGCGCGGCCGCAGCCTATGCCAACGCGCTCGGCGAGCAGGACGCCATCCTCAAGAAGCTGGTGTCGGTGATCGCCGCGCCGGTGCCGCAGCATTTCTTTCTGCGCCACCGCCGCTATCTGCCCGATGGCCAGCACATCGTGCTCGCCATGATCGCGCCCATTGCCAGCGCCGCCGTCGACAGCTTCACCGCGCGCTGGGGCGGCAAGGTGCTGTTCCACTCGGACCGGGTCGGCACCGAGGAAGGCAAGAGCCTGCCCCCGCTCTACGAACTGGCGTGGAACCACACCACGCTTCGCGCGCTGCGGGTCGAGCCGTCCATCACCTATCTGCAGACGCTCTATCCCTTCCCGAACCAGCTCTCCCTGATCGAGCGCATTCATGCGGAATTCGGCGACGAGGTGCTCGCCCATCTCGAATTCGTGCGGTTCGACGGCAAGATCACCTGCTTCGGCCTGCCGCTGGTACGCTTCACCACGGAGGAGAGGCTCGACGCCATCATCGCCCGGCACGAAGCCATGGGCATCCCGGTGTTCAACCCGCACCGCTACACGCTGGAGGAAGGCGGCATGAAACAGACCGACGCGGTGCAGCTGGCCTTCAAGCGCGAGGCGGATCCGCGCGGCCTGTTGAACCCCGGCAAGATGATCGCCTGGGATCATCCCGACTTCGCCTTCGACACCGGCAAGACCTATCTCTTTGCCGGGCTGGCCGCCCAGACCCATGCCGATGAAAACGGAGCGGCGTGAGGTGCGCGCACTGGTCGTCTACTGCCATCCCGTCCCGGAGAGCTTCACCGCCGCCGTGCGCGACGCGACCCTCCGCGGCCTGGAGCGCGCCGGGCACGAGGTCGACCTCATCGACCTCTATGCCGAGGGCTTCGACGCCGTGCTCAGCCGCGAGGAACGCCTCGCCTACCACACGCCCGGCGAGAACACGCGGAACATTGCCGGCCATCTAGCGCGGGTGAAGCAGGCGGACGCGCTGATCGTCGTCGCGCCGACCTGGTGGTACGGCCCGCCCGCATTGCTCAAGGGCTGGCTCGACCGCGTGCTCGTGCCGTTCGAGACCTTCGGCATGCCCCAGCCCTTCCGGCCACTGGAACGCCGGCTCACAAATATCCGCGTGCTGGCGGCGGTGAGCACGCTCGGCTCGCCCTGGTACTGGTGGCTGTGGGTCGGCCAGCCGGGGCGGCGCATTATCATGGAAGGCGTGGGCGGCATCATCCATCCCAAAGCCCGCAAACTCTGGCTGGCGCTGCACAGCATGGACTCCGCCAGCCTCGCCAAGCGCACGGCCTTTCTCGCCAGGGTGGAGGCGAAATTCGCCGCGCTGCGTCCCTGACGCGGGGAAATTCGCGATAACTTTGACGGCGAAGCAGTTTACAGCCATGCTCCTGTCACGGCATCGCGCTTGAGTTGCATCGTCGCATGGCTCATCGCGATCACAGGACGTGGACGCTCATGAAGGACGGCTTCGACAAAAGCATCGGCCATCGACTGCATCACGTGGCCCGGCTGCAGCGTGCCCTCGCCGCCCGCCGGCTGCAGGATCTCGGGCTGTTCCCCGGCCAGGAGACGGCGCTGAAGCTTCTCGCCGAAACAGATGGCCGGACGATGACGGAGCTGGCCGCGGCGCTCCGGGTGCGGCCGCCCACCGCCTCCAAGACCGTCGGCCGGCTTGCCGCGCAGGGCCTGCTGGAGCGTCGCGCCTCCGAAGGCGATGCCCGCCTTGTACGCGTCCATCTCACCGAAGAGGGGCGCACCCGCGCCGGCGCGATCGACGGGATCTGGGATTCGCTGGAAGACGTCATCGTCACCGGCCTCGACGGCAAGGACCGCAAGCGCCTGCGCAAATTGCTGCGCAAGATCGAGAAGAGCCTTTCCGGCCAGCTCGGCGCCGCCAGCGACAGCGAGCCGGACGACGAGGCGGACGCGGCCGACGACAACGCCTGAGCGCGCGGGCGCGGCCGAGACGTGCCCCGCGAGTTTACTGTTCCGTCCGGCGTGCCTTGAATCTGCCCGCGCTTTGAGGGCGAATACGCTCCCCCGCGCCGAGGAGCCCATCATGGTCGAAACCTCCCGTCCCGATCTGCTGCAGACCGGCCCGATGATGCCGATGATCGAAGCGCAGCTGTCGCAGCATTTCACCGTCCACCGCCTGGACCAGGGGGATGCCGACCAGCTGCTCGACGCGGTCGGCGGGCGCATCCGCGCCGTGGCGACGGGTGTCGGCTCAACCGCCGGCGGCAAGCGCCGCGTCACCGGGGAATTGCTCGCGCGCCTGCCCAAGGTGGAAATCGTCGCCAATTTCGGTGTCGGTTACGATGCGGTGGATGTCGAGGCCGCGGCCACTCGCGGTATCGTCGTCACCAACACGCCCGGCGTGCTCGACGACGAGGTGGCGGACCTGACCATCGGCCTGCTGCTGGCCACGATCCGGCAGATTCCGCAGGCGGAGCGCCATCTGCGCGCCGGCCTGTGGCCAAAGGGCGGCTTCCCCCTCACCGGCACGCTGCGCGACCGCACCATCGGCCTCGTCGGCATGGGGCGGATCGGGCAGGCCATCGCCCGCCGGCTTGCCGGCTTCGGGCGCCCGATCTCTTATCACAGCCGCCGCCCGGTCGAGGGCCTGCCCTATGCCCACTACCCCGACCTCCTCGCTCTGGCGCGCGATGTCGACGTGCTGATCGCCATCATACCGGGCGGGCCGGAGACGACGAACCTCATCAACGCCGATGTTCTGTCGGCGCTGGGGCCGACCGGCGTGTTCATCAATGTCGCGCGCGGCTCCGTTGTCGACGAGCCGGCGCTGATCCGCGCGCTGCAGGAGGGCACGATCGCCAGCGCCGGGCTCGACGTGTTCGCCCATGAGCCCAACGTGCCGGGAGAGCTGATGGCGCTCGACAATGTGGTGCTGCTGCCCCATGTCGCCTCCGCCACCCATGTAACGCGCAACGCCATGGGGCAGCTGGTCGTCGACAATCTGCTGGCGTGGCGGGAGGGCCGCGAGCCGCTGACGCCGGTGCCCGAAACGCCGGTGCCCGAAAAGCCGCTGTCCGCGCGCGCGTGAGAGCATGAGCATGTTTGGCCCGAGAGGACTGGCTCTCGCGACCGCGGTCGCGCTTGCCTGCATGCCCATGGACCGGCCGCGCGCGCAGCAAGCGGCGCCGGAGGTCGATCCGGGCCCGACGGCGCCCCTCCCGCAGACGCCGGACGAAGCGGCGGCGCAGCTGGCGGGCGCCTATCACCTCACCAATGCCGATGGCGACCGCACCTGCACGCTGACCCTCAGCGGCAAGCGCGAACGGGCCAAGGATCCCGCCCATGCGGCCTCCTTCGCGGTCGCCTTCGACCGGCCGGCCTGCGCGGCCCAGATCCTGTTCAGCGCCGACATCGCCTTCTGGAGCCCCGGCCCCGCCAACGCGATCCGGCTCTATAGCGGCGAGGGACGGCTGACGGCGGAATTCACCGAGGGCGTCGGCGGGACATGGGAGGCGCTGCGGGAGACGGACGGGGTGTATTTCCTCGTCAATCCCAGGATTGCCGAGCCCCCGGCGCAGCCGGCCGATGTGGTCGGCGCGTGGGAACTCACCCGCAATGGCGTCACGGCCCGCTGCCGCATCGATTTTCTCGACATGCCCGCGCCGGCAGATGCCTTCCGCCTCTCGCCCGAAACCGCCTGCGCGCCGCTGCTGGGGCGCACCCTGCCCGTGCGCTGGCGGCTCGATCGCGGCGATCTGGTGCTGGAAACCGCGAGCGGCGGCCAGCTGCGCTTCGCCACGAGCGAGGATGGCGGCTGGACCAAGGTGCCGGAAGAGGCCCGCCCGCTGCTGCTCAACCGCGCGCCCTGAGCAGCGGGAGACGCCCTATCGCGCGCGCCCGCTCAACACGATAGCGATGCTCGCCAGCACCACGCCGAGGCCGGCGAGCGAGACCGGCTCCAGCTGCTCGCCGAGAATGATCCACCCCAGCAGCACGCCGATGACCGGGTTCACATAGGCGAAGGTGGAGGCGATGATCGGGCTGAACGTGCCGATCACCTTGATGTAGGAGGTGAGGCCGATCACCGAGGCGAAGACGGTGAGGAACCCGAAGGCCAGCCATTGCGAAAGGTTCGGCGCGCTGGGGATCGGCGCCCCCTCGCCCACCGCCAGTGCGCTCAGCACCACTGCGGCCGACAGCATCTGGAACGTCGCCGCCCATTCCGGGCGCAGCCGCCGCATCAGCGGGCGCTGGATGATGGTGCCCAGCGACCAGCTCAGCCCCGCGCCGACGACCAGCAGCACGGTGAATTCGGCGTAGCCCGGCTCGATGATGACGGTATGCCCGCCCAGCAGCGTCGGCGAAACCACGAGGAACAGCCCGAACAGGCCCAGCAGCAGGCCGAGGATCATCCGGCGCGAGGGCACGACCCGCTCGACGACGATATCGAGCAGGCAGGCCCAGAGCGGGATCGCCCCCATCGCCATGACGATGAAGCTGGAGGTGGCATGGCGGGAGGCGAGCGTCGCGAGGCCGTTGCCGCCCATCCACATGACAAGGCCGCTCGCGACGCAGAAGCCGATGTCGCGGCGCGACGGGCGCGGCGGCAGTCCGTGGCGCAGCAGGGTGACGAGCCCGAGCAGCCCCGAGGCGAGCCACAGGCGAGCCGACTGCAGCTGGAGCACGGTGATCGCGGCCGGCCCGCCGGCCAGTGTCACCTTC
The DNA here is from genome assembly GCA_003241485.1 of Ancylobacter novellus. Taxonomy (GTDB): domain Bacteria; phylum Pseudomonadota; class Alphaproteobacteria; order Rhizobiales; family Xanthobacteraceae; genus Ancylobacter; species Ancylobacter novellum_A. Next base: position 139,476 of record QFQD01000002.1, read on the forward strand.
ACCGCCAGGTAGGAACCGCTCCAGACGATATAGATCGCCAGCAGGTGGCCATAGGCGGAAAGCGGAATGGCGGGAGCCGTGCCGGGCGCACGCGCTTGGGCAGTCATGACAACGCGACACCTTGGGCACACGCGGCGCGCACGGCGCGCGCCTCGTCGCGCCCTGCCATCCCACACCTGCAGGGCCGAAGCAACGGGGCGGACGCTGCCGCTCAGATCAGCCGCAACCCTCTGAGGCTGGCATGCCCGTCCTTGCCGACGATGATGTGGTCATGCACCTCGATGCCGAGCGGCTTGGCCACATCAATGATGGTCTTGGTCATCTGGATGTCGGCACTGGAGGGCGTCGGATCGCCGCTGGGCTGCTGCACCTCGTCGAGGATGAGCTGGTTGCGCTTGTCGAGGAAGAGGACGCGGAATTCCTCCTGCGCGGCGAACGCCATGGAGGCCCGGCAATGGGCGATGACCGCGCTCCACGAGGAGAGCACCGGGCGCGCCTTCACCGCCTCGCGCGTCACCCGCTGCACGGCGGCACCGATCAGCTTGAATTCGGTGATGATCGCCTCGCCCACGCCCTTCACTTCGCGCAGCCGGCCGGGCGTGGCGGTGATGACCTCGGCGAAGGAGCCGAAGCGGTCCACCAGCGCCTTCGCCAGCGGCTTCACATCGGCGCGCGGCACGGCGCGGAACAGCACGAGTTCGAGCAGTTCGTAGTCAGGCAGCGCATCGCCTCCCGCCTGGCGAAAGCGTTCGCGCAGCCGCTCGCGATGGCCGAGGAAATGCGGGGCGGATTCACTGAAGCCCTCGGCGGCCGGCCCGGACGACCCCTCGCCCGCCGGTTCCTCGCTCAGCCCGCTCCGCCGTCGCGCCATGGAGCCGGGTTCACCCGTTGTTGAAGATCGGCTTGTGGTAGCCCTTGGGCGACAAAGTGAAGATTTCGCAGCCCGTCTCGGTGACGCCGACGGCGTGCTCGAACTGGGCGGAGAGCGACCGGTCGCGCGTCACCGCCGTCCAGCCATCCGACAGCACCTTCACATGCGGCCGTCCGAGATTAATCATCGGCTCGATGGTGAAGATCATGCCCGGCAGCAGTTCCGGCCCTTCGCCGCGCCGGCCGACATGCACGATGTTCGGCTCGTCGTGGAACAGCTGGCCGACGCCATGGCCGCAGAAATCGCGCACCACGCTCATGTGCAGGGGTTCGACGAATTCCTGGATCGCCGCGCCGATGTCGCCGACATGATGGCCCGGCTTCACCTCGGCGATGCCGCGCATCAGCGATTCATAGGTGACGTCGAGCAGCCGCTCGGCCCGGCGCGGAATCTCGCCCACCGGGTACATGCGGCTCGAATCGCCATACCAGCCATCGACGATCAGCGTGATGTCGACATTGACGATGTCGCCCTCGCGCATCGGCTTGTCGTTGGGAATGCCGTGGCAGACGACATGGTTGATCGAGGTGCAGCTGGAATGGCGGTAGCCGCGATACATCAGCGTCGCCGGCAGCGCCTTGTTGTCCATGGCGAATTCGAACACGGCGTCGTCGATCGCCTTGGTGGAGACACCCGGCGCCACCATCTCGTGCACGAGATCGAGCGCTTCGGCCGCCAGCTGCCCGGCCTTGCGCATGCCGGCGAAACCTTCCGGTCCGTGCAGCTTGATATGGCCGGTTTTTCGCAGCGGCGCACCGGCCGCCTCCACGTAACTCATCATTCAACGTCCAATGCTCGGGCTTTGCCCAAATGTAAGCAATCCGCCGCCGCACGCAAGGAAAGGCTCGGCGCCCCCGCTCAATCCAACGTCTTGGCCATGTGCACCAGCCGGCGGTCGGGCATCTGCTCGACGCGCTCGATGGCGTAGCCCTTGCGGCGATACCACTGGATGTTGGCAGAAAGCGGCTCGCCGGTATAAAGCCGCACGGTGCGCCGGCCAACGGCGCGCGCGCGCGCCTCGCCGGCCGCGAGCAGCAGGTTGCCGACCCCGCCGCCCTGCGCCATCGGCGACACGCCGATGCTGTCGGTCAGCAGATCGTCGCCCCGCACCTGCAGCACCAGCACGCCGTCGAGGCCGGACGCCCCCTCGAGCACCCAGACCTCGCGCTCGCGGAACACGCGCGCATAGTCCCACAGCAGCGGCACCGGCTCGACGCCGAGCAGAACGCGGTTTCGCGCATAGGCGGCGTGCTGCACGGCCTCCACCGCCGGAAGGTCATCGCGGCTCGCGCGCCGCAGGGTCCGGCCCCCGACCTCCAGCGTCGGGGCGTTCAGCACGGCCAGCGGGGCGATCTGCCGGCCCTGCGCGTCGAAATTGGCCGGCGCCAGCCAGTTCTCGAACGCCACGGCGAGCTGGGGCCAGTCCTCTTCCACCATGGCGAACCAGGTGGTGTCGCGGTTGCGGCCCTTGACGATCATATGGTTGCGGAACAGCCCCTCGAAGCGAAAGCCGTAGCGCAGGGCGGCGCGGCGCGAGGGCGCGTTGAGCGCGTTGCACTTCCACTCATAGCGCCGGTAGCCGAGCGTCTCGAAGGCGTGGCGCGCCATGAGATACATGGCCTCGGTGCCGGCGGGGGTGCGCATCAGCGCGGGCGTGTAAAGGATGTTGCCGACTTCGATGGAGCGGTTCACCGGGTCGATCCTGAGATAGGTGGCGTGGCCGACGGCGACACCGCTTGCCTTGTCGATGATCGCGAAAAGCAGCGGATCCTCGCGCAGTGCCGCCGCCTGGTAATAGGAGTCGAAGGCGGCATAGTCCTCATAGGGACCGTGGGGCAGATAGGCCCACAGCGGCTCGCCTTCCGGCCCCTGGGTCGCCTCGAACAGCGCGGGACCGTGCACGCCCGGATCGAACGGCACCAGATCGACATGCGTGCCCGCCATCACCACGCGGGCGGGACGCGGGGCCGGAGCGGTGTCGACCACCTTGCCGAGAGGATACAGCGCGTCGTCGAGCGGCATGACGTTTTCCCTTCCGGCCGCACGAGGCTTGCATCAGCGCGGCACTTGAACCCCTTTGCTGTCCGTGTGACAGCTTTTGACAAACTACAAGCGAATTCTCGTTAGTCGGCCGCAGAGCCGAACCGGAGGAACTGATGACGCCAGCAGCGGGCTTCCGGCCCCACCCCATCGCCGCCTTTGAACGCATCGGCGAGGAGAATGCTTTCGCCGTGCTGGCGCGCGCCGGCGCGCTGGCGGCGCAGGGGCGCGACATCGTCAATCTGGGCATCGGCCAGCCGGATTTCTCGACGCCCGGGCACATCGTCGAGGCGGCGGTGAAGGCGCTGCGCGACGGCCAGCACGGCTATACGCCAGCGACCGGCATCCAGCCGCTGCGCGAGGCGGTGGCGGCCGACATCCACCGGCGCTTCTCGCTGGAGATCGATCCCGGCCGGGTGGTCATCGTGCCCGGCGGCAAGGTGACGATGTTCAGCGCCATCCTCATGCTGGGCGAGCCGGGCGCGGAGATCCTCTATCCCGATCCGGGCTTTCCCATCTATCGCTCGATGATCGAATTCACCGGCGCCAAGCCCGTGCCGGTGCCCATCCGCGAGGAAAACGGCTTCGCCTTCTCGGCGGAGGAGACGCTCGCGCTCATCACCCCCGCGACGCGGCTCATCATCCTCAACTCGCCCGCCAACCCGACCGGCGGCGTCACGCCCAAGGCCGAGATCGACAAGCTGGTCGCCGGCCTCGCGCGCCACCCGCAAGTGGTGATCCTGTCGGACGAGATCTACGACCAGTTCCTGTTCGACGGCGAGGCCCACACCACGCTGCTCGCCTATCCCGAAATCCGCGACCGTCTTATCCTGCTCAATGGCTGGTCGAAGACCTATGCCATGACCGGCTGGCGGCTGGGCTGGTCGCTCTGGCCGGAGGGGCTGTTCGAGGCCATGCGCAAGCTGGCGGTCAATGCGTGGTCCTGCGTCAACGCGCCGGCGCAATTCGCCGCCATTGCCGCGCTCACCGGTCCGCAGGACTGCGTGACGCAGATGCTCGCGGAATTCGACCGCCGCCGCCATCTCGTGGTCGAGGGCCTCAACGCGCTGGAAGGCGTGTCCTGCGCCGTGCCGAAGGGCGCCTTCTACGCCTTCCCCAACATCAAGGGGACGGGCTGGACCTCGGCCAAGAAGCTCGCCTCGTCGCTGCTGGACGAGGCCGGCGTGGCCACCATTGGCGGCCCCGATTTCGGCGTCTATGGCGAAGGCTATATCCGCCTGTCCTATGCCAATTCGGCGGAGAACATCTCCCGCGCGCTGGAGCGCATGGATCGCTTTCTCAAAGAGGCACGCGCGGCCTGAAAGCCGCATGGACCACCCGCCAGTCAAGGAGTCGAGAGGTGCCGCTCGCCGTCGTCCCGCTGCTGACCCGCACGCTCCTGCTCGCCCCCTTCGTCCTCGCGGCCCTGCCGGCGCAAGGCCAGGAACCGGGCGCCTGCGTGCGTGGCACGGGTGAGCCGCGCGCCTATCTCGACTGCCTGAGCCGGGAGCAGCGCGCGAGCGAGCGCCGGGTCGTCCACGCGGTCGCGGCGGCCGGAAAAGCGATCGAGGCGCGCCCCGAACTGCAGCCGGCGCAGCGCAGGCGCTGGATCGGGCTGCTGGAGGAGGCGCAGGGTCGCTTCGTCAGCTGGCGCGATTTTGAATGCCAGAGCATCGCGCCCTATGAGGGCGGCGGCGGTCAGAAGACGATAGGCGGGCGCCTCGGCGGCGTCGGCGTGCTGGAACAGCGGATGACCTGCCTGATCGGCCTGAACCAGGCGCGGGCCGCCGATATCGAGCGCCGTTACGCTCTCCCCGCCTATATCCCCGAGCCGGAGCCCGTGCCGCCTCCGCCTGCCGCCCCGAGCGAGGCGACGGCGGCGCCGTCTGCCACGGGCGCCGGATCGACGCAGGGGGCGCCCCCGCTCAGCGGCCCGGTGCGCATCATCGAGCTGCCGGTCCAGCCCCAATAATCGGCGGATGGATGGCGATGTCCGCCGCCGGCGGGTCCGATGCGCTTGCCCTCGCGGCGGAATGAGGCGAGTCTCCCGCCGAATGCAGGGCAGGCAGTAAACGGCGGTTCGCCGAAGGAGGACACATGTCCAAAGTCATCGCGATCGGCGAGGTCATGGCGGAATTCGCGCGCGGCGCGGATGCGCGCTACGGCGCGGGCTATGGTGGGGACACCTTCAATACCGCGGTCTATCTCGCCCGTGCCGGCATCGACGTCGGCTATGTCACCGCGCTCGGCGACGACCGCTTCTCGGACACGATCCGCGCCGCCGCCGAGGCGGAGGGCATCGGCACCGCCCAGATGCTGCGCGTGCCGGGGCGAAATGTCGGGCTCTATGTCATCGACACCGATGCGCGCGGCGAGCGCAGCTTCACCTATTGGCGCGATACGTCGCCGGCCCGCGAGCTGTTCGAGCTGCCGGGCTGGGAGGCCATCGCCGAAGCCGTCATCGAAGCCAGCGTGATCTACCTCTCCGGCATCACCCTGTCGCTTTATTCCAATGTCGGCCTCGGCCGGCTGCTGGCAACGCTGGAATTCGCCCGCGAGCGCGGCGCCCGCATCGTCTTCGACGGCAATTTCCGCCCGCGCGGCTGGGGCGGCGATCTCGCCCGCGCCCGCACCGTCTATGCCCAGGCGCTGAAGCGCACCACCATCGCCCTGCCCACCTTCGAGGACGAGGTGATGCTGTGGGGCGACGGCTCGCCCGCCGCCGTCGGCGAACGCCTCTCCACCTTCGGCGTGCCGGAAGTGGTGGTGAAGAATGGCGGGGAAGGCGCGCTGGTGTTCGCTGGCGGCACCTCGCAGCTCGTCCCGATACCGCAGCCGGTCGAGCCGGTGGACACCACCGCCGCCGGGGACAGTTTCAACGCCGCCTATCTCGCCGCCCGCCTCAATGGCGCGGCGCCCGTCGCCGCCGCCGAGGCCGGCCATGTGCTGGCCGGACGGGTGATCCGCCATCGCGGCGCGATCATGCCGCGCGCGGTCAACGCGTGAGCGCGCACCCGCGAATGCTTCTGCGAATGACTTGCAAGTATTTGGAGTTACTTGATTTTTCGCCGCCGGCGCTCTAAGCGCTGCGGGAAGCGGCGCCGGGCGCCGGACAGGTACCGGAACGGACGTCGATACGAATGACCCAAACTTCGCGGATCGCGTTGATCAATGTCGGCCTCAGCATACTCGTGCTGGGGCTGAAATATCTCGCCTTCATGCTGACGGGCAGCGTCGCGCTTTATTCGGACGCGCTGGAGAGCATCGTCAACGTCGCCACCTCCGTGGCGGCGCTGCTCGCGCTGCGCGTCAGCGCCAAGCCGGCGGACGCGGCGCACCCCTACGGCTATGCGAAGGCGGAATATTTCTCCGCCGTCATCGTCGGCGCGCTTATCGTGGTGGCGGCGCTTTCCATCTTCCGCGAGGTCTATATCGGCTGGCTCGACCCGCAGCCCTTCGACGCCTCGCCGCAAGGGCTGGCGATCAATGCCTCCGCCGGCGTCATCAACGCGATCTGGTGTGTCGTGCTAATGCGCTTCGGGCGCAAGGTCCGTTCACCCGCCCTGATCGCCGACGGCCAGCATCTGCTCACCGATGTCATCTCGTCGGGCGGCGTGCTTTTCGGCGTCATCGTCGCCGCGATGAGCGGTTGGGAGAAGCTCGACCTGATTCTCGCGGCGCTGGTCGCGCTCAACATCCTGTGGTCGGGCTGGAAAGTGCTGAAGGAGAGCGTCGGCGGGCTGCTCGACCAGGCCGTGCCGGCCGAGACGCTGACGCGCATCCGCAACGTCATCGCGGCGGAAGCCTCCGGCGCCATCGAGGCGCATGATCTGCGCACGCGTCAGGCCGGGCGGATGACCTTCATCGACTTCCACCTCGTCGTGCCCGGCGAGATGCCGGTCAGCGAGGCGCACGCCATCTGCGACCGCATCGAGGACGCGCTCGAAGCCGAGGTCGCGGATCTCTTCGTCAATATCCATGTCGAGCCGGAAGCCAAGGCCAAGCAGCACGGCATTCCCGTGCTGTGAGCCTCAGCGGCCGGCGCGCAGCGCGGCCAGCAGGTCGGGCGTCGGGTAGGAATCGGCGGGCAGGCCAAGCCGCATCTGCTCGACCTTCACCGCCTGCCGCGTCGCCGAGCCGGTAATGCCGTCGACCCGGCCGACATGATGGCCGCGCGCATTGAGCAGGCGCTGCAGCTCGATCACCTGCGCCTGCGATAGCACCGGGATCGCCTTCCCCGCCCCCCGGTTGAACGCCGGCGCCCCCGCGACACGCGCGGCGAGATAGGCGGCCGAGGTGGCATAGGTCAGCGAGTTGTTCCACTCGGTGAAGACATTGAAATTGGGGTAGACGAGGAAGGCCGGCCCGGTGCGGCCCATCGGCAGCAGCACCGAGGCGGGCAGATTGTCCGCCGGCAGCGGCCCGCCCCCCGCGCGCACCACGCCGAAGCGCGCCCATTGCGCGCGCGGCAGCTTGATCGACAGGTCCGCCTGGTCCCAGGGCAGGTTCGGCGGCAGGCGCACCTCTTCCAGCCAGGGCTGGCCGCGCTGCCAGCCGAGCGCCTTGATGTAGTTCGCCGCCGAGGCCAGCGCATCGGGCGCGGAGCGGATGAGATCGACGCGCCCGTCGCCATCGAAATCGACGCCGTAGTTCAGATAGTGATCGGGCAGGAACTGGAACTGGCCGAGTTCGCCCGCCCAGGGCCCGCGCATGGTCTGCGGGGTGAGGTCGCCGCGGTCGATGATCTTCAGCGCGGCCAGAAGCTGGGTGCGGAACATCTCCGCCCGGCGGCAGTCCCAGGCGAGGCTGGCGACGGAACGCAGCGTGTTCTTGTCGCCCATGAAGGCGCCGAAATCGGTCTCCAGCCCCCAGAACGCCACCAGCACCGCGCCGGGCACGCCGAACTGCTGCTCGATCCGGTCGAACAGCGCCTGATTCTTCTGGATCAGCGCCCGCCCCTGCTGGATGCGGTAATTCGCGACCATGCGGTCGGAAAACTCTAGAAAGCTCTGGGCGAAGACCTTCTGCCCGCGGTCGGTGCCGACGATGTTGGCGTCATAGGTGATGCCGTTCAGCGCCGCCGCGACCGTGCGCGGCGACACGCCCTGCGCGATGGCCTGCTGCTTGAAGCCGGCGAACCACTGGTCGAACCCGGCGCCATTCTTGCCGCAGTCCTGCGGCGGCTGCTGCGCGGCGGCGATGCCGGAGGTGACAACCGGCGCGATCAGGGCCACGGCGATAGCCGCAATCTGGCCGGCCGTGCGGAGCGGAAGGGTCGAGCGGCGCATGCATGTCCCCGTGGTGCGGTGGAGCCGTTTCACGAATCAGCAATCTACAGGATTGCGGCCGCGGCGCGGTAGCAAGGCGCTCGCGCCGCATGCGAAACTGCCGAACTGGCGCGGCCTGCCCCGCCGCATGGCGGGCGCCCGGCCACGCCGAATATGGAGCGCAGATGACCACCCCAGCCACGACGATCCGCCCCGTTCCCGCCGTGCTCGCCCTCGTGGTGCGGGAGAGCGAGGTGCTGCTGGTGCGGCGGGCCAATCCGCCGGACCAGGGGCTGTGGGGTTTTCCGGGCGGGCGCATGGAGATGGGCGAGAGCCACCTCGATGCGGCGCTGCGCGAACTGGAGGAGGAGACCGGCATCCGCGCCGACGCGCCCCGGCTCGTCACCGTGCTCGACTTCATCGAACATGATTCGGCCGGCCGGCTCGCCCACCACTTCGCGATGATTTCCGTGCTGTGCCGCTGGCAGGCCGGCGAGGCCGTCGCGGCGGACGATGCGCTGGAGGCCCGCTGGTTCGACCGCGCCGCACTCGCCGCCTTGGGGCCGTGCGCCAGTGCGAAGGTCGAATACCTCGCCGATCTGGCGCTCGCTGTCGCCGTCGCGGCGGACTGAGCCAAAACGCCCGGCAAACAAAAATGCGGGCCTCCCCAAGGGAAGCCCGCATCCTTTTCGCCGGAGCGAGGTCAGGTTCAGGCGTGCGCCTGGACCACACCCTTCTCATTGATCGGTGCGGACGGCGGCACGACACCGCCGGAGCGGGCGACATGCGCCTTGAACACGCGCGGCAGCACCGCGATCGCCAGGAAGGCGGCGAACAGGTCCATGCCCGCGACCGTGTAGAGCACGGTCGACCAGGTACCGGTGGCTTCCATCAAGAGGTTGCCGACCGGGACGAACAGGGCGCCGATACCCTTGGCGGTGTAGAGCACGCCGTAGATCTTGCCGATGTGCTTGGTGCCGAAGGCATCGCCCGCCAGCGCCGAGAACAGCGAGTAGACCTCGCCCCAGGCCAGGAACACGACGCCGGAGAGGATGAGGAACGCCCACGGATTGTGGCCGAAGGCGCCGAGCGCGATGATGCCGAGGCCTTCGAGGGTGAAGGCGATGACCATGGTCTTCTCACGGCCGATATGGTCGGAGATCCAGCCGAACAGCGGACGCGAGATGCCGTTCATGATGCGGTCGAGCATCAGGGCGAGCGGCAGGGCGGCCATGACGAAGAAGTGCAGGTCGACCTTGAATTCCTTGACGCCGAGGTCCTGCGCGATGACGCCGAGCTGGGCGACGGCCATCATGCCGCCGGTGACGACGCAGATGAACATCATGAACATCAGCCAGAACAGCTTGGTGTTCAGCGCTTCCTTCAGCGTGTAGTCGCGACGGCTCTGGTTGAGCTTGTCGGACGCCTTCACCTGGCCGGCCTTGGGCGAGCGCAGGAACCAGGCCGCGAAGAAGGCGAGGCCGCCCTGCAGCAGGCCGAAGAAGAAGAAGGTCTCCTGGAAGCCCGACGATTCGATCATCGCCGCGATCGGCAGGATGGTGGCGGCCGAACCGGCGCCATAGCCGCCCGCGGTGAGACCGACGGCGAGGCCGCGACGGTCCGGGAACCACTTCAGCGCGTTGTTGATGCAGGTCGCGTAGATCGAACCGACGCCGATGCCGCCAATGGCCGCGCCGACATAGAAGGCGAACAGCGAGGTGGCCTGCGAGTTGATGACCCAGGCGGTGCCAATGAACAGGGCGCCGAACGCCACCATCAGCCGCGGGCCGAACTTGTCGATGAAGAAGCCCTCGATCGGCGCCAGCCAGGTCTGCACGAGCACGAAAATCGTGAACGCGATCTGGATCGAGGCGCGCTCCCAGCCGAAGGTCGACTGGATTTCAGGCACGAACAGGGTCCAGGCGTACTGGATGTTGGCCGTAGCCACCATGCAGACCACACCCACGACCAGCTGAAGCCAGCGCCTGCTCTCGGAAAAATCCATGCCCGGCCCGACGGCGGCAATGGTGGTCTTGGACGTACTCAAGGGCGATCTCCTATCCCAAATCTGCTTTTCGCCGCGGATCGGCTTGTTCTTGCGGTCGTTCTCGGCCTTGGCGGCCGGATGCCGGCTTTGTCATTGGCCGGGGATTTTTGTTCTCCCCGGCAACCGCCGAAGCGGTGCGTTCGTCCAAATAGGTTGCGGCTCCCCTCCCCTGACGCAGAGGTTCGGTCGCCCGAATTCCACCTTACGCAGGGGATCGGATCCGACCCGCTGAGGAACGATCATAATCCACAATATTATGTATGCCAATTGGCTTTTATGACTCTTCTACATCTCCGTAAGCCATCAGTTGAAGTCTAATTACGACTTTACTGGCGGAGGTATGATAATATATATCCCCCCGACGCAGGTGCGTTCCCCTGGGGGATCGGAAGAATAATTGTAAAATGTTTAGCGCAAACGCTGAGGAATATAACTGCGCGAATAACCACGGCCTACACTGACCGTCGACCGATTTGCCCGGCCGCAAGGGGGCGGCATCCGCCGCCGAGGCGGATGATTACAATTCTAAATTGGACGAGATCAGAAAGCCCGCCGCGGCACGGGCCCCGCCGGAGACCTGCCGGAGACGCCCCGGCCACCCGACAAACAAAAAGGGCGCGCCCGGAGGCGCGCCCTGTATCGGCGTTGAGGCTGCAGTCAGAGACTACTCGGCGGCAACAGCCTTCTTGGCGGCGGTCAGGCTCGCGGCGCGGCGACCATGGGCGGCGGCCAGCGGCTTGAGCACCACGAGAGCCATCACGGCGGCGATGATGTTGAGCGCCGCGGCCGAGACGAACACCGCGTGCCAGCTGCCGGTCATGGTGGTGAGGATCGAGGTGAACGGCACGATCAGCGCCGCCGTGCCCTTGGCGGTGTAGAGCAGGCCCGCATTGGTGGTGGCGAACTTCGAGCCGAAGGCGTCGCCGCACATCGCCGGGAACAGCGAGTAGATCTCGCCCCAGGCGAAGAACACGAGGCCGGTCAGGATGACGAACAGCACCGGGTTGGAGCCGAGCACCGAGAGCGCGTAGATGCCGACGCCTTCGATGGCGAAGGCCACGAACATGGTGTTCTCACGGCCGATCTGGTCCGACACCCAGCCGAAGAACGGACGGGTCAGGCCGTTCAGCACGCGGTCGATCGCGGCGGCGAAGGTGAGCGCCGGCAGGGTGATGCCGATGAGGCTGACCGGAACGTCGGCGATGCCGAAATCCTTGGCGATCGGGCCGAGCTGGGCGGTCGCCATCAGGCCGCCGGCGGCCATCATGACGAACATCGCGTACATCACCCAGAACAGCGGGCTGGTGAGCATCTCCTTGGGGGAGAAGTCGCGCGCGCTCTGCTTCACGCTGGCGGCGACCTTCGCCGCGACGGCAGCGATCTGCTCCTTCTTCGGGGCCAGCAGGAACAGGCCGAAGATGAAGATCACGACGCCCTGGCCGATGCCGAAGTAGAAGAACGCGGAATCATAGCCCTGGTTCTTGATCATGTTCTGGATCGGGATGACGGTGAGGGCCGAGCCCGCGCCGAAGCCGGCGGCGGTGATGCCCGCGGCGAGACCGCGACGATCCGGGAACCACTTCAGCGAGTTGCCCACGCAGGTGCCGTAGACGGCGCCGGCGCCGATACCACCGAGCGCGGCGGCAATGTAGAGCGTCGTCAGCGAGGTGGCGTAGGAATTGAGAACCCAGGCGAGACCGCAGAACAGGCCGCCGAACAGAACCACGACGCGCGGGCCGTACTTGTCGACGAACCAGCCCTCGACCGGCACCAGCCAGGTCTCGGTCACGATGAAGATGGAGAAGGCCACCTGGATCGCGGCGCGATCCCAGCCATGGGCTTCCTGCATCGGGTTCACGAAGAAGGTCCAGCCATACTGCATGTTGGCGATCATGCACATGCAGATGACGCCGAACACGAGCTGGAACCAGCGCGTCTTATTCACGGATGACGTTGCGGCAGTTGCCATTGTTTCCTCGAACGTTTCCCAACGTAATGACGGAGAAGACTGATGTTCTTCTTATTGATTGTATGCCGGGCGTGCCGCACACGCAGGGGCAACGCCCGGCCATTACGAACCGTCATACTACGGTTTTTTTTATAATGCAAAATTTTGCATACCAGCTAACACAAATTTTCACAGCTCGATGCTTCCCTATGGGAATATTCCGTTACGGAATACATGCGATTACTTCCGCAACGTCAGGCCACGACCGCGCCGACGGCGGCCGCGGCGGGCGAACCTGAGGTGAGGAGAAAAGCAGCGGGAAATCGTGCGGTCGCAGGCCGGTGCGCGGCGCGCCACGGGCCGGATGGCTGCCCGCGCGATGGACATCCAGTATATGTTATATGATGTTATGATCGGCCGTGATCGTCAGGAATCACCATGGCGACACGTCCAGTCCGTGCGGGGCATCCGCCTCGACGCACGGCCGACACAACAAGAACAATAACGACGAGAACTGACGAGGAAGCCCGTGGAAAGCGCCGATCCCCAGAACCGGTTGAACATCGCGCCGCTCGCCGCGAACACCAGCCTGCGCACGCTCGCCTATGACGCCATCAAGAAGGCCATCACCGAGATGGACATGTATGGCCAGGAGAGCGAGATCCGCCTCGACGAGCGCCAGCTCTCGCAGGATCTCGGCGTCAGCCGCACGCCGATCCGCGAGGCGCTCACCGTGCTGGAGCAGGAGGGCTTCGTCCGTTCCGTGCCCCGCCGCGGCATCTTCGTGGTGCGCAAGTCCAAGCGCGAGATCATCGACATGATTATCGTGTGGGCGGCGCTCGAGAGCATGGCGGCGCGCCTCGCCGCCACCCGCGCCACCGACCGGGACCTCGCGAGCCTGCGCGACGTCTTCCACGATTTCGAGGAGGACGCGCTCGCCAGCCACATGAGCGAGTACTCGGACGCCAACATACGCTTCCACCAGACCATCATCCGCCTGTCCGGCTGCGCGATGATCGGCGAGATGACCGAGAATCTCTTCATCCATATTCGCGGCATCCGCGCCGTCTCGGTGCGGCAGGAAAACCGCTCCGAACGTTCCCTGCAGGAGCACCGCGCCATCATCGCCGCGCTGGTTGATCGCGATGCCGACCTCGCCGAGCGGCTGGTGCGCGAGCACACGCTCGGCCTCGCCGCGCATGTGGAAAAGCACGGGCGATTCCCGTCCTGAGACGCGGCCGCCGCCGGCCGCGCTTCACGCGCCTGCCGGCGGCCCCGCCCTGCCACCCTGACGCCTGAATCCACCTCGCGAACTTTTGCCTGCGACCGACGGCAATATGTTCAGTCGGCCTCGCCATGGGCGCAGACCCGTGGTATATTGCATACGTAAGTCGGCATACGCTCGCGTAAGGCCTTGATAATAAAGGGCCAGGCGGAATCTGACGTTAGGGAATAAGGAGCGCCACCGCCCCGGGTGTAGGGGAAAGCCGGATTGACATGTTGGTATTTGGTATGCCAACTTCCTCGAAATCCCCGGCGGAGCCTCCGCAGAGGAGTGTCCGTGAGCAGCAAGGCAGTCGCAAGCAAGCGCTGGCAAAGCGGTGATCATGGCCTGACCATTGAACGCCTGCCAGCCAAGGAGAGCTTCAAGAGCAAGGCCTACGCCGCTCTCAAGGAAGCCATCACCCACATGAATATCTACGGCTCGTCAGAGCCGTTGTTGCTCGACGAGCGGGATATTTCGGAGCGTCTCGGCGCAAGCCGGACGCCCATCCGCGAGGCGGTCGCGATGCTGGAGCAGGAAGGCCTGCTCCGCGCTGTGCCCCGGCGGGGAATTATGGTGGTTCGCCGCAGCAAGGCCGAGATCATCGAGATGATCGAGGCCTGGGCGGCGCTCGAAAGCATGGCGGCCCGCCTCGCGGCGCAACGCGCGAGCGACGAGGCGATCGCCGAGCTGAGGACTTTGTTCAAGGGGTTCGATCTGACCGGGATCGAGCGCGACCGGTGCGACGAATATTCGAGTGCGAATATCGCGTTTCACCAGGCGCTGATCCGGCTGAGCGGCTCCAGCATGCTCGCGGCGATGACGGAAAACCTGTTCTTTCACGTACAGGCCATCCGCCACCGCACGATCTTCGAACTGGACCGGGCGCAGCGTTCGGCGGCCGACCACAAGGAGATCATTCTTGCTCTCGAGGCGCGGGACGCGGACCGCGCCGAGCGTCTGGTTCGCGACCATACGCTCCGGCTCGCACGGCATGTCGAGAGCCACGTGGATCTAGATTAGGGCGGCAGAACACGCCGAAGGAAAGTTTGGGAGGGAATAAGGGATGTCCGTCGCACAAGTGATTGACGTAAACGCAGCCGCCGATGCCGAGCCGGATCTCACCGACGGCTTCCACCTCGTCATCGATGCGCTGAAACTCAACGGTATCGAGACGATCTATGGAGTGCCCGGCATTCCGATCACCGACCTCGGGCGCATGGCGCAGGCCGAGGGCATCCGGGTCATCTCGTTCCGCCACGAGCAGAATGCCGGCAACGCGGCCGCCATCGCCGGCTTCCTCACGAAGAAGCCGGGCATCTGCCTCACCGTTTCCGCGCCGGGCTTCCTCAACGGCCTGACCGCGCTCGCCAACGCGACCACCAACTGCTTCCCCATGATCCTCATCTCGGGCTCATCGGAGCGCGAGATCGTCGACCTGCAGCAGGGCGACTATGAGGAGATGGACCAGCTCGCCATCGCCAAGCCGCTCTGCAAGGCCGCCTTCCGCGTCCTGCACGCCGCCGATATCGGCATCGCCGTCGCCCGCGCCATCCGCGCCGCGGTGTCCGGCCGTCCGGGCGGTGTCTATCTCGACCTGCCGGCCAAGCTGTTCTCGCAGGTGATGGATGCCGAAGCCGGCGCCAAGTCGCTGGTCAAGGTCATCGACGCCGCTCCCGAGCAGCTCCCGGCCCCGTCCGCCGTGGCCCGCGCGCTCGACGTGCTGAAGTCGGCGAAGAAGCCGCTCATCATCCTCGGCAAGGGCGCCGCCTACGCGCAGGCCGACGAGGAGATCCGCTCCTTCATCGAGACCACCGGCATTCCGTTCCTGCCGATGTCGATGGCCAAGGGCCTGCTGCCTGACACCCATCCGCTGTCGGCCGGCGCTGCCCGCTCCACCGTCCTCAAGGACTCGGACGTCGTCCTGCTGATCGGCGCGCGCCTCAACTGGCTGCTGTCGCACGGCAAGGGCAAGACCTGGGGCGACGCGCCCAAGAAGTTCATCCAGGTCGACATCGAGCCGAAGGAAATGGACTCCAACGTCGAGATCGTCGCCCCGCTCGTGGGTGACATCGGCTCGGTCGTTGCCGCCCTCAACGAGGGTGTGAAGTCCAACTGGCAGGCCCCCCCGGCCAGCTGGCTGGACGAGATCAAGGCGCGCAAGGAAGTGAACATCTCCAAGATGTCGCAGCGCCTGCTCAAGAACTCCACCCCGATGGACTTCCACTCGGCGCTCGGCGCGCTGAAGCAGGTCATCAAGGAGCGTCCGGACGCGATCCTCGTAAATGAGGGCGCCAACACGCTCGACCTCGCCCGCGGCGTCATCGACATGTACCAGCCGCGCAAGCGCCTGGACGTCGGCACCTGGGGCGTGATGGGCATCGGCATGGGCTTCGCCGTCGCCGCCGCCGTCGAGACCGGCAAGCCGGTTCTGGCGGTCGAGGGCGACTCGGCCTTCGGCTTCTCCGGCATGGAAGTCGAGACCATCTGCCGTTACAACCTGCCGGTCACCATCGTGATCTTCAACAATAACGGCATCTATCGCGGCCTCGACACCGACCCGACCGGCCGCGATCCCGGCACCACCGTCTTCGTCAAGGGCTCGCGCTACGACATGATGATGGAGGCCTTCGGTGGCGTTGGTTACAACGTGACCACGCCGGACGAGCTCAAGAAGGCCGTCGACGAGGCGATGAACTCGGGCAAGCCGAGCCTCATCAACGCCGTCATCGATCCGGCCGCCGGCAGCGAGAGCGGCAACATCGGCAGCCTCAACCCGCAGAGCGTCGTGAAGAAGAAGTAATTCCAGCCGGGGCAGGCGGGGAGCGGCTCCCCACCTCGCCTGCCCCATTTATCGCACCAAACAAAAACGGCGAAAAACGCCGACACATCTTGAGAGGAAATGCCATGGGAAAGGCTTTGGACGGCGTCCGCGTCCTCGATTTCACCCATGTTCAGTCCGGCCCCACCTGCACGCAGCTGCTGGCGTGGTTCGGGGCGGACGTGATCAAGGTTGAGCGTCCGGGCGAGGGTGATGTCACCCGCGCCCAGCTTCGTGATGTCCCGAATGCGGACAGCCTGTATTTCACGATGCTGAACTCCAACAAGCGCTCCATCACGCTCGACACCAAGAATCCCGAGGGCAAGAAGGTCCTCGAGGAGTTGGTGAAGGTCTGCGACGTGATGGTGGAGAACTTCGCTCCCGGCGCGCTCGACCGCATGGGCTTCACCTGGGAACGCATCCAGGAACTCAACCCGCGCATCATCCTCGCTTCGGTGAAGGGCTTCGGTCCCGGCCCGTTCGAAGACTGCAAGGTCTATGAGAACGTCGCCCAGTGCACCGGCGGCTCCGCCTCCACCACCGGTTTCCGCGACGGCCTGCCGCTGGTGACGGCCGCGCAGATCGGCGATTCCGGCACCGGCCTCCACCTTGCCCTCGGCATCGTCACGGCGCTCTACCAGCGCACGCTGACCGGCCGCGGCCAGAAGGTGATGTGCGCCATGCAGGATTCGGTGCTGAACCTGTGCCGCGTCAAGCTGCGCGACCAGCAGCGCCTCGAGCGCGGCCCGCTGCGCGAATACAGCCAGTTCGGCGAGGGTATCCCCTTCGGCGACGCCGTGCCGCGCGCCGGCAATGATTCGGGCGGCGGCCAGCCGGGCCGCATCCTCAAGTGCAAGGGCTGGGAAACCGACCCCAACGCCTACATCTATTTCATCACCCAGGCCCCGGTCTGGGAGAAGATCTGCGACGTCATCCACGAACCCGAGTGGAAGACCAATCCGGCCTATGCCACGCCGGCCGCGCGCCTGCCGCACCTCAACGAGATCTTCACCCGCATCGAATCGTGGACCATGGCCCACACCAAGTTCGAGGCGATGGAGATCCTCAACAAGTACGACATCCCGTGCGGCCCGGTGCTCTCCATGAAGGAGATCGCCGAGGACAAGTCGCTCTACGCGACCGGCACGCTGGTCGAGATCGACCACCCCACGCGCGGCAAGTACCTGACGGTCGGCAACCCCATCAAGCTGTCGGACAACGACGTCGAGGTGGAGCGTTCGCCGCTGCTGGGCGAGCACACCGAGGAGATCCTCGCCGGCGTGCTGGGTCTTGCCGGCGCGGAGCTGGAACGCATCAAGGCGTCCGGCGCCGTCGGCCAGGCGGTTCCCCTCGCGGCGGAATGACGTTGGCCAGCCGGCGCGGGTCGCGCCGGCTCTCCCGGCGGGCGGGCGGACACCGCCCTCCCGACAGATGAGACGGGGTGCCGCGCACCATATCGCGGCGGTCATCCCGCACGAGACAAGCCACCGGGCCGAAGAGCGCGTTCTGCGCCGACGCCCGGCGGATTGTGAGGCCAGGGTGAGCGAAAAGAAGCGGTGACGTTCTCGCGAACGGAAGCCGCACGTCGACGCACCACCTGGGATTAGCCTCATGTTCCCCAATGGGAACAGGGGCTTGGGGAGAAGTAAGGCTTCCCATCCAAGAGGGATGGGAAAACTCAATCCGGCGGCAGGGTGAGCCTCCGTCCGGACTGTTAACGCTGAAAGGGAAGTCGACCGAGATGTCCAAGCCGCTCGAAGGTATTAAGATCATCGATTTCACGCACGTCCAGGCGGGTCCCGCCTGCACGCAGCTTCTCGCCTGGTTCGGCGCCGACGTGATCAAGGTCGAGCGCCCCGGCGCGGGCGACGTCACGCGCTCGCAGCTGCGCCACGTCAAGGACGCGGACGCGCTCTACTTCACCATGCTGAACTCCAACAAGCGTTCGCTGACGCTCGACACCAAGACCCCGCAGGGCAAGGAAGTCCTGACCAAGCTCATCAAAGAGTCGGACGTCATGGTCGAGAATTTCGGCCCCGGCGCGCTCGACCGCATGGGCTTCACCTGGGAGCACATCCAGTCGCTCAACCCCGGCATGATCCTCGCCTCGGTGAAGGGCTTCTCCGAAGGCCACGCCTATGAGGACCTGAAGGTCTACGAGAACGTCGCGCAGTGCGCCGGCGGCGCCGCCTCCACCACCGGCTTCTGGGATGGCCCCCCCACCGTGTCGGCCGCCGCTCTCGGCGACTCGAACACCGGCATGCACCTGGCCATCGGCATCCTGACCGCGCTCCACCAGAAGGTGAAGACCGGCAAGGGCCAGAAGGTCGCCGTGTCGATGCAGGATTCGGTGCTGAACCTCTGCCGCGTCAAGCTGCGCGACCAGCAGCGCCTCGATGCGCTGGGCTACCTCGAAGAGTACCCCCAGTACCCCCACGGCGAGTTCTCGGACGTCGTTCCGCGCGGCGGCAATGCCGGCGGCGGCGGCCAGCCGGGCTGGGTGCTGAAGTGCAAGGGCTGGGAGACCGACCCGAACGCCTACATCTACTTCACCATTCAGGGCCACGCCTGGGCGCCGATCTGTAAGGCTCTCGGCAAGCCGGAGTGGATCGACGATCCGGCCTACAACACCGCCGAAGCCCGTCAGGACAAGATCTTCGACATCTTCGCCTTCATCGAGTCCTGGCTCGCCGACAAGACGAAGTTCGAGGCCATCGACATCCTGCGCAAGTTCGACATCCCCTGCGCGCCGGTGCTGTCGATGAAGGAAATCGCCAACGACCCGTCGCTGCGCAAGAGCGGCACCGTGGTCGAGGTCGATCACCCCAAGCTCGGCAAGTACCTGACGGTCGGCTCGCCGATCAAGTTCTCGGACGTCGAGGTCGAGATCACCGCCTCGCCGCTGCTCGGCCAGCACACCAACGAAGTGCTCGCGGACCTCGGCTACTCGCAGGAGGAAATCTCCGCCCTGCACGACGCCAAGGCGGTCTGATCCACGCTTAAGGGGCGGCGCCGCGCGCGCCGCCCTCCCCGCGGGGTCACTCGCGGCAGGTTTGGCCTACCCGATCCGGGTTCGTACGGCGTTGCCGGCGACGGATTGGGGCGGCCCTCCGAGCCTCCCGGAGCAGGACGAAGGGATATCCCGACGTTCGGTTCCTCCTAGGCGACTGATGCCGGCGAACCTGGAGAGCAGGGCGCCGGCATTTTTTTGTCCTGATGACCGCTCACCACCCAAAGCAGGCCGTCTTCCCGGAAGGACCGTCAGGCCCTGTCCGGGAACGTGTGAAGGTGAAGTGGGCTTATCCTGCGCGCGATCCCGGCTCTGCGCTGCGCTTGGCCGGGATGACAGCCATGAGGGAAGCAAATCGGGCGGCCGGGTCGCAGCCCGCCCTCACAGCCCCGAATAGCGCGTGGTCAGCCGGCGCGCGGCTTCCTTCACCTGCGCGCCGAGGTCGATGATGCGCTCGGGCGACATGCGCACGGTCGGGGCGGAGATGGAAATCGCGCCCACCGGCTCGCGCCATTCGTCCAGCACCGCCGCCGCGACGCAGCGCATGCCCGGCGTGTGCTCCTCGTCGTCGATGGAAAAGCCGCGCTCGGCGATCTCCGCGAGGTCGGCCTGCAAGGCGCGCCGGCTGATATGGGTGTGCTCGGTGAAGCGCTGCAGCTGGTCGCCCCCGAGCCAGGCGCGCCGGGCGTCCGGGTTCATCGCCGAGAGAATGGCCTTGCCGCCGCCCGATGCGTGGATCGGCAGGGCGCCGCCGATGCGGAAGAAGGCGCGCACCGCCGCATGGCTTTCCACCTGCGCGACGCAGATCAGCTGCGGCCCCTCGATGAGGGAGAGGTTCACCGTCTCGTTGACGCCGTGCGACAGCTCGCGCAGCAGCATGCGGGAAATCTCCGGCAGCTTGCGGATGCGCAGATAGGCCGAGCCGACGCGGAACAGGCCGAGGCCCACCATCCAGTGGCCGGTCGAGGGGTCATGCCCCACAAGGCCGCGCCGCTCCAGCGTGGTGAGCAGGCGATGCACGGTCGAGGTCGGCAGCTCGGCGGAACGCGCCACTTCGCTGAGCGTCAGCCCATCGGACTGCGCCAGCACCTCCAGCAGGGCAATGGCGCGGTCCAGCGACTGCACCTCGCCGCCGGTCTCGCTGCCGCCACCGGAGGACGGACGGCCACGGCGGCGTGTCGTCGAGACGACGTCGGTCATCGGCATTTCATCCCTAGCGTCTTCCATCCCGCGCCACTCCGCTCGCCAGCCTTGTGGGTTATGCCATCGGCGTGTCGGGAGCTCGCCTTAGCATAAAGGCGCATCTCGTATTTTTTCGCAAATCAGAAATACATCCCATATTGCGGAAATCATCCACCCGTGGCATGTTTTCCTCGATTTCGGAAATTCATTCCGCATTGCGGAAAGAATGATGCCGCCCTGCAGCATGGCGCTTGTGCGTCCACACATGCCGGCGGCGACCGAGACCGGAGATTTGTACAGGTTCGAAAGCCGGCGCGGGCACCGCCAGCCCCCAAGCAGGGGTGATGCCCATGCCGGCGACAATGTCGCCAGGAGGAAGTGCCATGGCCAAGATGCGTGCCGTCGATGCCGCGATCCGCGTTCTCGAAAAGGAAGGCGTGACCACCGCCTTCGGTGTTCCGGGTGCCGCGATCAATCCGCTCTATTCCGCCATGCGCGCCCACGGCAAGACGCGCCATGTTCTCGCGCGCCATGTCGAGGCCGCCTCGCACATGGCCGAGGGCTACACCCGCGCCAAGGCCGGCAATATCGGCGTGTGCATCGGCACCTCCGGCCCGGCCGGCACTGACATGATCACCGGCCTGTACTCGGCCGCGGCGGATTCGATCCCGATTCTGTGCATCACCGGCCAGGCGCCCCGCGCCCGCCTCTACAAGGAAGACTTCCAGGCCGTCGACATCGAATCGATCGCCAAGCCGGTCGCCAAGTGGGCGGTCATGGTGCGCGAGCCCGCGCTGGTGCCGATGGTGTTCCAGCAGGCGTTCCACATCATGCGCTCGGGCCGCCCCGGCCCGGTGCTGATCGACCTGCCGATCGACGTCCAGCTCGCCGAGATCGAGTTCGACGAGGACACCTACGAGCCGCTCGCCGTCTACAAGCCGAAGGCGACGCGCAAGCAGGCCGAGAAGGCCATCGCCATGCTGAACGAGGCGGAGCGCCCGCTCATCGTCTCGGGCGGCGGCATCATCAATGCCGATGCGTCGGACAAGCTGGTCGAGTTCGCCGAACTCACCGGCGTGCCGGTCATCCCGACCCTGATGGGCTGGGGCACCATTCCCGACGACCACGACCTGATGGCCGGCATGTGCGGCCTGCAGACCTCGCACCGCTACGGCAACGCCACGATGCTCGCCTCGGACTTCGTGTTCGGCATCGGCAATCGCTGGGCGAACCGCCACACCGGCTCGGTCGACGTCTACACCAAGGGCCGCAAGTTCATTCACGTCGACATCGAGCCGACCCAGATCGGCCGCGTTTTCGGCCCCGATCTCGGCATCGTCTCGGATGCCGGCGCCGCGCTCGACCTCTTCATCGAGGTGGCCAAGGAATACAAGGCCGCCGGCAAGCTGCGGGACCGCTCCGAATGGGCGGCCGAATGCCTCGCGCGCAAGCAGACCATGCTGCGCAAGACGCATTTCGACAACGTGCCGCTGAAGCCGCAGCGCGTCTATGAAGAGATGAACGAGGCCTTCGGCCGCGACACCCGCTACGTCTCGACCATCGGCCTCAGCCAGATCGCCGGCGCGCAGATGCTGCACGTCTACAAGCCGCGCAACTGGATCAATTGCGGCCAGGCCGGCCCGCTCGGCTGGACCCTGCCGGCGGCGCTCGGCGTGCGCGCGGCCGATCCGGATGCGGAGATCGTGGCGCTGTCGGGCGACTATGACTTCCAGTTCCTCATCGAGGAACTCGCGGTCGGCGCCCAGCACAAGCTGCCCTACATCCATGTCGTCGTGAACAACTCCTATCTCGGCCTGATCCGTCAGGCGCAGCGCGGCTTCAACATGGACTTCGAGGTCTCGCTGGCCTTCGACAACATCAACGCCGCCGAGAATGCCGGCTATGGCGTCGATCATGTCGCGGTCGCCGAAGGCCTCGGCTGCAAGGCGGTGCGCGTCTCCTCGCCCAACGAGTTCAAGGACGCCTTCACCCGCGCCAAGGCGCTGATGAAGGAGCACCAGGTGCCGGTGGTGATGGAGTTCATCCTCGAGCGCGTCACCAACATCGCCATGGGCGTGGAGATCGACGCGGTCAACGAGTTCGAGGACGTGCTCGACCTGCCCCTGCCGACCAAGGAAAATGCGTGAGGCGCTAGCGGCGTGAAGCGGCGGAGCCAAGCTCCGCCGTAACGCTGTCGGCAGCTTTGTGCTTCCGTTGCCGCGCGCTTTCATGCCATCGACAGCAAAGTGCGCCCATACCGTCGCCGGGACCGCTCGCTCGCGAGTGCGCCCCGCGTCTCATAATCCTGTCCCTGCCTAGGAGCGGTTCATGCCCCGTTTTGCCGCCAATCTGACCATGCTGTTCAACGAGGTGCCCTTCCTCGACCGGTTCGAGAAGGCCGCCGCGGCCGGTTTCACCGGCGTCGAATACCTCTTCCCCTATGACTTCCCGGTCGAGGAACTGGTCGCCAAGCTGAAGGCCAACAACCTGCAGCAGGTGCTGCACAATCTGCCGGCCGGCAATTGGGGCGCGGGTGAGCGCGGCATTGCGATCCTGCCCGAGCGCGTCGACGAGTTCCGCGCCGGCGTCGACAAGGCCATCGCCTACGCCACGGCGCTGGGCTGCCCGCAGGTCAACATCCTCGCCGGCATCGCTCCGGCGGGCGCCGATCGCGAGGTGCTGCACACTACCTTCGTGAACAATCTCAAGTTCGCCGCGCCCAAGATCAAGGAAGCCGGCCTGAAGCTGCTGATCGAGCCGATCAACACGCGCGACATTCCCGGCTTCTTCCTGAACTACACGAAGCAGGCCAAGGCGATCATCGAGGAAGTGGGTTCCGACAACCTCTTCATCCAGTACGACATCTACCACATGCAGATCATGGAGGGCGATCTCGCCCGCACCATCGAGGCGAACCTGCCGCAGATCGCGCATATCCAGCTCGCCGACAATCCCGGCCGCTTCGAGCCGGGCACGGGCGAGATCAACTACGCGTTCCTGTTCCGCCATCTCGACGCCATCGGCTACACCGGCTGGGTCGGGTGCGAATACAAGCCCAAGGGCGAGACGACGGCCGGCCTTGGCTGGCTGAAGGCGCTCACCGGCGCGGCGTGAGGCGCACTAAGCGCATTCCAAGAAACTCAATCTAGGAAAACGAGGAAGAAACGATGGCAAAGGTTGGATTTGTCGGTCTCGGCATCATGGGCGCGCCCATGGCCGGCCACCTCATCGACGCGGGCCATGAGCTCTATCTCTTCGACATCAAGCCGGTTTCCGCCGAGCTGACGGGCAAGGGCGCCGTCGCCTGCGCCACCGGCACGGACGTGGCGAAGAACGCCGACATCATCATCACCATGGTGCCCGACACCCCGCATGTGGCCGCTGCGCTGTTCGGCGAGAACGGCATCGCCGCCGGGCTGACGCCGGGCAAGATCGTGGTCGACATGTCGTCGATCTCGCCGATCGAGACCAAGGAATTCGCCACCAAGATCAACGCGCTCGGCTGCGACTATCTCGACGCCCCGGTATCGGGCGGCGAGGTCGGCGCCAAGGCCGCCTCGCTCACCATCATGGTCGGCGGGCCGGAGAAGGCCTTCGAGACGGTGAAGCCGCTGTTCGAGAAGATGGGCAAGAACATCACGCTCGTCGGCGGCAATGGCGATGGCCAGACCACCAAGGTCGCCAACCAGATCATCGTCGCGCTGAACATCCTCGCCGTCGGCGAGGCGCTGCTCTTCGCCTCCAAGGCGGGCGCGGATCCGGCGAAGGTGCGTCAGGCGCTGATGGGCGGCTTCGCCAATTCGCGCATCCTGGAAGTGCATGGCGAGCGCATGGTCAAGCGCACCTTCAATCCGGGCTTCCGCATCGAGCTGCACCAGAAGGACCTGAACCTGGCCCTGAACGGCGCGCGCCAGATGCAGATGTCGCTGCCCTCCACCGCGCTGGCGCAGCAGCTGTTCTCCTCGGTCGCGGCCCATGGCGGCGCCGCGCTTGACCATTCCGCGCTGGTCAAGGCCCTGGAACTGCTCGCGAACCACACCGTCGCGCCCGACGCGTGAGGCGGCCGTTTCCGCGCCCTCGCCGCCGGCCGATCGCCGATGCGGCGGGTGTTCGGGAACGATAGAGCGATCCAATGATCTCATGGACTTTCGGGGGCGCCAAAAGCGCCCCCGAATTGTTTCCAGAGAACAGTCAGCATTGCTTCCCGATGTGAAACGTCTTGGCCGCGCAGTCTTTTGCGCATGAGTGGAGACAATTGTTCTGGCCTATACACCGTGGACAAAACACCATTTGTCGACGTAACTTGGCGAACGCGTCGCAAACACGCCCCGCGCCCTGCGCGAAGCGGCCAAATATGCGCGACGTATTATCACGCCCAACACATAGCTCTTGACTAGGGCCGTATCGTCCCTAATCATGGCATACAAAATACCAATAAAGCACCGTGGGCCGCGGGGGCCCGCAGGGAAGCAGGAGGGAGTCCAATGAAGGTCTGCATCTATGGTGCCGGCGCCATCGGCGGTTATGTCGGTGTGCAGCTGAAGCGCGCCGGCGTCGACGTCAGCCTTGTCGCGCGCGGCGCCCATCTCGAAGCCATGAAGGCGAACGGCCTGAAGCTGCTCATCGACGGTGAGGAGCGGGTCGAACACATTCCGTGCTCCGACAACCCCGCCGATCTCGGCCCGCAGGATTACGTCATCGTCGCGCTCAAGGGCCATTCGGTCCCCGGCGTGGTGGATGCCATGCAGCCGCTGCTCGGCAACGACACCGCCGTGGTCACCGCCGTCAACGGCGTGCCCTACTGGTACTATTACAAGCACGGCGACCATCTCGAAGGCCGCACGCTGGAGAGCGTCGATCCGGGTGGCAAGCAGTGGGCCGGTCTGCGCCCCGAGCGCGCCATCGGCTGCATCGTCTACCCCGCGACCGAGGTCGTGGCGCCGGGCGTCATCCAGCACGTCTATGGCGACAAGTTCCCGCTCGGCGAGCCTTCAGGCGAGATCACCGACCGCGTCACCAAGCTGTCCGAGGCGTTTGCCGCCGGCGGCCTGCGCGCGCCGGTGCTGCCGAACATCCGCGATGAACTGTGGCTGAAGCTGTGGGGCAACCTCTGCTTCAACCCGATCAGCGCGCTGACCCACGCCACCCTCGACACCATCGCCTCCGATCCCGGCACGCGCGCCGTGGCCAAGGCGATGATGCTGGAAGCGCAGGAAATCGCCGTCCAGTCGGGCGTCAACTTCCGCGTCGGCGTCGAGCGCCGCATCGATGGTGCGGGCGCCGTCGGCGCGCACAAGACCTCGATGCTGCAGGACCTGGAGCGTTCGCGCGCCATGGAGATCGACCCGCTCGTCACCGTGGTTCAGGAAATGGGCCGCCTCGCCGGCATCCCCACCCCGACCATCGACATCGTGCTCGCCCTGGTGCGTCAACGCGCCCAGATCGCCGGCTGCTACAACTGAGTTCCGGCAAAATGGCACATTGGGTTCGTTACAGCCACGCGGGCGCGACCGGTTTCGGCACGCTCGACGGCACCACCATCACCGTCCATTCCGGCAACATGTTCGATGGCGCCCAGCCGACCGGGGAGCGCCTCGCGCTCTCCGACGTCGCGCTGCTCGCGCCGACCGAACCGACGAAAGTCATCGCCCTGTGGAACAACTTCCATGCGCTGGCGGCGAAGCTCAATTCGCCGGTGCCGGCCGATCCGCTCTATCTGCTCAAGGCCGGCTCCAGCCTGACCAGCCCCGGCGCCACCGTGAACCGCCCCGCGTCCTATGACGGCAAGGTGGTCTATGAGGGCGAGCTTGGCATCGTCATCGGCAAGAAGGCGACGGCGGTTTCCGAGGACGAAGCCGGCGACTACATCTTCGGCTACACCTGCGTGAACGACATCACCGCGGCCGACATCATCAACAAGGACGCCACCTTCGCTCAGTGGGTGCGCGCCAAGAGCTTTGATGGGTTCGGCCCCTTCGGTCCCGTCGTCGCGACGGATGTCGATCCGGCCACGCTCGCCGTGCGCACGGTGCTGAACGGGCAGGAGCGCCAGAACTACCCGATCAGCGACATGGTGTTCTCGGCCCAGCAGCTGGTGAGCCGCATCTCGCATGACATGACGCTGAACCCCGGCGACGTGATCTGCTGCGGCACATCGGTCGGTGTCGGCACCATGAAGGAACCCTCCAACGCGGTGGAAATCGTGATCGAGGGCATCGGGACGCTCAGCAACACTTTCGTGCAGTAGCGCCCCGGCGCGCTAGCGCCTATAGGGAAATAGGATACGCCAATCGACGGGAGTGCCCCGGGGCTGAGGCTCCGTGCGCTCCCGGCCGTCCGGTTGTGGAGGAGCGGGATTAATGAACATCCATGAATATCAGGCAAAGGGAGTGCTCCGTGAATTCGGGGTCCCGGTGCCCAGTGGCGTTGCGATTCTGAATGCGGCCGAGGCGGATGCCGCCGCCGCGCAGGTTGCCGGCCCCGTGTGGGTCGTGAAGAGCCAGATCCACGCTGGCGGTCGCGGCAAGGGCAAGTTCAAGGAAGCCGATGCGGGCGAGAAGGGCGGCGTGCGCGTCGTCAAGTCCGCCGCGGAGGCCGCCGCCAATGCCAAGCAGATCCTGGGCAAGACGCTGGTGACCATCCAGACCGGCCCGGCCGGCAAACAGGTCAACCGCGTCTATATCGAGGAAGGCTCCGACATCGACAAGGAGTTCTACCTCTCCGCCCTCGTCGACCGCGCCACCTCGCGCGTCGCCTTCGTCGTCTCGACGGAAGGCGGCATGGACATCGAGGAAGTCGCGCACTCGACCCCCGAGAAGATCCACACCTTCGCGGTCGATCCCGCGACCGGCGTGATGCCGCACCATGGCCGCACTGTCGCCAAGGCGCTCGGCCTGTCCGGCGACCTCGCCAAGCAGGCGGGCGATCTCGTCACCAAGCTCTATGCCGCCTTCGTCGGCAAGGACATGGCGATGCTCGAGATCAACCCGCTGGTCGTCACCAAGGACGGCAAGCTGAAGTGCCTCGACGCCAAGATCTCGTTCGATTCGAACTCGCTCTACCGTCACCCCGACGTCGTCGCCCTGCGCGACGAGACCGAGGAAGACGCCAAGGAGATCGAGGCCTCGAAGTATGACCTCGCCTATATCGCGCTCGACGGCACGATCGGCTGCATGGTCAACGGCGCCGGCCTTGCGATGGCCACGCTCGACATCATCAAGCTCTATGGCGAGAGCCCGGCGAACTTCCTCGACGTCGGCGGCGGCGCCACGGAAGAGAAGGTGACGGCGGCGTTCAAGATCATCACCTCCGATCCGCAGGTGAAGGGTATCCTCGTCAACATCTTCGGCGGCATCATGAAGTGCGACGTCATCGCGCGCGGCGTCATCGCCGCGGTGAAGGCGGTCGGCCTCGAAGTGCCGCTGGTGGTGCGCCTCGAGGGAACAAATGTCGAGGAAGGCAAACAGATCATCCGCGAATCGGGGCTGAACGTCATCCCCGCGGACGATCTCGACGATGCCGCCCAGAAGATCGTCAAGGCCGTGAAGGGAGCCGTCTGATGTCCGTTCTCATCACCAGAGACACCAAGATCATCACCCAGGGCTTCACCGGCAAGAACGGCACCTTCCACTCCGAGCAGGCGCTGGCCTATGGCTCGAAGGTGGTCGGCGGCACCACACCGGGCAAGGGTGGCACCACCCATCTCGGCCTGCCGGTGTTCGACACCGTCGCCGAGGCGCGCGAGAAGACCGGGGCCGACGCCTCGGTGATCTACGTGCCGCCTCCGGGCGCGGCCGATGCCATCTGCGAGGCGATCGCGGCGGAAATCCCGCTCATCGTCTGCATCACCGAGGGCATTCCGGTGCTCGACATGGTGAAGGTGCGTCGCGCGCTCGACGGTTCCAAGTCGCGCCTCGTCGGCCCGAACTGCCCCGGCATCGTCACCGCCGGTGAATCGAAGATCGGCATCATGCCGGCCAACATCTTCAAGAAGGGCAATGTCGGCGTCGTCTCGCGCTCCGGCACGCTGACCTATGAAGCGGTGTTCCAGACCTCGCAGGAGGGCCTCGGCCAGACCACCGCCGTCGGCATTGGCGGCGATCCGGTCAAGGGCACCGAGTTCATCGACGTGCTGGAACTCTTCCTCGCCGACGACGCCACCGAGTCGATCATCATGATCGGCGAGATCGGCGGCTCGGCCGAAGAAGAAGCGGCCCAGTTCCTCAAGGACGAGGCCAAGCGCGGCCGCAAGAAGCCCATGGTCGGCTTCATCGCCGGCCGCACCGCCCCTCCCGGCCGCCGCATGGGCCATGCCGGCGCCATCATCTCCGGCGGCAAGGGCGGCGCGGAAGACAAGATCGCGGCGATGGAAGAGGCCGGCATCGTCGTCTCGCCCTCGCCCGCGCGCCTCGGCAAGACGCTGGTCGACGTTCTGAACAAGCGCGTCGCGGCCTGATCGACTGCTGCACTGCAAAAAGAAAACCCCGCGCCGGGAAACTGGCGCGGGGTTTTTCATTTCAGTCCGGCCGCCGGCGCGGGGCCGGCAGGCGAGCCTCACACCGGGTAGCATTCCGGCGGCATCGCCGCGATCTCTTCATCGCCAAGCGTTTGAGCGAGCATGATCGTCAACCACGCATGGCACACAATGAGAAGCGGCAGCACGGGAAACACCGTCTCGAACATGCGCAGTCTCCGATCTCCATCTATTGCAGCGCAATGTAACGGAAGGATCGGGTATCTGGTATACACAATACCAGAACGCGGCATTGCACGAAATGCATAGCCGTCCCTCCCCTTACGCAGGGAGAGACGGCCGCAGGAACTTCAGCGGGCTGAGGGTCGGATCAGGGCTGCGGCGGGTTCTGGTTGGGAACCGGAAGCCCCCAGGACATGTAGGCCTGCCGGAACGCCTGGTCGCCGGGCACGCCCTTGTCCAGCACGAGGATGGCGCGCCGGCCGTTCTCGAACACGACGGGAATGTCGAGGAAGTTGCGAGTGATCAGCAGGCTGAGATTGCGCTGCCGGTCCGCATCCAGCGAGGACAGGCCGATCAGGAAGTAGCCCGGCGCCACGCGCACCGCCAGCCCGGTCAGCGGCACGCCCTGCGCCGATTCCGACGACTTCGCCCGCATCCCCGGCACATTCGACGCCGCGCCGAGATCGAAATTCGGCGGAAGGTCGAACTGCACCTCGACGATGTGCGAGGCCGGAATGCTCGGGTCCTGGTTGCGCCGCAGCCGCAGCGTCACCTTCATGTTGCGGTCGGGAATCGTAATGACGGCACGTATGCCGATATCCGGCTCGCCGCCCGAGCTGGGACGGAACGTCTCGGTGCTCCAGAGCACGTTGCCGACATATTGCTGCAGGCCCTGCTCGCCGCCGCCGGCGCTCTCCTCGAACAGGACAGCGCGCTGGGCGACATCGAGATTCTGCCCCTGCCCCTGCCCCTGCGCGGTGGCCGGCACCTGCGCCGGTGTGCCGATGGTCGAGCCGGCATCGGCCGGCGCCTGCGCGATGCGATCGGTCGACTTGCTCACCTCGGGCTGCGCCGAGGCGGTCGGCCGCGCCGCCTGTGGCGCGGGCGAGGACAGGCCGTTCATCCAGCCGACGATGGTGGCGCGCTGGGTGAAGCCAACAGCCACACCGGCAACCAGCAGCAGCGCAACGGCGGCAATGGCGATCAGCCGGCCCCGGCCGCCGGAGCGCACGGGCTCGTCGCCCGGCAGCGCGTCATGCGGCCCGGACTGCGCCGGCTCGAAGCTGGCTTCCGTATCCGTATCGGTCCCGCGACGCAGCGCGGCGAACTCGTCGGCCGAGGACAGGCGTCCGCCGGCGCCCGCCCAGGGCTCGCGCTCGGGATGCGAGATGCTCAGGCCGCTGACATAATCGTCGTCGTCCTCATCGCGCACGGGCGGCCGGTCTGTGACGCGCGGCGCGGCGGCCGGAGCCGGGTCGGGCGGGACGAAGGCAGGCTCGGCACGCGGCGGCACCTGAGCGGAAGGCGCTGCCTCGGGCTCCGGCTCCACGAAAGGCGCAGGCGCCACATAGGGCTCGGCCTCGGGCGTCGCCTCGGGGGCATCGCCATAGTCGCGTTCAAGCCGCAGAACGGCTTCTTCCAGCGACTGCTGCTCGCGCGCAATGTCCTCCGGCCGGAGCGGGGGCTCCGCGCCACGCAACTGCGTCAGCAGCGCGCGCCGGGCGCGCTCATAGACGACCTTGCGGCCGGCTTCCGACTTGTCCGGAAGTCCGCCGATGGCCCGTGCGAGAAGCGGATAATAATCGGCCATGCGCTAGTGGCTCGGTTCGCCGTTCACGATTCGAAGGGATTCTGGACCAGGATGGTATCATCGCGTTCGGGGCTGGTGGACAGCAACGCGACAGGGCACCCGATCAGTTCCTCGATTCGGCGGACATATTTCACCGCTTCGGCCGGAAGATTCGCCCAGGAGCGTGCTCCTGCGGTGGATCCGCTCCAGCCCTCGATGGTCTCGTAGATCGGCTCGACCCGCGCCTGCGCGTCCTGACCGGCGGGGAAATAGTCGATCTCCTCCCCGTCCAGCCGGTAGCGCGTGCACACTTTCAGCTCGTCGAAGCCGTCCAGCACGTCGAGCTTGGTCAGCGCGATGCCGGTGATGCCGGAGGTGCGCACGGTCTGGCGCACCAGCACGGCGTCGAACCAGCCGCAACGGCGCGGCCGGCCCGTCACGGTGCCAAATTCATGGCCCCGCTCGCCGATCCGGCGGCCGATCTCGTCGTGCAGTTCCGAGGGGAACGGGCCTTCGCCGACGCGCGTCGTATAGGCCTTGGTGATGCCGAGCACATAGCCGATCGCGCCCGGGCCGAGGCCCGAACCCGTCGCCGCCTGCGACGCCACCGTGTTGGACGAGGTCACGAAGGGATAGGTGCCATGGTCCACGTCGAGCAGCGCGCCCTGCGCGCCCTCGAACAGGATCTTTGAGCCGTGCCGGCGCTCGTCGTCCAGCAGCGCCCAGGTGCGGTCCATGAAGGGCAGCACCTTCGGCGCGATCTCGATAAGCTCCGCGCGCAGCTTGGCGGCATCGACTTCCTCGATCCCCAAACCGCGCCGCAGCGGGTTGTGATGGGCGAGCAGCCGGTCGATCTTCTCGGCAAGCGTGTCCGGGTGGGAAAGGTCCACGAGGCGAATGGCGCGCCGGCCGACCTTGTCCTCATAAGCGGGCCCGATGCCGCGCTTGGTGGTGCCGATCTTGGTGCCGGTGGCCGCGGCGTTCTCGCGGATGGCGTCGAGTTCGCGATGCAGCGGCAGGATGAGGGAGGCATTCTCGGCCACGCGCAGGCGCTCCGGCGTCACCTCGACGCCCTGACCGCGAATGCGACCGATCTCGTCCATCAGCGCCCACGGGTCCAGCACCACGCCATTGCCGATCACCGAAAGGCGCGCGCCGCGCACGAGACCGGACGGCAGCAGCGACAGCTTGTAGGTGTTGTTGCCGACGACCAGCGTATGGCCGGCATTATGCCCGCCCTGGAAGCGAACCACGACATCAGCCTGCTCGCTGAGCCAATCGACGATCTTGCCCTTACCCTCGTCGCCCCACTGGGAACCGACGACGACCACATTCGCCACGAGCCAAGCTCCTGATTGCGTCGTGCTGGCGCCGCCTCGCCGCGCCCGCACAGAGAAAACCCCGGCGAAGCTGTCCGACCGGGGCTCGAACCTCTTAAGGGATCGCTCCCGGACAGGCAAGGAATTGTCCGTCGCAGGCCTGCGCCATCCCGTCCCCTCACCCGTCCGGCGGCTAACCGGCGCGCGCGACAGCACGATATTGCAGGAGTGCAACCAACCGAGCCTTGCCTTTGCAGGGCCTCCGGCGACCTACTGGCCGCAGTACCTGCGCCTGCGGAGACCTGGACATGACCGCCCTCAGCCCGAACGCTTCCTCTCTCGACGTCAATGGCGGCCTGCCGAGCGGGCTCTCCATGGGTGCCGTGCGGCTGCGCGTGCGCGATGCGGCCCGCTCGATCGCCTTCTATACCGGCACGCTTGGCCTCGCCCGGCTGGGCACGGATGCCGACGGCATCGTCCGTCTCGGTGTCGGCAGCCAGGTGCTGATCGAGCTGGAGGAACGGCCGGAGGCCCGCCCGCGCCCGCGCGGCACCACCGGCCTGTTCCACGTCGCCCTGCTTGTGCCGGACCGCCCCGCGCTGGCCGTGGTGCTGCGCCGGCTGGTGGCCCAGCAGGCGCGCCTCGGCGCGTCCGACCACATCGTCAGCGAGGCGCTCTATCTCGACGATCCCGACGGCAACGGCATCGAGATCTACCGCGACCGCCCGGCGTCGGAATGGCGCTGGCAGGGCGACACGGTCGAAATGGCGACCGACCATCTCGACGGGCGGGCCCTGCTGGCCGAGGCTCCCGCCAACGTGCCGCTGGACGCGCCGCTGCCACCGGGCACCCGCGTCGGCCATGTGCACCTGCAGGTCGGCGATCTCGCCGGCGCACGGCGCTTCTATATCGAGCACTTCGGCTATGACCTCACCACGGACCGCTATCCCGGCGCGCTGTTCGTCAGCGCCGGGCGCTATCACCACCATCTAGGCCTGAACATCTGGCAGAGCCGGGGCGGCAGCGCGGCGCCGCAGGACAGCGTCGGCCTTGTCCGCTACGAGGTCGTGCTCCCGCAGGCGGGCGACGTGGATGCGCTGCGCGCACGGCTTTCGGCGGCCGGCGAAAGCGTCACCGTCACGCCGGGCGGCTTCGAGGCGACCGATCCCTGGGGCACGAAGGTGCTGGTCCGCGCGGCGGGCTGAGCGGCACGGCGCGCGCATTCCATCGCGGCGGCGCGCAGGGCGATCAGATTAATTCATAACCGCCCCCGCTTCGCGGAACCGGAAAATGTTCTAGATCATGCGTGCACCAACGGCCTTTGTCGTGGGTCCCTGCCGGATTGCGCCATGTTCCGCCGCCTGTTCGACGCGCCTTATGTGCTGCTGAGTCTCGTTTCGCTGTTCTGGTCCGGCAATATCGTGCTTGGGCGGCATGTGGCCGGGCAGGTGCCGCCGGTGGCGCTGGCGTGGTTCCGCTGGACGCTGGCCTTCGCGATCCTGCTGCCCTTCACCTGGCGCTATCTCCGGCAGGACGGGCCGGTCATCCGCCGCAATATCGGCGTGCTGACGCTGCTCTCGCTGTCCGGCATCACGCTGTACAACACCATCTATTACTGGGCGCTGCAGTACAGCCCGGCGCTCAACGGCCTGCTGATGACCTCGACCGGCCCGCTGCTGATCGCCGCCTGGTCCTTCGTGCTCATCGGCGAAAGGCTCTCGCTCGGGCAGGCTTTCGGCATCCTGCTGTCGCTCGCCGGCGTGCTCGTCATCCTGTGCCGCGGCGACCTGAGCGTGCTGACCCGCATTGATTTCAACATCGGCGACATCTTGTTCCTCGTCGCCATGGTGCTTTACGCCTTCTATTCGGCGCTGCTGGCGAAGCGGCCGGCGATGAGCCGCTACGGCTTCCTCGCCTTTTCGCTCGGCTGGGGTGCGGCCTTGCTCACACCGGCCTTCATCTGGGAGCGCCTGGAGGGGCCCGCGCTGCATTTCGACGGGCTGACGCTGGCCTCCATCCTCTACGTCGCCGTCTTCCCCTCGGTGCTGGCCTATCTCTTCTTCAATCGCGGCGTGGAACTGGTGGGGCCGAACCGGGCCGCACCGTTCTTCCACCTCATGCCGATGTTCGGCTCGGTGCTGGCGATCCTGTTCCTTGGCGAGACCCCGCATCTCTACCACGCGGTCGGCTATGCGCTGGTGCTCGGCGGGGTGATCACCGCGACACTGTTCGGACGCCGCAAGGCGGTCAGCCCAACTCGAAGCTCGTGACGCCGTAGAGCTTTTCCAGCGCCACCGGCCGCACCGGCCCGGTATACATGCGCGCGGTCTCGAACACCGGCGCGAGGCCGTGACGCCGCGCCAGCGCGACCGCCGCGGCGTTCGGCTCCGGCACGTCGAGCACGATGTCGGCGTCCCCCGCCACGGCACTGAGCGCGCCATAGACCGCCTCGGCCACCGCCGCATCCTCCGCCACCAGCGGCCCGATCTTCCAGCCGTGCCGGGCGGGGCGCACCACGCCCCAACCGGCAAGCCGCCCCTCGCGCAGCACGGCGCGCCCGGCATGACCGGATGTCGCCAGCCACGCTTTCAAAAACGCTGCACGCGGTGCCGGGAAGATCGCCGCGTCGCTCGCTTGGATCATCTCGAACGGCACCCGCGCCAGATCGACCGTATCGCCATCCGCGCCCGCGCCCCGAGCTTCTCCCCGTGCCTTTCCGGCAAACCGGATGTTGCGATAGGCGAGACGGAACCCCTGCGAGGCATAATTTGCCTGCTGCGCCACGACACCGTCGAGGCCGACGGTGCGCGCGCCCGCATGGGCGAGGCCCGCCTGCCACAGCTTCCAGCCAATGCCGCGCCCGCGCAGTTCGGGCCGCACGATGTAGAAGCCGAGAAAGGCGAAGTGCGCGTCGTAATTGACCACGGAGATCGTCGCCGCCGGTACCCCGTCGACCTCGGCCACCCAGAAGCCCTGCTCGTCCACCGCGCCGAAGGCGGCCGCATCCGCGAGGCCCGGATTCCAGCCCTCCGCCGCGGCCCAGTCGAGGGCCAGCCCGATTTCACCCGACGCGAGAGGGCGGATATGAACGGTGTCGGTCATGGATGGGCCATTGATTCGCCTGCCGGAGCCCTATGATGGTGGAAGAACTCGTCGTCGGCATCATGATGAACATCATGGTCATGATGGTGCATCTGGCCGCAACCTTCCTGCTCATCGTGCTGGTGCGGCCCTTCGAGCGGTGGCTGTGGGACCAGCCGCATCTGCGCCTCATGCTGGCGCTGCTGACCGCCAATGCGATCCTGCTGACCGCGCATCTGCTCGAGGTCGGCTGCTGGTCGCTGGTCTACGCCTATCGCGAACTCGTGCAGTTCCCCGTCGACGCCTATTACTCGGCCTTCGTGAACTACACGACGCTCGGCTATGGCGACACGCTGCAGAACACCCGCACCCGCCTGCTTGGTCCGCTCACCGCTGCCAGCGGCATCCTGATGTTCGGCTGGTCGACGGCCCTGCTCATCTATGTGCTGCAGAGCCACCTGCCGCGCCTCGTGCCGGACCGTCCGGCCGGCAAGAAGCCTCCGCCGCACTAGTCCTGCGTGCAACTGGCGACGGGCGGGGCGCTCTCGCCCTGCGTCAGGTCGTAGAGGCTGGCCGAATTGCCCTTGGTCCACCAGACGAAGCGGTCGCCGGCATATTTGGCGCCGGAGCCCGCCAGAACATTCGCCATCACCACGAACTCGTCATTGAAGGCGACGGTCGCCAGCGCGATCGGCGGCGCGTTGATATAGGTCGCCGTCACGCCCTTCAGCTTGTCGCAGCTATAGGTGACCTTGGTGGTGACGACCGAGGCCCCCTTGGGCAGCGGGATGACGATGCGGTCCGCCGCGACGGCGGGGCCGGCGCAGCCGAGCATCACGGCGATGGCGAGGAGGCGGAACTGAGGTGCGATCACGGGGGTCACTCCGGCTTGTGATGGGCGTGCCAGTGGCGGGCGATGTCGATCCGGCGCGTCACCCACACCCGGTCATGCGCCGCGATATGATCGAGGAAACGCTCCAGCCCGACAATACGCCCCGGCCGCCCCACCAGCCGGCAGTGCAGCCCGATGTTCAGCATCTTCGGCGCCTCCGCACCCTCGGCATAGAGCGCATCGAAGCTGTCGCGCAGATAGGTGAAGAACTGGTCGGAATTGTTGAAGCCCGCCGCGACGGCAAAGCGCATGTCGTTGGTGTCGAGCGTGTAGGGGATCGACAGATGCGGCCCGCGCGGCCCCTCGATCCAGAACGGCAGGTCGTCGGAATAGATGTCGGAATCATAGAGGAAGCCGCCCTCCTCCATCACGATCCGGCGCGAATGCTCGGAGGTGCGCCCGGTGTACCAGCCCAGCGGCCGCTCGCCGACGATGCGTGTGTGCAGCGCCAGCGCGGCCTCGAAATCCGCCTTCTCCGCCTCGTAGCTGTGGTCGCGATAGTCGATCCATTTCAGACCGTGGCTGGCGATCTCCCAGTCCGCCTCCTTCATCGCGGCGACGACGTCCGGGTTGCGCGCCAGCGCGGTGGCGACGCCGTAGACCGTCACCGGAAGGTTGCGGCGGGTGAACAGGCGCCATAGCCGCCAGAAGCCGGCGCGCGCGCCATATTCGTAGATCGACTCCATGTTCAGGTGCCGCTGGCCCGGCCATGGCTGGGCGCCGACGATCTCGGAGAGGAACGCTTCCGAGGCCTTGTCGCCGTGCAGGATGGAGTTCTCCCCGCCCTCTTCGTAGTTGATGACGAACTGCACCGCGATGCGCGCCCCGCCCGGCCATTTCGGGTCCGGTGGGTTGCGGCCATAGCCGACGAGGTCGCGGGGATAGATGGAATCGAATTTGAACATGGGGGCGACTCGGGACGGCGCATGGAAAATCACATCGCGCCGAAGCTAATGCCTCCGCGCGGCCGGCGGAACATTATCTCGCAGCTGCGGCATGAATCTCGGCTTTCCCTCTCGACAAGCCGGAACAGGCCGGTGTTGATGTCGCAAACAGCCTGAAGGTGTCCGATGTCGCTTCCCGATCCCAGCCTCCTGCTTGCCCGCGCCCCGGTGGTTCCCGTCGTCACGGTTCCGAGCGTCGCCGCCGGCGTCAAGCTCGCCCGCGCTCTGGTCGAAGGCGGGCTGCCGCTGATCGAGGTCACGCTGCGCACGCCGGTGGCGCTGGAAGCCATCGCCGCCATCGCCGCCGAAGTGCCGGACGCGATCGTCGGCGCCGGCACGGTGACGCGCCCCGAACTGGTGCAGAAGTCGATCGAGGCCGGCGCGCGCTTCCTCGTCAGCCCCGGCTGCCCGCCCGCGCTCGCGGAGGCGCTGGCGGAAGCGCCGGTGCCGGTCATGCCGGGCTGCGCCACGGCCACCGAGGCGATGGCGCTGCATGCGCTGGGCTTCCCGGTGCTGAAGCTGTTCCCGGCCGAATCGGTCGGCGGCGCCAACCTCATCAAGTCGCTCGCCGGCCCGTTGCCGGATCTGCGCTTCTGCCCGACCGGCGGCATCGGCCCGCACAATGTCGCCAGCTACCTGTCGCAGCCCAACATTCTCGCGGTCGGCGGCTCGTGGGTGTGCCCCAATGAAGCGGTGGCGCTGGGTGACTGGGAGCAGATCGTCGCCCTGTCCAAGGCCGCCGCCAAGCTGCACCGCGCGGCGTTCCCCGGCTGAGAAAAACAGACGCCCGCCGAGATATCCCGGCGGGCGTTGGTGTCTCCAGCGCGTGGCTTCCCTCAGAACGCCAGCGGCTTGGCCTGCTTGACCGAGGGCAGCGCCTGCACCTTGTCCAGCAGTTCGGCCGGCACCTTGCCGTCGACCTCGACCAGAGCGATGGCATCGCCCCCCTGCCGGTCGCGGCCCAGCGCGAAGGTGGCGATGTTGATGCCGGCATCGCCGAGCAGGCTGGCGAAACGGCCGACAAAGCCCGGCCGGTCCTCATTGGTGACGTAGAGCATGGAGGGTGCGAACTCCGCGTCGACCTTGATGCCCTTGATGTCGACCATGCGCGGGCGCCCATCGGCGAACACGGTGCCGGAAATCGAGCGCTCCAGCTTGTCGGTGATGACGGTCAGCGTGATGAGGCTCTCATAGTCGCCGGCGACGTCGCGGGTGGTTTCCTCCACCACGATGCCGCGCTCCTTGGCGACGCTGGGCGCGGAGACGACGTTCACATCCGCCAGCGCCGGGCGCAGCAGGCCGGCCACCGCCGCCGAGGTCAGCGCCTTGATCTTCAGCCCCGCCACCGCGCCGTCATAGGTGATGCGCACGGTCTTGATGTCGGTGTCGGTCAGCTGGCCGGCAAAGGAGCCGAGCTTTTCCGCCAGCTCGATGAAGGGCTTCAGCTTCGGGGCTTCCTCTGCCGTGATGGAGGGGAAGTTGACCGCGTTGGAGATCGCGCCACGCAGCAGATAGTCGCTCATCTGCTCGGCCACCTGCAGCGCGACATTCTCCTGCGCTTCCGTCGTCGAGGCGCCCAGATGCGGCGTGCAGACCACATTGGGGTGGCCGAACAGCACGTTCTCGGTCGCCGGCTCCGTCACGAACACGTCGAAGGCCGCGCCCGCGACATGGCCGCTGTCGAGCGCCGCGGCGAGGGCCGCCTCGTCGACAAGGCCGCCGCGCGCGCAGTTGATGATGCGCACGCCCTTCTTCGTCTTGGCGATCGCCTCGGCGGAGAGCACGTTGCGGGTCTTCTCGGTCAGCGGCGTGTGCAGGGTGATGATGTCGGCGCGGGCGAGCAGGTCGTCCAGTTCCACCTTCTCCACGCCGATGTCGAGCGCGCGCTCCGGCGACAGGAAGGGATCGAACGCGATCACCTTCATCTTCAGGCCAATGGCGCGGTCGGCGACGATGGAGCCGATATTGCCGCAGCCGATGACGCCCAGCGTCTTGGCGGTGAGCTCCACGCCCATGAAGCGGTTCTTTTCCCACTTGCCGGCCTGCGTCGAGGCGTCGGCGGCGGGAATTTCGCGGGCCAGCGCGAACATCATGGCAATGGCGTGCTCGGCGGTGGTGATGGAGTTGCCGAACGGCGTGTTCATCACGATCACGCCCTTGGCGGTCGCGGCCGGGATGTCGACATTGTCGACGCCGATGCCGGCGCGCCCGACCACCTTCAGCCGCTTGGCGCTCTCCAGTATCTTCGGCGTGACCTTGGTCGCCGAACGGATGGCGAGACCGTCATAATTGCCGATGATCTCGGCCAGCTTGTCCTTGTCCTTGCCGAGGTTCGGCTGGAAGTCGACCTCGATGCCGCGATCCCGGAAGATCTGCACGGCGGCGGGGGACAGGGCATCGGAAATGAGAACGCGGGGAGCCATCGGCTTCATCCTGTTCGGAAATGGTTGCGGGCGACCCGCCAGTGGCGGGCCGGCAATTCACCCCCGCCGCTGGCGGGAGGGGACGACGAAGCGTTCGTCGGGCAGGGGCTCGAACGTGGTTCCGGGGCGATACGCGGCCGGGAGGAGACAGCCAATTCGCCACGAAGACGGAACATCCCGCCCATTCGCCGTCCCCTCGCGTCAGCGGCGAGGGGGATGGGGCGAAGGCGCGATCAGGCGGCCTGCTTGAGGGCCGCCTTGGCGTCCGCGAAGGCCCAGTCGAGCCAGGGCAGCAGGGCCTCGAGGTCGGACGTCTCGACCGTGGCACCCGCCCAGATGCGCAGGCCCGCCGGCGCGTCGCGATAGGCGCCGATGTCATAGGCCACCTTGGCCTTTTCCAGCGACGCCGCGAGTGCCTTGGCGAAGGCCGCCTGTGCGTCCGGCGCCAGCGCCTTCACCTCGGGATCGGAAACCACGAGGCACACGCTGGTGTTGGAACGGGTTTCCGGCACGGTGGCAAGGAAGTCGATCCAGGGCGTCTTGGCGACATAGTCGGCCAGCACCTTGAAATTGGCGTCCGAGCGCGCGCGCAGGCCCTTCAGGGCGCCCACCGACTTCGCCCATTGCAGCGCATCGACATAGTCCTCGACGCAGAGCATGGACGGCGTGTTGATCGTCTCGCCCTCGAAGAGACCCTCGACGATCTTGCCGCCCTTGGTCATGCGGAAGATCTTCGGCAGCGGCCAGGCCGGCACGTAGCTCTCCAGCCGCTCCACCGCGCGCGGGGAGAGGATGAGGATGCCGTGACCGCCCTCGCCGCCGAGCACCTTCTGCCAGGAGAAGGTCACGACATCGAGCTTGGCCCAGTCGAGATCCTGCGCGAAGGCCGCCGAGGTGGCGTCGCAGATGGTCAGGCCCTTGCGGTCAGCGGCGATCCACTCGCCATTGGGCACGCGCACGCCGGAGGTGGTGCCGTTCCAGGTGAAGACCACGTCATGGTCGAAATTCACCTCGGCGAGGTTCGGCAGCTCGCCGTAGCCCGCCTTGAGGACGCGGGCGTCCTTGAGCTTGAGCTGCTTGACGACGTCCGTCACCCAGCCTTCGCCGAAGCTCTCCCACGCCAAGAGGTCGACCGGGCGGGCGCCGAGCAGCGACCACAGCGCCATCTCGACCGCGCCGGTGTCCGAGGCGGGAACGATGCCGATGCGATAATCGGCGGGAATGTCGAGAACCTCGCGGGTGAGGTCGATGGCCAGCTTCAGCTTGGCCTTGCCGACCTTGGCGCGGTGGGAGCGGCCGAGCGGTGCATCGCTCAGGGCTTCCAGCGTCCAGCCGGGACGCTTGGCGCAGGGACCAGACGAGAAATTGGGATTCGCCGGCTTCACAGCCGGCAGAGCGGTATTCGTCATGATAGCCATCCTTCCAGATGGGTGCCCCTCGGTGGGGAGGGGTAGCCCGGGCCGGGATGTACTCCCGGCCATGGAAGGTCGCAAGCGGATTCTCCGCCGGCGCGTCGCGCGGCTCAGTCGATCAGGTAGCGGGCGCCGAGGCGAATTTCGTGCGCGGTCTGGTTGAGGTCCGGCAGGCCGGCGCCGAGGCTCACGCCATCGAGATTGAGATAGCGGTAGCCGACATCCACCTGCCAGTTCGGCCCGGTGGAGATCGCGACGCCCGCCATCAGCGCCCAGGCAATGCCCCAGCCATCGGTCTTGCCGATATCGGTGCCGAGCAGCTCGATATCGCTGACCGACATGTAGCCGGCGCCGACGCCGCCGCCGAAATAGGGCGTCACGCTGCCCCATTTGGCGAAATCGACATAAACGTTGGCGAGCGCGGTGGCGACGCTGAGGTCTGACGAGAGCGGGCCATAGGCGTAGTCCGCGCGGGAGCGATAATCGCCCGTCACATCGACGCGCAGCCAGTCATTCAGACGCACGCCGGCACCGATGCCCACCAGGAAGGCGTCATCGACCGTCGGCGCGAACACCGGATCGAAATTCAGCTGCGACCACTTCGGCTTTTCGTTGATGACGTAGCCGATGTCGCCGCGCAGGTACCAGCCGCTGGTGGCCTCGATCTGCGGCGCCTTGGCGAGCAGGTCGTCCGCCCCGCTCAGATCCGCCGCCGCGACCGGGCTGCACAGCACCGCGCCCGCCAGCCCACCGACCGCGAGCCCGACACCTCGTCCAAACCGTTTCGCAAACGCGCGCACCATAGGCGAGACCCCCGACGCGCCGGAGATCTTCCGGCAGCCTTCGACAGCCTCGAATGTTGCGCAGATTGCTTAAGGAGCGCTTAACCTTAACGCTTAACCACGTTGGGCCCGCGCCCGGCCCTCACCCCTGCCGGGCGGCGCGGGCGGCGGCCTCCAGATGGGGCACCAGCTCGGGCTCCAGCTTCAGCGCCATGGCGAGGCGGGCGAGAAAAGCGCGCTCGGCGGTGTTGTCCGCGTCGATAGTCAGCAGCGCGGAGATGTAGACCTCCGCCGCCTGCTCGGGATTGGCGACGCCGCCGGCAATGTCCTGCACGCTCGCGGGATTGCGCAGTTCCTCGGCGAGGAACCGCTCGGCGTCGTCAAGCTGGGTGCCCTGTTCGGTCAGCTTGCCGCCGATCGCGCGGCGCTCCTGCTCATCCACATGCCCGTCCGCCAGCGAAGCGGCGATCATGGTGCGCAGCAGCGTGACCGGAAAATGGGTGTGATCCGCCTGAGCGGGGTGGAAAGGCGAATGCTCCGGCGGCAGCGGCTGCTGCGTCGGCAGCGGCGTCGCCGCCTGCTGCGGCTGCTGGCCCTGCTGGTAGTTCTGATACGCCTTGTAGGCGAGCGTGCCGACAAGGGCGAGGCCGCCCAGCGCAACCGCGTTCTTCGCCACCTTGCGCCCGCCCTTGGAGCCGAGCACCAGCGACACCAGCGCGCCCGCCGCCGCACCCGAGGCCAGCGAACCGCCATTGCCCGAGAGATAATCCTTGGC
The DNA here is from genome assembly GCA_003241485.1 of Ancylobacter novellus. Taxonomy (GTDB): domain Bacteria; phylum Pseudomonadota; class Alphaproteobacteria; order Rhizobiales; family Xanthobacteraceae; genus Ancylobacter; species Ancylobacter novellum_A. The sequence goes on from QFQD01000002.1 coordinate 181,879, forward strand.
GCGGCCGACAAGATCGCCGCTGCCCGAGGGCTGCCCGCCCGGCGCGCCGGAGAGCCCGCCCGTCAGGCCCCCGATCAGGTCACCCAGCGAGCCGCCGGACGGAGCGCCCTCCTGCCGAGCCGGCAGGTTGCCCTGAGTTCCCGCCTGCGACCCGAGGAACTGGTCGAGGAGCCGCTTGGCGTCGAAATTTCCGCTGTTGAACATGTCTCGTCCCGATCTGATGGTGACATCCGAGGTAAGCACCGATCATGGCTTCCGCAAGGAAAGCTCCCGGCGGATTGCTGGCGCCCAGCCTAGGCCGCGGATGGCGATCGCCGCATGACGCGGATCAACACGACCGTCGCGCGCCACCGCCAGCTCAGACGTCGCCGATCGACAAGAAATGTCGCATTCATTCAACGCCAGCGCCGAAACAATGCTCGCCGTCTCCGCACCGGCGCGCGAGCATGTCGTATCAACGTCATGCGTCGCCCTCTCCTTCAACGAGGTCGGCGGCGTGGGAGGCAGATGTGCAGAAATTCTCCGGCTTCGAGCTTTTCCGCCGCGCGCTCGGCGGCCACAAGAGCTGGCAGCCGCAGTGGCGCACGCCCGAGCCGAAGGCCGAATACGATGTGGTCATCGTCGGCGCCGGCGGGCATGGCCTCGCTGCGGCCTATTATCTCGCCAAGGAGCACGGCATCACCAATGTCGCGGTGATCGAGCGCGGCTGGCTCGGCGGCGGCAATACCGGCCGCAACACCACCATCGTGCGCTCCAACTACCTGTTCGACGAGAGCGCCGCGCTCTACGAGCACGCGGTGAAGCTGTGGGAAGGCCTCTCGCAGGACCTCAATTACAACGTGATGTACTCGGCGCGCGGCGTGCTCATGCTGGCGCACAACCATCACGACGAGATCAGCTTCAAGCGCCACGTCCACTCGAACCGCCTCAACGGCGTCGACAATGAGTGGCTGACGGCCGAGCAGGTGAAGGAATTCTGCCCGCAGCTCAACATCAAGTCGATGCGCTACCCCATCATCGGCGGCGCGCTGCAGCGGCGCGGCGGCACCGCCCGGCACGACGCGGTCGCCTGGGGCTTTGCACGCGCGGCGGATTCGCGCGGCGTCGATATCATTCAGAACTGCGAAGTCACCGGCATCCGCCGCGGCCCCTCCGGCGCGGTCGAGGGCGTCGAGACCTCGAAGGGCTTCATCCGGGCGAAGAAGGTGGGCGTCTCCGCCGCCGGCCATACCAGCGTGGTGATGGCGATGGCGGGCGTGCGCATGCCGCTGGAGAGCTATCCGCTGCAGGCGCTGGTGTCGGAGCCGGTGAAGCCGGCCTTCCCGACCGTGGTGATGAGCAACACCATCCACGCCTATATCTCGCAGTCCGACAAGGGCGAGATGGTGATCGGCGCCGGCACCGACGCCTACACCTCCTACTCCCAGCGCGGCGCGCTGCACGTCACCACCCACACGCTGGACGCCATCTGCGAGCTGGTTCCCCAGTTCCGCCGGCTGCGCATGCTGCGCAACTGGGGCGGCATCGTCGACGTCACGCCGGACCGTTCGCCCATCATCGCCAAGACGCCGGTTCCCGGCCTTTACGTGAACTGCGGCTGGGGCACCGGCGGCTTCAAGGCGACGCCCGGCTCGGGCAACGTCTTCGCCCACACCATCGCCAGGGACGCGCCGCACCCGATCAACGCGCCCTTCACGCTGGAACGCTTCCGCGACGGTTTCCTGATCGACGAGGCGGCGGCCGCCGCCGTCGCGCACTGAGAGGCACGCATGCTCATCATCAACTGCCCCTGGTGCGGCGCGCGGCCCGAGGTCGAGTTCCGCTATGGCGGCGAGGCGCATGTCGCCCGCCCCGCCGATCCCGCTGCCCTATCGGACCAGGAATGGGCCGACTTCCTCTACAACCGTACCAATCCCAAGGGCCTGCACGCCGAACGCTGGCGGCATATCCATGGTTGCGGGCGCTATTTCAACGCCGTGCGTGACACGGTGAGCGACTTCTTCGTCGTCACCTACAAGGCGGGCGAGCCGCGACCGGATATCGGCGGGGACAAGTGAGATGACCAACCGTTTCCGCACGACGTCCGGCGGCCGCATCGACCGTTCGACCCCCGTCTCCTTCCGCTTCGACGGCAAAACCTTCACCGGCTATCACGGCGACACGCTGGCCTCGGCGCTGATCGCCAACGGCGTCCACCTCATTGGCCGCTCGTTCAAATATCACCGCCCGCGCGGCTTCCTCTCGGCCGGCTCGGACGAGCCGAACGCGCTGGTCAACGTCGCCCGCGACGCGGCTCGCGCGACGCCGAACCTGCGCGCGACGCAGGTCGAGCTCTATGAGGGGCTGAAGGCGGAAAGCCAGAACCGCTGGCCTTCGCTCGCCATCGATGCCGGCGCGCTGAACGACCTCGCCTCGCCCTTCCTGCCGGCCGGCTTCTACTACAAGACCTTCATGTGGCCGGCGGGCGCGTGGAAGAGCTTTTACGAGCCGAAGATCCGCGCCATGGCGGGCCTGGGCGTAGCACCGACCCTGCCGGACCCGGACCGCTACACCCAGAACTACGCCCATTGCGACGTGCTGGTCGTCGGCTCCGGCCCGGCGGGCCTTGCGGCGGCACTGGCGGCGGCCGAGAGCGGCGCCAAGGTGTGGCTGGTTGACGAGCAGGCCGAGTTCGGCGGCTCGCTCCTGTCCGAATTGACCGCCACCATCGAGGGCAAGCCGGCTCAGCAATGGCTCGCGGACACGCTCGCGACGCTGGCGGCGAAGGACAATGTCACGCTGAAAGCCCGCACCACCGCCTTCGCCTATTTCCCGCACAACATGATCGCGCTGGTCGAGCGCGTGACCGAGCACCTCGCCTCCCCCGGCACCGAGCTGCCGCGCGAGCGGCTGTGGCAGTTGCGCGCCCGGGAAGTGGTGCTGGCGACCGGCGCCCTGGAGCGCCCGCTGGTGTTTCCCGACAATGACCGCCCCGGCGTGCTGCTCGCCGATTCCGGGCGCACCTATCTCAACCGCTACGGTGCCAAACCCGGTGAGCGAGCGGTGGTCTTCACCGCCTGCGATGCCGGCTACCGCACCGCGCTGGACCTGAAGGCCGGCGGCGTCAGCATCGCGGCGATCGCCGATCTGCGCTCCGAAGTACATGGCGAACTGCCCGCCCGTGCACTGGCGGCCGGCATCGACGTGCGCCCCGGCACGGTCGTCACCGGCACCTCGGGACGCCTGCGCGTCTCGGCGGCCCAACTCGCCAAGATCAAGGGTGGGCCGAGCATCGATCCCGTCGGCCCGTCGGAGACGGTCGCCTGCGACACGGTTCTGATGTCCGGCGGCTTCACCCCGAGCGTGCACCTGTTCTCGCAGTCGCGCGGCAAGCTGACGTGGGACGAGGCGACCGGCGCCTATCTGCCGGGAACCTCGGTCGAGCGCGAGCGCTCGGCCGGCGCCTGCCGCGGTGTCACCGGCCTCCAGCGCGTGCTGGAAGACGGCTATGGCCAGGGCGAGGCGGCGGCGAAGGCCTCGCGCGACTTCTCCTCCCCGGCACGCGGTGCGACGCCGCTGCCCGGCACCTCCTCGCGCAGCTTTCCGGCGGTGGCGGAAGATCTCGGGTGCGACGGCTTCATCGGCGCCACCCCGCATGCGCGCAACCCGGCCTTCACCAAGGCCTTCGTCGACTGGCAGAACGATGTCACCGCCAAGGACATCAAGCTCGCCACCCGCGAGGGCATGCGCTCCATCGAGCATGTGAAGCGCTACACCACCACGGGCATGGCGACCGACCAGGGCAAGACCTCGAACATGAACACCCTCGGCATCGTGTCCGAGGCGCTGGGCGAGAGCGTGCCGAAGATCGGCCTCACCACCTTCCGCCCGCCCTTCACCCCGACCACCTTCGGCATCTTTGCCGGCGAGGCGCGCGGCGACCTGTTCGATCCCGTCCGCAAGACGGCGATCCACGACTGGGCGGCCGAGCACGGCGCCGCCTTCGAGGACGTGTCGCTGTGGAAGCGCGCCTGGTATTTCCCCAAGGCGGGTGAAAACCTGCACGCCGCCGTCGCCCGCGAGTGCAAGGCGGTGCGCTCCGGCGTCGGCATGTTCGACGCCTCGACGCTCGGCAAGATCGAGGTGGTCGGGCCGGATGCGGCCGAGTTCATGAACCGCATCTACACCAATGCCTGGGCCAAGCTCGAACCCGGCCGGCTGCGCTATGGCGTCATGCTGCGCGAGGACGGCTTCGTCATGGATGACGGCGTCGTCGGTCGCCTCGCGCCGGACCGCTTCCATGTCACCACCACCACCGGCGGCGCGCCCCGCGTGCTCGCCCATATGGAAGACTATCTCCAGACCGAGTGGCCGGACCTCGATGTGTGGCTCACCTCCACCACCGAGCAATGGGCGGTGATCGCCGTGCAGGGCCCCAAGGCCCGCGAGGTGCTCACCCCCCTCATCGAGGGCATCGACCTCTCCAAGGAAGCCTTCCCGCATATGAGCGTGCGCGAGGGCACCATACTGGGCGTGCCGACCCGGCTGTTCAGCGTGTCCTTCACCGGCGAGCTGGGCTTCGAGGTCAACGTGCCCGCGCAATATGGCCGCTTCATCTGGGAAGCGATCTATGCCGCCGGCGAACGCTTCGGCATCACGCCCTATGGCACGGAGACCATGCACGTGCTGCGTGCCGAGAAGGGCTACATCATCGTCGGCCAGGAGACCGACGGCACGCAGGTGCCGGACGACGTCAATCTCGGCTGGGCGGTGGGCAAGGCGAAGAAGGACTTCGTCGGCAAGCGCTCGCTGGCCCGCGACGCCATGTCCGCGCCGGACCGCAAGCAGCTCGTCGGCCTGAAGACGCTCGATCCGCAGACCGTGCTGGAGGAAGGCGCGCAGATCGTCGCCGATCCCAAGGCGCCGGTGCCGGTGCCGATGCTCGGCTTCGTCACCTCCTCCTACCACAGTGCCGTGCTCGGCCGTTCCATCGCGCTGGCCCTGGTCAAGGGCGGGCGCGCGCGCATCGGCTCGCGGCTGTCGGTGCCGATGCCGGACCGCGTGATCGAGGTCGAAGTGGTGGAACCCGTATTCTATGACCCCAAGGGAGAGCGCCTCAATGGCTGAGCCCCTCGCCGCCTATCCGCTCGACGCCCTTGCCGACCGCGCGCGCCCCATCGAGGCCGCGCGCCTCACCGCCCTCGGCCCGGCGGCGCGCCTCGCCTTCCGGGGCCGCGAGGCCGCTATTCACGCCGCCGGAGAAGCCTTCGGCGTCGCCCTGCCGCGCGAGGCCAACCGGCGCAATGAAGCGAACGGGCGGCATGCCCTGTGGCTCGGACCGGACGAGTGGATCCTGCTCGCGCCCGGCGCCGATCCCGCCCCGCTCTTCGCGGCGGTCGAGGCCGCCACCGCCGGCCTGCCGCATGCGCTGGTCGATGTCTCCGCGCGCAGTGTCGGCATCGAACTGGCCGGCCCGAAGGCGGCTTTCGTGCTGAACCAGGGCAACCCGCTCGACCTGTCGCTCGAAGCCTTCCCGGTTGGCAGCTCCACCCGCACGGTGTTCCACAAGGCGGAGATCGTGCTGTCGCGCCTCGCGCCGGACGTCTTCCACATCGACGTCTGGCGCTCCTTCGCGCCCTATGTGTGGGAGCTTCTGGAACAGGGGCGGCGCGAGCTGGCCTGAAGGCTCCGTTCCACAACGACACGGCCCCGGACGGTCACAGATTGCCCGGGTTTGGACGCCACAAAGGCGCCAGGGGCGGAAAAACGCCCGCACAAGAAGAAGCCTGCCACCAGAGGACACCGCCGGCGCATCTCACCCGTGCCCGGTCGAGGGGACACAGCTTCGCGCATGATTAGCGTCTTCGAGCTTTTCAAGATCGGCATCGGCCCGTCCTCCTCCCATACGGTGGGACCGATGGTGGCGGCGGCGAGCTTCATCCACGACCTCGCCGCCTCGGACGCCCTCGCCCGCACCGCGCGCGTCGAGACCGTGCTCTATGGCTCGCTGGCCTGGACCGGAAAGGGCCACGGCACCGACAAGGCAGTGATCCTCGGCCTTGCCGGGCAGCGCCCGCAGACGCTCGACCCCGACCATGCCGATGCGCTGGTCGCGGAGGCCGGGCGCCAGCGCCGCCTGTTCCTGGCCGAGCGTCACGGCGTGCCGTTCGACGCCGAGCGGGACATCCTGTTCGACGGCGTCTCCGCCACGCCCAAGCACCCGAACACGCTGGCCTTCAGAGCGATCGACGCCGAGGGCGGGCTGATCGTCGAGGAGCGCTGGTGCTCCATTGGCGGCGGCTTCGTGGTGCGTGAGGAGGCGGTCGGGCAACCGGCGCCACCCGACGCGGTCGCCCTGCCCTATCCTTTCCGCAACGCCCGCGAACTGCTGGCCCTCGCCGACGGCGCGGGCATCAGCATCGCCGAGCTGGTACTGGCGAACGAACAGGCGCGCCGCCCGGCGGAGGAGGTCACCGCCCATCTCGACGCCATCGTCGATGCGATGATGTCCTGCGTCGATCGCGGCATCGCCACGGCGGGCGAGCTGCCCGGCGGTCTGAAGGTGCGCCGCCGCGCCAAGGCGATCCATGACACGCTGCTCACACGCAACGCCCGCACCCCGCATGAGGTGATGGACTGGGTGAGCCTCTACGCCATCGCGGTGAACGAGGAGAACGCCGCGGGCGGGCGCGTCGTCACCGCGCCCACGAATGGTGCCGCCGGCGTGGTTCCCGCGACGCTGCGCTACTATCTCGA
>QFQD01000122.1 GCA_003241485.1 Ancylobacter novellus
CTAACCGATAGACGAAGGGCGCGCAGGCGGGGTCCTTATAGGGGCGAGTCTGCCGATAGACAAGCCATGCCGAGCCCCGTCGTCCACAGGCTCGATATCGTTCTTTGCGGGCGCGTTGGCCGACCATGCCGGTCCGGCACCGCACGCGGCGCCGGACGTCTGGTGCAAACGTGTTCGAGGTTGGCTCTCACCACTTGCCGGTGTTCGGCATGGAGGTCCAGGGCTCCTGCGGCGGCAGGGCACCGCCTTTCTGCAGCAGCTCGATCGAGATGTTGTCGGGCGAACGGATAAAGGCCATGTAGCCGTCGCGCGGCGGGCGGTTGATGGTCACGCCAGCCTGCTGCAGCGCATGGCAGGTGGCGTAGATGTCGTCGACTTCATAGGCGAGATGGCCGAAATTGCGCCCTTCGCCATAGGCCTCCGGGTCCCAGTTATAGGTCAGCTCCAGCTCGGCGACGCCGGCCTGTCCGGGGGCGGCGAGGAAGACCAGCGTATAGCGGCCCTGCGGGACCTCCTTGCGGCGTACTTCCTGCAGCCCCAGCTTGTTGACGTAGAAATCGAGCGAGGCATCGATGTCGGTGACGCGCACCATCGTGTGAAGAAATTTCATTGAGCCCTCTGGAGCGTGCGGCCCGGCCGCGACGCGCGGCGGGCTGGGTGGCAAGACAGTGAGCGCAACATATGACGGCGGGCGACGACATCAAGGCGGCGTGTGAAGAACTGGCGGCGATCCTTGCCCGCATGCGCCGGGGCGTCGCCTTCACCGGGGCGGGCATTTCCACCGAGTGCGGCATTCCTGATTTCCGCTCGCCCGGCGGATTGTGGACGCGCAACAGGCCGATCGACTTTGCCGCCTTCCTGTCGGACCGCGCCCTGCGTGACGAGGCGTGGCGCCGGCGCTTCGCCATGGAGGAGGCCTTTGCGGGCGCGCGGCCGGGCCGCGGCCATGCGGTGCTGGCGCGGCTGCTGGGGGAGGGGCGGCTCGCCGGTGTGGTGACGCAGAACATAGACGGCCTGCACCAGGCCTCGGGTGTGCCCGACGAATGTCTCGTCGAACTGCACGGCAACGCCACCTATGCCACCTGCCTCGAATGCGGCGAACGCTATGATCTCGGCTGGGCACGCCAGCGTTTCGAGGCGGACGGGGGGAGGGCGCCCGACTGCCTTGATTGCGGCGGGCCGATCAAGACGGCAACGATCTCCTTCGGCCAGCCCATGCCGGCGGAGGCGATGGCGCGTGCCCGCGCACTCACCCAGTCCTGCGATGTTTTCCTCGCGCTCGGCTCCTCGCTCGTTGTCTGGCCGGCGGCCGGATTTCCGGTCGAGGCCAAGCGGAAGGGGGCGACGCTGGTGATTATCAATCGGGGGCCGACCGATATGGATGCGATCGCCGACCTGGTCATCCATGCCGATATTGGCGACGTCCTCGCAGAGGCCGCGGCATTGGCCGAAAATACGGCGGACGGGTCGCGATCTTAATGAAATTGCAACCGTTCCAGTATGCGCCGCGAATCAATTTGGGTGTTTTCGTGGCGGCATCGGGTGCTATGCTCACCCGGTGCAGAATCATGAAACGCCGGCTGGCAGGGGTCGCGTGGCGTTCGCGGAGGTGGGTAGCCGATGGTGTCCGACGGTGCTCTGCCACGATACGGCTTGCTGGAATCGGGTTCGCTTGGCGCCGACGCCGAGGAAACGGTGGGCAAGGCGGAAACCGGTGTTGTCCAGATCGCCGGCACCATCAAATGGTTCGACGTCTCCAAAGGCTACGGCTTCGTCATTCCTGACGAGGGTGGCGGTGATGTGCTGCTCCACGTCACCTGCCTGCGCCGGGGCGGCTTCACCACCGCGCAGGAAGGCGCGCGCGTGGTGTGCGAGGTGGTCGCCCGCGAACGCGGCTATCAGGCATTGCGCGTCATCAGCATGGACGAATCGACGGCGCTGCATCATTCGCAACTGCCGCAGGCGCGTACCCATGTCTCGGTGCAGCCGGTCGGTGGTTTCGAGCGTGCCTGGGTGAAGTGGTTCAACCGGCTGCGCGGTTTCGGCTTCCTGTCGCGCGGCGAGGGAACCGAGGACATCTTCGTCCATATGGAGACGCTGCGACGGCACGGCTTGACCGAGCTTCGGCCCGGACAGATGGTAATGGTCCGCTTCGGGCCGGGCCCCAAAGGGCTGATGGCCGCCGAAGTCCGGCCGGATGGGGCTTCGACGCCGTCGTCGCATTAGGTCCACCCCATCGTTTCGAGGGAAGGCGCCGCGCGCCGTGTATTGTATGAGTCTGGCACGTTCGTCCTCCCGGATGCGCGCAGGGTTTCCCGCGTGTTTTCGCGCCCTTGGCGCCGCTCTCCTTCTGCTGGCCGGCCTCATCGCCGCCCCTCGCGCCGAGGCTGCGAGCTTCGAGAAGCTCACCATCGAGACGAAAAATGGCCCGGTCGACTTCAACATCGAGCTGGCGATGACGCCTGCCGAGCGCGCCAAGGGGCTGATGTACCGAACCGAGCTGACGCCGACGAGCGGCATGCTGTTCGATTTCGGCGTGGACCAGCCCGTCTATATGTGGATGAAGAACACCTACATCCCGCTCGACATGGTGTTCATCCGCGCGGATGGGCGCATCGCCCGCATCGCCGAGAACACGACGCCGCTCTCCACGGCGACGATCGAGTCCGGCGGGCCGGTGCGCGCGGTGCTGGAACTGGCGGGAGGAACGGCGCGCGCGCGCGGCATCGTTGCGGGCGACAAGGTGACCCATCGCCTGTTCGTGCCGAGATAGCCCGCGCGTCAGCCCACCGCTTGACGCGGGAAGCCGTGGATGCGATGCCCCTGCGAAGGTGCGCATCGGCGCGCCGCCGAGTGACGGGGCATAGCGCAGTCCGGTAGCGCGGGAGTTTTGGGAACTTCAGGTCGCAGGTTCGAATCCTGCTGCCCCGACCAATCGGAAATGCAAGGCTCGGCCAGAGGGCGAGGGAGCGAGTTTTATGGTTGCGCGGATCTACAAGCCGACCCGTAACGCCATGCAGTCGGGCACGGCGAAGACCAAGCTCTGGGTGCTGGACTACGAGCCCGAGCAGCCGCGGCTGGTCGAGCCGCTCATGGGCTACACCAGCTCCGCGGACATGAAGAGCCAGCTTCGCCTTCGCTTCGAATCGAAGGAAGAGGCGATCGCCTATGCCGAGCGCCACGGCATCGCCTATCAGGTGCAGGAGCCGAAGGAGCCGGTGCGTCGCCGCATCGCCTATTCCGACAATTTCAGCTTCCGCCGCGTGGGGCAGTGGACGCACTGATACGCGGCTCGCGCCGGACAGAAAAGGCCGCGTAGCTCAGCTGGATAGAGCAGCCGCCTTCTAAGCGGCAGGTCGCTGGTTCGAGCCCAGCCGCGGTCGCCAGAAAACTGTCGATAAATCAACCGCTTCCCGAGACCTTCATCGCATCTCGCTGAGGGGCGGAACGAGCTCAGACAGGCTTGATATCTGCCATTCGGGACAAATAGTCCCGAGTGTTTCCCGAGTTGGGTCGAGATGTGCAACCTGTACAGCCACCGGTCGAACCTGCGGGCGATTGCCGATCTCGTGGGTGCGCTGGATAATCACGCGGGCAACCTGCCGCCGCAGCCCGGCATCTTCCCGGATTATCCCGCCCCCATCGTCCGCATGGGCGCCGACGGTGCACGCGAACTCGCCATGGCGCGCTGGGGCATGCCATCGCCTGCGTTCGTGCTGAAGGACAGCCGCCGCGATCCTGGCGTCACCAACATACGCAATCTCGATTCAGCGCATTGGCGCCGCTGGCTGGGGCCGGCGCATCGCTGCCTGGTGCCGTTCACCAGTTTCTCCGAGAACGCGCCCGTCACCCACGAGACAACGTGGTTTGCCCTCGACGAGAGCCGACCGCTCGCCTTCTTCGCCGGCCTGTGGACCAGCTGGACCAGCGTGCGCAAGGTGGAGGAGGGCGAGGTCACAGCTGACCTGTTCGGTTTCCTCACCACGGCGCCCAATGCTGTGGTTATGCCAATCCACCCCAAAGCAATGCCGGTCATTCTGACCAGCGCGGAGGAGCGCGAGGTATGGCTGCGCGCGCCGTGGGAAGAGGCGAGGGCGCTCCAGCGCCCGCTCCCCGATGATGCGTTGAAGATCGTGGCGCGCGGATCGAAGGAAGATCCACCGCCTCCGCCGGAGATTGATCTGTTCAGCTATGACCTTCGCGCATAGCGAAGGGCGCTCCGCACCAAAGTCGAATCGCTTCCGCGGCAGCGGACCGCTATGCGGGCGGGAATTCGCGAACAGTAGGTCGCCCATGCACAGCGAACGCATTCGTCACGCCGCCTTGCTCGACAGGATCATGAGCGCCGAAGCGGCGGCATCTCTCATCCGCGACGGCATGACAGTGGGTATGAGCGGCTTCACCCGCGCCGGCGAGGCCAAGGCGGTGCCGATGGCGCTGGCCGCGCGCGCGAAGACCGAGCCCCTGAAGATCACCCTGATCACCGGCGCCTCGCTCGGCAACGATCTCGACAAGCAGCTGGCGGAAGCCCACGTGCTGGCGCGGCGCCTTCCGTTCCAATCCGATCCCGCCTTGCGCAAGGCGATCAATGCGGGGGAGGTGATGTTCATCGACCAGCACCTGTCGGAAACGGTCGAGCAACTGCGCACCCGCCAGCTCGGTCCCGTCGACGTGGCCGTCATCGAGGCAGTCGCGATCACCGAGCAGGGCGGTTCGCCATATTGGCGGAGAAGGTCATCATCGAGATCAACACCTCGCAGCCGCTCCTGCTGGAAGGGCTGCACGACATCTACATCCCGACGCGCCGCCCGGTGCGCCATCCCATTCCTATCGTGGCGCCGGAGAACCGGGTCGGTCTGCCCTTCATCCCGATCGATCCGGAGAAGATCGCCGCCATTGTGGTGACCTCCAAGCTCGATTCGTCGGCGAATGTGCTCCCGCCCGACGCGGAGACCCGCGCCATTGCCGGTCACCTCATCGAACTGCTGCAACATGAGGTGACGCTCGGCAGGCTGACGACGACGCTGCAGCCACTGCAGGCTGGCATCGGCACCATCGCCAATGCGGTGATGCATGGGCTGATTGACAGCCCGTTCCACAACCTCACCATGTATTCCGAGGTGCTGCAGGACAGTACCTTCGACCTGTTCGATGCCGGCAAGCTCGACTTCGCCTCGGGCTCGTCGATCACGCTGTCTCATGCGAAGTACCAGGCCGTGCTTCCGGAGCTTGCCCGCTACAAGCAGCGGCTGGTGCTGCGTCCCCAGGAGATCAGCAACCACCCCGAGGTCATCCGCCGCCTCGGTGTCATCGCTATCAACACGGCGCTGGAGTTCGACATTTACGGCAATGTGAACTCGACCCATATCGGTGGCACGCAGATGATGAACGGCATCGGCGGCTCGGGTGATTTTGCCCGCAACGGCTATCTGTCGATTTTCGTCACCAAGTCGACCGCCAAGGGCGGCGCCATTTCCAGCCTCGTGCCGATGGTCAGCCATGTCGACCACACCGAGCACGACGTCGACATCGTCATCACCGAGCGCGGGCTGGCCGATTTGCGTGGCCTGGCGCCGCGCGAGAGGGCCCGCCTCATCATCGCCAATTGCGCCCATCCGGCCTATCGCGACGCGTTGACTGACTATTTCGACCGCGCGCTGGCGCGTGGCGGTCATACCCCGCACCTCATCGAGGAAGCCCTCTCCTGGCACGCGGCACTGCGCGAGCACGGGACGATGCAGTCGGCGACCGGTGTGCTTGCGCGGGGCGCCGGCGATCAGGGCTTGAGATAGGTGACCTTGGCCAGCTCCTGATAGTAGCTTGCCAGCACTTCCTCCGTCGCCCAGGTCACGAGGTCTTCATTCGAGGCGAGGTGCGCAGGCCTGGGAACCAGCGTCGCCTGCGCGTCTGGTCCCTCGAACCGGCAATCCAGCCTTTGATCGGACATGACGAAGACGGCCACTTTCGAATCGATGCTCGGATAGGCGCCCGCTGGGTCCGCGCTCCCGCCTCCCTCATAGGGGCCGGAGCATTGGAAACGAATGGCGGGCTCGACCGGAAGGCGCTGGCTGGCACCCTCCCAGTTCAGGCTGATGATCGCCTTCAGTCCGGCCGCTTCAAAGCCTGCCTTGGCGCGTTCCAGAACCGGCAGCACGGCTGGCACCAGCTTCTCGATCATCGCTTCCGCTTGCCGTTCCTCAAGCGAGCGCGTCGTTTGCGCCGTGGCTATGGCCGCCGCATTGGGCTCAGCGTCGTGCAGGTGTCGCGCCTGCTGTTCGTGAACCTCATGATATTTCCTGGCGAGGGCGGTGAAGTCGACGTCGGGACGTTTCGGCATGGAACCACCATCAAGGTGCGAGAAGCCTCTTCGCATACCATGCCGCGCCGCGGTTAGTTAATGGACAAGCGCGCGAACCGGCTGGGCCCAGAGCATTGCCCGGCCCTGTGCACTGGCGCTAAAGCTGAGCGCCCGCGCCAGTCCGCGCAAGCCAGTTCACGGAGAAGGCATGGCAGACGCCACGCGCCCGCGCCTCTATCTCGCCGGTCCCGAGGTGTTCCGGCCTGACGCCGCGGCAGAGGGCGCGCGG
>QFQD01000064.1 GCA_003241485.1 Ancylobacter novellus
CCGATCTTCGCGGTCGCCGATTTCGGCCTCGTCGGCGACCTCTTCGACCTCGCCCCCCAGATCACCGCCGAAATTCAGAAGCAAAAAGCCTGACGGGGCACGTCGTCCCTGCCACGTCGCCGTCTTGCGTCGCGTTTGACCGGTGTCCTAGGAAGGGGGCCGGTCGGGCGCGCGTCGGAGTGAGGGCGGCATGTCGAAGGTTACACGGGCGACAAAGGTGTTGGCGGATGCCGGCATCGCCTTCACCACGCACACCTATGACTACGACCCGAACGCCGACCGCATCGGCCTGCAGGCCGCCGAGGCGATCGGCGAGAGCCCGGCGCGCGTGCTGAAAACGCTGATGGCGCTCGCCGACGGCAAGCCGGTCTGCGTGATCGTGCCGTCCGACCATGAAGTGTCGATGAAGAAGCTCGCCAGCGCGTTCGGGGCGAAATCGGCGCAGATGATGAAGCCGGCGGAGGCCGAGCGCATCACCGGCTACAAGGTCGGCGGCATCAGTCCCTTCGGGCAGATGCGCAAGGTGCCGAGCGCCATCGAGGCGCAGGCGATGGAGCACGACCACGTCTTCATCAATGGCGGCCAGCGCGGGCTCCAGCTGCGGCTGAGCCCGCGCGACGCGGCGGCGCTGCTGGGAGCCGCCGTCGCGCCGCTGGTGGCTTAAACGGCCCGCCCGTCACCAGGAGGGCAGCACCGAGCCCTTGAATTTCTCAAGGATGAAGGCCTTCACCTCCGGCGACTGATAGGCCTCGACCAGCGTCTTCACCCACGGCTTGTCCTTGTCGACGGCGCGCACGGCGATGATGTTCACGTAAGGCCCCTTCGCCTCCTCGCGCAGGATCGGGTCCTTCACCGGGTCGAGGCCGGCGGAGACGGCGTAATTGGTGTTGATCGCCGCCGCGTCGACATCGTCCAGCGCGCGCGGGGTCTGGGCGGCTTCCAGCTCGATGAATTTCAGCTTCTTCGGATTCTCGACGATGTCGAGCGGGGTCGGCTTGAACCCGACGCCCTCCTTCAGCTTGATAACGCCCTTGTCCTGTAAGAGCAGCAGCGAACGTCCGCCATTGGTCGGGTCATTCTGGATGGCAATGGTCGCGCCGGCCGGCACCTGATCCCAGCTCTTCCACTTCTTTGAATAGACACCCAGCGGGAAGTTCACGGTGAGCGCGACCGGCTCGATCCTGTAGCCGCGATCCTTCTTCTGGTTGTCGAGATAAGGCAGGTTCTGGAACGAATTGGCCTCGATCTCGCCGGCGTCCAGCGCCTGGTTCGGCACCACATAGTCGGAGAATTCGAGGATCTTGATGTCGAGGCCCTTGGCGGCGGCGACGGGCTTCACCGCCTCCAGGATCTGCGCATGCGGGCCCGGCGTCGCGGCGATGCGGATGGTCTCGGCGGAAGCCGCGCCGGTCGCGGCAAGCACCGCGAGGGCGGCGAGAAGGGTGCGATTGAACATCGGAAGTCTCCGGATTTTGGCGGATTCAATGGCGCCGCAGGCGGCGGTTCACCCGCCGCGCCAGCGTTTCGCCGAGCGACTGGACGGCCTGGACGAGGATGATGAGGACGACGACCACGAGCAGCATCACCTCGGGCATGAAGCGCTGGTAGCCGTAGCGGATGCCCAGATCGCCGAGCCCGCCGCCGCCGACCGCGCCGACCATGGCCGAGTTCGACAGCAGGCTGACGATGGCCAGCGTGACGCCGAGCACGAGGCCGGGCAGCGCCTCGGGGATCAACACCTTGCGCACGATCTGCAACGGTGTCGCGCCCATGGCGAGGGAGGCTTCCACCAGCCCCTGATCGACCTCGCGTATGGCGCCTTCGACGATGCGGGCGATGAAGGGTGTCGCCGCGAGGGACAGCGGCACGATGGCCGCCGTGGTGCCGATCGAGGTGCCGGCGACCAGCCGGGTGAAGGGGATGATGGCGACGACGAGGATGATGAACGGCGTCGAGCGCGTCGCATTCACCACGACGCCCAGCACCCTGTTCACGCTCACCGCCTCGAACAGCTCGCCCTTGCCGCTGGTGGCGAGGAAAATGCCGAGCGGCAGGCCGGCCAACGTGCCGATCAGCGCGGCGACGGCGACCATGTAGAGCGTTTCGAGCGTCGAATCGACGATGAGGTTCAGGATCGCGGGGGAGATGAGATCAGACAACATGGCCGACGACCTCCACGGTCAGGTTTTCCGCGGCGAGCGCGGCGGTGACGCGGCCATCCCGCCAGACGTGTGTGGGCACGCCGATATAGAGCAGGGCGAAGGGGTGGGAGCCGATGCTGTCGATCTGGCCGCCCAGCAGCACGACATCGATGCCGAGTTCACGCCCGAGCCGGGTGACGACGGGTTCGTTCGCCGCCGCACCGATCAGCGTGAGGCGCAGCACGGTCTGGCTCGCGCCCGCCGGGTCTTCCCGCAGGCGGCCGGCCAGCGCGGCCGGCACCTCGCGGCCCGGCAGGCTGCCGATGAAGGACTTCGCCGTCGCCGTGCGGGGATGGGCGAACACCTCGTGCACCGGGCCTTCCTCGATGATGCTGCCCGCCTCGATGACGCCGACGCGATGACAGATCTCCTTGATGACCCCCATCTCATGGGTAATCAGCGCGATGGTGACGCCGAGTTCGGCATTCACGCGCGCCAGGAGCGCGAGGATGGAGCGCGTCGTCTCGGGGTCGAGCGCGCTGGTCGCCTCGTCCGAGAGCAGCACTTTCGGGTCGGTCGCCAGAGCTCGCGCGATGCCGACGCGCTGCTTCTGTCCGCCCGACAGTTCGACGGGATAGCGGTCCTTCTTGTCGGACAGGCCGACGAGTTCGAGCAGGCCCAGCACCTTCTGGCGGATAGCCGCCGCCGGCACGCCGATCAGTTCCAGCGGCAGCGCGACATTGGCGAAGGCGGTGCGCGAGGAGAGCAGGTTGAAGTGCTGGAAGATCATGCCGATCTTGCGCCGCTCCGCGCGCAGCGCCCGCTCGTCGAGCTGGCTGATGGTGACGCCGTCGACGATCACCCGGCCTTCGGTCGGCGGCTCCAGCCCGTTGATGGTGCGGATCAGCGTGGATTTTCCGGCGCCCGAACGGCCGATGATGCCGTAGATCTCGCCGGCGGGGACGCTCAGCGAGATCGACTTCAGCGCTTCGACCGCCGCATCCTGCCCGCGCGCCGGGAAGGTTTTGGAGACGCCGTCGAGCACGATGGACGCACCGCCGCCACGGGCATCGCGAGAGAATCCCGCCGCCGTGGCGGCGCGTGCGCCGGCGCCTGTCGGGCCGACGCTTTCCTTTGTGGATTGACGGAGCACGGGCGTGGAGAAGCCCGGCGTGAGAATGTCCTGAAGCATGATGTCCGGCGTCGAGAGGTGGCGAGGGGGATCAGGCGGCTTGGCGCAGGGCGGTCGCCCTGCCGGGCCCGGCAAGGCGATGGCGTTCGCGGTCCAGCTGGGCCCGTACGGCGCCGGGCGTCAGGCGGTCGCGCCGCAGGATGAGCGCGACCAGCGGATCGGCGAAGATCTCGTCCAGCGTCGGCTCGTTGGCGAATATGTCGTCGGAAAAGCGCGGCGCTTCAGCGCCCGCGAAAAACACGGAGCTCATCTTGATGGTCCCAAATAGCCGGAATCCGCGCGAGAGCACGTCCGGCAGTCTCAGCGATAGGGCGGAGAGAGACGGCTCAGGGCCGTTTGGGGCATCGACAACACATGGTCATGGCGCAGCTCCTAAAGCTCGTTGCCCGACCACGACGTCGCTCGTGGCGCTTTAGCTTTGATGACGCGGTGCAAGCTGCCGGGTGTCAAATGCCGCGACCGGATCGATGGATCACCGTTCCGATGGGGATAGATTTATCAGCGCAATCCCAATTGTCAACTAGCCTTATAGATTATTCACTTTACGGAAAACGCGGCTGCGCGTCGCATAAATTGCAGGCAGAGCGCATAACAAATATGCATATCTAGTATTCCATAAAGTCACTAGATTAATCGACGGCCTCCCCGTGTTGTAGGGCGACCGGCGCCTCGCACCGCCACCTTCATCCGAGGAGAAGATCCATGACTGTTTCCGCCCGCTGGCTTGGCGCTGCCCTTGGCGCGCTCATCGCCGCCGCCGCCGCGCTTCCCGCCCATGCTGCCGACAAGGTGAAACTGGGCGTCATCGGCGGCGACGAGGAGGAGATTGCCGAGGTCGCGAAAAAGGTCGCGGCGAAGGACGGCCTTGAGATCCAGATCGTCACCTTCTCGGACTACACGCTGCCGAACGAGGCGCTGTCGCGCGGCGATCTCGATGCCAATGCCTTCCAGCACAAGCCTTATCTCGACGCGCAGATCGCGGCGCGCGGCTACAAGATCGTTCCCGCCGGCTTCACCATCGTCGAGCCGATTGGCTTCTATTCGGTGAAGCTGAAGGACTTCAAGGACCTGACGGAAGGCGCGCAGATCGGCATTCCGAACGATCCGTCGAATGGCGGTCGTGCCCTGAACCTGCTCGCCGCCAACGGCCTCATCACGCTGGCGCCCGGCCGGGGCCTGCAGCCCACCGTGCTCGACGTGAAGGACAATCCGAAGAAGGTGAAGTTCCGCGAGCTCGACGCTGCGCTGCTGCCCAAGCAGCTTCCCGACCTCGACGGCGCCGTGATCAACACCAACTACGCGCTCGGCGCCAAGCTTGACCCGCGCAAGGACGCGCTGGTGCAGGAGAGCCGGACCAACAACCCCTACGGCAATTTCATCGCCGTCCGGGCGGGCGAGGAAACCAAGCCGGCCATCGTGAAGCTGGTGAAGGCCTATCAGTCCGACGAGGTGAAGAACTTCCTCGATACACGCTTCAAGGGCGCGATCCTGCCGGCTTGGTAAGGCTGCCGGATTGTCATGCGCCTCGCATCAGGCGCTCGCGCGGGAGAGGGCGGCAGTTGCCGCCCATCTCTTTTGTCAGAGAGTTGCCTGTGCACGGTACCGCGCAAAGGGCTGCCCTTGGTTGGGCAGCTCTTACCGTGCGTCGATGGCACAGGTTCCGCGCACTAGACGAGTGCGACCTTGCCCGTCGCCAGATCGTAGACGCCGCCGACGATCTTCAGCTTTCCGCTGGCCACATACTCGGTGATGATCGGCGTGGACTGCGCGAGTTCGCGCACATTGAAGCGGACATTCTCGACGATCGCCGTCTCAAGCGGATCGCTCGGTTTTTCCTTGAGGGCCGCCTCGGCCGCCGGCTTGATGTTGGCGATCAGCTCCGGCAGGTGCCCGGGGAGCGCGATGCCCTCCTTCACCACCTTGATGGCGGCGCCGACCGCGCCGCAATTGGAGTGGCCCAGCACCATGATCAGCGGGACGCCGAGAAACTTCACGCCATATTCGAGGCTGGCCAGCCCGTCCTGATTGACGAAGTTGCCGGCGACGCGAACGACGAATAGCTCACCCAGCCCCTGGTCGAAAGCGAGTTCGGGCGCGACACGCGAATCGGCGCAGCTCACCAGCCCGGCGAAAGGGTACTGCGCCTGCGTCCGCGCCGCGCGTCCGGCCGAGAAATCCTGCACGCGCGACGCATTGGCGGCGTAGCGCCCATTGCCTTCCATCAGTCGCTTCAGCGCCTCGTCGGGGCTGATCGCATTAGGGGGAGGCGTCGTGGGGTCTGTCTGCGCGAAGGCCGGCAGCGCGAAGCCGCCGAGAAAGGCCATGGATGCGGCCGTACCCGCGCCGGCACTCAGAAAACCGCGGCGGGAAAGGGAGAAGTCCTGGTCGTCACAGGGCTGGCGGGCGTCACACATGGCGTCCTCTCGCATCTGGCCGCAACCGCTTCTGGTCCGGCACGTTAAAGGGTGGCGGGACAAGAAAACACGTGACGTCTCGCAGCCGAATGCGCGCCGCATCCGGCAATGCGTCAACCCCGCCCTTACGTATAGGTAGTTTTACGATCTAAAACCTATTCCAACAGCCCAAACTTTGCAGGTTTTCAACGCACGTGCCAAGACGCAACCCGCAAACGCATGAGGCCGGCCCGACGGAGCGGGCGGCCGAAGCCATGCCAGTGGACTTTCTGGCGGCGGCTGCGCGGCTGCGGGCGCATGAGCTTTTTCGCCCTGCGCTGGCCCGCTATTGCCGGGATATGGCGCAGGCGCCGGCGGCGGACTGGCCGATCCTGAAGATGTTCGACCAGCTCGGGCGCTATGTGGTCTGCTACATGTTGATCCACAATTACTATGCGTGGCGGGATGCCGACGGGCCGGCGCCCACGCTCTCGGCGCTGCAGGCGCTGGTCGGCTCCAGTGCCCGCCACACGGCGGGGCTGGTTTCCGCCCTCAAGCTGGGCGGCTTCATCGAGATCGAAAGCGATCCCGCAGACAGGCGGATCAAGCGACTGAGGCCTGCCGACGCGACGATCAACGAGATCGGCCGTTCGCCGCGGCTCTTCATGCGGGCGCTCGACGAGATCGACGGTCAAGACCGCGCCGCCCGGCTTGCCGAGCCGGATGCACTCGGCCGGCTCGTCTATCAATCGGCGGCGCAAGTGCTCGCCGGCGGGACGCTGCTGCACGGCTTTCCCGGCGTGCTGCACTTCACCCGCCGCGATTGCGGCTATCCGCTGCTGACCGCCGTCATGGCCGCTCACTATGAGCCGGCCATCTCGGAGGGCGAGCCTGTTGTGGCGCTTTCCCGCCGGGCGCTGGCGCAGCGATTCCGCGTGTCGCCGGCCCATATCGGCAACGTCTTTTCAGATGCCGCAGCGAATGGCTGGTTCGAGATCGACCCGGACGGTCGCGTCTGTCCCACCATGGATTTCTGCGACGAATTTGAATGCTGGGCGGCCTGGCAGATGACACATGGCGCCTCACTCTGCGGGCCGGCGCAGGGGTGACGAACCTTCCCTTGCGCCCCCGCGACGAAATGCAGCCGGCAATATGGAACGCGGGGGGTGGACCTTTCTGCGCCTAGGATCATTCTAATTCTGGCGCTATTGTCATTGCCGCCCTCAAGCGCCGCGCGTGACGGCGCACGAACTGAAACTGCCTGGAAGGACGCCATGAATCGCTTCGTCATTTCTGCTGCCCTGCTCGTGCTGGGTACCGTTGCCGCCGCCGCGGAGACCCCGGCTGGCGACCCCGCCAAGGGGGCCAATGTCTTCAAGAAGTGCATGGCGTGCCACGCCGTGGGCGAAGGCGCGAAGAACAAGGTCGGCCCCGAGCTGAACGGCATCATCGGCCGCAAGATGGGTTCGATCGAGGGCTTCAACTATTCCGACACGCTGAAGGAGCACAACGCCAAGGGCGATGTGTGGACCGCCGAGATCCTCAGCCAGTATCTTGAAAACCCCAAGGCCTTCATGCCGGGCGTCAAGATGGTGTTCGCTGGCCTGCCCAAGGAAAGCGACCGCGCCGACCTCGAAGCCTATCTCGGCACCTTCAACGCCGACGGTACCAAGAAATAGCCAGCCGCTTCGGCGGCGGCGGGCGGGGAGGTATCCTCGTGAGCGCCGGTTTCCAGCCTGTTCGACGGCGACTTCTCGCACTCGGCGCCGCCTTGGCGTCGAGTGCGGTTTGTCGTGTTCTGCCGGCGGCGGCCGCGGCGGGTGACGACGCTCTGCCGCTGACCGAGGTCGCGCCGGGGATCCATGTCTTCAGCGCGCCCTATGAGCTGGTGGCGCCTGCCAACCAGGGCGCCATCGCGAATATGACGTTGATCGTCGGGCGCGACGCGGCCGCGATCATCGACACCGGCAACAGCCGGCTGGCCGGCGCGCGCATGCTGGCAGCCGCGCGCAAGGTGACGGATCTGCCGATCCGTTATGTCATCAACACCCATATGCATCCCGACCACACGCTCGGGAACGCGGCCTTCGAGGCGGCGGGAACGCGCTTCGTCGCCCATCACAAGATGCCGCGCGCCCTCTCGGTGCGCGCCGACACCTATCTCGACCAGGCGAACCGCCTGCTCGGGCCGCTGGCGGAAGGCACTCGCATCGTGCTTCCCGACCTTCTGGTGCAGGATCGCCTCGAGCTGGACCTCGGCGAGCGCACGCTCCAGCTCCAAGCTCACCCGACCGCCCATACCGACAATGACCTGACGGTGCGCGACGCAAAGACGGGAAGCTGGGTGCTCGGCGACCTCTTGTTCGTCGGCCATATCCCGACGCTCGACGGCAGCCTGCGCGGCTGGCTGGCGCTGCTCGACCGGCTGGTGGCGGAGCCGGCGCCGCGCGTCGTGCCCGGTCATGGACCGGCGATGGTCGACTGGCCCGAATCAAGCCGCGCCGAGCGCAGCTACCTCGCCGAACTCGCCGACGATATTCGCGCGCTCCTCGCCCGGGCCGGTTCCATGGCCGATGCGCCACAGGCGGCGGCGCAGGACCAGCGCGGACAGTGGGCGCTGTTCGATGAGTTCAATCCGCGCAACGCGATCGCCACCTATCACGAGCTCGAATGGGAATAATTGCTGCGCTGCCGCAGAGTGCGCGCCACGCAATGCAGTGGAATTCAAGAATTCCGCAGGTCATTGCTCGTGGTATACCATATACTTCTTCGCACTTGCAGCAAAATCATAATAAGAGTGCCCTTTCATAAGAGTTCTTATTGCGTGCCAAGTTAATTCGGATTAGCCTCATTCATGTCTTCGGCTTCAACGGGTTTCGAGGGATATCTCGATCCGGTTCGTAGGCCAGCTTGGGGCAGGGGCCCCCGTGAAGTCCGGCTGCATCTCCCCCAGCCGGTCGTGACACGCTGCCGAGGACAGAAGTTCAGAACGGCAACAAGCCGCGACGGGCTGCCCTGTGAGGGTTGGTCCCGGAGGATCGTTCAGGAGGAGAAAAGCATGCGCAAGGTTCTTGCGGCAGCATTGATTACTGCTGCGGCAGCCTATGCTTGGCCCGCAGCGGCCAATGACGGGCTCACCAACATCATCAAAGACCCCAAGCAGTGGGGCATCCAGACCGGGGACTATGCCAACACCCGGTATTCCAAGCTCGACCAGATCAACGCCGGCAATGTGGGCAAGATCCAGGTGGCCTGGACCTTCTCGACCGGCGTTCTCCGTGGCCATGAGGGCGGTCCCCTCATCATCGGCGATGTGATGTATGTGCACACGCCGTTCCCGAACATCGTCTACGCGCTCGATCTGAACGACGATGGCAAGATCCTCTGGAAGTATGAGCCCAAGCAGGATCCGAACGTCATTCCGGTAATGTGCTGCGATACCGTCAACCGCGGTCTCGCTTATTCGGATGGCACGATCTTCCTGCACCAGGCCGACACCACGCTCGTCGCCCTCGACGCCAAGACCGGCGCGAAGAAGTGGTCGGTGGTCAATGGTGACCCGAAGAAGGGCGAGACCAACACCGCCACCGTTCTGCCGGTGAAGGACAAGGTCATCGTCGGTATCTCCGGCGGCGAGTTCGGCGTGCGCTGCCACGTCACCGCCTACGACACCAAGACCGGCAAGCAGATCTGGCGCGGTTATTCCATGGGTCCGGACAGCGATCTGCTGGTCGACCCGGAGAAGACCACCTCGCTCGGCAAGCCGATCGGCAAGGATTCTTCGCTGAAGACCTGGGAAGGCGATCAGTGGAAGATCGGCGGCGGCTGTACCTGGGGCTGGTACTCCTACGATCCGGAGACCAACCTGGTCTATTACGGCTCGGGCAACCCCTCGACCTGGAACCCCTCCCAGCGCCCCGGCGACAACAAGTGGTCCATGACCATCTGGGCGCGTGATGCCGACACCGGCGTCGCCAAGTGGGTCTACCAGATGACCCCCCACGACGAGTGGGACTTCGACGGCGTGAACGAGATGATCCTCACGGATCAGCAGTTCAACGGCGCCGCGCGCAAGCTGCTGACCCACTTCGACCGCAACGGCTTCGGCTACACGCTTGACCGCGTGTCCGGCGAACTGCTGGTTGCCGAGAAGTTCGACCCGGCCGTGAACTGGGCCACCAAGGTCGACATGGACAAGAGCAGCCCGACCTATGGCCGTCCCATGGTCGTGGCCAAGTACTCGACCGCCCAGCAGGGCGAAGACGTGAACACCAAGGGCATCTGCCCGGCGGCTCTGGGTACCAAGGACCAGCAGCCGGCGGCCTTCTCGCCCAAGACCAACCTGTTCTACGTCCCCACCAACCACGTCTGCATGGACTACGAGCCGTTCCGCGTCAGCTACACCGCGGGTCAGCCCTATGTCGGTGCCACCCTGTCGATGTTCCCCGCGCCGAACAGCCATGGCGGCATGGGCAACTTCATCGCCTGGGACAACACCAAGGGCAAGATCGTGTGGTCGCTGCCCGAGCCGTTCTCTGTGTGGTCGGGCGCTCTCGCCACCGCCGGCGACGTCGTGTTCTACGGCACGCTGGAAGGCTACCTGAAGGCGGTTGACGCCAAGACGGGCAAGGAACTCTACAAGTTCAAGACCCCGTCGGGCATCATCGGCAACGTCACCACCTATGAGCACAAGGGCAAGCAGTACATCGCCATCCTGTCGGGTGTCGGTGGCTGGGCGGGCATCGGCCTTGCGGCCGGCCTGACCGACCCGAATGCCGGTCTTGGTGCGGTGGGCGGCTATGCGGCGCTCTCCAGCTACACCAACCTCGGCGGCCAGCTCACGGTGTTCGCACTGCCGAACTGAGGCCAGGGCTGAGGGGCGGGGCCGTATCTCACGGCTCCATCCTTCCTGAACGATACGAGGGGGCCTGGCCGCCGGTAAATCCGGTGCGCCGGGCCCCAACGTCTCCGGCCTGCGAGCCTTATGAGAATCTTAAAAACAATCCCGAACCTCGCCGCCGCTCAGGGCGCAGCGATCGGATGACGGCCCTCCGGGGGGCGCCTTCAGGAGACTGATACATGACGAATTTCTCTCGCGGATGGCTTGTTCCCGGCGGGCTGCCGGCATCCGCTCGCCGTTCGGCCCTTGCTCTCTCGGCGCTTGTGGCGTTCACGCTGGCCGCACCGATCCTCGCTAAGGCGCAGGATGCGGCGGCGCCTGCCGCGGCGGCCCAGCCCAAGGAAAAGGACGATCTCGGCAAATACACCCTGCCCGATGGCGACCCGACTTATAACATCCAGGCCGACGGCACGATGGACTGGTACACCTATAGCGGGTATCGCCGCTATCACGCCGAATGCCACGTGTGCCATGGCCCCGACGGCATGGGTTCCAGCTACGCGCCGGCTCTCGCCGAGTCGCTCAAGACCATGACCTACGCGCAGTTCATGGAGGTCGTCGTCAACGGCAAGCAGAATGTCGGCGTCGGCCAGGCCAACCAGGTGATGCCTGCGTTCGGCGAGAACAAGAACGTCATGTGCTATCTCGACGACATCTACATCTATCTCAAGGCCCGCGCCGACGGTGCTCTCAGCCGCGAGCGGCCGAGCAAGCGCGAGGACAAGACGAAGGCGTACACGGCAAATGAAAATCAGTGCTTCGGACGCCCGGGCTGACGTGTTGCGTCGGTCACTGCGGAGCCGGACTGTGCGAGCCCTTGGGCTCGCGCTTGCCGGGCTTTGCCTCGCTCTTCCCGCGCGCGCGCAGGTCTCCGATCTCGTCGACCGCTCGACGCTGAGGGTCTGCGCGGATCCCGCGAACATGCCCTTTACCGACGAGAAGGAAGAGGGTTTCGAGAACAAGATCGCCGCCCTGCTGGCGGCAAAGCTCGGCTTGACGCTGGACTACACCTGGTTTCCCCAGGCGACCGGCTTCTACCGCATGACGCTCGGCTCCAAGCGCTGTGACGTGGTGATGGGCTATGTCGCCGGCGGCGACCCCGTGCTCAACACCAATGCCTATTACCGCTCGGCGTGGGTGTTGATTACGCCGAAGGACGGCGATCTGGCGGATGTCGATACGCTGGAGGATCCCCGTCTGAAGGGACGGCGCATCGGTGTCGTGGCGGGCTCGCCACCTGGCGACCTGCTGTCGCGCAACGGGCTGATGAGCATGGCGCGGCCCTATTCGCTGATGGTCGACCGGCGCTTTGAAAGTCCGGCCGAGGCGATGATCAAGGACATCAATGACGGCGAGATCGATGCCGGCATTCTGTGGGGGCCGATTGGCGGCTACTACGCCAAGGCGTCGCCCAAGCCGCTCGCGGTCATGCCGCTCGTGAAGGAGAAGGGCGATCCCTCGCTCGTCTACCGCATCACCTTCGGCATCCGTCCGGGTGAGCTGAACTGGAAGCATCAGCTCAACGACTTCATCCAGAAGGAGCAGGGCGCGATCAACCGCATCCTGCTCGACTATGGCGTGCCGTTGCTGGATTCACACGACCGACCCATCGAGCAGGCGCCTTAGACGGCGCCCACGTCAACGCGCGAGGAGGAGATGAGCACACGTCCTGAACCTCCACTGGCCCGTCTGGCGTGGTTGGGCATGGCAGGGCTGGCCCTGGTGCTGCTGGTGTTGTCGCCGGCGGCCAGCCAGCCCGCGCCGTCCGTGCCCGAGCCGGATGATTACCGCATGGAGGCCTATCGCGCGCCGACGCCGGCGACGCTGAAGGGGGCCACGGTGATCGACACCGCCGAGGCGGAACGGCTCTGGCGGGCGAAGCAGGCGATTTTCGTCGATGTCATGCCGCGTGACGTGAAGCCGGACAATCTCCCGCCCGGCACGATCTGGCGCCACAAGAAGCGCGAGCATCTACCGGGCAGCACATGGCTGCCCAATGTCGGCTACGGCGTGCTGAACGCGGCGACGGACGGCTATTTCCGCCGCGGACTTGAAGCGGTTTCCGGCGGCAGGCAGGATGCTGCCCTGGTGTTCTATTGCCAGACAGATTGCTGGATGTCGTGGAATGCCGCGAAACGCGCACAGGGTTATGGCTACACCCATATCGTCTGGTATCCCGGCGGCAGCGATGGCTGGGCGAAGGCCGGACTTCCCTTGGAACTCGCCCTGGGAGTGACGCCGCCCTCGCCAGCGGCGTGATGGGCGTCCAATGAGCGTCGCACCCTTCCGCAACTGGTTGGCGGCGCGGTGGGTCGCGGCGGCGGGCTTCATGGCCGCCGCGCTGCTGGCGCTTGTCCCGGTCCTGTGGGCGCCGCTGGCGCTGCCGGTGCTGCTGATCTTCCTCCACAGCCCCGCCTATATGCTGCATCAGGTCGAGGAGCACACGGGCGACCGCTTCCGCCGCTTCGCCAACACGGTGATGTTCGGCGGGCGAGAGGCGCTGACCACGGCAAGCGTGATGGTGATCAACATTCCCGTGGTCTGGGGCCTCAACCTCGGCGCGCTCTACGCGGCGAGCCTGCTCGGGCCGGGATACGCGCTGGTGGCGCCCTACGCACTGGTGGTGAATGCGCTCACCCATTTCGGCGCCGCGCTCAGGCTGCGGCGCTACAATCCCGGCCTCGCCACGGCGCTGCTGGTCTTCCTGCCGCTCGGCCTCGTCACGCTCCGGGTGATTGGCGGTGAGGCCGACACCACGCTCCACCAGCATCTGGCCGCGCTCGCCGGCGCGCTCGCGCTGCACGCGCTCATCATTCTGTACGTGATGCTCAGGCTTTGGCGTCTGGGCCGCTGAGGGCTACTGCATCGCTTCCTGAATGGTGCGGGCGAGCGAGAAGGCGCGCTGTTCCAGGATGACAGGGCTCTCGCACACGGCAGTGACCGCCTGCGTGCGGGTGTCATAGATGCGGGTGTCCCAAAGAAGCTGCTTTTCCAGTTCGGCCACCTTGGCCTTCGCCTCGTCCGTGTCGGCGGCCTTCTTCGCCTTGGCGAAGGCGAGGCTCTCTTCCTTGATCCGCTGGGACAATTCGATCTGGTGCTGCGAATAGCGCTCGATGCCGTTCATGATGCGCGAGCGGCGGGCGTTGATCTGGTCGAACACGCCCGCGAACAGCAAGGTCAGGCGCTCCTTCTTGTCCGCGCCCAGGGTGCCGGCGAGCGCGGTGATCTTCTGGCTGGCGTCGTCGATCGGCGTGCGTTGGGCAACGAGCACGGGGACCAGCTCGGCGATCTGGCGATCCTCCTGCCAGTTCAGATTGTCGATGGCCGGACCCGACCACATCTGGCCGGCGGCCAGCACCGGCACCTTGCGCTGGACGCAGGGCCACAGCCCGCCGGAAGGCGCGGCCGCCCATGCCGGTGCGGCGAGGGTGAGCAGAAGGGGAAGAGCAAGGCGAAGGGGGCGGGAAATGGGCATCGGCGTTTCCTCGGGGCGTTCGTTCGTCTGGCCTCTTCGGGCCATGAGAATCACTTGGCGTCGTCCGGCCCGCCACGGCGGGCCATCACACCGGCGGAAGGATCATAAGCCAGGATCGAGGCGGCAAGAAACACAAGCGCGCAACCCGCGACGATGAGCGCGGAGAGCGGCTCGAACTGGCCGTAGAGCGCGAAGCGGATGAGTTCGACCGCGTAGGTGAAGGGGTTCAGCGTGCAGATCCACCACAGCGCCAGGCTGCTCTCCTGCACCCGCCACAGCGGGTAGAGCGCGGAGGAGGCGAAGAACATCGGAAAGATCACGAAGTTCATCACGCTGGCGAAGTTCTCCATCTGCCGGAACACGGAGGACATCAGCAGGCCCATCGAGCCGAGCATGAGGCCGGTGAGCAGCAGCGCCGGCAGCACCGCGACATAGCCGAGCGGGGGCAGCTCCACCTCCCAGAACCAGGCGATGGCGAGGAAGGTGTAGACCTGCAGCAGCGAGACGCAGATGCCGGCGGTGAGCTTCGACACCAGGAGGAACCAGCGCGGATAGGGGCTGACCAGCAGGATGCGCATCGAGCCGACCTCGCGGTCATAGACCATGGAAAGCGAGGATTGCAGGCCGTTGAAAAGCTGGATCATCGCGACCAGCCCCGGCGTCACATAGACCTCGTAGAGCACATAGGTCTCGTAAGGCGGGATGATCGAGACGCCGAGCACCGAGCGGAAGCCGGCGGCGAAGATGAACAGCCATACCAGCGGGCGCACCAGCGCCGAGAGGAAGCGGCCGCGCTGGTTGAGAAAGCGCAGCGCCTCGCGCCAGCATATGCCCGCCATGCAGACGAGATAGCCGGACAGCGGCAGGCGGAAGCGCGGGGTGCCGGGCAGGCTCATGCGGCGCCTCCCGAGGGCTGCGCGGACGCCGTGAGTTTCAGGAAGGCGTCGGAAATGTCGCGGGTGCCGGTCTGGGCCAGCACGGCGTCATGATCTCCCTGCGCAAGGATGCGGCCCCGGTGCAGCACGACGATGCGGTCGTCCGGGGCGATCTCCTCGATGATGTGGGTCGCCCACAGCACGCCGATGCCTTCGCTCGCTACCAGGGCACGCACCTGCGCCACCAAGGCGGCGCGGGAGGCGATGTCGAGGCCGACGGTCGGCTCGTCCAGCAGGAGCAGTTGCGGGCGGTGCATCAGCGCGCGGGCGATCTCCACCCGGCGCATCTGCCCGCCGGAGAGGTTGCGCACCTTGTCACCGCCGCGATCGGCCAGCCCCGCCTGTTCCAGCACCTCCAGCGCCCGGCGCCGCCCGGCGCGAAAGCCGATGCCGTGCAGGGTCGCGTGGTAGACAAGGTTCTGCACGACACTGAGTTCGAGATCGAGCGTGCGGGCCTGGAACACCACGCCGAGCCGGCTGAGCGCCGCCGCGGGCATGCGGCGCACATCATGGCCCAGCACCTCGATCTGGCCGGTGCGGTTGTCATAGAGGCGGGTGACCAGCGAGAACAGCGTGGTTTTGCCCGCGCCATTGGGGCCGAGCAGCGCGGTGAAGCTGCCGGCGGGTACCTGCAGGCAGACGTCGTCCAGTGCCTTGCACGCGCCAAAGGCGTGCGTGACATGGGTCACCGCGAGGGCGGGAACATCAGGTGCCGGGTGCGGCAGGGCCGTCATCATCCATCCGGAGGCTGGTCCAGCGCAGTGAACCAGATTCAGCGCGTGCGGGACACTCTCAAAGGCGTCCCCGGCACGCGGCCGGGGACGTAAGTGCTCACGAGGAGAAGAACAAGGCACGGCTCACTTGACGATGAATTCGCCCTTCATGCCGCGTTCCTCCATGCCTTTGCAGTACCAGGCATAGGTGCCGGGCTTGATCGGGACGAAGAAGATTTCCGCCTCGCCCTCTTCCTCGAACTCCAGTTCGGTGAGGGCCATGGCCTTGATCTCGGCATCGCCGGCTTCGACCTTGCGCAGGAAGATGTTGGTGAAAAGGCCCGGGGACTGGAAGGCACATTCCTTCTTGCCGGTGGAGGAGATTTCCAGCTGGTAGGACTTGCCGGTTTCCAGTTCATAGGTCTTCTGCGACACGCCATAGCCGGCATCGCCAAGGCCGAGCTTGAGGCCCGGCAGCTCGATCGGCTTGACGGTAAGGTCACCCTTGGCGGCAGCGGGAACGGTGTGCGCGAGCCCGGCCAGGACAAACGCGGCGGCCGTGGCGGCAACGAGGTGCATCTTCATGGGGAATCCTCCGAATATCGTTTTATTTGAAAGGTTTGGCGCGCTCACGGCACGATGACGACGCCCCAGGGCAGACGGCCGACACCGACGGATTTCGTGACCTTCTCAGCCGCGACATCGATGATGGAGACGTCGTTCGAGTTGCCATTGGTGGAGACGAGGAATTTCTCGTCCGGGGTGAAGCCGAGCTGCCAGACCCGCTGGCCGACGAGCAGGTACTTCTCGACCTCGAGCGTCTTGGCGTTCACCACGGCGACGCGGTTGGCGGGCCCAAGCGCGATGAACGCCTTCGAGCCATCCTTGGTGATGCGCACGCCCACCGGCTGGATGGCATCATCGTTCACGCCGGGGATCTTGAAGGAGATCTTCTTGACGATCTTCCACGTCGCCGGATCGATCACCGATACCGTGCCGCCAACCTCCGACGAGACCCAGAGCTGCTTGCCATCCTTGGAGAATTCGGCGACGCGCGGGCGGGAATCAACGAGGATGTTCTCGATGATCTCGTTGGTCGTCGTATCCACCACATGGGCCATGTTGGTGGTCTCGGAGGTGTTCACCATGTACTTGCCGTCCGGGCTGATGCCCATGCCCTCCGGCTCCACGCCGACCGGGATTTCGGCGACGAGGTCGTTATTCTCGACATTCACCACGGTGACCTGATTGTCGTCCTCATTGGCGATGTAGAGCGGGTTGCCCGAGGGGTGCAGCACGAACAGCTCCGGGTCCGGCCCGGAGCGCAGCGTCTTCACCAGTTTCAGCGTCGCGGCGTCATAGACCTCGACGCGGTTGTCGTCCGAGGTGCAGACATAGATGAGCTTGCCGTCCGGGCTGGCGATGATGCCGCGCGGGCGCCGGCCGGTCTTGAAGGTGTCGGTCACCTTCAGCGTGCTCATGTCGACCACGCTCACCGTGTGGTCGCGTTCGTTCGACACGAAGGCGCGCGGGCTCGCCTCGGCCGGCAGCGCGTCGGTCAGCAGCAGCCCGGCCAGGGCCGCGAGACTGACGGACAGCATGGTCTGGCGTTTCATCGTTTCCTCCGTCTTGTCGCTTTGCGGGCAAGCATCTGAAATTACTTGAACTTGCAGGTCGTCTCCGGCCTGTCGAAACCGAGTGTGTCGAGCGGCGAGCTCTGGTGCAGGAAGCCCTGCTGCGGCGACAGCGTCACCGTATTGGTGGCATGGGTCAGCAGGATCGGCTGGCGCAGCTGGTGGTCCCAGTCGCGGAACGAGGCGGCCACGCCCTTGAACACGGGCAGGTCGTAATCGGGCGAGAGCATCTGCGCGCGCACCTTGGCCGGGTCGCTGGAGCGCGTCTTCAGGCTGGCCGAGCCGACCGCGAACACGCCTTCCCACATCTGGAAGTCGAGCGGCTGCATCAGCCGCTTGGCCTGCTTGAAGAAGCGGCTCTGCAGCTGCGAGGCGCCCCAGTTCTCCATGGTCGGGTGCCAGGAGAGCGGCATCAGCCCCTGCGTGCCGGCGGTCGGGCGCGCCAGCCAGGTGTTGTAGGGCAGGATATCGCCGAACTCGCCCAGCTCATCGGCGATGATCAGCATGTCGTATTCGCCGACCTGCGTGCCGCGCGGCACCTCCGACTGCGCGGTGGCGCGCGCGTCCGGCCCGTAGTCCCAGGTCTTGTCGGCGACGATCTTGGCGCCGAACTTGGTCGCCGAGCGGCGCACCGCATCGGCATAGAGCCGGTCGCCCTCGGTGCGTCCTACCATCAGGAACCAGTTGCGCCAGCGTTTGGTGACGAGGAACTGCGCCAGCGCGTCGGTCAGCATCGCCCGGCTGGGGGCGATGTGGAACACGTTGGCGCGGCAGTCCTGCTGGCGCAGCCGGTCGTCCGGCGCGCCGACATTGATGAGGATGACGTCGGTGCCCTTCAGGGCGTCGGCGATGCGCAGGAGCTGTTCCGCCGGCACGTCGAGCAGCAGAAAGCGGTTGCCGGCATCGGCGAGCTTCTGTGCGGCGGCGAGGGCATCGCCGTCCGTCGGCACGATCTCGGTGGTCAGCTTGTAATCCAGCTTGAGGAAACGGCCGCTGGTGAGGTTGTCGCGGATACCAAGCTCGGCGCCGGCAATGCCGAGGTCGTCCGGCGGCATCTGCAGCGGCGCGATCCAGGGCGGCGGCTCGGGCAATTGCCGCACCACCCCGATATTGAAGGTCTGCTCGGGGCCGATGGCGGCCGCCGGCTTGGCGGAAAGGGGAGGGGACGCGACAGCAGGCGCGGCCGGCGTTTGCGCGGCGGCCGGAAAGGTGGAGCAGGCAAATAAAAGGAGCGCCGTGCCGGCGGCGCCCGCGAGCGACTTCATTGGCGTTTCCATTCCGCGGCCCGGTGTTCTCGGAACTTTTCTCGTGTGCCGTGCCAAAACTCTAAGCAAAGAAAAACGGTCGATCAACAAAATAGAAAACATAAGAAACTAATAAGGAAATATAAATAGACGCTTCTCGAAAGAATACACGATGTATTGAAGTCGGGAACTTTTTCCCGGCCGGTTGCTAGAATGAAACGCGGCGATATGATCAAGAGGAGTGGCGAGGCAAAAGCCACGACGGGAGATCGCCGGAGATGAGCATTCTTGTGCGCGCCAGCGCCCTGCTACTGGCCAGTCTTTGCCTGCTCGGTTCAGCTCAGGCCGCGACGCGGGTCGTCGTGTTCGATTTCGAGCTGTTCGACACCAGCGGCGAGGCGGGCCCCGGCGGCCCCAAGCCGGAAGAACTGCGCCGCCTGGCGCTGATCTCCAATGATCTGCGCGAGCGCCTTGCGAAAGCGGGTTATGACGTGGTCGACACCAAGCCGCAGCAGGCCGCCATCACCGACGCGCAGCCCTTCCGCAACTGCAACAGCTGCGAACTGGAGATCGCCCGCGCGCTCGGGGCGCAGATCGAGATCATCGGCCTGGTGCAGAAGGTGTCGAACCTCATTCTCAACATCAACTTCCAGCTGCGCGACGCGGAGACCGGCAAGGTTCTGCGCGCCGGCAGCGTCGACATCCGCAACAACACGGATGAAGCCTGGCAGCGCGGCATCTCCTATCTCGTGCGCAACCGACTGCTCGATCCCCCGCTGACCGGAAAGGCCGCCCCATGACCACACGCCGCGCATTGCTGGTGACGGCGATGGCGGGGCTGTTCGCCCGCCCTGCCTTCGCCCAGTCCACGCCCCTGCCGGGGCTGCGCATCGGTACGCTGAAATTCGGCACGCTCAACTGGCTGCTGGAGACCATCCGCGCCGAAGGGCTCGCCGCGCGCGAGAATGTGTCGATCGAGAGCGTCGATTTTGCCGGCGGGCAGGCGACGACCGTGGCGCTGCAGGCGGGCGACATCGACCTGATCGTCAGCGACTGGCTCTGGGCCATGCGCCGGCGCAATGATGGCGAGCCGCTGCGCTTCGCGCCCTTCTCGAACGCGCTCGGCGCGCTCATGGTGGCGCCCGACGGGCCGGTGAAGACGCTCGCCGACCTAAAGGGCCGCAAGCTGGGCGTCGCCGGGGGCGCGCTCGACAAGAGCTGGCTGCTGCTGCGCGCCTATGGCCGCAAGGAGTTCGGCGCCGATCTCGCCGAGATTGCCGAGCCGGTCTATGGCGCCGCGCCGCTGGTCAGCGAACAGCTGGCGCTGGGGCGGGTCGATGCGGTGCTCACCTTCTGGCCCTTCGCCGCGCGGCTCGACGCCAGGGGATTCAAGCGCCTGCTGGACATGAAGCAGGCCATGGCCGGGCTCGGCATTGCGCCGGCACCACCGCTGGTCGGCTATGTCTGGCGCAACGCCATCATGAGCGAGAAGGGCGCGTCCATTGCCGCCTTCCTGCGCGCGGCAGCGGCGGCGAACCGGGTGCTCGCCACGTCGGACGCGGCCTGGGAGCGCATCCGCCCGCTGATGCAGGCGGCGGACGACGCGGAATTCGTCAAGCTGCGCGACTATTACCGCGCCGGCATTCCCGGCAGCTTCGGCGAGGCGGAGCGCCAGTCCTGTGCCGCGCTGTTCGAGGTGCTGGCGCAGCTCGGCGGGGCCGAACTGGTGGGTGCCAATCCGAATTTCGACCGCGCCCTGTTCGGCCCGGTCGGGGAGTGAGCGCGGCTTGTCCACCCTCTCGCGCCTGCTGACGACCGCCGCCTCGCTGCTCGCGCTGGTCCTCGTCTGGTATGTCGCCGCGCGGCTGATCGCCTCGCCGCTGCTGCCGGGCCCGATGGCGGTGCTGGCGGCGATGGGCCGGGCGGCGGAGGGCGGGGCGCTCCAGCGCAACATCGCCATCACGCTGGCGCGGGTGGCGGCGAGCTTCTTCATCGCCATGGCGGTCGGCTCGGCGGTCGGCATCGTGCTCGGCCGCTCGCCACGGCTGAACGAGCTGTTCGGCCCGTGGGTCGTGGTGCTGCTGAACCTGCCGGCGCTGGTCATCATCATCCTCTGCTATGTCTGGTTCGGCCTTACCGAGGCGGCGGCGATCACCGCCGTGTCGATCAACAAGATCCCCAATGTCGCGGTGACGATGCGCGAGGGCGCGGCGGCGCTGTCGCGCGATCTCGACGAGATGGCGCGCGTCTACCGTCTCGGGCGCTGGAAGACGCTGCGCCATGTCACGCTGCCGCAGCTGGTGCCGTTCTTCGCCGCCAGCGCGCGCTCGGGCCTCGCGCTGACCTGGAAGATCGTGCTGGTGGTGGAACTGCTCGGGCGCTCCAATGGCGTCGGCTTCGAGCTGCAGACGGCGTTCCAGATGTTCGATGTGGCGCTGGTGCTGGCCTATGCGCTGGCCTTTACCGCGGTGGTGCAGGCCATCGAGATCGGCATCATGCAGCCCTGGGAGCGCTGGGCCGGCGGGTGGCGGCGATGAGCGCGATCAGCATCGACATCACGACCAAGACCTATCCCGCCCAGCCGGGCTCGCCCGCGCGGGAGGTCTTTCGCGGGTTCCGGCTCGATGTGGCGCGCGGCGCGTTCCTGGCGCTGCTCGGCCCCTCGGGGCTCGGCAAGACGACCCTGCTCAATATCGTCGCCGGGCTCGATGCGGATTATCGCGGCAGCGTGCGGTTCGACCCGCCGCAGCCCCGCATTGCCTATGCCTTCCAGAATCCGCGCCTGCTGCCCTGGCGCAGCGTGCTCGACAATGTGGCGCTCGTGCTGCCGGCCGGCGCGTCGGGGAGGGCGGCGGCGCAGCATATGTTGGAAGAGGTGGAAATCGGTGAACTGGCCGGCGCCTTTCCCGAGCGGCTGTCGCTCGGCCAGCAGCGACGCGTGGCGCTGGCGCGCGCCTTCGCGCTGGAGCCCGACATCTTGCTGATGGACGAGCCCTTCACCTCGCTGGACGAGGCGACGGCGCGCCGGCTGCGCGACCTGCTGCGGCGCTTGCTTGCACGCCGGCCGGCGACGGTGATGTTCGTCACCCATGACAGCCGCGAGGCGGCCGAACTGGCCAGCCGCGTCATCCGGCTGGAAGGCGCGCCGGTGCGCATCGCGAGCGATGAGCCTGGGAGCCCGCTTTCCTCATCCCCGCCGCAGGCGCAGGCTTAGGGCCTGCAACGCGGCCCGCAATGAAAAAGCCCGGAGCACGAGGCTCCGGGCTTCGGGAAGTCGGCGTCTCGGTGATCGGGCGGCCTCAGCCGCCGTCTCCGTTGCAAGAGCGAGGGGGCACGCCACCCTCACTTGTCGAGAAAGATCGCCGCCAACCGCTGGAGCAGGCCCTTCGGATGAGATGGGCCCGTGGGCGGTGGTGTTGTCTGCCCAGGGTTGCTTCCGATCTAAGCGGCGAACGGATGCTTGGCGGCGCCGGCCTTGGCGAGCACTTCGCCGATCTTCGGCTCGCCGTCGACGGCGCGCTTCAGAGCTTCCTTGGTGGCCTGGTAGTTGTACTGCTGGATCTTGGCGTCGTCCGCCGCTTCCCAGTGGATGAACACGCCGACCGAGATGAACAGGTCGTCGGCTTCCGCCTCGGGGATCACGCCTTCCGCGACGCTGTCCACGACCGCCTTGGCGACCGCGTACTGGGCGGGGCCAAACATCTGGACGGCCTGGCGGGCGTCCTTGATGGTGACCTTGTTGAACAGAATGGTGTTCGGCTTGGCGAGCAGGTTCGGCGTGACCACCGCGAGGAGCGAGGTGAAGCCGTCCTTGTTGTTCGTCAGCGCGTTGACGAAGGCGCTTTCCGCAGCGGAGCCGCGCGGCCCGATGATGAGATCGATATGGGCAACTTCGTTGCCGTCACCGACGAGCGACTCACCGATCAGTACCTTGTTGATCTTGGCCATCTAAATCCTCCCAGAACGGGGTTTCATGAAAAAGGAACGGGGCGTTCCTCTCTAATGTCCCGGCTATCTTTGTTGCAGCGTTTGGGGACACCAAACCGGTTGGCCCGATAGCGCGACCAGA
Source organism: Ancylobacter novellus (assembly GCA_003241485.1). Lineage (GTDB taxonomy): Bacteria > Pseudomonadota > Alphaproteobacteria > Rhizobiales > Xanthobacteraceae > Ancylobacter > Ancylobacter novellum_A. The sequence continues at coordinate 22,697 of QFQD01000064.1, forward strand.
CACGTTACGGGCGAGAGACTAGGCTCGCTTCGCCTTTAACTGCAAGGGATTCTTCGCCATCTATCGGCGAAGCCAGCGCTTTCGCCGCCGCCGCGCCAAAAGGCCGCTGTCGCGGGCGGGCGGATGCGGAAGATGGCGGCATGATGAACTGTTAGGCAGCATGAGGGTGCGCTCGCCCGGACCGGTGGCAAGCCTTACGATGGCGCAGCCATAGGTTGGCCGCGCCTGCGGGCAGGAACAAGTTGGCATCGGTTTTGCTGCATTGCACCATCTCCCTGGAGCAGGAGATCCAAGTCGGCCTGACCGACGTACAAACCGGGACGAGGAGACAGTCGCAGGAGACGCTTTGGTCTGACGCCAGAGGGAGCATTCATGGAACTCATTCTCTCTATCTGCCTTGTCTCCAGCCCTGGCACGTGCCGGGAGGAGGCGTTGTCGGTCAATGTCGAGAAGCTGCAGGTGCCGATGCAGTGCATGATGACCGCCATGCCTACCATTGCGGAGTGGAGCGAGACCCACCCGAAATGGAAAGTGCTGAAATGGCGCTGTGCCCCGCCTGGCGCGGCTGGCCGCGACATCTGACCTCGGCTTCCGGCTGAACTGACCCGGCGCTCTGCTGCGTCGCAGCGTGCGTGCGGGGGCGGTCCATGGAATCATTCCCGCGGAGGCCTTTGGCCGCCGTTTTCGGGAAGGCCGGATGGGGCGCGTTTCTTTCTCTTCACTCAGGGCGCGCATGGCGCTGTTGCTGGCGGTCGCGGTCCTTGTGACGGCGGCCTCGGCCGTGTTGATGGTCGTCGTGCTCGGCAAGGCCAATCGCGAGCTTGACCGGCTGGTCTCGGCGCAGAACCGGCTTGAGCTGCTGTCGGGCATGTCCGGACGCATTGGCGACTATGCGATGGTGGCGCTGCAATCGGCCCAGCAGCCGGGCGAGCGCGCGCGCGCGGCGCTGAAGGCGGCGCGGCAGGGTACGCTGGCCGGCTTCCACCTGTTCGAGAACACGCTCGGCGTCGATGTCGAACGCTCGCCGGATGAGGAGCAGAGCACGCTGCTGGCGGCGCGCAGCCGCACGGTGGCACGCCTGCGCGCGCAGTTCGAGGTGCTGGACCGGCAGGTCGAGGCTGCACTGCTGCAGCCAGATCCCGCCAGCGCGATAAGGGTGGCGCTCGACGTTTTCGCGGCCGGCTTCGGCGCGCCGCTGAGCCAGGCGATGGAGGAGGAGCGTGCCACTGCCCGGGCCGCACAGTCGGCGGTGCATGTGTTGCGCGAGCGGGCGATACGCTGGGGGCTCGCGGGCGTCGGGCTGGCGGCGCTGGTCTCCATTCTGCTCTACCAGCTTCTCGGCCGCTCGCTGATCCGCCGGGTGGCGGATGTCGCCCGCGGCGCGTCCGCCATCTCGCAGGGCCGTTCCGATACCCGCCTTACCGTTGAGGGACATGACGAACTCAGCCTCGCCATGGCGCGGTTCAACCGCATGGCGGGGCATCTCGCGCGGCGGGAGGCGCGGCTGATTGCCGACCAGCAGCATCTCAAGGACATTATCGACGCGCGCACCGCCGAGCTGCGGGCCGCCAACACCCGGCTGGAGAATGTCGACCTCGCCCGTCGGCGATTCTTCACCGATGTCAGCCACGAGCTGCGCACGCCGCTGACGGTCATCCTCGGCGAGGTCGAGATCACCCTGCGCGGCGGGCGGGCCAGCGAGGAAGACCTGCGCGCGGCACTGCTGGTGATCCAGAACCGCGCCCGCAAACTGCACCGGCGGGTGGAGGACCTGCTGCGCATCGCGCGCTCGGAAAGCGGGCAGATCGAGCTGGAGCGCTCGCTTTTCCTCGTTCCCGACCTGCTCGACGAGGTGCGCGAGAGCATGCTGCCGGTGGCCCGCGCGGCCGGGCTCGCCATCGAGGTGGCCAGCGCCTCGCCCGATCTCGCTCTGGAGGCGGACCGTGACTGGCTGCGCCAGACCATAGACGGGCTGGTCGGCAATGCCGTGCGCCACTCCACGCCGGGCACGCTGGTGCGGATCGAGGCGCAGCGCGAGGGCGCCGATGTGGTGCTGCGCGTGCGCGATCAGGGCACCGGCATCCCCGCCGAGGAACTGCCGCACGTCTTCGAGCGCTTCTGGCGCGGGGGCAGCGGTTCGCGCGAGGGGACGGGCTTCGGTATCGGCCTTGCCCTTGCCAAATGGATCGTCGACCGGCATGGCGGTCACATCGACATAACAAGCAGTACCGGGGAGGGGAGTGGCGAGGCGTCCGGCACCTGTGTGGTGCTGCGCTTTCCAGCCCCGATCCCGGACATCACCGTGGAGGCGGCGCAATGACGATTCTCATCGTGGAGGACGATCCCGATATCGGCTCACTGCTGCGACGCGGCTTCGCGTCCGAGAGCTATCAGGTCGAGCTGGTGGGGGATGGCGACGAGGCGTTGCGCGCGGCCAATGGCAAGGCGCTGGAAGCCATCATCCTCGACGTGATGCTGCCCGGCCGTTCCGGCATCGAGGTGTGCAAGGCCCTGCGCGCCGGCGGGCAGACCGCGCCCATCATCATGCTGTCGGCGCGCTCCAGCGTGAACGAGCGGACCGAGGGGCTGCTGGCCGGCGCCGACGACTATATCGTCAAGCCCTTCGCCTTCGAGGAGCTTCTGGCGCGGGTGAAGGTGCAGGCCCTGCGCCGGAGCAATGGCGAGGGCGAGCCACGCGTGCTCGATGTCGGGCCGGTGTCGCTCGACCTTGATACCCGGCAGGCGCTGCTCTCGGGCACGCGCGTGCGTCTGACCGAGCGCGAAGTGGAATTGCTGGCGTTGCTGATGCGCCATGCGGGCGAGCCGCTGGCGCGTGCCGACATCTTCGCCGCGCTCTGGGCCGGCCATGGCGGTGCGTCGCTGAATGTGGTGGACGTCTATGTCGGCTATCTCCGCCACAAGCTTGCGGAAGCGACACCCGAGGGCGCTCACCTTATCGTGACGGTGCGCGGGCGGGGCTTCATGTTCGAGCCGCCCGCCGCGTGAGGCCAGCGTTTCGTGGCGGTATTGTCCGGTTCTTGGATATTGTATGCCACCGGAGATATGGCGAGGCTATGCTTGACGTGTGTAGAGATAATCTCCACATTACTGATGCGGGAAAAGTTCCGCATAATCAAACTCGCTTCTTATGAAATTCTTATGAAGTAATAAGAAGCGATAAATCGAGGAGGAAGTTATGGCCTGGACCACTCCGCGTATCGTCGAAGTCTGCGTCGGCATGGAAGTCAACGCCTATTTCCCGGCTGACTTCTGAGCCTAGAGAAGTAGGCAGGAGCGGAAGCGGCGCTACACATGCTCACCTCCGCATCCCGCCTGCGTCTCGTTGTGCTCGGCTCGGCAGCCGGAGGGGGATTCCCCCAATGGAACTGCCGATGTCCGGTTTGCACCCTCGCCTGGGAGAATGATCCCCGTGTCCGTCGCCGGACTCAGACCTCCGTGGCGGTCAGCGCGGATGGCGAGCGGTGGGCATTGGTGAACTGCGCACCGGAAATCCTGTCGCAGATTCAAGCTGTGCCGGCACTGCATCCGCGAGGAGGCCGCCGGCACTCGCCGGTGGCCTCCGTGCTGCTGACAAATGCCGATATCGATCACGTCGCCGGGTTGCTGAGCCTGCGCGAGGCGCAGCCCTTCACGCTCTTTGCCACGCCGGGCATTCACGACGTGCTGCGCGCCAGCAGCGTGTTCGATGTACTCGCGGATTCGGTTGTCGCGCGCCGGCAGGTTCAGCTCGGAACCTCGTTTGAACTGGTGGAGGGGGTGCGTGCCACCATCTTCCCGGTGCCGGGCAAGATCGCGCTCTACCTTGAAACCCGCGAGGAGGCCGACACGGGCGGGCTGGTGACCGACCGCGAGGGCGAGCAGACCATCGGCGTCGAACTCACGGCGGGCGGCGCCCGCGTGCTGTTCATTCCCGGCTGCGCCACCATGACCAATGCGCTGCGCGACCGGCTGGAGGGCGCCGATGCCGTGTTCTTCGACGGCACGCTGTGGCGCGATGACGAGATGGCGCTGGCGGGTGTCGGCGCCAAGACCGGCCGCCGCATGGGCCATATGAGCATGTCGGGCGATGAGGGCTCGCTCGCCGCGCTGGCCGGGCTCGACATCGGCCGGCGCATCTACGTGCACATCAACAATACGAACCCGGTGCTGATCGATGGCTCGCCCGAGCGCATCGCCGCAGACCGGGCCGGGTGGGAAATCGCCGAAGACGGGATGGAGATCGTTCTATGACCACGCTGCTGTCGCCCGAAGAGCTCGAGGCGCGCCTGCGCGATGTCGGCAAGCGCCGTTACCACAACCTCCACCCGTTCCACCGCCTGCTGCATGACGGCAAGCTGGATTTCGGCCAGGTGCAGGCCTGGGCGCTCAACCGCTACTACTACCAGGCCATGATCCCGGTGAAGGACTCCTCGATCCTCGCCCGCATGGACGAGCCCGAGCTGCGCCGCGCCTGGCGCCAGCGCATCATCGACCATGATGGTCATCACGAAGGAGAAGGCGGCATCGCCCGCTGGCTGAAGCTGACCGACGGCGTCCACCTTGACCGCGACTACGTGACCTCGCTGCGCGGCATCCTCCCGGCCACGCGCTTTGCCGTGGACGCCTATGTGCATTTCGTGCGCGAGAAATCCCTGCTGGAGGCGATCGCCTCCTCGCTCACGGAGATGTTCTCGCCCGGCATCATCGGCGAGCGTGTCGCCGGCATGCTGAAGAACTATGATTTCGTCTCGAAGGAGACGCTGGCCTATTTCGAGAACCGGCTGACCGAAGCGCCGCGCGATGCCGATTTCGCGCTTGATTATGTCAAGCGCAACGCCCGCACGCCGGAGCAGCAGGACGCGGCGATCCGCGCGCTGGAATTCAAGTGCGACGTGCTCTGGGTGCAGCTCGACGCGCTGTATTTCGCCTATGTCGAGCCCAAAATGGCCTATCCCGGCGCGTTCGTGCCGAAGGCAACGCTATGACCGCTCTTGTCGCCACCGCTATCCCGAAGCTCGCCCGCGGCGTGCGCCTGCGCCACGACGAGGCGCGCGGCCAATGGGTGCTGCTGGCGCCCGAGCGGGTGCTCAATCCCGATCCGGTGGCGGTGGAAATCCTGAAGAAGGTAGATGGCGTGCGCTCCATCGACACCATCGTCGATGAGCTGGCGAGCACCTTCGTCGTCGAGCGCGAACGTGTCGCCACCGATGTCGATGCCTTTCTCAGTGGCCTTGTCGAGAAGGGCATGATCGACGTGACGGCGCCCAATATCGGGGACGCGGCATCATGAACGTGGTCGCGCAGCCGCTCAGCCCGCCGCTGTCCCGCCCGGCGCCGCCCGCGCCCTATGGCATGCTGGCGGAGCTGACGCATCGCTGCCCGCTGCAATGCCCCTATTGCTCCAACCCGGTCGATCTCGACCGCCGCAATGTCGAGCTGGACACCGCGACCTGGCTGCGGGTGTTCTCGGAAGCCGCCAAGCTCGGCGTGCTGCAGGTGCACCTGTCCGGCGGCGAGCCGACCGCGCGGCGCGATCTGGAGGAGATGATCCGTCACTGTGTCGAGGTCGGGCTCTACACCAACCTCATCACCGCCGGCGTCGGGGTGACGCCGGAGCGTCTGGCGGCGATTTCCGAGGCTGGCATCGACCATGTCCAGCTGTCCTTCCAGGGCGCCAGCGCGGAAGTGACCGACAAGGTCTCGAACTTCCGCGGTGCGCATGAGAGGAAGCTGGCGGTGGCGCGCGAGGTGCGGCGCCTCGGCCTGCCGCTCACCGTCAATTCGGTGGTGCACCGGGCCAATATCCACCAGATCCCGGACTTCATCGAGCTGGCGCTCAGTCTCGACGCCAAGCGCATCGAGATCGCCCATTCGCAATATTATGGCTGGGCGCTGCGCAACCGCGGCGCGCTGATGCCGACCCGCGATCAGGTGTTCTGGGCGCTCGATGTGGTGGAGGAAGCCCGGGTGCGGCTGAAGGGCCGGCTGACCATTGATGCGGTGGTGCCGGACTATTACGCCAAATACCCCAAGCCCTGCATGAATGGCTGGGGCCGGCAGTCGCTCAATGTGACGCCGTCCGGCAAAGTGCTGCCCTGCCACGCGGCGGAGACTATTCCCAACCTCGATTTCTGGAACGTGCGCGAGCATTCGCTGCAAGATGTGTGGCTGAACGCACCATCCTTCAACGCGTTTCGCGGCACGGACTGGATGCCGGACCTGTGCCAGAGCTGCGAGCGCAAGGAGAAGGATTGGGGCGGCTGCCGCTGCCAGGCGATGGCGATCGCCGGCGATGCCGCCGCCACCGATCCGGCCTGCCACAAGTCGCCGCTGCACGCGCATTTGCTTGCCCTCGCCGAGGCGGACGCCGCCACCGGCGAGGAGACCTATGACTACCGGCGCTATTCCGTGCCGGATCGGGCGATTTGAGTTCAGGAACAGGAGTATCGCCCATGCTGCGCGTGGCGAGTTTCGTTGCCGCCGTCCTGTTGTCCACGGTCGCCTTCGCGGCGCCTTCGGCAACCCAGCTTTTCTTCGACACCGCCTATCTGCCGCAATTGCCGGCAGGCACCACGCTCAACTATGTCTACAAGCACGTTGCCACCGAGCAGAGGCTCGGTGAGAGCTTCGACGAGACGCTGGCGATGAAGGTCGAGGCCGAGCCGAGCGACCCGGCCAAGCGGGTGGCCGATGTGGAAATCCACCGTGGCGACCGCGTCGGCGAGGCCGGGCCCTTCCCGACGCAGAACGGCAATCCGATCGCGCTGGTGCTGCTGGAGCGTGACGTGCGCGAACTCGCGCAGCTCAGCAAGGGCAGCCCCTTCTACCTGCGCAACCGTGTGCGCGAGCACCTCGCCACCAGCACGGTGGAGCCGACGCGTTTCTCCTTCGATGGCAAGGAAATCGAGGGCTGGAAGATGACCATGTCCCCCTTCGCCGAAGACCCGAACAAGGACAAGCTTCTGGAACTTGCCGGCCGCCGCTACGAGTTCATCTTCGCCGATGATGTGCCGGGCGGGCTCTATGCCGTCCGTGTCGTTACGCCCGCCAAGGAGGGCACGGCGAACATCATCGAGACCAGCCTCACGCTGACCGGCGTCACGGCGCCCGGCGCGAAATAGCCAGACAGGCCGCACGCAGAGGCGGCGAGGGAGGAACTTCCATGGCACAACACACGCACAGGCTTGCTTGCGCCTTGCTGGCGCTGCTTGTCGGCACCGGCGCGGCGGCCGCGCAGGACGCCGCTTCCACCATGGCCCCGGTGCCCGCCGGCGCCAGCAAGCCGGCGCCGACCCCGCCCGCCCCGGCTGCCGGGCTCGTCAACGACTACCCGACGGTGGCGCGGGCGGATTACGTGTTCGGCTGCATGGCGGCGAACGGGCAGACGCGGCAGGCGCTTGAAAAGTGTTCCTGCTCCATCGACACCATCGCGACCATTCTGCCCTATGAGAAATATGTCGAGGCCGAGACCATCCTCAGCGTCGGGCAGGTTGCCGGCCAGCAGGCGGAGGTCTTCCGCTCCACCGGCATGTTCCGAGACATGGTGGCGGACCTGCGCCGCGCGCAGGCCGAGGCCGAAGTGACCTGCTTCTACTGAGGCCTTTCCCTCACACTCCGTCATCCCGGCCGTAACGCCGGGTCGCGCCTGCGGCGCGTTCGGGAAGACGGAGCTAGGGGGTATTCACCCCGCGGGCTTCAGCGCGCCTTCAAATTTGCGCCCATCCGTGTCGGCGGCATCGACATGGATCGCCTTGCCGGTCGGCTCGTAGGAAAACTGGATCGCGGGATCCTCGCTCAGCGAAATTCCGCCTTCCATCGAGAATACCAGCTCGTCGCCCTGCTTCACCTCGATGGCGTCCACGAACTTGGCGGGAATATAGGCCCGCGTGATCTGGTCCATCTGCAGGCCAGAATAGTTCGGGTGGCGGATCATCAACTGGATCTGCGAGACGCGGTTTGCCTTGGTGGCATCGCCCAGCTGCCCATCATTGACCACGCGCAGCTTCATCTGGCCGATATTGTTGAGCGCGGCCTCCTCGTCCTTCATCGCTGGCGCCGAGCAGCCGCCCGAAGCCTTCACAAAGCGCGCGCCCATGTGCAGCTCGCCATCGCTCAGTTCGGCGATGGCGCGGACATAGGAGTAGCTGTTCACCCGCAGCCGCGTGCCGAGCGTTATGTCGTGGCGCGCGCCGCCAAAGGTGAAGGTGGCGGCGACGGGAGCGGGGTTCTCGTCGACGATGAGGGTCAGCTTGCGGATGGTGCGTTTATCGCCGTCCGGCAGCAGCACCTCGACGGACACCGGCGTCATGGCGGCATCCTCGGCGCGGGTGGGGGCGGTGAGACGGACGAGCGGGCTCGCCTCGCGGATAGCGCGCTCGCCGAACACGTCCGGCTTGAGTGCGTTCCAGCTGGCGTCGGCGCCCGGCTCCTGCGCGGCGGCAGCGGTGACGGCCAGCGCGGAGAAAACGGCTACGGCAAAGAGCAGGCGGATACGGCGATGCATGGGAACCTCCCGGGGGCTCCGTCGGGTCGTTCTTCGCCCGGCGATTGCCGGCATCATACGCCTTTCCCAAGTGGAATTGCAGCGTGGATTTGCTGCTGCGAAGACACGAGCCTGTGCGTCCAAGGCATTAGGGCACTCACCCTGTCATTGTCCGCGGCTACGGTGCTATCGTGCGGCAGGTTCCAAGGCGGGGGCGCAGCGTCATGTCCGGCAACACCACGGACCGGCCACGGGCCAAACCACGGGCAACGCGGAAAAGCGCCGCGCCAGCTGCTGCCCCGCCAGCTGCCGCCGCACCGGCCGAGCCCGCCGCCGCCCCGGCGCGCGACATGGTGCTGGTCGATCTGGCCCTGCAGGGCGGCGGCTCGCACGGCGCCTTCACCTGGGGCGTGCTGGACCGTTTTCTCGAAGAGCCCTGGCTGAAGATCGACGGCATCTCCGGCACCTCCGCCGGGGCGATGAACGCCGCGGTGGTGAGCTTCGGCTATGCCAAAGGCGGGGCCGAGGGCGCGCGCGCGGCGCTGGCGAGCTTCTGGACCAAGGTGTCGGAAGCGGCGCGCTACAGCCCTTTCCAGCGCGGGCCGATGGACAAGCTGCTCGGGCGCTGGACGCTCGACAACTCGCCGCTGTTCGTTGCCATGGACCTGATGTCGCGGCTGGTTTCGCCCTATGACCTCAATCCCGGCGGGGGCAATCCGCTGCAGGCCATTCTGGAGGAGGTGATCGACTTCGATCTGGTGAAGACCTCGCCGATCAAGCTGTTCATCACCGCCACCAGCGTGCGCACCGGCCGGGGCAAGGTGTTCCGCAACGCCGACCTCTCGCCGAACGTGCTGCTCGCCTCCGCCTGCCTGCCGACCCTGTTCCAGGCGGTGGAGATCGACGGCGAGCATTATTGGGACGGAGGCTATTCCGGCAACCCGACCATGACGCCGCTGGTGCGCGAGCTGGATTCCGACGACACCATCCTCATCCCGATCAACCCGGTCGAGCGCGAGGAGACGCCGAACACCGCCCGCGAGATCCTCAACCGGCTGAACGAGGTGTCGTTCAATGCCGTGCTGCTCAAGGAACTGCGCATGATGGCGCTGATGCGCAAGGTGGCCGACCCCGGCGACACCGAGGGCGCGCTCTGGGCGAAGATGCGCATTCACATGGTGCGCAACAACGTGATGGGAACGCTGGGCTATTCCTCCAAGCTGAATGCCGAGTGGGAGTTCCTCAGCATGCTGCGCGAGGAGGGGCGCGCCTCCGCGCAGGCCTTCCTCGACGCCCATGGCGACGATCTCGGCAAGCGCTCGACGCTCGACATCGACCAGCTGATCGACGGCATCTGACAGGAGGCGCGCGCCATGGGTCTCATTGGCATTCTCGTCGGCCTTGGCCTTCTCGTCGCTCTCGCCTTTCGCGGCTGGAGCGTGCTGCTCCTGGCTCCGATCGCGGCGCTGACCGCTGCCGCCTTTGCCGGCGAGCCGCTGCTGGCGAGCTGGACGCAGACCTTCATGGGCAGCGCCGCGCGCTTTGTGGCGCAGTTCTTCCCGCTGTTCCTGCTCGGCGCGCTGTTCGGCAAGATCATGGACGACAGCGGCTCGGTGAGCGCCATTGCCGATTTCATGACGGAG
>QFQD01000065.1 GCA_003241485.1 Ancylobacter novellus
ACAGGCCTCAATGAGCCGCCTGAACCTGACTCTCTACGCCGTCATGGCGCCCGGAAGCGCCGCGAAATTCAAGGCATGCCTATTTGGCGACAGGCTCTTTGGCGTTTGGGATACGGCTCGCTTCGTTTGTGCCGTTTTTAACATGCTTCCAATCGAGCGTCACTCGACTACCCCCGGCGGGCGGATGCCCACCGGGGACCGAGCATCACGCCGGCACCGGCGCATGCCGCGTCACACCCATCCGGAACAAGGCTCCGGCGAGCACGGCACCAAGACACGGCGCGACGAAGTAGAGCCACACCTGCGACATGGCGGAGGGGCCGGCGAACAGGGCGGGCCCGAAGGAACGCGCCGGATTCACCGAGGCCCCCGACACGGCGATACCAGCAAGATGAATGGCGACCAGAGTGAGACCGATGACCAGCCCGGCATAGATCGCCGAGGCACCCTGTTGCGTCGCGCCGAGGATCACCGTGAGGAAGAGGAAAGTCGCGGTCGCCTCGAAGAGGAAGGCCGACAGCATGCCGTATTTGGTCCAGCCATTCTGCGCAAAGCCATTGGCGGCGGCATCGAAGCCGCCGACGCGACCCGACGCGATAACGTAGAGCACTGCCGCCGCGGCGATGCCGCCGAGGAACTGGGCCACGACATAGCCCAGGAAGTCGCTCATCGGCAGCCGGCCGGCCACGACCGCGCCGAGGCTCACGGCGGGATTGAGATGGGCGCCGGAGATCGGCCCGACCGCATAGGCCATGGCCACGACGGATAGGCCGAAGGCGAAGGCGACCCCAAGCAGGCCGACCTCCTCGCGCATGAAGATGACCGTGGCGCAGCCAAAGAACACAAGCGTGAAGGTGCCGATGAACTCGGCGATGTACTTCCTCATAGTCGTTTCCTTTGATGTCGATGCTGCCAGCCTTCTCCAGAACGGGGCCGGCGTGATGTCCATGCGTGGGGTTCCCGGACGCGTCCGGGAGGCGACCCGCCGGGCGGGCGGGAACCGCCGGCGGGAGGCCATGATCATACGCGGCCGAGCCTTTCGGCGCCGCCGCCGAGAGCGGGCCCGGCCGTCGGGTCGACATAGTCGGTGATGTCGGCCACCAGGGTGTTGGTGGTCAGCACCAGCGTGGCGACCGAGGCGGCATTGCGCAGCGCCGTGTAGGTGACACGCACGGGATCGACGATGCCGGCCGCGATCATGTCCGCCATCTCGCCGGTTGCCGCATCGAAGCCGACGCCCTCCGCTGCCGCCATGAGCTTGGCGACGATGGTCTCGGGATCGTAGCCGGCGTTGCGGGCGATGAAGGCCGCCGGACGGGCCAGCGTCTCGCGAACAAGCCGGATACCTTCCCCGACATCGCCGTTGAGATTGCCGAGCCGGGCCGCCACGATCGGCGCGCACTGCAGCAGCGCCGTGCCGCCACCGGCGACGATGCCCTCCTCCGCCGCGGCGCGGGTCGCGCTCAGCGCGTCGTCGATGAGCTGGATGGTGCGCTTCTGCTCCACCGGCGTCACGCCCCCGGCATAGATGACCGCCGTGCCGCCGGAGAGCTTGGCGAGGCGCTCCTTCAGCTTGTCCTGCTCGATGTTCGGCGGGGCCAGCCCGTGCTGGCGCGCCACCTGCGCCCGGCGGGCCGCAACCTCCTCGGCGTCGCCGCCGCCACGGACGATGACGGTCTCGCGGGCGCTGGCGCGGACCTGGCGGGCCGTGCCGAGATCGTCGAGGCCGACCTCCTCCAGCCGTCCACCGAGATCGCGGGCGATGACCCGGCCGCCGGTGATGATGGCGAGATCATCCATCATCGCCTTGCGCCAATGGCCGTAATCGGGCGGATTGACCACCAGCACCTTGCCGCGATTGCCGTCGCCCAGCAGGGTGACCACCACTTCCGGGGCGATTTCCTCAGCGATGATGACGAGCGTGCGCCCGGTCTCCGCCACCGCCTTGCGGATGCCGGCAATCTCCTGCGGCGCGCGGATCTTGAGATCGGTCAGCAGGATGTAGGGCTCGTCCAGCACCACTTCCATCTTCTCGACATCGGTCACCATGTGGTGGGAGATGTAGCCGCGGTCGAAGGACATGCCTTCCACCACATCGAGCGTGGTCTCGATGGTGAGGCCGTAATCGGAGGAAACGATGCCGTCGACGCCGACCCGGTGCAGCGCCTCCGCCACCAGGCTTCCCAGATGCGGGTTGGTGGCGGCGATGGTCGCCACCGCCTCCAGCATGGAGCGCTCGGAAGCGGGACGGGCGCGGCCCTTCAGCGTCTCCACCACCAGATCGACGGCGGTGTCGATGCCCCGGCACAGATCCACGGGTTTGGCGCCCCGCTCCAGTGCCGCGACGCCGTTCTGGATCAGCCCGTTGGCCAGCACCATGGCGGTGGTGGTGCCGTCGCCGGCGACTTCGTTGGTCTGCATCGAGACCTCGCGCACCACCTGCGCGCCCATGTTCTCGAAGCGGTCGGGCAGTTCGATCTCCGAGGCGATGGTCACCCCGTCTCGCGAGACGATGGGCGTGCCGATCGGCCTGTCGACCATGGCGTTCATGCCTTTGGGACCGAGCGTCGCCTCGACCGCCGCCGCCAGCTTGCCAACACCGCGGGCGAGCGCGCGGCGCGCCTCGCCATCATGCAGGATCATTTTTGCCATGGCTGTTTCCTCGTCATCTTGTTTGCTTGTTGGGGTCGGGAGCGGAACGGGGCGTCGCCGCCTCGTTCACATGGCGAGCGGGGCGCCGGCGTCTCTCGCGGCGGGCGCCGTACCGGGGGCCTGGAGCGCGCAGCTGCCGCAACATCCCGCGGACGCGCCATTGCTGCCGCAGGCATGGCGGGAAGACGCGACCGCCTCGCGCGGCCCCTCGTCGTAGCGCGCATCGAGAAGGCCGCGGCACAGCGCGCCATTGGCCTCCATGTTGATGCGGACCGCCCGCAATGCGCGCAGATGCACCGGCAGGCCGGCGGCAGCGATGGCCTCGCCGTCGAGCGTGACGAAGGCGGGGTCGGATGGCCGGGTGGCGAGGCCGCGCGCCAGCAGGATCTCGCGATAGCGCGGCTTCTGGCGGGAGCCTTCCGGGTCGGTGATGGCCGTGCGGTCCAGCGTCGCCAGATCCGTCGTCACGATGGCCGCATCCGACCAGCCGGCGCGCCGCAGCCCGAGGATGACGGCTTCCTGCCGGCGCTGGAACGCCTTGCGCAGGAAGGTCTCGCGCAGGCCCTCCAGCGTGGCGCCGACCTCGAAGTCCGCGAACGCCTCGGCGAAGGAGAGGCCGAGACGCGTGCCGCGATTGACCTCCTCGGCGAACATGTGGTCCTCCAGCCGGGGATGGACCGCGCCCGCCCACGGCAGCGTCCGCACGGCCCGCCCGATATCGTCCGCCATCAGGAAGGCGAAGTTGGGCGAGCACCAGTAGGTCGGCAGGCGGAAGGCGACGTCGACGCGGCCATCCGCGCCGATGGCGATGTCCTCCACGAAGCCGAGATCGACGATCGACTCGTCGAGCTCGGGGTCCATGACGCCGGCAAGCCGGTTCCAAATGGCGGCGATGCGCGCATCGCCGCCGACCTGTGGGCTGGCGGGGCGGCGCATCGGCCTACTCCGCCGCGACCGCGAGAGACGCGTTCTTCAGCTTCGCCTTCTGCGCCTCGACATCGACATTGTAGAGCCGGGCCGCATTGAGGCCGAGGATCTTGCGCTTGGCCTCGCGGGTGAGGTCGACGCCGTGCTCCTGCTTGATGTCTTCCGGGATCTCGAAGTTCCAGAACTTCTCGACCAGCCACCGCGGCGTCCAGATCGCGTAGTCGCTGCCGAACAGGATCTTGTCCTCGCCCACCCAGAACAGCAGCTCGCTGATAACCTCGGCGAAGTAGCGCGGGCGGGAATGGATGAAGGGCAGCGCCACGGCGAGGCCGCCATAGACGTTGGTTTCCTGCACCGCGATCCAGCAGAAATCGTCGAGCCGGGGCAGGCCGCAATGCTCGATGATGAAGTTCAGGCCCTGGAAGTCGGTCGCCGCATGGTCGACGTCGTGGACATCGAACGCGTCCTTGTCGAGCGGGATGATGGTCGGTCCCTTGTGGACATGGACATTGGTGATGCCGAGCTTCTGGCACAGCTCCAGGCAGCGATAGGCGCTGGGGTCGGTGAGCTTCCAGCCGCGGGAATCGCCCTTCCACTCCGCCGTGTAGAGCTTCACGCCCTTGATGTTGTAGTTTTCCTTCATGAAGTGGATGTATTCGAGCGCCTTCTCGCCGTCGCGCGGGTCGAAGGCGCCGTTGACGATGTAGCGGTCGGGGTAGGCCTTCGCCATGTCGAGGTTGCGCTCGATGGTGTTGAAGCCGTTCTTGTAGAATTCGCTGAGATAGGTCGACTGGACGATCGCCATGTCGTCGGGACCGTCGACGAACAGGTCATGGTGCATCTTGTCGGCGGTGTATTTCTCGAACTGCTCCTTGCTCCACAGCTTGTCCTTGGGGCTCAAGGACGTGTGGTAGGCGTAGAAGCAGTCGATGAACTGCTTGCCATGAATATTGGCCTGGTTCTCCGGGCTGCCGTCCCAGAAATGCGTGTGACCATCGATGATGAAGACCTCTTCACCGTCCGGCGTCCTGAACATGAAACCCTCTCCCCTTGAACGAATTCAGTCGGCGCATGGCGTCGCGCCATTTGCGGTGGGCCTGCCGTCCCCGCGGAGGGCGAAACCTCCCCGGGGACGGGCCGCCCGGTGATCACTCGATGTATTGGCGGATCTCATCCATGTCGCCGAACAGCGTCACGGTGTTGTCGTCGATGCGGATCATGCGTCCGTAGTGGGTGGACGTGTTGACCTCGAAGATCTCGGCATTCATTTCCTTGCCGAGAATCTCGCTGATCTCGTCCATCTTGAAGACCAGCTTGCCTTCACCATCGATGCGGATCAGCGCCGGCTGATAGGTGATGGTGACATTGGGCTTCTGCCCCATGAACTCGGCGATGGCGCGCGCCTCGACGCTGTCGTTCATGGTGACGCCGCACTGGTGCGAGATCGTCTGGTCGAAGACCAGATCGCCCATCTTCTGGAAGATGTTCTGGTTGGTGGCGGACCGGGACGTTACGGACATGGGCGTCACTCCTTGGGAAGGTCGAGGCCGAGTTCGCCCAGGATCTTCCCGATGCGCTCGACCGACTGCGCGCGCGCGTCGGAATACTGGACAGGCTTGGAATGGGGCTGCGACCAGATCGGCTGCAGGCCCGCCGAGGCCTTGTTGGCCAGGGCGACATGCTTGTTCAGCCAGGACTGGAACAGGCGCTTGTTATGGGCGCCGTGCTCGGGGTCGTGCGCCAGCAGGTGGAACAGGTCGATGGCGTTGGCGAGGTTGCGCTCATAGTCGGCTTCCGCCGCCGAGATCACCGGCGGGGTGATGAAGTCGCCATTGGGCGAGGCCGCCTGCATGAGGAAGCCCGAGCGGAACAGCTCGCCGACCAGCGGCTCGAACACGATGTTGATGGCGAAGTACTGCTCAAGGTAATCCTCCGAGCCCATGATGGACTCGACCGCCTCGCGCGTGCCCTGCCAGATGCCGTCCTCGAGCCAGGCACGTTTGCCCGCCTCGTCGTCGAAATTGCCGATGTCCATGCCGATTTCGGCGAGGTACAGCGTGATGTCCTGCGACAGGCGCAGCTTGTACGACGAGTTGGTCAACGTGGCGTTGTTGATCATCTGCGTATAGCCGTAGCGCTGCGCCTGCATCAGCGAGGTGCCGAGGCCAAACTCGGCATGCTTCCACGCTCCGAGATGGTTCTGCAGCACCTTCACCCACGCCTTGTCGAAGTGCAGCGGCGCGCCCGACTTGCGGCCATTGGCGATGACCGCCTGAACCATCGCCTCGATCTTGGACTGGCGCTGATAGTGGGTGCGCTCCCATTCCTGGTCCGGCGCGCGGAACAGGTGCCAGTTCGAGCTCAGCGCCGCCGTGTTGTCCTTGGAATAGGCCCCGCGCCCGTTCGGGAACGAGATGATCCAGTCCTGCAGCAGGTAGCGCTCGGGATCGGGCTGGACGTCGACGGTGACGTCCTCGTAATGGGTCGCGCGCTTGCCGCGCGGCTCGAAGTAGCGGTATTTCCGGCTGTCGGAATCGGCGAACACGGCCGAACCGGCTGCCCCCGACTTGACCGGCGCCGTTTGCGTGGCTGTCATGGTGGTCCTCCCAAATTATCGTTGTCTGGCTGAGGCGTGTGGTGGTGGCGCTCAGGCGTGGGCCAGCTGCTCGGTGGCGCTTGAGGCCGGCGTGAACTTGTCGAAGAAGATGCGTTCGGTCGGCACGTCGTTCATCTGCAGCACCGGCACCAGCGCCTCGATCATCGGCTCCGGGCCGCAGGCATAGACGTCGACGTCCTCGCCGAGATCCAGCCGGCGCAGATGGGCGTTCAGCACTTCATGAATGAAGCCCCGCTCGCCGTTCCAGCCCTCTTCCTCGCCGGCGCCCGAGAGCGCGGGGATGAAGTGGAAGCGCGGGTTCTGCGCCGCCAGCTGGGCGAATTCGTCGAGATAGAACAGGTCCTTGGTGGTGCGGGCGCCGTAGAAGAAGTGGACCTCGCGGTCCTCGCCGCTCTCCAGATGGTCATGCAGGATCGACCACAGCGGCGACATGCCGGAGCCACCGCCGACCAGGATCAGGGCTCCTCCCTTGTCTTCGCGTCGGAAGCAGGTTCCGAAGGGACCGCGGACGGTGAGCCGGGTTCCGGGGGTGAGGTCTCCGTCGAGGCGGGAGGAGAATTTCCCGCCGGGATATTTCTTGATGATGAAGGCGAGTTCTTTGCCCGTGACCTGCGTATTTGCCATGGAAAACGAGCGCGTAATCGCCTCTGCCCCCGGGAGCGTGATGTCGACATATTGGCCCGCCCAGAATTTGAGAGGCTGATCGAGCACGATCTCCAGGCGCCGTATGTCGTGGGTCAGTTCGACGACCCGCGTCACTTCCGCACCGAAGGTCCGGACGGGTATCGATTTCGACAGGATCTCCTCGTCGAAGTTGAGCAGATCGACCTCGATGTCCGAATAGACCAGCGTGCGGCACAGCAGGACGTGGTTCTGGTCCCTCTCCATCTCGTTCAGCGCGAAGGTGGAATAGGGCTTCAGCTCGACTTCACCTTCGTTCAGCACGCATTTGCAGGCCGCGCACCGCCCCTCCTTGCAGCCATGCGGCAAGGCGATGCCCTGCCGGAAGGCCGCGTCGAGGACGGTCTCGCCCTCCTCGACCTCAAATTCGACGCCGACCGGATTCAAGCGGACGGTATAGACGTCGCCCATCGTGCGACCTCCCCGTTGGTTTCTGGAGCCTCGGGTCGATGCGGGACCGGCAAGGCCGGTCCCGCCCGACATTCAGTTGCAGGGGTTGATGGTGAAGCCGGCGCGGTAGTCGGCGAGGTGCTTCTCGCGCTGCTCGGGGCTCATCTCGCGCAGGGTGATGAGCGGGCTCTTGATGGTGTGCCCACGCACATCGTCAAGCGTCCACATCTCCTTCTCCTCGAAGCGCAGATGCGGCTGCGGCACCAGCGTCTTGCCGTCGGTGCGCACGAAGCCGAGATCCTGGATCGCATCCGCCAGATCCCAGTCGTGGTAGCAGCTCTCCCACTCGCGCCGGCCGCTGAAGCGGCCCATCGCCGGGGTCGGGCGGCCCTGATATTCGCCGGCAAAGGCTTCCACCGCGGTCCAGCGGTCGAGCTCATGGGCGAAGGTGTGCAGCTTGCCGTCGATCGTGTCGGTGACGATGTCCTCGCGCACCACGCAGGGCACCATCGAGCTCCAGCACCGGTGCGGGTAGACATAGCCCGTGTCGGTGTTGAACAGCATGTTGGTCTGGCCGCGATGCGAGAGCTTGTCGTACCACTTCCAGTACTCGCCGAACTGCGCGTACCAGCCCGGGTACTTGTGCTCGAACCACTCGAAGTCCTTGTCGGTCTGGGCCTCGATGCGCCAGAAGTTCACCGGCCAGCCGACCGAGAAGAACTGCGCGATCTTGTGGACGTAGTGCTTCTCGGTGATGCGCTTCCACGCCGTCTGCACGTCGTCGTGGTGGATCTTGATGCCGTACTTCTCCAGCGGCAGCATGTAGGTGCGGTAGTAATCCTCGAAGATCCAGCGATGCCACATCTCCGCGTAAGACTCCTTGTTCTTGTCGCGGTTGGTGGTGCCGTATTCGATGAAGGTGCCGATGGCGGCATCGACGATGGCGTGGTTCTGCCAGAAGGCGTAGCGCATGTCGCGCTCCAGCAGGAGGTGGTTCTCCGGCTCCTTCAGCATCGACATCAGCATCGAATGGCCGTTGCCGACATGCCGGCTCTCGTCCGACTGCACGGAGAGGAACACGGTCGGCAGGGCGTAGTCGCCGTTCCGCGCGGCTTCCGAGGGCATGGCGACGAACAGCGTGTTGGTGAACGCGGTTTCCGCCACCACGGTCAGATAGACATTGGCCGAGGTGATGGCGTCGCCGGTGATGAAGCCTTCACCGAACTGGCGGCCGATCGTGGTGGCGTAGCACTTGCCGAACGCCTCTTCGGTGATATCGAACCCGGCCGGGTCGATATAGTTCTCCATGTACCACTTCTTCAGGTTCATCTGGATCGTCGAGTGCCGGAACTCGTCGACCATCTGCATGGTGAAGCCGGTACGCAGGTCCTCGCCCGGCGCCAGCCGGCCGACCATGGCCATGGAGCGGGCCGCCGAGATTTCCGGGAAGGGGATGATGGCCAGGAACAGCTTCATCCATTCCACCCAGCGCGGCTCCACATTGCGGAACATGTCGCCGCGCAGCGCCGCGTCGAGCGCGCCATAGACCCGGTTGTCCTTTTCTTCCTGCATCGGGAAGTAGGAACGAAGCACCTGCTTCATCGGGTCCTTGGGCGCCTTGGTGATCTTGTAGTCGGTCGGGAAGGTCATCGCCTCCTGCACATAGGAGGGATTCCAGCCGAGATCGGCGATCTTCTTCGCCGCTTCGGCGACGGAGATGCCCTTCTGCGCGGTGATCTTGTTGAGGGTCAGTGTACTTGTCATTTTTGCCATCCTGCTCTTGGAGCGGAGTCCACGGTCAATTTCCTCCCGTCAGGCCGGGACAGCGTTCCGCGCTGCCCGGACGAGCGGGTTTCAGACATGAGCGGGCCCTCGCCCGTCGCGCATGCGGCGGGCGTCGAAGGCCTGGGCAAAGGTGCAAGGCACCGGGATCGGCTGTTGGCGTAACGGGTGCGGGACGGCGATCCTGACCTGACCGCCCCATGACCCGCCGAACCGGCTCATCGCCGTTTCGGCAGCCTCCCCGGACTTCTTCCCTTCGTTCTTGTCGCGGCCTGCCCCGTGGGACACGTCAGCATTGTTCTAATGGTAATGTAGCAAGCGTCGTGCCAATTCGTCGCAGTAGGTGTTTCAACGACTTGTCAGCACCCAGGCACTTCGCGATTCGCGGGATTGAACTATTTTGCGAATCAAGCATCGAACAGTGTTTCATTATGCGAAAATGCTGCAGCGCAGAATGATCGGTAAACACTGCTTCCTTTACTGAGGTTTATGCTGCGACGCACACCAGATAGTCTCTGGAATACCAGAGAATTCTGACGCTGCGTCAGGGCACCAGCACGGCCCGGCCGTGAATTTTGCCGGCGTTGAGGTCGTGCAGCGCGCGGTTCGCATCCGCGAGCTTGTATTCCGCGGTTGCGAGTTCGACGAGGCCGCGATCGGCCAGCGCCATCAGCTCGGTAAGCTCGGCCCAGGTGCCGACCAGATTGCCGATGATGTTGCGCTCGGAGATGATGAGGTCGACGGTGGGGATCTTGATGTCCTCGCCATAGCCGACGATGTAGTAGCTGCCCATCGGGCGCGTCATGGCGAGCCCCTTGGCCGTGGTCCCCTTCTCGCCGACAAAGTCGATGACGGCCTCCGCGCCGATGCCGCCCGTCAGTGCCAGCACGGCCTCGACCTCATTGCCATCAGCCTTCACCGTCTGGTCGGCGCCGCTCTTGCTGGCCAGAGCCAGCGAGGCGTCCGATTTGTCGACCACGATCACATCCGCCGCGCACATGGCTTTCAGGCACTGGATGCCGATATGGCCGAGCCCGCCCGCGCCGATGACGACGCAGCTCTCGCCGGGCAGCAGGTGCCGCGTCGCCTTTTTCACCGCGCGATAGGCGGTGAGCCCGGCATCGGCATAGGGCGCCACTTCCTTCGGTGCCAGCGAGCGCGGCAGCGGCACGATATTGCGCTCGGACGTGCAGATGAACTCGGCATAGCCGCCATCGCAGTCGAGACCGGGAAACTTGCCGGGGCCATGCATATCGAAGCCGCGCCGGCAGGCGAGGCAGGTACCGCCGGTGATCTTGGGATGAATGATGACCGGATCGCCCTTCTTCAGCCCCTCGACCTCCTTGCCGACCTCCTCGATCCAGCCGGCATTCTCATGGCCCATGATGAGCGGCAGCAACTGGTCGCCATTGGGATCCATATGCGGCTTCCACACCCCCTCGATAATGTGGAGGTCGGTGCGACAGACGCCGGCGCCGCCGATGCGGACGATGACATCGGTGGATTTCACGATCTTCGGATCGGGCACGTTCTCCTCCGCGACCCAGAGGTCGGCGGAAAGACTCGTGTCGTAGGTTTTCAGCACCTGCGCCTTCATGGCGTCCTCCCTTTTTTCGGCACCGGAATGCGTCGCCGTCGGAGAAGTCATCGCAGCAAACGTGCCACCCGCCATTCTTCTTTTATTTCAGGGATTTACTGCACCTGCGAAGGTTTTCACATGTGCGCGGGCTGAACAGGCCCCGCTGAACAGTGTCCAGTTTCTGGATATTGCCATTCTTCTGTTTTGCGCCGAACCTGCGGCAAAACGACAAGAAGCAATCGAGGATAGCGCCCATGCCGTCCCTCTCCCACCCGCTGCGCTCCAATGTCGACCGCGCGCGCGCCGCGCTGGAAACGGGTGCGCGCGTACCCGGCGGCGCGCTGTCGCCTGAGGTGGCGCGGAGCTGGGAGCGCTGCATCGCGGGCGGTCTCGACCCGACGCGGCGGCCCGAGGATGTCGTCATCCCTTTCGCCGAGGTGCGCGTGCGGCGCGAGGAACAGGCGCTGCTGCGCCGCCTCGCGCTGGCGCAGATGCAGCTTCTGCATGAACAGATAGCCGGCTCAAATTTCATGATCGCCTTCGCCGATGCCGGCGGCGTGGTGCTGGATGCGCTGAGCGACCCGCATTTTGCCGAGAGCGAGGCGGGGCGCTCCATCGTGCCGGGCAGCGTGTGGCTGGAAAGCGGGCGCGGCACCAATGCGCTCGGCCTGGCTCTGGTCGAGCGCGCCCCGGTCGCGGTCTATGGGCGGGAGCACTTCTTCGCCTGCCACGGCCATCTCAGCTGCGCGGCCGTGCCGGTCTTCGACCCCTCCGACCAGCTCGTGGGACTGCTCGACGCCTCAAGTTCCAATGAGGCGCGGCAGCAGCACACCCACGCTCTCGTGCGCATGGCGGCATCGGCGCTGGAAAACGGGCTGATCGTTAACGGTCGCCCGGATGTGCTGCTCCTCGCCCTGCATCCGCGCGCGGAATATCTCGACACGCTGTCGGCCGGGCTCATCGCGCTTTCGCCGGAAGGTGAGGTCGTGTCGATCAACCGGGCGGCACGGGCGCTGCTCGCCGGGCTGGACGCGACGTCCGGGCAGGCTTTCGATGCCCTGTTCGAGCCCGGCTTCGGCAGCGTGGTGGATACCCTGCGCGACCAGGGCATTGCTCGCATCCGCGACCGGGCCGGCAGCATGCTCTATGCCGCGTGCCGGCGTTTCGCCGCGCCGCCTGCGGTGGCCAGCCCGGCAATGCCGACGGCGCGGCTGCCGGTGCCCTCGCAAGCCCCCTCCACCGCAACCGCTTTCGTCTGCGAGGATCCGCAGCTTCTGCGCCGGATGCGCGGGCTGGAAGCGGCCACGCACGACCGTCTCGCCATCCACATCCATGGCGAGACCGGCACCGGCAAGGAGCTGATGGCGCGCCATGTCCACGCGCTCAGCGGCCGGGAAGGCGAATTCGTTCCCATCAATTGCGGTGCCGTGCCGGAATCGCTCTTCGTCGGCGAATTGTTCGGCCATGATCGCGGCGCCTTCACCAATGCGCGAAGCGAAGGCGCGCCCGGGCTCATCCGCCTGGCCGACCGGGGAACGTTGTTCCTCGACGAGGTCGGCGACATTCCGCTTGCCGCGCAAACGGCGCTGCTGCGGTTTCTCGACACCATGGAAGTGCGCGCGCTTGGCGGGACCAAGACCGCCCGCCTCGACGTGCAGATCGTCTCCGCCACCAATCGCAACCTCGCCGAAGCGGTAGCCGCGCGCCAGTTCCGCGCCGATCTGTATTATCGTCTGAACGGCCTCACGATCGAGATCCCGCCCCTGCGCGAGCGCGGCGATTTCGAGACCATCGCCCGCCATCTGCTGGCACGGCACAAACCGGGCGCGACGATCGAGGATGCCGCGCTCGACCAGCTCCGCCGCCGTCAATGGCCGGGCAACATACGCGAGCTGCAGTCCTGGCTAAGGCGCGCCGCGATCGAAGCCGATGGCGACGTATTGACCGTCGCTGTCTGCGACGACGGCGCCGTCGTTCCGGCCTGCGCCCATTGCGCCCAAAATCCCCTGAGCCGCGACAAATGCCGGCGCATCCGCGAAACTCTCGCGGCCACGGGAGGTAACATCCAGGCGACCGCCCGCCAGCTCGGCATCTCCCGGACGACGGTCTACAAGCACACGGACGCCGGCTAGGACCTCTTCCCTGAGGCGGGATCGCGAGCGTAACCGGTCGAAGCGAAGGACCGACGCTGTTCGTCTCCTGATCGACAGGCCCGACGCCGGGGCTGCCCGCCTGCGGCCGCGACGGGAGAGATGCGGACCATCTCTCCATCAGCCTATCGGCAGTCCTCTTGAGAGCGCCAACGGACGTGTTTCGCTTCCAGATTGCTTCTGCGCCCGCTTCAAAACGCGCTATCGGGAAAAGGAGCCCGTTATGCAAGATCAAATGGTCGGATGGCCGCTGGCGATGCGCGCCAACGAGACGACACATCGATCGATGAAAGGGGGCTGGACGACTGTCGCCAAGCCGGCGTTTCATGCGCCTATGAAAATGCTCTCCCTGCTGTGCGGCCTCCTGCTCCTGGGCGGCACGTTTGTGTGGTTTTTCTATTTCGTGCCCTTGGGGTGCGGGATGAACCCGACAGGCTGCCGCGAAGAATTCAGTGTGTGGAGCCAGATCGGCCTGCTCCATTTCTGGTCGCCACTGGCGGTCTCGGCGGGGGCCATCATCTACGGAAGCACACGGCGATAAGGTCGGCTCCGCCCGCACTCCCGAGGGGGTGGAGCTATGACGAACGACTGCCCGTCCCATGTACGGGCCCGCGCCGTGCGCATGGTGCGGGACTAGAAAGCCGAGCGTCCATTGCGCTGCGATCACGGCGCTCGCCAGCACGATCGTGCATGCGACGACCGCAAAAAATCATTCGATGAGAGTCACTTAGCGCTGCGGCTTACGTCATGCCCAGCGAAATGGTGCCCAGGGACGGAGTCGAACCGCCGACACTGCGATTTTCAGTCGCATGCTCTACCAACTGAGCTACCTGGGCGTAGCCGACGACGGCCTAAGCCGTGCGGAGCGGGCGGGTTATAGAGTCTCGGTCGCGCGCTGTCCATATGTCGGGAAGGTGAAAATCCGAGTTTTCCCACCCCGGATGAACCGCCACGCCCGGCCCGGCGATGGGGCTTGCAACACCGCCGCGCGACGACAGGCCGCCGGATTCGCGAAAGGGCGCGCCGGCTGTCCCGCGGATTCAGCGCTCGCGAGGGACCAGCGGGGCCAGCGAAGGCTCCTCGCCATCCTCATCGTCGTCCTCGGTGGCGGGAATGGCATAGGCGCCACTCAGCCAGCGATGCAGATCGACATCGGCGCAGCGGCTGGAGCAGAACGGCTTGTACTTCTCCGCGGGCGGCTTCCCGCAGATCGGGCAGGGCTTGCCCGCCGGACGGCCCGCATCGTCCTTGTCGCCGCCCATGGCGCCCTCCCCCGTCACTCCGGATTGCCCCAGCGCTGATGCACGGGGAAGCGCTCGCCCGCCAGCAGCGCCACCGTCTCGGCCAGCGGCAACCCGACGACATTGGTGTAGGACCCCACGAGCTTCAGCACGAAGGTGCCCGCGAGCCCCTGTATGGCGTATCCGCCGGCCTTGCCCTGCCATTCGCGCGAAGCGAGATAGGCGTCGAGCTCCTCGCGCGACAGGCGCTTGAAGCGCACGCGGGTCTCCACGAGGCGCGAGCGCACGCCGCCCTTGGGCGTCATCAGCGCGATGCCGGTATAGACGCGGTGCGCACGGCCGGACAGCAGGCGCAGGCAATCGCCGGCCTCCTCGGCGATCTCCGGCTTGGGCAGGATGCGCCGGCCGACCGCGACCACGGTGTCGGCGGCGAGCAGATAGGCACCTTCATAGTCGCTTCCCGCCTTGCGGCGGGCATCGGCGGCGGCGAGCTTCTGCTGGGCGAGGCGCAAAGCGAGGCGGCGCGGCAGCTCGCCGCGCTCGGGCGTCTCGTCAATATCGGCCGGCAGAAGGGCGTCGGGTTCAATACCGGCCTGGGCCAGCAGCGCCAGCCGGCGCGGTGAACCCGAGGCCAGCACCAATTGGGGGCGAGCGCTCACACATATACTCCTCTTCCGCCAGCCGGATCTCGGCCGGCGGTCATTCGGGCGGCGAAGCTAGTGCAACTTCCTTAAAAACTGAACGACTTTGTCGCGGCCCGCACGGCTTGCTCACCGGCGGAAACGACGACGGATACGCGCTTCCAGCTCATCACGCACGGAACGATAGGCATCCATGCGCTGCTCACGATTGCCGGAGATGAGGGTCGGGTCCGGCGTCGGCCAGTATTCGACGTCGATCGCATTGGTTCGGGTCAGCTCCAGCGCGCGGTGATGGGCGTCGGGGGAAAGCGTTATGACGAGGTCGAAGGCCAGGCCCTCATTCTCCTCAAGGTCCTCCAGCGTCTGCGGGCGATGCCGTGAGAGATCGAGGCCAATCTCGTCGATGGCGGCGAGCACGAAGGGGTCGTTCTCGCCCTTCGCCACACCGGCCGAACCGACATAGATCGAGCTGCCGAACAGATGTTTGGCCAGCACCGCGGCCATGGGCGAGCGCACGCTGTTCTGGCCGCACATGAAGAGCACCGATTGCGGCCGCTCGCGCCGCGCCGGGGCGACCGGCCCGGAAAGGGAGGAAGCGGGCGCGCCAGCCACGCTCAGCCCTTCCAGTGCAGCGCGCAGACCAGCGTGAAAAGCCGCCGGGCCGTGCCGAAATCGAGCGCGATCTTGTCCTTCAGTCGCTCCCGCAGCAGCTCGGAACCCTCGTTGTGCAGGCCGCGCCGGCCCATGTCGATGGCTTCGATCTGCGAGGGACTGGCGATGCGGATGGCCGAGTAATAGCTCTCGCACACCAGAAAATAATCCTTCACCACCCGCCGGAGCGGGCTGAGCGAAAGATGATGCTGCACCACCGGCGCACCGTCCTCGCGGGTGATGTCGAGGAGCAGCCGGCCATCCGCGAGGCCGATCGTGAGGCAATAGGGCCCGGCGCCGCTGTCGCCCAGCGGGCTGAAGCTGTTCTCCTCGATGAGGTCGTAGATGGCGACGGCCCGCTCATGCTCGACATCGCGGCTGGAGCGACCGATCGAGGCACTGTCGAGCGTCACCGACGCCAGGCGGCGGGTCGTGGCGTGGGGGTCCTCGCCTTCCGCCATGGCGCGCCCGTCAGAGGTTGAGCCGGATCGCTACCGAGCGGGCGTGGGCGCCGAGCCCTTCCGCCTCGCCGAGCGCGATCGCCGCCGGGCCGAGCGCGCGCAGCTGCTCCGGCCCACATTTCAGGATCGAGGTGCGCTTCATGAAATCGAGCACGCCGAGCCCGGAGGAGAAGCGCGCCGAGCGCGCCGTTGGCAGCACATGGTTGGAGCCGCCGACATAGTCGCCGATCGCCTCGGGCGTGTGCGCGCCGATAAAAATCGCCCCCGCGTGGCGGATACGCTCGACCAGCGCCTCGGCGTCCGCCGCCATGATTTCGAGGTGCTCGGGGGCGATGCGGTCGGAGAGCGCGGGTGCCTCGTCAAGGCTGCCGAGCTTGATGACCGCGCCGAACTCGGCCCAGCTTGCGCTGGCGATGTCCCGGCGCGGCAGCGTGGCGAGCTGGCGCTCCACCGCCGCGATCACGGCGTCGGCCAGCGCGGCATCGTCGGTCATCAGGATCGACTGGGCGGCCGTGTCATGCTCGGCCTGCGCCAGGAGGTCGGCAGCGATCCAGTCCGGGTTCTGCTCGCCATCGGCGATGACGAGCACCTCGGAGGGACCTGCCACCATGTCGATGCCAACCGTGCCGAACACATGACGCTTGGCCGCCGCCACATAGGCGTTGCCCGGCCCGACGATCTTCGCCACCGGGGCGATGGTCTGGGTGCCATAGGCGAGCGCGGCCACCGCCTGCGCCCCGCCGACCCGATAGACCTCGTCGACGCCCGCGAGCCGCGCCGCCGCCAGCACCAGCGGGTTGAGCACGCCGCCCGGCGCGGGCACCACCATGGCGAGGCGCTTCACGCCCGCCACCTTGGCCGGCACCGCATTCATCAGCACGGAAGATGGGTAAGCGGCAGTGCCGCCGGGCACATAGAGCCCTACCGCATCCACCGCCGTCCAGCGGTGGCCAAGCTCGACGCCGGCCGCGTCCACGTAGCGTCCGCTCTCGGGCAGCTGACGCTGGTGATGCGACTTGATGCGCTGATGGGCGAAGGTCAGCGCCTCCACGGTGGCGGGATCGGCCGCCTTCACCGCCGCATCGATCTCGCTCTCGCTGACGCGGATACCGAGCGTTGAGAGGTCCACCCGGTCATATTTGCGGGACAGATCGACCAGCGCCGCGTCGCCGCGCGCGCGCACATCCTCGATGATCGCCGCGACGGCCTGCGCCACGTCCTGCGACACCTCGCGCTTGGTACCGAGGAAGGCGGTGAAGCGCTCGGCGAAATCGGGAGAGGCGGTATCGAGACGAAGCGGCATGGCGGATCCTGCGGAGGCGTTAGACCCTGTCCTATCGCAACCGCGCCGCCGGAAGACAAGCGCGATCCGTCAGGCCGCACTGCCGGCGTGCACTACTCCACGTCGTGGCAGGGCGTACCCTTGGCGTCCCAGGCGGGGCCGAGGTCCTGCAGGCCGGCTTCCATGCACTCGACATCGAGCTGCACTTCGCCGCCCCCCGAGAACAGGAAGGTCACCGTTCCCGAAGGCGCATCATGCTCCTCGAACTTGAGCGCCAGCAGGTTCAGCGTGCCGTGCTTCTTCTTGAGGTCGATGCCGCGCACCCGCGCCGCCAGCACGCGCTCGAAGCGCAGCCCGGCGCGCCGGCGCAGGCAGGGGCCAGCCGTGACCATCGCCCCGGCGCCGGCCGGGGCATCGGCATCCGCCATCGCCTCGGCCTGAATGGCCTTCTCCCAGTCGAAGCGATTGGCGACCAGCGCGAAGCGCCGCTCCTTCGGCAGGAAGGTCATGTCGCCGACCGAAAGAATGGCGTCCTGCAGATGCACCGACAGCACCGCCAGATCTTCCGCGTCGAGCGCGATCAGCTTGAGACCGGCCATCTTTTCTCTCCGCAAACGTTGTCGCCGCCGAGATGGCGTTGCCAACCGCCCACGGCAAGGGGCGGATGGCAATGCTACGTAGTGCCCTATAGTCCGCGCAGCTTGTGCGATCAGCCGGCAAGGCGCTCGATTTCGGCGCCACAGGCGGAGAGCTTCTCCTCCAGCCGCTCGAAGCCGCGGTCAAGATGATAGACCCGGTGGATCATGCTCTCGCCCTCGGCTGCCAGCGCGCCGATGACCAGCGACACCGAGGCGCGCAGGTCCGTCGCCATGACGGGAGCGCCGGTGAGTTTCTCCACGCCCTCGATCGTCGCCACCTGCCCGTCGAGATGGATGCGCGCGCCGAGCCGGACCAGCTCCTGCACATGCATGAAGCGGTTCTCGAAGATCGTCTCGGTGATCTTCGAGGTGCCGCGCGCCCGCGTCGTCAGCGCCATGAGCTGGGCCTGCAGGTCGGTCGGGAAGCCGGGATAGGGCTCGGTGGTCACCTCGACGGGCGAGATGCCCGCGCCGTTGCGCTTCACGCGCAGGCCCTCATTCGACACCGTCACCTCGGCGCCGGCTACGCGCAACGTGTCGAGCGCGCTCTCCAGCAGATCGGCCCGGGCGCCCGAGAGCAGCACGTCGCCGCCCGTCATCGCCACCGCCATGGCATAGGTGCCCGTCTCGATGCGGTCGGGCAGCACCGAGTGGCGCGCGCCCTTCAGGCGCGGCACGCCGACGACGCGGATGGTCGAGGTGCCGTGCCCCTCGATGCGCCCGCCCATCGCGTTGATGCAATCGGCGACATCGACGACTTCCGGCTCGCAGGCAGCGCCCTCGATGAGCGTTTCACCATCGGCAAGGCTGGCGGCCATGATCGCGGTGTGCGTCGCGCCGACCGAGACTTTCGGGAACACGATATGCGCGCCCTTCAGCCCCTTGCGGGCACGGGCCAGCACATAGCCGCCGTCGATCTCGATCTCGGCACCGAGCGCGCGCAGCGCGTCGAGATGGAAGTCCACCGGGCGCGTGCCGATAGCGCAGCCGCCCGGCAGCGACACCTTGGCCTCGCCCATGCGCGCCAGCAGCGGCGCGATGACCCAGAAGCTCGCGCGCATCTTGGAGACGAGATCATAGGGCGCTGTGGTGTCGACGATCACCCGCGCATCGATTTCCATCGTCTGGCCGGCATAGGCATCGTCGCCGCGCCGCTTGCCGTTCACCGTGATGTCGATGCCGTGATTGCCGAGAATACGCTGCAGCAGCGCCACGTCGGCGAGGCGCGGCACGTTTTCGAGGATCAGCTTCTCATCGGTGAGAAGCCCGGCAATCATCAGCGGCAGGGCGGCGTTCTTGGCGCCGGAGATCGGGATCGACCCGTTGAGCGGATTGCCGCCAAGGATGCGGATGCGGTCCATGAAATTCCTGTCTCCTTCAGCCCGAGGCTGTTGCGTGCGCCCGCCCGTGCGAAGAGCAGGGCCTGCCCCTCGCCAGCTCCCATGTGTCGCGGCACCCTGTGTGGGGCGAAGCCATGGAAGCGCGATAGGGCCGATTCGTGGCACCAGGGCCGTTAATCCCCGGCTACGGTCTAGCGCGTGTCGCAGGGTGAGACAACGCGCCTCAGCGTGACGGCTCCTCGCCACTCTCGCAGGAGCCAGGCGAGTGACCATCCAGAGCGGCCGCATCGATGTCTGCGCCCTCGCCCCGATCCGCCACCGGCGTGGCGACGCGCCCCTTCGCCTGCGCCTTGCGGCGCTTCAGATTCTCGCGCAGCGCGGCGGCAAGGCGCTCGGCGCGGGCCGCATCATCCGGCGGGCTCATATCCACATCTCCTGCCGCTTGTGGGCGCGCGTGCGCGGCCTTCGCCTGCGGACGCCGCTTTCCAGCCATAGCCGCGCGCGGCGGGTGCGCAAAGCCGTTATGCAGCGAGTTCAGGGGATTTGCACGCCAGATGCTTGCGCCCGCCCGCTCACTGTGGCAAACGTCCCCGCGCTTCGGCGGGTGACCCGCCAACAAGCCAGCGCTGCGGTAGCTCAGTGGTAGAGCACTCCCTTGGTAAGGGAGAGGTCGAGAGTTCAATCCTCTCTCGCAGCACCAT
>QFQD01000066.1 GCA_003241485.1 Ancylobacter novellus
CGGCTTGACGCTGCGGCGATCTTATGTAAGTGATCGTTCACTAACATAAGATCGGGAGTCTGGACGGTGTTCACGCGGCTCATGTCCACACGGCGCTTCGCGCCGCTGTTCTGGTGCCAGTTCTTCTCCGCCTTCAACGACAATTTCGTGAAGAACGCCATGGCGCTGCTGATCCTTTACGGGCTCGGCGAGACCCATGGCGGCGCGCTGGTGACGCTGGCCGGCGGCGTGTTCATCCTTCCCTTCTTCCTGCTCTCCAGCTTCGGCGGGCAGATCGCCGACCGCTACGACAAGGCGCTGATCGCCCGGCGGGTGAAGTTCGCCGAGATCTGGGTGGTGCTGGTCGCCTCATCCGGCTTCGTGCTGGGCTCGCTGCCCATGCTGTTCCTCGGCCTGTTCCTCATGGGCTGCGTCAGCGCCCTGTTCGGGCCGGTGAAATACGGCATCCTGCCCGACCATCTCGCCCGCGACGAACTGGTCTCCGGCAATGCGCTGGTGGAGATGGCGACCTTCGCGGCCATCCTCGGCGGCACGGTGGCGGGCGGTCTCGCCATCACCCACACCGGCGACTGGGCGGTGGCCGGCGTCACCTTCGTGCTGGCGGTCATCTCCTGGCTCAGCGCGCGCGCCATCCCCCACACGATCGAGGGCGCGCCGGAGCTGAAGATCGACGCCAATATCTGGCACAGCACCACGGAGCTGCTGCGCGACCTGCACGCCCAGACCAATGTCTGGCGCGGCGCGCTCATCGTCTCCTGGTTCTGGCTGGTCGGCGCGGTGGTGCTGTCGCTGCTGCCGACGCTGGTGAAGGAGAATGTCGGCGGCGGGGAGAGCGTCGTCACGCTGTTCCTCGTGCTGTTCACCATCGGCGTCGCCATCGGCTCGACGCTGGCGGCAAAAGCCTCGGAAGGGCGCATCCTGCTCGCGCTGGTGCCGTTTGCCGGTGTGTTGATGGGCGGTTTCGGGCTCTATCTCGGCCTGTACCTGGAATCGATGGCGCCGTCCGCCGTCGGCGTCGGCTGGCATGAATTCCTGTTCTCCGCCGCCGGCTTCCACACCGCGATGGGCCTGATGGGCATCGCCGCGGCGGGCGGCGCGTTCGTGGTGCCGACCTTCGCCTTCATCCAGGTGGAGGCGGGTGAGGAGCGCCGCGCCCGCGTCATCGCCGGCAACAACGTGCTCAACGCCGCCTTCATGGTGGTGGGCGCGGTGGTGGTGGCGGGGCTGCAGATGGCCGGCGTCGGGGCGCCGGCGCTGCTGATGCTGATGGGCGCCCTGAGCCTCGTCGTGGCGGTGCTGGTCGGGCGCGCCTTCCAGGGCCACGTGCTGCGCGACCTCATCCGCCTCGTCTTCCGCTTCCTGTTCCGCGTCGAGGTGAAGGGCGCCGAGCACCTGAAGGCCGCCGGCCCCGGCTCGGTGATCGCCATCAACCATGTGAGCTTCCTCGACGCGCCGCTCATCATGGCGCTGCTGGAGCACGATCCCGTCTTCGCGGTGGATGCCGGCATCGCCGAGCGCTGGTGGATCAAGCCCTTCCTCAAGCTGGTGCGGGCCTTCCCGCTCGATCCCACCCGGCCGCTGGCGACGCGCGACCTGATAAAGCTGGTGCAGCAGGGCGAGCGGCTGGTGATCTTCCCCGAGGGGCGCATCACCGTCACCGGCTCGATCATGAAGATCTATGACGGCTCGGCGCTGGTGGCCGACAAGGCGGAAGCGCCGATCGTGCCGGTGCGCATCGAGGGGCTGGAGCGGACCTATTTCTCCCGCCTGACCCAGGACCAGACGCGCAAGCGGCTGTTTCCGAAGGTGCGTGTCACCATCCTGCCGCCGCGCCGCATCGAGGTCGATCCCGAGCTGTTCGGCCGCAAGCGGCGGCGCGCGGCGGGCGCAGCGCTCTACGACATCATGTCCGACCTGATGTTCGAGACGGCGCATACCGACCTCACCGTCTATCAGGCGGTGGCGGAGGCGGCGGACCGCCTCGGCAAGGGGCGCATCGTGGTGGAGGACCCGCTCGGCACCTCGCTGAGCTACCGCAAGCTGCTGATGGGCGCGAAGATCCTCGGCGACAAGCTGGCGGCCGAGACGGAGCGCGGCGAGAAGGTCGGCGTGCTGCTGCCCAACGCCGCCGGCGTCGCGGTGGTGCTGATGGGCCTCGCCCGCCACGGCCGCGTGCCGGTAATGCTCAACTACACCGCCGGCGCGTTGAACCTCGTGGCCGCCTGCAAGGCTGCCGAGGTGAAGACCATCATCTGCTCGCGTGCCTTCGTCGAAAAGGCCAAGCTGGAGCCGGAGGTTGTCGAGCTCTCCAAACATGTGCGCGTGTGGATGAGCGAGGATATCCGCGCCAGCGTCACCACGCCGGACAAGCTGCGCGCCCTGCTGCCGGGCCGCACGCCGAAGCCGGCGGACCCGGACGAGCCGGCCTTCATCCTGTTCACCTCGGGGTCCGAGGGCTCGCCCAAGGGGGTCGTGCTCTCCCACCGCAACGTGCTGACCAATGTGGCGCAGGTGGCGGCGCGGATCGACTTCTCGCCCGCCGACATCATGTTCAACGTGCTGCCGGTGTTCCATTCCTTCGGGCTGACCGGCGGGCTGATGCTGCCGCTGGTCTCCGGCCTGAAGTGCTTCCTCTACCCCTCGCCGCTGCACTACCGCATCATTCCCGAGCTGGTCTATGCCACCAACGCCACGGCGATCGTGGGCACCGACACCTTCCTGATGGGCTATGCCCGTACCGCCAACCCCTATGACTTCCGCTCGCTGCGCTTCGTGGTGGCGGGAGCCGAGCCGGTGAAGGCGGAGACGCGGCGGGTGTGGATGGAGAAGTTCGGCCATCGCATTCTGGAGGGCTACGGCGTCACCGAATGCTCGCCGGTGCTGGCGGTGAACACGCCGATGTTCAACCGCGCCGGCACGGTCGGCCGGCTGCTGCCGGGCATCCGCCACGAGCTGGAGCCGGTGCCGGGCATCACCGAGGGGGGGCGGCTCAACGTGAAGGGGCCGAACGTCATGCTCGGCTATCTGCGCGCCGAGGCGCCCGGCGTGCTGGAGCCGCCGGAGAATGGCTGGTACGACACGGGCGACATCGTCGCGATCGACGAGGAGGGCTTCGTCGCCATTCGTGGCCGCGCCAAGCGCTTTGCCAAGATCGCCGGCGAGATGATCTCGCTTGCCGCCATCGACGCCATGGTCTCCGCGCTGCGGCCGGATGCCGAGCATGTCGCCGTCACCGTGCCGGACGCCAAGCGCGGCGAGCGCATCCTGCTGCTCACCACCGCCGCCGACCTCACCCGCGCCGCGCTGCAGGCGCATGGGCGCGAGCTGGGCGTGACCGAGCTGATGATCCCGGCGGAGATCGTGCCCATGGAAGCGCTGCCGCTGCTCGGTTCGGGCAAGGTGGACTTCACCCGTGCGCGGGTGATGGCGCTGGAATCCATTGCCGCGCGTGGGCAGGCGGCGGGGAGCGGGGCGTGAGCGAGCGCGGCCAGCCGGCTGTGGTGCGCCGCGCGCCCCGCGCGGATCCCGCGCGGCGCGGGCGCGACGGCACCGCGACGCGGGCGCGCATCGAGCAGGAAGCGCTGGCGCTGTTCGCGCAGAAGGGCATCGACGGCACCTCGGTGCGCGACATCGCGCTGCGCGCGGGGCTGAGCGAGGGCGCGCTCTACCGGCACTTTCCTTCCAAGGAGGAACTGGCGCGCGCGCTTTTCCTCTCGCACTACGCCGCGCTCGCCGGGGCGATCTGCGCCATCGCGGCGCGGGCCGTGCCGCTGGACGAAAAGCTGAAGGACGTGGTCGCCCTGGCCTGCCGGCTGTTCGACGAGGAGCCGGCGCTGTTCGCCTATCTGCTCATCCACCAGCACGACCATCTGCGCCATGTGCCGGAGGCGCCGGAGGCCAACGTGGTGGAAGCGGTGGCGCTGCTGCTGCGCGGCGCGGGGCTCACCCCCGAATCCGCCAGCCTTGCCGGCGCGATGGCGCTCGGCTGCGTGGTGCAGCCGGCGGTGTTCGCGCTCTATGGCCGGCTCGACGGGCCGCTGTCCGCCCATGTCGAGCCCATTGCCCGCGCGGTGACGGCGATCATCGAGGGCGCGCGGAACGCCTGAGCGCTGCGATGCCCGTCGAAGCGGGTCTTACAGAGCCGTCCAGCCGCCATCCAGCATCAGCGCGCTGCCGGTCATCAGCGAGGCGCTTTCGGAGGCGAGGAACACCGCCGCCGCCGCCACCTCGTCCGTCTGCCCGAGGCGGCCGAGCGGGATCTTTCCCAGCACTTCCGCGCGGAAGGCCGGGTCGCGGAAATAGGGCACGGTCATCGGCGAGTCGATGAAGGTGGGGCAGATCGTGTTGACGCGGATGCGATGGGGCGCCAGCTCCACCGCGAGCGCCTTGGTGAAACCCTCCAGCCCCCATTTGGACGCGCAGTAGAGCGTGCGGTTGGCCGCGCCGACATGGCCCATCTGCGAGGACATGTTAATGACCGACCCGCCGCGCCCTTCCTCGATCATCCGCGCGGTGACGGCCTTGGCGGCGAACACGGCGCTGCGCAGGTTCAGCCCCAGCACGGCGTCGTAATCCTCGATCGTCACCTGGGTGAGCGGCTTGGGCCGGTTCATGCCGGCATTGTTGACGAACACGTCGAAGGCGGGGCGCACCGCGATGAGGGTGGCGAACCCCTCCACATCGGTGACGTCCGCCGGCAGGGCCTCGGCCTTGAGACCTTGCGCGCGCAACGCGGCCGCCGCCGCGCCGATCTCATCCGTCGAGCGGGCGCAGAGGGTCACCTCCGCGCCCGAGGCGGCGCAGGCCCCGGCGATGGCGAGGCCGATGCCCCGCCCCGCGCCCGTGACCAGCACTCGTTTTCCGTCAAGCCGGAAGGAGGGCGCCGCGGCGCTCATTCCGCCGCCTCGCCATAGGGCACGTTCTTGTGGCCATAGCGGCGCACGCGCACATTGCACTGCTCGGCATGGCCGACGAAGCCTTCCAGCAGGCACAGCCGCGAGCCATAGGCGCCGATCATCGCCGCCGCCTCGTCGGTGGTGATCTTCTGGTAGCTGTGCGTCTTGAGGAACTTGCCGACCCACAGGCCGCCCGTGTAGCGCCCGGCCTTGTGCGTGGGCAGCGTGTGGTTGGTGCCGATCACCTTGTCGCCATTGGCGACATTGGTGCGCGGGCCGAGGAACAGCGCGCCGTAGGAATGCATGTTGGCGAGATACCAGTCGTCGCGGTCGGTCATCACCTGCACATGCTCGGAGGCGATGTCGTTGGCGACCTCCAGCATCTCCTCATGGGTGTCGCACAGGATCACCTCGCCATAGTCGGCCCACGACTTGGTCGCGGTGTCGGCCGTCGGCAGGAGCCCCAGCAGGCGGTCGATCTCGGCCAGCGTGTCCTCGGCGAGGCGGCGGCTGTTGGTGACCAGAACGGCCGGCGAGTTGTAGCCATGCTCGGCCTGCCCGAGCAGGTCGGTCGCGCAAATCTCGCCATCCACCGTGTTGTCGGCGATGACCATGGTCTCGGTGGGACCGGCGAACAGGTCGATGCCGACGCGGCCATAGAGCTGGCGCTTGGCTTCGGCGACATAGGCATTGCCGGGCCCGACCAGCATGTCGACCGGCGCGATGGTCTCGGTCCCGATCGCCATGGCGCCGATGGCCTGGATGCCGCCCATCACATAGATCTCATGCGCGCCGCCCAGATGCATGGCGGCGATCACCGCCGGGTTCGGCTCGCCCTTGAACGGCGGGGTGGCGGCGGCGATGCGGGGCACGCCGGCCACTGCGGCGGTCAGCACCGACATATGGGCGGAGGCGACCATCGGGAACTTGCCGCCCGGCACATAGCAGCCGACCGACTGCACCGGGATGTTCTTGTGGCCGAGAATGACGCCGGGCAGCGTCTCGATCTCGATGTCGGTCATCGAGTTGCGCTGGGCCTGGGCGAAATTGCGCACCTGCGTCTGCGCGAAGCGGATGTCCTCCATGTCGCGCGCCGAGACCCGCGCCATCAGCGCTTCGATCTCGCCCGGGCTCAGGCGGAAGGCCGGCGGCGCATAGCGATCGAACTTCTCGGACAGTTCGCGCACCGCCGCGTCGCCGCGCGTCTCGATGTCGGCGAGGATGGTCTCGACCGTCTCACGAACCTTGCGGTCGTCCTGCGAGCGCTCCTCGGAGGGCTTGCCGCGCTTTAAATGCGTTACGGCCATGGTACTGGTCCTTGCGTTTACGTGTGTCTCGAATGCGAAAGCGAAGCCGGGGCTAGGGCGCGAGCCCGCTGGCCTTCTTGAAGGCGGCGAGGCCGGTGAGGGCCTGGTCGCGCCAGGCGCGGCGGGCGGTAAGCCCGGCTTCGGGAAGCGCGCTGCGGCGCTCCTCGCCGGCGCGGCGTATGGTCTCTTCCGGCCAGGCGCGCGGCGTGCGGCTCTGCGCCATGGCGTGGTACATGCCCCCGAGCCGGGCGGCGTAGTCCACGATGCCGCCGGGCGCGTTCAGGTCGATGGTCTCGAACGGCCCCATGAAGGCCCAGCGCAGGCCGAGCCCGTGCGCGATGGTGGCGTCGATATCGGCGAGGCTGGCATAGCCCTCGTCATAGAGCGCCCAGGCCTCGTTGAGCAGCGCGCCCTGCAGCCGGTTGAGGATGAAGCCGTCGATCTCGCGGGTGAGCATCACCGGCACCTGCCCGACCGCGTGCATCAGCGCGCGCGCGCCTTCCAGCGCCTCGGCATCGGTCCACGGCGCGGGCACCAGCTCGACCACCGGGGCGAGGTGCGGCGGGTTGACGGGATGGGCGATGAGGAAACGCCCGCGATGGGTGCAGCCCTCGGTGAAGCGCGAGGCGGGGATGCCGGAGGAGGACGAGCCGACGATGGCATGCGGCGCCATGAGGGCGTCGATCGCGCGGCAGATGTCGGTCTTCACCTCCACCCGCTCGAACACCGATTCCTGGACATAGGTGGCACCGTCGAGCGCGGCTTCCAGCGTGTCGACCACATGCAGCCGGGCGAGGACCGCCTTGACGTCGTCGATCAGGCCGACCGCGGCCATCGCGCCGGCGCTCTCGCGTGCCCAGGGCAGGATGCGGGCGCGGACCTCGGCGACGGGATCGTAGACCTGCACCCGCAGGCCGGCGCGGGCGAATACCAGCGCCCAGCCCGAGCCGACGAGGCCCGCGCCGACGATCGCGATCACATGCGGGGCGGAAGCTGCGGGGCCGGT
Organism: Ancylobacter novellus; assembly: GCA_003241485.1. Lineage (GTDB taxonomy): Bacteria > Pseudomonadota > Alphaproteobacteria > Rhizobiales > Xanthobacteraceae > Ancylobacter > Ancylobacter novellum_A. Next base: position 7,209 of record QFQD01000066.1, read on the forward strand.
CATGCCGACACCTTCGAGGTCTCGCCGTCGGCGAGGCAGATCTCGGTGATCCGCAGGCCCTCCCTGGTGATGCGGGAGGGGAAGGTGTCGCGCAGCCGCTCCTCATGCACGGGAATGACGCGGTGGGAATCGTAGCCCACCTGCTTCATCATCGCCTCGGTGGCGAGCACCAGATTGGTCTGGCTGCCGACCGCGAGGCCGACTGGCGTGTAGACCTCCTTCTCGTCCACCGCCGCGCCGGGGCCGTGAATATTGTCGAAGACATAGACGAGGTCGCCCGCCAGAACCCACACATCCTGCGACTGCGCCTGCCCGTCATTGCGCACCGTGACCCACATCGAGCCCCAGGTGTGGCTGTCGTCGGCGGCGTGCAGATCAATGCCCGGCAGCACGTCGGCCAGCGGGCCGTTAACGGTGACGAGGCGCTTCTGGCGGGCGAGATCGGCGCCGCGCACGATGTCGCCGGGATCGACCGCCACCATCATCCAGCGCATGCGGTCGGGCAGCGACATCGCCCACACCCATTTCGCGATCTCGCGCTCCTGGATGTAGAACTTGGCGTTCGGGAAGTCCTCGACATTGCCGAAATGGTCGAAATGGGCGTGGGTGATGAAGCAGGTGTCGACGTCCTCCGGCTTCACCCCGATCTCGGCGAGAACCGTCGTCGGGTTGCGCCAGTTTTCCACGCCGAAGCGATCGCCCAGAACCTTGCCGTATTCCTTGTCGTTATAGCCGACATCGACCATGGCGATGTGGTCGCGGCCCTTGATGACGACATAGCAGTAGGGAAGTTTCACATAGCCCTGATTATGGGCGCCGTAGAGCACGCCGCTCTTGTGATAGTTTTTCACATAAGAGTATTCGCACACCCAGATCGAATAGTCGGACATGGCTCGTTTCCTTCCTTTTCTGCTTTGTTCTTAGATCCGGCGGCTCAGCGCCCGCAGGAACAACAGGCTTGGGAGAGATCCACCATGACGAGGCCCGCCTTCTCGGCAGTGGCCGCGCTCAGATGGGCGTAGGCGCGCCGCACATGGCGGGAGATGGCGTCGAAGGCGGCCTCGTTGTCGCCGCGCGGGCGAAGCTCGGAGAACGTTCCCAGCGCGAGGCCGCAAAAAGCGTGCGCGGCGACAATCTGCTCGCGGTGCGGGGTGAGGGCGTCGGGGGCGGCGAGCGCGGCGATCCGCTCGCCCGCCGCATGCCAGCGCTGCCGGCAGCTCTCCAGTTCGGCGAGGCTGGCCACGTCCGAAGACGACGTGAGCTGCGCCAGGATCATCAGCCCGGCCAGCTGGCCGACGACGCGGCGCAGATCCTCGAACACCGGCCGGCAGGCGGCGGCATAGCGCCCGGTCGTCTCCGAGCCGAGCAGCGCGGCCAGATCCTCCGGCCCGACGACCGGCGCGGGGAGCGGCCCGTCGGCGAACAGCGCGCAGTCCGGGCGATGGATGCTGGTCAGCCGGTCGAAAAGCGTGTGATGCGCCAGCGTCATCGCGTTTCTCCCTCGCGGCGGCGGGTGGTGTTGCGTTCGATCAGCCGCCCCGGCGGCAGCCGCAGAATCTGCGGCTCCTGCTCGCGGTCGACCGCCAGATCGCGGGCGAGGCTGACGGTGGCGCGCATCATCCCGTCCAGCGGCTGGGCCACGGTGGTCAGCAGATGCGAGGGCCAGCCGGCCATGGTGATGTCGTCGAAACCGACCACCGAGATGTCGTCCGGCACGCGAAGGCGTCCGCCTTCCTGCACGCCGGCGATGAAGCCGATGGCGACGATGTCGTTGGCGCAGAACACGCCGTCGATCGGGCGCCCGCTCCTCTCGGCTTCCAGCCCCGCCGCATAGCCGGCTTCGTAACTGAATCGCCCGGCCTCGATGACCAGCGGACGCTCGAAGCCGCGCTCCTCTGCCCGCCGGCAGAAGCCGCGGTGGCGCTCCACATTGGTGGAGGCGCCGGGAAAGGCGGAGACATAAGCAAGGTTGCGGTGGCCGCTGTCGATGAGATGGTCCGCGACCAGCCGTCCGCCCGCCTCATTGTCGCAGGTGACGCCGAAGCCGAGACCGTCGGCGGACAGGCGGTTGAAGAAGATGCACGGCGCGCCGGCCTGTTCGCATTTCTCGCGGGCGTGCGAGGCCATGTTGGCCGCGAGCACGATGACGAGGTCGGGCTGGTAGGTCAGCAGAAGGTCGACCGCATCGTCGATCTTCTCGGGCTGGTTGGCGGCGGAGAGCATGACGTTCATGCCCGCCTCCTGCAGCATCGCCGTCATCTCGGTCATGACCTCGGGATAGAACGGGTTGGTCAGGTCGGAGACCACCATGCCCACGATCTGGGTCTTCTTGGTGATGAGGCTCTGCGCGAAGGGGTTGGGGCGATAGCCGAGCGCGGCGGCGCGCTCCAGAACCAGCCGGCGCGTTTCGGCGGCGATCACCGCATCGGGGTAGAAGGCCCGCGACACCGTCGAGACCGACATGCCGAGATCGCGCGCGAGGTCCTTCACGGTCACGCGGCGTCCCTTGTCTCGTTGTGCATCGCTCAAGGCCTGTCTCCTGTCTCGCCGCCGCCGCGCCTGTTCCGCCGCGGAAGGAAAGCTGCTTAGCCTGCACCCGCTCTGTCGCGAAACCCCGACGGGGCGGTTTGGGGCCGCCCGGCACCTCGCGGCGCCGGGCGGAAGATCGGGTTGGCTCAGTTCACGGTCGGGGTGACCTTGGTGAGCTTGTACTGGTCCTTGGCAGCCTCGCAGCGGGCGCAGTTGATGCCCGGCTCGTTGGCGGCCTTGACCACTTCCGCCGGCAGCGGCTGGATGGTCGCGCCCTTCACCGGGGTGCCGTTCAGCGCCGAATCGATGTTCAGCTCCGGCAGCAGCACCGGGTTCAGCACTTCGGTGACGAAGGAGGAGGGTACGCGGTCCTTCGGGAAGACGTTGCAGCCATTCTCGAACTTGTCACCCGCGCACGGCTTCACCTTGTCGGCCGGCACCCAGGGGAGCGGGTATTCGATGTTGGTGGGCTTGAGCTCGCGCTTGCCGGTGAGGATTTCCATCATCAGCTTGAAGGCATAGCCCGACTGCGCCGGCGGCGAGCCGGCCGAGACGCCGGTCAGACCCTTGGCCTGCATCGCCGGATCGGCGAGGGCGAGGCGGAAGCCGTTGGAATTCTCACCGGTGACCGGCACGAGATTGCCGCCCTTGTCGAGCAGCGCCTGGATGGCGCCGTATTCGCCGGCCTGCGCCCAGATGCCCTGAACGTCGGGATGGGCGGCCAGCGCCTTGGCGGTTTCCTGCTGGGTCGTGCGGTCGTCCCAGAACGAGTAATATTCGGACACCACCTCGATGCCGGGATATTTGGCGAAGATGTGCTTGGCGCCGTCGGTGTGGCGCTGATCGACCGAGTTGCCCGGCACGCCGCGCGACAGGAAGATCTTGCCCTTGCCGCCCAGCGCGTTGACCAGCGCCTGCGCCGAATTCTCGCCGAAGCCGGAGGAGAGGTAGCTGACGTTGTAGGCGCAGTTCTCGGTGACGGTGGCGTCGTACATGAAGAACAGCACGCCCTGCTCGCAGCCGCGCTTGATGGTGCGGTTGAGCGCGGTGGCGGAGATCGGGAAGCTGACGATGCCGTCGGCGCCGGCGTCGATCATGCTCTCATAGGCGGAGATCTGCGCCTGCGGGTCGGCGCCGGAGATGACCTCCTTCAGCTCGACGATGTCGTTATAGGGCGGGGTGGCCGCCAGCGCCTTCACGATGTTGGCCGCCTCGGACTGCCAGGCGTTCCCGGAATAGCTGAGGCTGAGATAGATCTTGTACTTCTTGCCGTCCTTGGGAGCACCGGCCTCGGCGGGCTGGATGGCACCCAGGCAGGCGGCGCCGAGCAGCAGCGCGGCGGTCGCGGACTTGAGCAGCGTCGATATCATCGTCGTTTCCTCCTTGAGATGTGCGTTGTTCTTGTCGTTGGTCTCGCCCGTCTGGCTCAGCGCCAGAGCGAGCCGAGTTTCTGGAAAAGCTCCTCGCGCAGCAGCAGCAGCGCCACGAGCACGATGGCGCCCTCGATGATGGTGCGCAGGCCGAATTCGAGGCCGATGGCGGAGATGATGGTGCCGAGCGTGGTCAGCAGGATCGCCCCGCCCACCGTGCCGAGAAACGTGCCGCGCCCGCCCAGGATCGACGAGCCGCCGATCACCACGGCGGCGATGGAGGGCAGGAGGTAGCTGTCGCCCATGCGCAGCGTGGCGCCGCTGGAATAGCCGACCAGCATCAGGCCGGCGAAACCCGCGCTCACCGCGCTGATGACATAGGGCAGGATGCGCATCGCCGTGACCGGGGCGCCGGCAATGCGGGCGGCCTCCATATTGGTGCCGATGGCATAGAGATAGCGCCCGTAGATGGAGCGGCTCTGGAACAGCCAGCCCAGCAGCACGAAGCCGACCAGGAACAGCACGGGCGCGGGCAGGCCGAGCAGATGGCCCTTCATCAGGGCCACCGCGGCGTCGGGAGCGGCGCCGCGCGGCGTGCCCTTGGTGTAGCCCAGCAGCAGCGAGGAGACGATGATCGACATCGCCAGCGTCATGATGAAGGGTGGCACCTTCAGCCAGACGATGCCGGCGGCGGAGAGGAAGCCGACGCAGCCGCAGGCCAGCAGCACCAGCGGCAGGAGATACCAGGCGCCGGGATCGCTCGCCCCGACCCAGTTGGTCGCGAGGATGCCCCCCAGCGTCGCCACCGCCGGCAGCGACAGGTCGAGCCCGCCGGTGAGGATCACCAGCCCCTGCCCGAAGGACAGCACCACCAGGAACGAGCCCAGCACCAGCACGGTCTCCACCTGCGACCACGAGCCGAGCGAGGGGCTGATGAAGCGCGCGCCGAGCAGCAGCACGACGCACAGCACCGCGACCACGAGGGTGCTGACGGTCTCGGCACTGATGCGGGCGCTGCGCCGGGTGTCGCCGCTCTGCTGAAAGCGGGTCTGCGAGGTCGGATTGTCGTTCATGACCGTCATTTCCGTTCACCGATCCGGGTCAGCAGGCCGCTGAAGACCACCGCCACAATCAGCACGACGCCCTGGAACAGGCCGGTGTAGAAGGAGGAGACGCCGCTGGAGAACAGCACCTTCTGCAGCAGGGTCAGCGTCGCCGCGCCCATTACCGAGGCGAACAGTCCGCCGCGCCCGCCGCTCAGCGACGTGCCGCCCAGAGCCACCGCCGCGAAGGACAGCAGCAGCAGCGGCGTGCCGGAGGCGGGATTTCCTGTCGCGGTCTGCGCGCTCAGCATCAGCCCGGCGAGGCCGTAGAGCATGCCGGCGAGGACGAAGGTGAGGAAGCGCGTGCGCCGGACATTGATGCCGGAGAGCGCGGCGGCCGGCTCGTCGGCGCCGATGGCGTAGAGCGCGACGCCGTAATCGGTGCGCCGCATCAGCAGCCACAGCGCGACCACCGCCGCGACGGCGAGGCCGGAAACCGGCACCACACCCCACAGCCGGCCCGTCAGTTCATCGGCGATCCAGTCCGACACCGCCCCGCCCGGCGCGTTGAGGATCACCAGCGCGATGCCCTGGCAGATAATCATGGTGGCCAGCGTGGCGGCGATCGACTGGAGCCGGAGATAGGCCACCAGCCATCCGTTCACCGCTCCCACCCCGCCGCCAATGGCGAGGCATAGCAGCATGGACAGCAGCGCGCCGTCGGGCCCCTCCATGGGATAGACCGCCAGCACGACATTGCAGAGCGAGATGACGCCGGCGATGGAAAGATCAAAGCCGCGGCTCAGCACCACGAGCGTCTGCCCGGCGGCCGCGAGCGCCAGCGGCGCCGTGTTGTTCATCAGCGCGGCGATGGCATAGGCGTCGAGCGCGCGCGGCTGCTGATAGGCATAAAGCGCGTAGAGAATGACATAGAGCCCCACGATCAGCCCGGCGCCCTGCGTGAGGCGCCACGCCCTGAGGGAGGCGGGCGAGGGGAGGCGTTGCGGCGACGCTGGTGCGCGGCTCATCGGGCAGGCTCCCTTGTCGCATGGCTGCTCTGGCCGTGGCCGATCATCGCGGCGACCAGACTTTGCTCGGCGAGGTCGTCGCCCTCGACGTTCTGGAAGACCTTGCCGCCATAAAGGACCAGGCAGCGGTCGGCGAGCTGGACGATTTCCGGCAGCTCCGACGAGTAGAACAGCACTGAGCCGCCGCTGTCGGCGAAGGCGCGGATGGCGGCATAGATGGATTCCTTGGTGCCCACATCTACGCCGCGCGTCGGGTCGAACAGCAGCAGGGTGCGCGCGCCGGTGCCAAGCGTGCGCGCCATCAGCGCCTTCTGCTGGTTGCCGCCGGAGAGATCGCCGATGGCGAAGGCGAGATAGCGCGGGTTCAGCGCCACCTTCTGCGCGGCCGGCAGCGCGGCCTTTTCCTCGTCATGCCGGCCGATGAACCCGCCCCGCCGCACACGCGGCAGGAAGGGCAGCACGACATTGGTGGCCGCCGACAATCCGGCGAGGATGCCCTCGGTCTTGCGCTCCTCCGGCAGGTAGCTGATGCCGCTGCCGAAGCTGAGCGCCGCGCGCGGGCTGCCATAGGAGGCCGGCTTGCCGTCGACCTCGATGGTGCCGCCCGCCGGCGCATCGAGCCCGGCGAGCACGCGGAAGAGACCGCGCTGCCCCTGGCCCTCCAGCGCGGCGACGCCGAGAACCTCGCCCTCGCCGAGATGGAAGGAGACGCCGCGAAGGCCGTGGCCGGAAAGATTGCCGGCAACCAGCCGCGAGGGGCGCGACACCCCGGTCGGGCGTGCCGGGCGGCGCGCGCGCTCGACACGGTGGCCGACCATCATCTCGAAGATGTCGCCATCGCTGGCGTTGCAGAGACCCACCGTGCCGATGGACCGGCCATTGCGCAGCACGGTCGCGGCGGTGCAGATCTCGCGCACCTCAGCGAGGCGGTGCGAGATGTAGAGAATGGCCACGCCGCGTGCGCGGGCCTTGGCAATCTGCTCGAACAGCCAGTCGGTTTCGGCCAGCGAGGCGGTGGGCTCGTCGAGGATGAGGACACGGCCGGCATTCTCGATGGCGCGGGCGATTTCGATGCGCTGGCGCTCGGCGAGCGGCAGGTCGCCGACGCGCGCGGCCGGGTCGATGCGCGCGAGCCCATGGCGCTGCAGGATGTCCGCGCCGCGGGCGATGACGCCGCGCTTCGAGATCAGCGTCCGGCCCGGTCCGGCGAGCGCGGGCAGCAGGAAGTTCTGCGCCACGGTCAGATTGGGCACCAGGCTCAGTTCCTGAAAGGCGGTGGCAACCTCGCGCCGGCGCGCTTCCAGAATGGAACGCGGGGCATAGGCCTCGCCATGCAGCTGCATCTCGCCGCGATCGGGGATCACCGCGCCGGTGAAGATGCGCACGAGGGTGGATTTGCCCGCCCCGTTCTCGCCGAGAAGGGCGTGGACCTCGCCGGCCTGAAGCGCGATGTCGGCATGTTCCAGCGCGACCGTCGCGCCATAGGACTTGCTGACGCCCGAGGCACGCATCTCGCGAAACGAAGGCTGCCGCTCCCCGGAGCCGGGGCGGCCTGTGGCGTTCGTCATTCATTTCCTCCCAGTGCCCGGAGCCGCTCCACTAACGGGAACGTTCTCTGAGAACGTTCCCATTGTTGCCGCCGTTTCCGAATGCGGTCAAGCGGCGTGAGAGGGTTTTATGCAGGCGACCCGGCCGAAACGGCGGCTGAAAAGACATAAGGCGCTGATAAATAATGCGAATTTTTCAGGTCGTTTCCTCTGCGGCGTGCGGGAAGACGCCGGCAGGCGGCCATTCTCCCCGCTGCGGGGGCTTTGAAAGCGGTGCGGAACGGCGCGCGTGGGAAATTCCCGGCGAGGGGTGGAAGGAGGGCGCCTTTTGCGTCAAAACCTTCCATAATCGATCAATCCGCGCCGTGGCCCAGACGGCTGCGCCGGAGGCAGGGCACCGGCATGACAATGAGCGAACGGCAGGACGGCGAGGGCGGGCAGGCGGGGCGCGGGCGCGTCGAGATGATACCGGCCAAGCGCCGGGCCCTCATTCTCGAATGCCTCAGGCGCGAAGGCGCTGCCGGGATCCAGCAGCTTGCCGACGCGATCGGCGCCTCAGCTTCCACCATCCGGCGCGACCTCGAATATCTGGTGCAGCAGGGCGCGCTGGAGCGGACCCATGGCGGGGCTCTGCTCCAGCGGGCGGAGCGGGCGACGTTCGAGCCCGACGCCGCGCTTGCCGCGCAGCTGCGCCGCCGTGAGAAGGACGCCATCGCCGCCGCCGTGGCGGAGGGTCTTCAACCCGGCCAGAGCGTGATCTTCGATGCCAGCACGACCGTGCTCGCCGTGGCCCGCGCCGTTGTCGCGCGCCGCCTGCCGCTTACAGCCGTCACCAACAGCCTGGCCATCGCCCAGCAGCTGGCGGGCGCGCCGGAGGTGCATCTTGTGGTGCCGGGAGGGACGGTGCGTCCGGGCACGTCGACGCTGGTCGGGCGACCGGGCGAGGATTTCCTGCGGGGCATCCACGCCGACATCGCCCTGATCGGCACGCATGCGATTACCGGCACGACGCTGACGGAAACCTCGCTGGAGGTGGCGGCGATGAAACAGGCGATGATCGCCGCGGCCCGGCACGTCCTCGTGCTCGCCGACAGCTCGAAATTCACCGCGCCGAGCTTCTGCACCATTTGCGATCTCTCTGATGTGCAGGAGATCGTCACCGATGACGGCATCTCGCCCGCCGTGCTGGCGGGGCTGGCGGGGGCGGGCGTCGCGGTGCGCCTCGTGCCGGTGCCGGGTCATCCGCTGGACCGCGACCGTGACTGAGCCGACGCGCCTGCGCATTCTTGCCGACGATCTGACCGGCGCGCTGGACAGTGCCGCCGCCTTCGCCACGCCGCGCGCGCCGATTCCGGTGCTGTGGCGCGCCGCGCCCGGCCTGCCGGCGATCGCGGCGATCGACGCCGGCACGCGTGAACTCGGCGCGGCGTCGGCCGTCTCGCGGCAGGACGGTTTTGCCGACTGGCTGCTCGGCGGCGCGCCGGCTTTCAAGAAGATCGACAGCCTGCTGCGGGGCAACTGGGCGGAGGAAGTCGCGGCCCTCTCGGCACGGGCGGCGGGCTGGCGGGTCGTCGTTGCGCCGGCCTTTCCGTTCCACGGTCGCGTGACGCGGGGCGGCCGGCAATGGACGCTCGATGCGGGCGAGCCACTGGGCGGCGATATCGCGGCCGTGCTGCGCGAGGTGGGGTTCAGCGCCGTCGCCGCGCTTCGCGTCCATGACGCCGAAAGCGATGCCGATCTCGATAGGGTGGTCGCGCAGGAGACCTCATGCGGCGGCGCGGTGCTGTGGGTCGGTACCGGCGGGCTGGCCGCGGCCCTCGCCCGGTCGCGGCCGGCATGGGCAACCGGGGTGGGCGCGCCTGTGGCGAGCCGGCACGTTTCCGCGCCGCTGCTGGCGTTCATCGGCTCGCACCACCCGGTGACGAGGGCGCAGATCGGCCGCGCCGTGGCGGACGATCCGGGTCGGCATATCCGGCTTTCGGCAAACCCGGGGGACATCGACGCGGTTCTCGAACGCCTCGCGCGCGGCCTTTCCTGCCTCGTCACCGTGGCGTTCGAGGGCGCCCGCGCGGATGCCGCCCGCGTTATTGCGGAGCGGTTCGCCCGGCTGCTCGCGCGGTGTCCGCCCCCCGGCACCTTGTTCGTGGCCGGGGGCGAGACGCTGCGCGATGTGGCTGTTGCGATCGGCGCCGAAGGACTGGCGGTGGAGGGCGCACGCGAGCCGGGCCTTGCGGTGTCGCGCCTGCGGGGCGGGCGCTTCGACGGGGTGCGGGTGCTCTCGAAATCCGGCGCCTTCGGTGCGCCCGATCTGTTGCGCGGGCTGGTCGACGCCGCGTCGAGCGCGTCCTGACGCACGCCATTGCGCATTTATGAGATATTTTGATAGAAGATGGAATCTTCTGAGAAAAGGATGACACCCATGGCCGTTCCGCGTCTCGCCATCACCATGGGCGATCCCGCCGGCATCGGGCCGGAGATCATCGTCAAGGCCGCTGCGCGGCTGGCGCCGCGCCTGGCGGCGGGCGAACTGTCGCTCGTCGTCATTGGCAGCGTGCCGGCCCTTCGGGCGGCGGAGGCCCTGCTTGCGGCGGCGCCGATGGCCGAGGTCGCCGATCTCGCGCAGCCCTTTTCCCTCGGCATCGTGGAGGCCGGCCCCGCGCGCGAGCCGATCCGCCCCGGCCAGATGAGCGCGGAAGGCGGGCGGCTGGCCTATCGCGCCATTGCGCGGGCGGTCGGGTTCGCCCAGTCCGGCGCGGTTGCCGGCATCGTCACCGCGCCGCTGAACAAGGAAGCGCTCAACCTCGCCGGCTACGCCTATTCCGGCCATACCGACATGCTCGCCGACCTGACCGGGGCACGCGATTCCGTGATGATGCTGGCGCATGGCGATTTCCGCGTCAGCCACCTCTCGACCCATGTGGCGCTGGCGGATGTTCCCTCCAAGCTCACGCCCGCGCGTCTGCGCCGCGTCATCGACCTGACGGCGGAGGGGCTGCGTTCGCTCGGAATCGCGCATCCGCGCATCGGCGTCGCGGCGCTCAACCCGCATGCCGGCGAGGGCGGCATCTTCGGGCGCGAGGACATCGACGTGACCGCCCCGCTGGTCGCCAGCTATGAGGGTTCGGACATCACGGTGATCGGCCCGGTGCCGGGCGACACCATTTTCGTCAAGCTGCGCGGGCGCAGCTACGACGCCGTGATCGCCATGTATCACGACCAGGGCCATGTGCCGGTGAAGCTGCTCGGCTTCGATGTCGATCCGGAAACCGGAAAATGGAAGGCGCTTTCCGGGGTGAACATCACCCTCGGCCTGCCCATCATCCGCACCTCGGTCGATCACGGCACGGCGTTCGACATTGCCGGCAAGGGCATCGCCAATGAGGAGAGCCTCATCGAGGCGGTCGATGTCGCGCTGCAGCTCGCCCGCCATCGCACGAACTGAGGCGCGCGGCCGGGAGCGGGGGCCGCTCTCCGGCCGGCTGGCCGAAGAGCGCGCTCATCGCCGCCGCGTGGCGGCGGGTGGTGGCGTCAGAACAGCTTCAGGCCCGGCGGGATCGGCAGGCCGGCGGTCAGCGCCTGCGTCTTTTCCTGGATCAGCCGGTCGCCCTTGGCGCGCGCTTCCGCATGGGCGGCGACGATCAGGTCTTCCAGGGGTCGATGCGGATCGCCTTCAGCGTGCCCTTGGCGGAGAGGCGCACGGTAACGAGCCCGCCGCCGGCGGCGCCGTCCACCTCGGTCTCCTCCAGCTCGGCCTGCACCTGTTCCATGCGGGCCTGCATCTCCTTCACCTTGGACATCATGCCGAGAAGGTCTTTCATGCGGGGCTCCCTTTAGAATTCGCGCGCGGCCATCATCTCATAGTCGTCCAGCGAGGCGGCGGGCGGGCCGTCATCGGCGGCTTGCGTGCGCACATCGACCACCGACGCGCCGGGGAAACGCGCCAGCACGGCGGCGACAAGCGGGTCGGCGCGCACATCGGTCAGCAGGTTCTCGCGGGCGGATCTGGCCTGTTCAGCCAGCGTCGCCTCGCCTTCCTCGCGCGAGAGCACGACGAGCCAGCGCTTGCCGGTCCAGTCGGATATCTTCAGCTGCAATTCCTGCAGCAGGTTCGGCGAACCGCCGGGCGCCAGCGCCAGTTCCAGCTTGCCGTCCTCGAAGGCGACGGGGCGGACATGGTTCTCCAGCGCGAATTTCAGCTTCAGGTCGCGCTTCTGCGCCGCCAGCGCGACGAGTTCACCGAGATTGCCGAGCACGAGGCCGGGTGCCTCTTCCGGCCGGGCGGCAGGGCTCGCGGCGGGGCGCGGATTGCCGCGCGCGGCGACGGACAGATGGCTCGCCGCCTGCGGCGCGGCGCTCGGGGCATAGGCCGGCGCGCTGAAGCTGCGCGGCGCGGTGGCCGCCATGGCCGAACCGCCGCCGCCGCCACCTGAGCCGCCGCCGCCCGAGGGGGCGGGTCGCGCGGCCGGCTCGTCGCCCGCGCCCTCGCGCAGGCGGCGCAGCGCCTCGTCCGGGGTGGGTAGGTCGCTGGCATAGGCGAGGCGCACCAGCACCATCTCCGCCGCCTGCATCGGCTTGGCCGCCTGCTGCACCTCGGCGAGGCCCTTGGTCAGCATCTGCCAGGCGCGCGAGAGCACCCGCATGGAGAGCTTCCCGGCGAAATCTCGCCCGCGAATCCGCTCCGCCTCGACCAGCGCCGGGTCGTCCGCCGTCTCCGGGATGATCTTCAGCTTGGTGACGAGATGGGTGAACTCGGCGAGATCGGTGATGACCACCGCCGGGTCGGCGCCGCTGTCATATTGCTCGCGCAGCTCGGTCAGCGCCTGGCCGATATCGCCCTTCATCAGCGCCTCGAACAGGTCGATCACCCGCCCGCGATCGGCGAGGCCGAGCAGCGCGCGCACCTGCTCGCCATGCACCGTGCTGCCGGAGGCGTGCCCGCCGGAATGGGCGATCGCCTGATCGAGCAGCGAGAGCGCGTCGCGCACCGAGCCTTCCGCCGCGCGGGCGACCAGGCTCAGCGCCTCCACATCAATGCCGACGCCTTCCGCCTCGCAGATTCCGCGCAGGTGCCGCGCCATGGTGCCGGCATCGACGCGCCGCAGATCGAAGCGCTGCGTGCGCGAGAGCACGGTGACGGGGACTTTTCGGATTTCCGTGGTGGCGAAGATGAACTTCACATGCTCGGGCGGCTCTTCCAGCGTCTTCAGCAGGCCGTTGAAGGCCGCCGTGGAGAGCATGTGCACTTCGTCGATGATGAACACCTTGTAGCGCGCCAGCACCGGCTTGTAGCGCGCCGCCTCGATGATCTCGCGTATGTCGCCGATGCCGGTGTTGGACGCGGCGTCCATCTCCTGCACGTCGACATGGCGGCTTTCGATGATGTCCTTGCAGTGGCGGCCGAGCGCCGGCATGTCGAGCGTCGGCGCGCCGCCACCCGCCGGGCCATCGGCCGGCTCGTAGTTCAGCGCGCGGGCGAGGATGCGGGCGGTGGTGGTCTTGCCGACGCCGCGCACGCCCGTGAGGATATAGGCCTGCGCGATCCGCCCGGAGGAGAAGGCGTTCTTCAGCGTGCGCACCATCGCTTCCTGGCCGATCAGGTCGACGAAGGTCTGCGGACGGTATTTTCGCGCCAGCACGCGATAGGGCGTCGGCGCCGCGCGCAGGGAGGTGCCGGTTCCCGTGCCGAGGTCGAAGCCGGGCGTGTCGTCAGGCGCCGCCTCTAGCGACGACAGGGTCGGGTGATCGGGGTGATCCGCGCTCATGGCCCCTTCATAGCATCGCCGGGCGGGCGAAGGGCAACGCCGCGATGACGCGCGCGGGGAAAAATCCGGGGAAGGCCGCGCGGCGCCGCGCGGGAAAAGGCGAAGCGCTCACCGCGCCCGCGCAAGGGAGCCGCCGGTCGGCAGGCTCATGGCCGCGAAGAAGGGTGGGAGGCTGACATGCGACCCGAGACGGGCTCGTTGGGGCTGCTTCCTTCCGGACCTGACCCGGTTGGCGAGTGGCTCGTCCACCGCCAACCTCCCGGCGCCTATATCGGGCAGATGGGGATGGGATGCAAGGGGGAGCTACGGCTTCATCTTGAAGTTTCGCGTAGTGCGAGCCGTCCGACGTGATTTGCTTGCGTGTCTTTTTTCTTCGTTATCTTTCTTTATTTCTTCACTAGCTACAATATTACCAAATTCGTCAATGTCATCAATATCGAGAGCGTTAACTTCATTGGCGCGAACCATCAATGCCTGCCATTTCTTCTCTTGGATTTTTTTATCGAGATAAGCGCGTTTGATTATATGATAAGGATTAAAAAAGGCGACATAAGATAAGTCTCCAAGAGGTCCTGGTTGGATAGATATAAATCCGAGGCCCTCTAAGCGTCTAACGCGATCTTTCCATGTTCTTAGAGCGCGCTGACCTTCAAATCCGGCATGAAATGCCATCTCCTCTGGTCTATTTAAAATAAGGAAGCTCTCTTCAATTCGAATCCTAGACCACATTTCGAGATAGGTTTGGCCTACGGGGAAGCCCTTTCCGGAAAGGTCATCCATAATGCTCATTATGAGTGGCATGAGTCTAGGGATGGCTACCCAGCCGTCATTGTCCATGCTCCATAGCATCTGGTTCGTCAGGTCAGGCCAAAGCTTCCGCCGAGTGTCCAACTGACGCTGTAGAATGGTTCGGGCGGTATTCCTGGCCATACAGTGCCTCTAGAAGGAATGGGCGGGCTCGGGATTGGATCTCCGAGCCCTTCGCTATCGATCCCAGTCCCTGATACCGCGGAATCAAAGGGCTTCAAGGTTCGGCCGAGTGTGGACCTGCGGCTAGCTCTCGGGGGCCTTCACGATGGCTGAGACTATGGGCGCATCCATCCAGAAAGTCGACTGCGTAGTTCGGGCAAATTCGGCGTAACATGTCCTGATACGAGTCCATCTCCCGAATCAAGTTGGTCTAAAAAGGCCATTTTGATATCTCAGGTGGTTTATAAAAGTCCATTTTTTGCCGTAACGGTTTAAGGATATTCTCGTTTTACGTCTCGCGGTATCACGGTTTCAGCGTGTTGCGGTATCGCTGATGTCGCGGTGTTGAGGGGAGCTACGAGGGGGATCGCCAGTTCCGCAACTCGGCCTTCATTCATCTGGCGTTCGGTAAGTTACAGTTCGCCAGTTGGCGACAACGCAGGAATTATCGGCGTGTCCGTCTCACTCCCAACCTGCTTCCCGGTCATAACACTCGACCGTCGCCTCGGCCTGGAAGATATTCCGCAGCCCGCCGTCGCCCTCGCCGGCGACGACCAGCAGCTTGTCTGAATCCGGGTATTCGCCGACATCGACCTCGGACAGGGTCGATAGCGCGAGGGTGCGCAGCTCGCGCGGGCCGGTGTTGACGATCTGGTGCGCCCCGCCGCTGCCCCACCCACCTTGCGCCGGTCGCGTCCGCTTCCCTAATGTGATCACATTGCGGATCGGCGCAAAGAGGGGACATCGCGATGACGGATGGGAGCGGGTTCACCTTGCGCCCGGCGCGGCCGGGGGATGGGGCGGCGGTGTTCAGCGTTACGCATGAATCGGTGCGCGGGCTGGCGCGCGGCGCCTATTCGCCCGAGCAGATCGAGGGCTGGATGGGCGCGCGCACGCCCGCCTTCTATGAGGGGCTGATCGCCCAGGGGCGCATGGTGGTGGCCGAGCGGAAGGGCGTGGTTGTCGGCTTCGTCGATGCCGAACCCGGCGAGGTGACGCGGCTGTTCCTGTTGCCGCAAGTGGCGGGCGCCGGGCTCGGCCGGCGGCTGCTTGAGGTCGGGATCGCCGCGGCGCAGGCGGGCCATGACGGGCCAATCCGGCTGGAATCGACCTGCAATGCCGAGGGGTTCTACCGCCGCCACGGCTTCGTGACGGTCGGGCTCGGCCATTTCTCGCATGGGCTCGGCGGCGAGCCGATCGAGATCGTGCGGATGGAACTGCGCGCGGCCGGCTGACGACCGCGCGCGGCAGGGTCAGCCGGCGAACTTGTCGGTCGCGCGGATCAGCCGGTCGAGAATGCCCGGTTCCCAATAGGCGTGGCCGGCGCCCTCGATGATGTGGAACTCCGCCTCGGGCCACGCCTTGTGCAGCTCCCACGCATAGCGCGCGGGGCAGGGCATGTCGTAGCGGCCATGCACGATGACGCCGGGAATGCCCGTCAGAAGGTGGGCGTTGTCGAGCAGCTGGCGTTCCTTCAGCCAGCTGTCGTGGAAGAAATAGTGGTTCTCGATGCGCGCGAAGGCCAGCGCATAGGTGCCCTCGTAATAGGGGGCGATGACGGCGGGGTCGGGCAACAATGTGATGGTTTCGCCTTCCCAGATCGTCCAGGCCTTGGCCGCCTCGATCTTCACCGCCTCGTCCTCGCCGGTGAGCAGCGCGCGATAGGCGCTCACCGGATCGGCGCGCTGCTCGGGCGTCTTGAGCGGGGCGAGGAAGCGCTCGAACTTCTCGGGAAACATCTGCGAGACGCCGAAGCGGTAGTACCAGTCCAGCTCGGCGCGGGTGACGGTGTAGATGCCGCGCAGGATGAGCTCGCTCACGCGCTCGGTATGGGTCTGCGCATAGGCCAGCGCCAGCGTCGAGCCCCAGGAGCCGCCGAACACCTGCCACTTCTGGAAGCCGAACGTCTCGCGCAGCCGCTCGATGTCGGCGACGAGGTGCCAGGTCGTGTTGTTGGTGAGATCGGCATAGGGGGTCGAGCGGCCGCAGCCGCGCTGGTCGAACAGGATCACCTCGTAGCGCGCGGGATCGAACAGCCGGCGATTGTTCGGCGTGATGCCTGCGCCGGGCCCGCCATGCAGGTACACGACCGGCTTCGCCCCCTTCGTCCCCACGCGCTCGTAATAGATCGAGTGCCCGTCGCCGACATCGAGCATTCCGCTCTCGAAGGGTTCGATGGCGGGGTAGAGGGTGCGCAGTTCCGTCATGGCGGGGCCTTGGAGGTGGTGGAGGGGCTGGCGGCGCGGCGGCCGACTCAGACGCGAGGCCCTATTTAACGCCAGTTGAGGTGAAGGGCACGGCCTGCGTGCGCGCCCGGCACGGCCGCCCATTCAGTGGCTGTGGGTGCCGCGCAGGCTGGGCAGGAACCAGGCCAGCAGCCCGACGGCGGGGAGGAAGGCGCAGGCCTCATAGACCGCGTCGATGCCGTAATGGTCCGCCAGCACGCCGAGCGCCGCCGCCGCAAGGCCCCCGAGCCCGAAGACGAGGCCATAGAAGAAGCCGCCGATCAGCCCCACCCGGTTCGGCAGCAGGTCGATGGCATAGACGAGAATGGCGGCGAAGGCGCTCGACATGATCAGGTTGATGACGATGGTCAACGCCCCGGTCCAGAACAGGCCGACATGCGGCAGGGCGAGCGTGAAGGGCAGCGCGCCGAGGATCGAGAACCAGATGATCTTGTTGCGCCCGATGCGGTCGCCGAGCATGCCGCCGAACAGCACGCCCGCCGCCGAGGAGACCAGGAACAGGAACAGCATGAGCTGCGAGGCCTGCACCGACACGTCGAAACGCTCGATCAGGTAGAAGGTGTAGAAGGAGGAGAAGCTCGCGGTGTAGGCGGTCTTCGAGCACAAGAGCACGATGAGGATGAACAGGGCGAAGGCGACGGCGCCGCGGCTGCGGGTCGGCCCGTCCGCCTGGGTTGCCGTGTGCGGTTTGCCCCCCGCCGCGCTCTGGGCGAGGGCGTGCTGGGCGGCGGTCCAGGCGAGAAGCGCCATGGCGACCAGCGCGACGGCCGAGAACCAGGCGAGGCTGCGCTGGCCGTTCGGCACCACGATGAAGGCGGCGAGCAGCGGCCCGATGGAGCCGCCCGCCTGGCCGCCGACCTGGAACAGCCCCTGCGCGAAGCCGTGCCGCCCGCCGGAGGCATGGCGCGCCATGCGCGTGGCTTCCGGGTGGAAGATGGAGGAGCCGATGCCGACGCAGGCCGCCGCCGCCAGCAGCAGCGGGTAGGTGCCGGCATAGGCGAGGCCGATCAGCCCGACCAGCGTGAAGCCCATGCCGACCGACATCGAATAGGGCATGGGATGGCGGTCGGTGGTCATGCCGATGAGCGGCTGCAGCAGCGAGGCGGAGAGCTGGAAGGCGAGGGTGATGATGCCGATCTGCGCGAAATCCAGCGCATAGGCCTGCTTGATCAGCGGATAGATCGCCGGGATCAGCGACTGCATCATGTCGTTGAGAAAATGCGCGGCGCTGAGCGCGAAAAGCACGGGCATGGTGGCGCGGCGCACGAGGCCGGCCGGGGCACTGATGGACATGGGCGTGTCTTCTGCGCTGCGCGCGTCTCGCGGACGCTGTGTCTTGATAGATCAATGCACCTGCGCCGACAATTTCGGGCGTCGACAATTTCGCCCGTCTTGGGCCGTGCCTGCCGCTTGTTGGCAATGGCGCGGCGCGCGGCCGGCGGCTATAGCTGGCCGCCCGATCTGGAACGGGTGAACAGGGCAGCAGGGCGACGATGAGCGACGCATCCTCCTTTACTCTCGACCCACAGCTGGAAGCGGACACGTTTCCCGTGGCCGATCTCGCCCTCTCCACTGTCCGGCTGATGGACGATGCGCGGTTTCCCTGGGCGATCCTCGTGCCGCGCCGGCCTGGCCTCTCGGAGCTGATCGACCTCGACGGCGCATCGCGCGCGCGGCTGACCGAGGAGATCGACCAGGTATCGCGTGCGCTGAAGACGCTGACGACCTGCGACAAGCTCAACGTTGCGGCACTGGGCAACCAGGTGCGCCAGCTGCACATCCACGTCATCGCCCGCTTCGCCACCGACCCGGCCTGGCCGAAGCCCGTCTGGGGGCTCGGCGAACGCCGCACCTATGCCGCGCCGCAGGCGGTGCTGCTGGTGGCGCGGCTGCGGGCGGCGCTCGGGCTCGGCTGATGGCGACGGGAAAGCTCGGCCTGTGGCCGCATCTGGGCTATGCCGGCGCGCGGCTGGATCGCGTGAGCGAACGCCGCAGTGAAGCGCCGGACATGCTGCGCGACGTGCGCGCCCGCGCCTGCCTGATCGCGGGAGAGAGCATCGTGCTGCGCCGCCTGCCGCAGGCGGCGCCCGATCAGGAGGAAGGGGCGTTCGAGGCGCTGATCGAGCTGGGACGCGCGGTCTCGCTCGGCGGGCGTATCAGCGAAGCCTGCCTGCTGGGGCTGGCCGATGACGTGCCGCATTTCGTGCTGCCGCTGCATGCGGCCTCGCTCGCCACTCTCGCCGACAATCCGGACTATCGCATCACCGATCTGCGCAGCATCGCGGTGGACCGGCTGATCTCGGACGAGCAGATCGGTGAACTCGCCTCCGCCAAGGCGATGATCGCCTGGCATGCGCGGCGCACCTTCTGCTCGAACTGCGGCAGCCGGCTGAACGTGGCCGAAGGCGGCTGGCGGCGCGAATGCCCGGAATGCGGGGCGCAGCACTTCCCGCGCACCGACCCCGTGGTGATCATGCTGACGCATGACGGGGACAATTGCCTGCTCGGCCGCTCGGCGCGCTTCGCGCCCGGCATGTGGTCGTGCCTCGCGGGCTTCGTCGAGCCGGGCGAGACCTTCGAGCAGGCGGTGCGCCGCGAGACCATGGAGGAGGCGGGCATCCGCACCGGCGCGGTGCGCTATCTCGCCTCGCAGCCCTGGCCGTTCCCTATGTCGGTGATGATCGGCATGCATGCGCAGGCGCTGTCACGCGACATCACCATCGACCCGGTGGAGCTGGAGGGCGCGCGCTGGTTCTCGCGCGAGGAGGCGGGGCAATTGCTGACCCGCACCCATCCGGACGGGTTGATCGCCCCGCCCAGCATGGCGATCGCCTACCACCTCATCCGCGCCTTCGTGGAAGGGCGCGACCCGCCGGCGGGGTAGAGCCTCACACCGCCTTCAGCGCGCGGGTCACGTCGTCGGTCAGGTCGTCGACATGCTCCAGCCCGACGGAGAGGCGCACCATGCCGTCGGAGATGCCCATCTCGCTGCGCGCCTCCGGCGTAAAGCGCTGGTGCGTGGTGGTCGCGGGATGGGTGATGAGGCTCTTGGCATCGCCAAGATTGTTGGAGATGCGCACCACCTTCAGCCCGTTAAGGAAGCGGAAGGCGCCGGCCTTGCCGCCCTCCACCTCGAACGTCACCAGCGTGCCGCCGCCGCGCATCTGCCGCTTCGCCAGCTCATGCTGGGGATGGTCGGCGCGGTAGGGGTAGAGCACCTTGGTGACGCCGGGCAGCGCGGCGAGCCGGTCGGCCAGCGTCGCGGCGCTGGCCTGCGAGCGCTCCACGCGCAGCGGCAGCGTCTCCAGCCCCTTCAGCATCACCCAGGCATTGAAGGGCGAGACGGAGGGGCCCGTCTGGCGAAGGAAGGTCTGCAGGTGATCGGTGAGGAACTTCTCCGAACACAGCACCACACCGGCAAGGCAGCGGCCCTGTCCGTCGATGTGCTTGGTGGCGGAATAGACGACGATGTCGGCGCCGAGCGCCAGAGGGCTCTGCAGCATCGGCGTGGCGAAGACGTTGTCGACGACGAGGTTGGCGCCGGCGGCCTTGGAAATCGCCGCGACGGCGGCAATGTCGACGAGCTCAAGCGTCGGATTGGTCGGGCTCTCCAGGAAGAACACCTTCGTCTCCGGCCGCACGGCCGCCTGCCAGGCGGAAAGATCGGTGCCGTCGACCAGCGTGGAGGTGACGCCGAAGCGCGGCAGCAGCTCCTCGATCACATAGCGGCAGGAACCGAACAGCGCGCGGGCCGCCACCACATGGTCGCCGGCCTTGAGCTGGCAGAGCAGCGACGCCGTCACCGCCGCCATGCCCGAGGCGGTGGCGCGGGCGACTTCCGCCCCTTCCAGCAGCGCGAGGCGCGCCTCGAACATGGCCGCCGTCGGGTTGGAATAGCGGGTGTAGATGAAGCCGGGATCGTCGCCCTTGAAACGCGCTTCCGCCTGCTCCGCGCTGTCATAGACATAGCCCTGCGTGAGGAACAGGGCTTCCGAGGTCTCGCCGAAGGGCGAGCGCAGGATGCCGCCCTGCACGAGGCGGGTGTCGGGTCGCAGCTGGGCGATTTCAGCGGGAGACAGCTTGTCGTTCTGGGTCATCGACGGCTCCGGTATCCTCATAGACCGGGAGCCTCCGCGTGCTTGCGCAGCGCGGCCCCGACCTTTTTAGCAACCTTGTTTAACGTGGCGGCAAGCCGGCCGGCTCAAATGACCACGTAATGTGGAATTACTCCCGGCCGCCGCTTGGCGTCAAGGGGCGCGTCCGTTAAACCGAACGCGACATTAACGGTGGAGGCACGGCGTGGCGCAGCAAGGTCTGACGGGCGAAGGTATCCTGCCCGGCCATGCCATCGAGGCTCTGGCAGAACAGCGCGCCATCGTGACGGCGCGTCCCTTCGATGCCGATCAGGTGCAGCCGGCGAGCCTCGACCTCAGGCTCGGCGCAACCGCATGGCGGATCCGCGCCAGTTTCCTTCCCGGCCCGTCCGAGACGGTGGCGGACCGGCTGGACCGGCTGGCGCTGCACCAGCTCGACCTCACCGCGGGCGAGGTTCTGGAGACGGGATGCGTCTATCTCGTCGAGCTGGAGGAGGCGCTGGCACTGCCCTCCGACATCGCCGCCTCGACCAATCCGAAGAGTTCGACCGGCCGGCTCGACGTGTTCACCCGCGTCATCGCCGACCGCTCGCGCGCCTTCGACGTGGTGCCGGCGGGCTATGAGGGCAAGCTCTATCTCGAAATCAGCCCGCGCACCTTCCCGATCCTGGTACGGCAGGGCTCGCGGCTGTCGCAGATCCGCTTCCGGCGCGGTCATGCGCTGCTGGACGACGCCGAATTGCGGGCGCTGAACGTCGCCGAGCGTCTGGTCGACACGGCGCAGGCGGATATCGCCGGGGCCGGCATCGCGGTGAGTGTCGACCTGTCGGGCGAGGGCTTTGGCGGGCTGCTCGGCTTCCGCGCCAAGCGCCATACCGGGCTGATCGACGTCGACCGCCGTGCCGCCTTCGAGGTGGAGGACTATTGGGAGCCGCTGGTGACGCGCGGGCGGCGCGAACTGGTGCTCGATCCCGACGCCTTCTACATCCTCGCCTCCAAGGAGGCGGTGCATGTGCCCCCGAGCCACGCGGCGGAGATGGTGCCGTTCGATCCGCTGGTCGGCGAGTTCCGCGTGCACTATGCCGGCTTCTTCGACCCCGGCTTCGGCCATGCGGCGGCTGGCGGCCATGCCAGCCCGCATCACGGCGCCCGCGCGGTGCTGGAAGTGCGCTCGCGCGAGGTGCCGTTCATCCTGGAGGACGGGCAGATCGTCGGCCGGCTGGTCTATGAGCGCATGCTGGAACTGCCGCGCACGCTTTATGGCGAGGGTCTCGGCTCCAATTATCAGGCGCAGGGCCTGAAGCTCTCCAAGCATTTCCGTCCCTGGTCGCGGGACTGAGCCCGGCCCGGGCGTTCAGCTGCACTCGGCGATCAGGCCCTTGAGGAACCGCTCGCAGGCACGCAGCTGGGCGATCTCGATATACTCGTCCGGCTTGTGCGCCTGATCGATCGAGCCGGGGCCGCAGATCACCGTGGGAATGCCCTGCGCCTGGAAGTGCCCGCCCTCGGTGCCGTAGGACACGGTGTAGGTGCGGTTCTGCCCGGCAAGGCGCATGGTCAGAAGCTCCGCCTCCGAGCCGGTCTGCGGTGCGAGCGGGGGAACCTTGTAGATGAAATCGTGGGTGATGCTCGCTTCCGGCGCCGTCGCCTGCAGCTTCGGCAGCACGACGGTTTCGGCGAAACGCTCGAAGCGGGCCAACAGCGCCGTTTCGTCGAAACCGGGCAGGCCGCGCAGGTTCCAGCGGATGGCGCACTGGCGCGGCACGATGTTGCCCGCCGTGCCGCCGTCGATCACCGTGACCTGCAGCGTGGTGTTGGGCGGATCGAAGCGCCCGCTCGGGTCGCCCGCCGCTATCAGTTCCTGACGGTAGCGGTCGAGTTCGCCCACCAGCTCCGCCGCGGCGAAGATGGCGTTGGCGCCGAGCTGCGGCATGGAGGAATGCGCCTCGCGGCCGGTGACCGTCGTCACATAGGCCACGCCGGACTTATGTGCATCGACCACCCGCATCGAGGTCGGCTCGCCCACGATGCACGCGCGCGGCAGCGGGAGGTCCACGCCCAGCTTGCGCACCGCCGGCACGACGCCGGTGCAGCCGATCTCCTCGTCATAGGAGACCAGCAGATGAAGCGGCGTGGACAGCTTCGCCGCCGTCATCTGCGGCACCATGGCAAGGCAGGCGGCCAGGAAGCCCTTCATGTCGCAGGAGCCGCGGCCATAGACCCGGTCGTCTTTCGGCGTGAGCGTGAAGGGATCGGTGGTCCAGGGCTGGCCATCCACCGGCACGACGTCGGAATGGCCGGACAGGCAGACGCCGCCGACGCCCGCCGGGCCGATGGTGGCGAAGAGGCTGGCCTTGCGTCCGGTTTCGTCCGGCACGGTCACGCTCTCCACGCCATAGGCGGCGAGATAGTCGCGGACGAAGCCGATGAGGTCGAGGTTGGAGTTGCGGCTCGTCGTGTCGAAGGCGACCAGATAGGCCAGCAGTTCCTCGGTCGTCGTTCGTCCGGCAAGCATGAAAGGCCCCATGTCGATCAGGACCCCACCATAATGGGGATTGGCGTCCGACCCAACTAGCGCCGCCAGAAACTTGGCAGGAACAGCACGAGGACTGTGAACAGTTCGAGGCGGCCGACCAGCATGCCGAAGGAAAGCAGCCAGATCACATTGTCCGGCAGGGCCGCGAAGTTCTGCGCCGGGCCGACCACCGGGCCGAGGCCGGGCCCGACATTCGCCACCGCCGTGATCGAGGCGGAGAACGAGGTGATCATGTCGAAGCCGAGCGCGTTGATCGCGATGCCGATCATCAGGAAGCAGGCGAGGTAGAGGAAGGCGAAGGACAGCACCGAGGCCACCACGTCGTCGCCGATCGGCTGGCCGCCATAGCGCACGGGGAACACGCCATTGGGGTAGATGATGCGCTTGAGGTGCTGGGACAGCGCCGAGCCGAGGATGGCGATGCGGAAGCTCTTCATGCCGCCGGCGGTGGAGCCGGTGCAGGCGCCGAGGAACAGCAGGATGAAATAGAGCGCGTCGGTCGGCGGACCCCAATGGGTGAAGTCCGACGCCACGAAGCCGGTGGTCGACATGATCGACACCACGTTGAACAGCGCCTGCCGCAGCGCCGTCTCGCCCACCGCGATCCCCCCGCGCACCTGTTCGACGGTAGAGATCAGGGCGAAGAAGACCACCATGCCAAGGAACAGCCGGACCTCGGTGTTGGCGATGATGCGGCTGAAGTCGCCGGCCAGCACGCGCAGATACAGCACGAAGGGCAGCGAGCCCGACAGCATGAAGAAGATCGCCGCATATTCGATGGCGGGGCTGTGGAAATAGCCGATCGAGGCGTCGTGGGTGGCGAAGCCGCCCGTCGAGATCGTCGCCATGGCATAGGCCACCGCGTCGAACACGCTCATGCCGCAGGCGGCATAGGTCGCGGCGCAGGCGAGCGACAGCACGATGTAGGTGCCGAGAATGCTCTTGGCCATCTGCGCCGCACGCGGGAGCAGCTTCTCCGACTTGTCGGACGATTCCGCGCGGAACAGCTGCATGCCGCCGACATGCATCATGGGCAGCAGCGCCATCGCCATGACGATGATGCCGATGCCGCCATACCAGTGCAGGAAGGCGCGCCAGATGAGGATGCCGGGCGGGCGCGTGTCGAGATTCGAGATGACCGTCGCGCCCGTGGTGGTGAGGCCCGACATGGCCTCGAAATAGGCGTCGACGAAGGTGAGGCCGGTCTGCGACCACATGAAGGGGATGGCGGCGAAGGCCGAAAGCAGCACCCAGCTGGCCGCCGTCAGCACGAAGGCCTGCCGCCGGCCGAGCCTTTCCACTTCGCTGGTGCGACCGGCGAGCCACAGCGAAAAGCCGACGAAGACGGTGATGGTGGCCGAGGCGACATAGGCGAGGAAATCGCCCTTGCCGGCGATGAGGTCCACCAACGCCGGGATCATCATCGTCGTGCCGAGAATGGCGAGGAGCACGCCCAGAATGGCGGCGATCGGTCGGAAGTCGATCACAGGATACAGGGACCGTTCATCGCGGCGTGAACCGGGCGGCGTGGAAGCAGGCCCCACCATAGCCGCTTCGCCGGGAGGCCGGAAGCGGAACCCGCGCGGGTAAGCGCCCCGTCATTGTGGGCGGGGGCGCTGGGAGGGGTATAGCCGAAGAGTCGTGTGCTGGTTCCCGGATCGGCACTGCACTGCGCGCAGCTTGTCCGAGAAACGGAGAGGCTTCGCGTCCCGGACAAGTGACGCCGCAGGCGGAACGTCGATCCGCGACCCAGCGCAAAACTCTCCTGCCAAATCCTGTCGGCGCGCCGCGGGAGACGCGGATGGCCCGGCCATGCAGGTAGGCTGCCGGGCAGAACCCCTTAGTTCAGTGTGCGGGCTTCGCCGGGGACGTCGAGCGAGAAGGCGGGTACGGCGGCGTCGAAGGTCTCGCCGGTCTGCGTCACCAGCTGGTAGCTGCCTTCCATGATGCCGGTGGCGGTCTGCAGCGGCACGCCGCTGGTGTATTCGAAATGCCCGCCGGGAGGCAGTACCGGCTGCTCGCCGACCACACCCGCGCCGCGCACCTCCTGCAGGCGTCCGAGCGCGTCGGTAATCATCCAGTGGCGCGTGCGCAGCTGAACCGTGTCGATGCCGAGATTGAGGATCTCGATCGTGTAGGTCCAGAAATACTGACCGCGGTCCGGATCGGAGCGTTCAGGGGCGAAGTGCGGTGTCACCGTCACCTGCACGCCTCGCGTCGTCGCCCGGTACATGGCTTGCCTCTCGAACTCGAATCTTCGCCGGCAAGTGAAAGGCTTTTACTCCGCAGTAGCAAGGCGTTCGACCTCACGAGAGGTCGAGCGCCGGGCGGCGCGAACGGGCAGCCCGGCGGCCGGGGCTCTCAGGCCTCGTTGTCCGGCGTGTCGGCGTCGAGGATTTCCTCGACCTCGAAATCGTAGCTGCGGCCGCAGAACTCGCAGGTGACGGACACCTTGCCGTCCTCCACGAGGCCCTCGCGCTCCTCGCGCGAAAAGCTGTTCAGCACACCGACGACGCGCTCGCGCGAGCAGGAGCACTTGGCGATGATGCCCTCGGCCTCGAACACGCGCACGCCGCGCTCGTGGAACAGGCGGAACAGCAGGCGCTCGCTGGAAAGCTCGCCATCCACCAGCTCGACATCCTCAAGCGTGCCGACCAGCGACTGGGCTTCCACCCAGGCGTCGTCTTCCTCGACCTGCGGCAGGTCGACACCCTCCGGCGCATCGCCCGGGTGCATGTCCACCGGCTGGATGCGCCCGCCCTCGGTCGGCAGGAACTGCACCATCAGCCCGCCCGCGCGCCAGGACGAGGCGGCGCCGCCCGCATGCACTTCCTCCGCCACGGCGAGGCGCACGCGGGTCGGAATCTGCTCGGACTGGGTGAAGTACTGGTGCGCGGCTTCCTCCAGCCCGCCGCCCTCCAGGGCGACGACGCCCTGATAGCGGTTGGCGCTGAGATTCTGGTCGATGGTCATGGCGAGATGGCCGCGCCCGAGCAGGGCGCCGCTGTCAGGGCGGCCACCCGGCGCGGTGGCCTCAAGCGCGGCAAGGCGCTCGGCATCGAAGCGGGCATAGGCGCGCACATCCTGCGGCGCGGTGAAATCCACCACAAGCAGGTCGACCGGCCCGTCGGTGCGGGTCTGCAGGATGAAGCGGCCGTTGAACTTCAGCGTCGAGCCGAGCAGCACGGTGAGCGCCACCGCCTCGCCCAGCAGGCGCTTGACCGTCGGCGGATAGGTGTGATGCGCCAGCACCGCGTCCAGCGTCGCGCCAAGGCGCACGACACGGCCGCGCACGTCGAGCCCGTCGACGTGGAAGGGGGTCACGAGATTGTCGACCGCCTCGGAGGAGGGCGAACGGGTGGGGGAGTGAGGATGTGATGTCATGGCGCCCGCCCATATGGGTGCGAGGATGCGTTTGCGCGAGGGGGAGATGAAGCCCCGTCATCCCTGACGGCGGCGAGGCCGCTCGGGGATCGCGCAAACATCGGAGAGCGACCCCGGATCGAAGCGGCGCTTCGTCCGGGATGACGCCGATGGGACTTTATCAGGCGGCCGTACCTTCCAGGCACCAGGCAAGAATACCCTTCTGCGCGTGCAGGCGGTTCTCGGCCTCGTCGAACACCACCGACTGCGGGCCGTCCATCACCTCGTCGGTGACTTCCTCGCCGCGATGGGCCGGCAGGCAGTGCATGAAGATGGCGTCCGGCGCGGCGCGCTTCATCAGCGCGCTGTTGACCTGATAAGGCTTGAGCAGGTTGTGGCGGCGTTCCGCCTCGACGTCGCCCATCGACACCCAGGTGTCGGTGACGACGCAGTCGGCGCCTTCCACGGCCGCTTCGGCGCTGTGGCCGAAGGTCACCCGGGCCCCGGTCTCGCGCACCCAGTCGACCAGCGAGGCGCGCGCGGCCAGCTCCGGCGGGGTGGCGACGTTGAGCGCGAAGTCGAAGCGCTGGGCCGCGTGGACCCACGAGGCGAGCACGTTGTTGGCGTCGCCGGTCCAGGCGACGGTGCGGCCCGCGATCGAGCCCTTGTGCTCCTCGAAGGTCATGACGTCGGCCATGATCTGGCAGGGATGGGACTCGCGCGTCAGCCCGTTGATGACCGGCACGCTGGCATTGGCCGCCAGCTCCTCGAGCGCGTTGTGATCGAGAATGCGGATCATGATCGCGTCGACAAAGCGCGAGAGCACCTTGGCGGTGTCGGCGATGGTCTCGCCGCGGCCGAGCTGCATCTCCGCGCCGGTGAGCATGATGGTCTCGCCGCCCAGCTGGCGCATCGCGACATCGAAGGAGATGCGCGTGCGGGTCGAGGGCTGATCGAACACCATGGCCAGCACCTTGCCGGCAAAGGGCTTCTCGGCGGCGACGCGCTTCCGCTCCTTCTTGAGGTCGTGCGAGAAGCGCATGAGCTGACGCAGCTCGCTCGCGGGCAGGGCGTCGAGATCGAGGAAGTGCTTCACGCCCCGCATGGGGGCTTCCATCTTCGTGTTCATGCGGCCGCTCCCTTCACGGCATCGGCCTTCAGGCCGTTCTCGATCCGCGTGAAGGCGGCATCCAGCTTGGTAAAGGCCGCCTCGATCTCCTCCTCGCCGATATTGAGCGGGGGCAGGAGACGGACGACATTGTCGCTCGCGGTCGGCGCCAGCATGTGCTCCTCGCGCATGGCGGCCACGACCTCGGTGTTCGGCACATGGGTGCGGATGCCGAGGAGCAGGCCCTCGCCCCGGATTTCCGCAACGACGGCGGGATGGCGGTCCTTCAGCTCGGCGAGCTTCTGGCGCAGCCGGCCGGCGGTCGCCTGCACCTGGTCGAGGAAGCCATCGGCCAGCACCACGTCGAGCACGGCATTGGCGACGCTCATGGCGAGCGGGTTGCCGCCATAGGTGGAGCCATGCGTGCCGGCGGTCATGCCCTTTGCGGCCTCTTCGGTGGCAAGGCAGGCGCCAACCGGGAAGCCGCCACCAATGCCCTTGGCCACGGCCATGATGTCCGGCGTGATGCCGGCCCATTCATGGGCGAAGAACTTGCCGGTGCGCCCGACGCCGCACTGCACCTCGTCGAGGACCAGAAGCAGGCCGTGCTCGTCCGCCAGTGCGCGCAGGCCGCGCAGGAACGACCACGGACCCGAGCGCACGCCGCCTTCGCCCTGCACGGGCTCGACGAGGATCGCGCCGGTCTCCGGGCCGATGGCAGCCTTCACCGCCTCGAGGTCGCCGAACGGCACCTGGTCGAAGCCCGGCATGGCGGGGCCGAAGCCTTCCAGATATTTCGGATTGCCGCCGGCGGCGATGGTCGCCAGCGTGCGGCCGTGGAAGGCGCCTTCAAAGGTGATGATGCGGTAGCGCTCCGGCGTGCCGTTCGCCGTGTGGTACTTGCGCGCCATCTTGATAGCGCACTCCAGCGCTTCCGCACCTGAATTGGTGAAGAACATGGTGTCGGCGAAGGTCGAGGCGATAAGCCGCTTGGCGAGGCGCTCGCCGCCTTCGATGCGGAACACGTTCGACAGATGCCAGAGCTTGCCGGCCTGCTCAGTGAGCGCGGCGACGAGATGGGGATGGGCGTGACCCAGCACGTTCACGGCGATGCCGGCGGTGAAGTCGAGATATCGCTGCCCCTCGCGCGTGAACAGCCAGGCGCCTTCGCCCCGCTCGAAGACGAGGTTCACACGGTTGTAGGTTGGCAGGATGGGGTCGATCATCACTCCCCTCCGTCTCTCTTCACGCGCCCGCGGGATCAAGCGTGGGCAGTCCCAAAACGAAACGTGCCGCCCTTGCGGGGGCGGCACCCGATGTTGCGAATTTTATAGAAGACCGGCGGTGGGTCAACAATCCCGCGGGGTCGGACCGGATATTTGTCCGCCCGGACGGGAAGCTGCGTCGAGCATCGCCTGCGCGTCCTCGCGGGTGTACAGGTCGGCCACGGGCGGGGGCGCCGCCGTGGAGAAGGCGGGTGCCGGACAAGTGCTTGATCCGACTCACTTCGTTTCGGAAGTGTTGCAATCGGGACTCTCAGCTGGGGAAAACGATCGTTTCGGACGTGATCCTACTCGCCGTGAGTCTACGCATATTGTAGCCTCCCTCTCGTCAGATACGACATCTCGTGCGGCGGCATTCCCTTTCGTGGCGTTAGCGGCGTTTTTCCTGGTCAGGTCACCCTGGCCGGTGCGTCGAGGGATTCTGTCCGGGGATGGGCTAGTTCGATGGAGGCAGGGCGATGAACTGGACGGACGAGCGCGTCGAGCTGCTCAAGAAACTCTGGTCCGAAGGGCTCTCGGCGAGCCAGATCGCGGCGGAACTTGGCGGCGTCACCCGCAATGCGGTCATCGGCAAGGTGCACCGCCTCGGCCTCTCCGGCCGTGCCAAGGCGATTGCCGCTCCCGCGCCGCGCCCCCGCAAGCCGCGTCCGGCCGCATCCAGCCCGGTGTCCCGCCCGATGGTGCAGGGCAACACCGCCCTTGCGCAGGTCGTCCGTCCGGTCATGGAGCCGGAGCCGGAAGAGCTGCCGGATCCGGTGTCGAACGTCGTTGCGATGACGGAACGCTGCACCATTCTCGACCTCACCGAGTTCACCTGCCGCTGGCCGGTCGGCGAGCCGGGCAAGTCCGATTTCTTCTATTGCGGCAGCCGCACCAAGACCGGTCTGCCCTACTGCTCCTTCCATTCGCGCATTGCCTACCAGCCGGTGCAGGATCGCAACCGGCGCCGGGTGGCCCGCTGAGATCGCGGCCCGCTGCGTGCTTTCCCGCGCACGCGGCCGTGCGTGGGTGAAAAGAACCGGGGAATGCGCCATAATGGCGCTGAGATTCCCCGGCTCCCTGAATTGATGCTCTTCCGCCCCTCGCGCCCCAAAGCCCCGCCGGCCCGTGAGCCGGATCACTTCAGGCTGCGTCTCGACGGCGAAGAAATCCTCGTGACCCTGCGCCGAAACGCACGGGCCCGCCGCTATACGCTGCGGGTGCGGGCGGCCACGCGCGACGTGGTGCTGACGTTGCCCGCCCGCGGCACGCTGCGCGAGGCCTATGATTTCGCCCAGCGCCATGCGGGCTGGATCAAGGTGCGGCTGGCCCGGCTGCCTCAAACCGTTCCCTTCCTGCCCGATGCGGTGATCCCGCTGCGCGGCGTGCCCTCCCGCATCGTCCACCGGCCCGGCGCGCGCGGCACGGTGTGGACCGGCGAAGAGGAGGGGCATGCCGTGCTCAATGTGGCGGGCGAGGCGGCCCATGTCGCCCGCAGGGTGGCCGATTTCCTCAAGCGCGAGGCGCGGCGCGATCTTGTCGCGGCTTCCACCCGCCATGCCGCCGCGCTCGGGGTGAGCATCACCCGCGTCACCCTGCGCGACACGGCGAGCCGCTGGGGCTCCTGCTCGGCGACCGGGGCGCTGTCCTATTCCTGGCGGGTGATCCTGGCGCCTGCCTTCGTGCTGGACTACCTCGCCGCCCATGAGGTGGCGCACCGGCGCGAGATGAACCACGGGCCGCGCTTCTGGGCGACGGTGGACCAGCTGTTCCCCCAGCGCGAGGCGGCCGAACTCTGGTTGAAGCGGCACGGCGCCGAGCTGCATCGCTACGGCGCCGAGGAAGGGTGAGGGCGAGGCCTTAGCCCCGCGCTCAGCTGCGGCCGAAAAGCTTGTCGATCAGCCAGTTGTCGAGGCCGGGGCGTGGCGCGGCGGGGGCTGCCTGCGGGCCGCCCGTAACCACCGGCTCCTCCGGCACATCGCCGGGCGGCGTGACGCCCGGCGGCAGGTAGCTGCCGGCGCCGGGCAGTGCGACCGGCGGCACATCCTTGTGCGCGGCCTTCATCACCTGGCTCCAGATCTCGACCGGCAGGCCGGAGCCGCCGGCCTTCTTGGTCGGCGAGGAATCGTCATTGCCGATCCACACCGCGCTGATGAAGCGGCCGGTATAGCCGACGAACCAGGCGTCGCGGTAATCCTGGCTCGTGCCGGTCTTGCCGGCGGCGGGCCAGCCGGGCAGATCGGCGCGGCGGGCGGTGCCGGTCATCAGCACCTCCTGCATCATGCGGTTCATCATCGCCACATGCGGCGGGGCGACTACCATGCCGCGGCTCGGCTCGGCATAGGAGAACAGCACCGTGCCGGCCTTGTCCCGCACGCGGGCGATGACATGAGGTGTGACGCCGATGCCGCCATTGGCGAAGGGCGCATAGGCGCTCGCCATCTCCAGCACCGAGACTTCCGAGGTGCCCAGCGCGATGGAGGCATTGGGCTCCAGCTTCGAGCCGATGCCGAGCCGATGCGCGGTCTTCACCACCTCGGGCGGGCCGACCTCCATCGCAAGGCGCACCGCCACCGTGTTGAGCGACAGGGCAAGCGCGGTCTTGAGATCGACGGCGCCGCGATATTCGCGGGAGAAGTTCTCCGGCTTCCAGCCCTTGAGCTGGATCGGCGCGTCCTCGCGCACCGTTTCCGGCGTCAGGCCGCGCTCCATGGCGGTGAGATAGACGAAGGGCTTGAAAGAGGAGCCAGGCTGGCGGCGGGCGGTGACGGCGCGGTTGTACTGGCTCTCCTCATAGGAGCGGCCACCCACAAGGGCGCGCACACCGCCATCCGTGTCCATCAGCACGATGGCGCCCTGCTCGACGCCGAGCTTCTTGCCGCTCTTGGCAAGCGCATCCTTCAGCGCCTTGTCGGCGGTCGCCTGCAGGGCGGGATCGATGGTGGTCTGCACCACGACGTCGTGCTCGATGGGGCCGATCAGCGTCTTGAGCTGGTCCATGACCCAGTCGGCGACATAGCCGAAGGAATCCGGCGACTGCGACTTCACCAGCACGGCCGGGCGGGCGAGCGCGGTCTTTTCCATTTCCGGCGTGATGAAGCCGGCATCCTCCATGGCCGCCAGCACCACCTCGGCGCGCTGCTGCGCGCCTTCGAGATTGCGGGTCGGTGCGAGGGCGGAGGGCGACTTGACGAGACCGGCGAGCATTGCCGCTTCCGACAGCGTGACCTGCCGGGCCGACTTGCCGAAATAGCGCTGCGCCGCCGCCTCGACGCCATAGGCGCCGGCGCCGAAATAGACGCGGTTCATATAGAGTTCGAGAATCTCGTTCTTCGAGTATTTCGTCTCCAGCCAGACCGAGAGGACAAGTTCCTGCACCTTGCGCGAGAGCGTGCGCTCCTGGGTGAGGAACAGGTTCTTAGCGAGCTGCTGGGTCAGCGTCGAGCCGCCCTCGCGCAGGCGTCCGCGCGTCAGATTGACGAACACCGCGCGGGCAAGGCCGATGGGGTCCAGCCCGTGATGCGAATAGAAGCGCCGGTCCTCAATGGCCACGAAGGCCTGCGGCAGATAAGGCGGCAGCGCGCGCAGGGGCACGCTCGCTCCACCCATCTCGCCGCGTGTGGCGATGGCCTTGCCGTCGGCCCCCTCGATGATGACGGTGGGCGGACGCTCGGGAATGGCGAGGTTCTGGATCGGCGGAAGCTGGCTCGCCTCATAGGCGATGAGGCCCGCGAGGCCGATGACGCCCCAGATGCCGAGCACGATGCCCCAATAGAACAGGCGGGTGAGCAGCCCGCGCTTGGCCCCCCGCCGGCGACCGCCGCGCGAGCCGCCCCCGGAACCGCTACCCGACGCGCCGGTGGCTCTGCCCCTCGCGGCGCCTGAGGACGCGCCCTTTTTTGCCCTGTTGCCTTCACCGGAACTGCGCTCGCGCGCCAGCGGGGCCACGCCCAGGGTCGGCCGGTCGTCGGCGGTGAGGCGCATGTCGGCGCCGCCGCCGGGTGCACCCAGCACCGGCTCGCGCCTCTCCATCTCGCCTCGACGTCCGAACATGAAACGCGTGAATCCCCTAAGCCCGCCGGTAAACGAACTCTAAATCGCGTCGTTTAAACGGGGGTTAAGGGGCCGCATTGTGTCGCGCGAGCACTATCAACACCTGGCGCCCGCGCCTGCCATGGGTGCTGAGGCGGCGCCGGCCGGGCGACGCCGGTCCTGTGTTTTTTCTGCTCGCACCGGAACACAGGCGGGGTGGAAGCGTTACCCCACGGAAGCGCATACAGCGCAATTCATGGAGTAGCCGCGGCCCTTCTGCTGGCCTCTCCCGTGGTAGCGCAGACCGCGATCACCGAGACCGCCAATGTCACCGTCGCGCAGTCGGACGCGATGGCTTCCAACCTCGTCGGCCTGGATGTGCACAACGCCAATAAGGACGGCGTCGGCGAGATCGAGGATCTGGTTCTCGATGCGAACATGACCGTGAAGGGCCTCGTGCTCTCGGTCGGCGGCTTCCTCGGCGTCGGCGAGCGCTATGTCGTCGTGCCGCCCAAGGCGGTCACCGTGTCCTTCGACAGCACGGCGAAGGAATGGAAGGCCATGACCGGCCTCACCAAGGATCAGCTCACGGCGATGCCGGAGTTCAAATATGAGGGCAAGTTCGACGACTGAGGATGAAGGAGGGCGATCGGCCGCCGTGTCGGTCTGCCCTCGGCCTATTCTCGATGACCTCTCAACTTCCTCGCCCCGCTCTCCTCCTGGAGGGCGGGGCTTTCTTTTGGTGACCGGCTGATTAGCCGCGCTGCAGGTTCTGCGCCTCGTCCAGCGCCCGGTTGCAGGCCGCGACATCGCCGGACTTGTCGGCCGCCCTGGCGCGGTTCATCGCGTCGCCCAGCTGCATCGCCGAGCTGGCGCCGCCCTGTGCCGCCGTCGTGCCGCCCGATGTCTGCGCGCGCACATCGGCGGGCGAGGTGGCCTTGTCGCCGACCGCGGCGTTCATGCCGGCGGTGCCGCCGGTGCCCGATGTTTCGCCGGCCTTGGACGTGTCGGGATTGGACGTGTCGGGATTGGGTGGTGTGCCGGTCGAGCCGGCGGCGGCGGTCGGGCCGGAGCCGGCATCCTTGCTGGCCAGCGACTTTTCAAGCGCGCTGATGCGTTCCGTGCACGGTCCGGCATAGGCAGTGGCGCTGACGACCGAGAGCGCAGCGCCGAGAATGATGGCCTTGTTGTTCATGACGTTCCTCCTGCCGATAGGTCGGCAGGAGGTGAACATTCGGTGGGAGGCAACGTTCCGTTACGGTAATAGGCGGGGTGCCTAGGCCGCGTTCGCCTCGTCATCGGCGTCCAGCACCTGCAACAGGGCGCGGCGGATGGCGGAGTGGCGGGCGGCGCCGATGATCTTCGCGCCCATCAGGTCGGTGACGTAGAACACGTCGACCGCCCGCTCGCCAAAGGTCGCCACATGCGCCGAGGCGATGTTGAGGTTGAGCCGCGAGAGGGTCTGGGTCAGGCCGTAGAGCAGGCCGGGCCGGTCGAGGCCGGAGACTTCCACCACCGTATGGCGGTTCGACCAGGAATTGTTGAGCGTGACCTCGGGTTCGACGGTGAAGGCGCGCGGGCGCTTCGGCAGCTTCTTCGCCACGACATCGGGCAGCCGGATTTCACCCGACAGCGATTTCTGGATGGCGGCGGCGATGCGGTCGGCGCGGCGCGTCTCGTCGTCGTCAAGCTCGAAGGCGCGCGTGAGCGAGATGGTGTCGAGCGCGCGTCCGTCCGTGGTGGTGCTGATCTGCGCATCGACAATATGCGCGCCCGCGCTGGCGCAGGCACCGGCAATGACAGCGAGCAGCTTGGGGTGGTCGGGCGCGAACACGGTCAGTTCGGTGATGCCGCGCTTGGCATCGGTGTGGGAAGCGGTGGCGAGCGCGCGACCTTCGGCTTCCGCCGCGAGGATGAACCGGGCATGGGCCACCTGCTGCTCGCGGTCGGTCTGCAGCCAGTAGGGGGGATAGTGCCGGCCGAGATAGGCGTCGAGCGCGGCGGCGTCCCATTCGGGCAGGGCGGCGCGGAACTCGGCCTGGGCGCGCGCCACGCGCTGGCTGCGGTTGCTCTCCAGGAAGCCGCCGGTGACCACCGGCTCGGTCTCGTAATATAGCGTGCGCAGCAGCTGCGATTTCCAGTTGTTCCACACACCGGGCCCGACGGCGGCGATGTCGGCCGTGGTGAGGATGTGCAGCAGCTTCATGCGTTCGAGGTTCTGCACCACGGCGGCGAAGTTCTCGATGGTCTTGCGGTCGGACAGGTCGCGCGACTGGGCGATGGTCGACATGGTCAGGTGCTGCTCGATCAGCCACGCCACCGTATCCGTGTCGCTCGCCGACAGGCCGAAACGCGGGCAGAGCTTGCGCGCGACGCGGGCGCCGGCGATCGAATGGTCTTCCGGCCGGCCCTTGGCGATATCGTGCAGGAATACCGCGACGTAGAGCAGCGTGCGGTTCTTGATCTGCTGCGACAGCTCCACGGCGAGGCCGAATTCCGGCCGGTCGCCGCGCTCGATCTTGGCCAGCACGCCGATGGAGCGGATCAGATGCTCGTCCACCGTGTAGGAGTGGTACATGTTGAACTGCATCATCGCGACGATGCGGCCGAACTCCGGCACGAAGCGGCCGAGCACGCCGGTCTCGTTCATCCGCCGCAGCACGATCTCGGCGCTGTCGCGCGCGCACAGAATGTCGAGGAACAGCCGGTTCGCTTCCGGGTTCTCGCGCAGCTGCTGGTCGATCAGCTTCAGCGAGCGTGTGGCGAGGCGCATGGCGTCCGGATGGAAGGCGAGGCCGTGCTTGCCCGCGAGCTGGAACACGCGGATCAGGTTCACCGGGTCGCGGCCGAAGGCGCTGGCGTCGGCGACATTGATGCGGTCATTGTCGACGATGAAGTCGCGGCTTTCCTTCAGCGTGCGGCGCGGTGTGCGGCGCAGCCGGGCGATCATGCGGTTGAGGCGCGGCACCGGCTTGTCGTGCCGCTCCTCCAGCGCCGCCGAGACGATGGCGGTGAGATCGCCCACGTCCTTGGCGACGAGGAAATAGTGCTTCATGAAGCGTTCGACGTCGCGCATGCCCGGATGGGACACGTAGCCGAGCCGCTCGGCCATCTCGCGCTGCAGGTCGAAGGACAGGCGCTCCTCGGCCTTGCCGGTCAGGAAATGCAGGTGGCAGCGCACCGACCAGAGGAAATCCTCGCAGCGGCGGAAGATCTTCGCCTCGTCGGCGGTGAACACGCCGGCGGCAACGAGGTCGCGCGTCTCGTGCACGCGGTAGACATATTTGGCGATCCAGAACAGCGTGTGCAGGTCGCGCAGGCCGCCCTTGCCGTCCTTCACATTGGGTTCGACGACATAGCGCGACTGGCCGCCGCGCTTCAGCCGCTCCTCGCGCTCGGCGAGCTTGGCGGTGACGAATTCGGCCGCCGTGCCCTGTACGACGTCCTTGTCGAAGCGCGCGACGAATTCGTCGAACAGCGACTTCTCGCCGAGCAGCAGGCGCGCTTCGAGCAGCGCGGTGCGGATGGTCATGTCGCCGCGCGCCTGGCGGATGCATTCATCGACCGAGCGCGTGGCGTGGCCGACCTTCAGGCCCATGTCCCACAGCACGTAGAGGATAGCCTCGGCGACGCTCTCGCCCCAGGCAGTCTGCTTGTAGGGCAGCAGGAACAGGATGTCGGTGTCGGATCCCGGCGCCATCAGGCCGCGGCCATAGCCGCCGACGGCGACGACTGCCATGCGCTCGGCGGTGGAGGGATTGTCGGAACGGTAAAGGAACTTCACCGCCAGCTCGTGCACCAGCTGGATGATCTCGTCCTGCAGGCGGGAGAGCCGCTCGGCGCAGCGCCGGCCCGAGCCTTCCTCCATCAGCCAGCGCTGGGCGACGGCATGGCCGTGCTGATAGGCGACCTTGAGACGGCGCGCCCACTGGCCGCGCAGCTCGACTTCGCGACCCGCCTTGCCGTCGCCAAGCACCTGCGCCGCGAGCTCGGAAAGCTCGCCGCGCACGGCGTCGATGTCGAAGAGTTCCTTGAACGCGTGGTCGGCGCGGCGGCGGCGGGAAGGTTCGTTCATGTCGAGGTCCGGCTGATCGGTCCATCGCTTTAGCCGATCCTGTCGCCCGCGTCATCGTTTGCGGAACGCCGCGGGTGCCTCAGGGGCACCATTGCGGGCCCCGAAACGCGACATGCCCGGCGCGTGGGCCGGGCATGTCCATCCTGACGAAGCGGACAAGGTCCACCGCGTCGCTACCGTTGGAGCAGGGCTCTAGGGAGCCCTGCTCAATGGAGCGTGATCAGTTGATCTTGGCCGTGGAGTCGGTCCGGGCCTGCTCCAGCGACTTGAATTCGGGAGCGGTGTTCAGCTCGTCCTTGGTCAGCGCGACCACGACCTTCTGGCCGTTATCGGTGGGGGTCGGGGTGAGGGAGTCGAAGGACACAGCGACGGGCTTGGCGCCGATGCCGAGGAACCCGCCGACATCGATCACCGCGGCGACGATGGTGCCGTCACGCTCGATCACCACGTCGGAGATCGAGCCGAGCTTCTCGTCATTCGACGTCACGACATCGGTGCCGATCAGGTCCGAACCCAGCCACTGACCGCTGGACTGCGCGCTGACGAATTTCGGCGTGGCGGTCACCGTGGTGGGCGTCGCGGCGGTGGTGTTGTTCTGCATGGTGGTGGGCGCCGTGGTGTTCGGCATCTCCGACGCCGGCGCCTGCGGGACACCGGCATCCGGCGCGACCGGGCTGGCGGCGGGCGGGGTGGTGGTTTCGGGCGTCGGGCTCTGCGCCAGGGCAACCGCCGGGGCGAGCGACAGGGCGGCGACGGCCGTGAGGGTCACGAGCTTGTTGGTCATCGTCTTTCTCCTGTACTGAAGTCGAAACAGTTTAAATTGTCCGGTCATTCGACCGTCTATCTAAACAACTATCAGATCAGGGTTAGGTTCCGATTTATCTCGTAGAATAATGATCTTAGGTAATATATGCCGACCGTCATTCGATATGAGAGATGACCGACGCATCTGCGACGCAGACGGTCAGTTCATCGGTGGCGAGATTTGCGCTGGTCACGCCCATGGCGGAAAGGCACCCCTTGGGCGTGGGGCGAGCCGCGCCGGAACGGGTGGGCAGCGGGATAATGCGGACGGGCGCCGCTTGTGCCGGCGCTGCGCTGTCTGCTCCCGCGCGCGCGGGCACTGCGCCGGCGGCCACCGGATCGGACTTCGCGACCATGGTGGGGGCGCCCGGCACGGCCGGCGTGCGGATGTCGAGGCGCGCGCCCTTGGCGGTGCGATTGACCATGTGGGCCTGCAGCGGCAGCGCGGTCGGGCCGTAAAGGCTGGCGACGGGCGGGGCAATCAGCGCGCTCGTATTGGCGCCGAGCGCCACGGCCGCCAGCGGGATCGCGAGGGCGAAGCCCGACGCGGCGCCGAGGATATAGATCGAAGCGCCGCCGGCGGCGCGAACCAGTGCCTTCATCACACAACCTCCACCAGCCATTCGCCATGCGCAGGACGGCACAGATCTTCCGCACGGCGAGAGCTTCACGCTCCCGCCGGATGCCATCCGCGAGCGACTATTTCGTGAGAACCAGGTTGGCGGCCGGCTTGCGAGACGCTCTCGCCGCTGCCCGACAACTTATGGTTAAACGCGCTTAAGAGGTTTCGGTTCCACGGGGCTGATTCTCGATCAGCGCGATGAGGCTGCCGCGCGTGGGACGCCCGGCGCCTACGAGGCTAGCGGCCGGCGATCAGATGCTGCTCGGGGACGGAGACGAAGCAGCGCAGGCCGGAGGGGGCGAAATCGACGTCCACCTTGCCGTCGAGCGCGCGGGCAAGATTGCGCTCAATCACCAGCGAACCGAAGCCACGGGCCTTCGGCTCGACCACCGGCGGGCCGCCCTTTTCGGACCAGGTGAGTTCAAAGCCGCCGCCGGCCTCGGGCTGGCGCCGCGCCCAGGTGATCGAGACATGGCCGCTCGGCATCGACAGCGCGCCATATTTGGCCGCGTTGGTCGACAGTTCGTGCAGGGCAAGGCCGATATTCTGCGCGGCTTCCGGCTTCAGGAAAATATCCGGGCCGGTGAGCGTGACCTGGCTGTTCTCCCGGTCGATGTGGTGGCCGAGCTGCGAGCGCACCATGTCCGTCAAGGACGCGCCGTGCCAGCCTTCCTGCACCAGCAGGTCGTGCGACCGGGCCAATGCCTGCAGGCGGGCGCTGAAGATCTCCACGAACTCTTCGATCGACCCGGCATGCCGCGCGGTCTGGCGGGCCATGGCCTGGATGACAGCGAGCAGATTCTTCGAGCGATGGGTCAGCTCGCGCATCAGCAGGCGCAGATGCTGCTCGCTCTCCTTGCGTTCGGTAACGTCGACG
The DNA here is from genome assembly GCA_003241485.1 of Ancylobacter novellus. Classification (GTDB taxonomy): domain Bacteria; phylum Pseudomonadota; class Alphaproteobacteria; order Rhizobiales; family Xanthobacteraceae; genus Ancylobacter; species Ancylobacter novellum_A. Next base: position 46,476 of record QFQD01000066.1, read on the forward strand.
GCCGCGCCGGTGAGCCCGACCGTGGCGCCGGAGAGGTCGCGCAGCGGTTCGATGTGCAGATCGTACCAGCGCGGGACGCCGTCCTCCTCGACCTCCATCTCGCCCTTGCGGGGCTGCGTTTCGGCCAGCGCCTCGCGCTTGAGAAGGCTTAGGGTCTGCGAGCGAACCTCGCCGAGCAGATCGGCGTCATTGGCGCCGAGCACCTGCTCCACCGGGAGGCCGAACAGAGGCTTGCTGACCGAGGTGTAGCGGAGATCCCTGTCCTGGGTGAAGATCGCGACATTGGAGCCGCGCAGCGCCAGCTCATAGCGCTGCAGCACGGTTGCCAGTTCCAGCGTCAGCCGACGCTGCTCGCGCGCGACATGGGCGGGCAAAGGCAGCTTCAGCAGCGCGCGCAGATTCGTCCAAAGGGCGATAGCGCCAACAAGATTCAGCGCGGCGAGACCGAAGCGCGCCAGCGACTGCAGCCACGGCACGCCGCCATTGTCCATGGTTGCGAGCACGGACAGCAGGCCGAGCATGCAGAGCAGGCCGGCAAGGACAAAGCCCAGAAACTTCATGCGCCCGGAAATTTCCGGACGGCGGACGATCAGCAGCAGGACGCCGCCGGCAATGGCGAGGCACGACAGGACGGTGATCCAGCGTGCGCCATCGTCGAGAAAACCGATGTCGACGGACATTTATGTGATCACGCGGTTGCGCGCTGCTCCCGAGGCCGAGCCTTGCGTTCAAAGAACAGGGCCTGGCTGATGACGGCCGCGACCGTCGACGGCTGGAACGGCTTGGCGATGAGGAAGGCCGGCTCGGGACGGATGCCGGTGAGGAAGCGTTCCGGATAGGCCGTGATGAAGATGACGGGAACCTCGACGTTCTCGATCAGCTCGTTCACCGCCTCCAGCCCGGAGGAGCCGTCGGCCAGCTGGATGTCGGCGAGGATGAGCCCCGGCGCCTTGCGGCGGGCGAGGTTCACCGCCTCTGTATGCGTGCGGGCGATTCCGGTGACGCGATGGCCCAGTCCCTCGACCAGACCTTCAAGGTCGAGCGCGATGAAGGGCTCATCCTCGATGATGAGGACGTCGGTGGCGATTTCCGCCGCCAGTTCGCGGCCGGCATCCTCGACGAGATGGCGCAGCGTCGGGACATCGACATCGAGTACCGCCGCGGCGTCTTCCTCGTTGAAGCCTTCCAGCGAGACGAGAAGGAACGCCTGGCGCACGGCAGGCGTTATATGGCCGAGGCGTCGCTCACCCTGCACGGGCGACGAGACGGGATCGACCTCGGAATTGATGGAGACCGAATCCCAAAGCCGCGTGAGCAGGCGGTACAGGGCCACGCGCGCATCCACGTTGCGGTCGAGCGTGGAGGGGGCGGCGACCAAGGTTTCCAGCAGGGCGGTGACATAGGTGTCACCGGCGGACTGGCTGCCGCTGAGCGCGCGGGCATAGCGGCGCAGGAAAGGCAGATGCTGTGCAACAAGTTGCGAGGTGCTCACACGCGTCTCCCGAATGCAAAAGGCAAGCGACTGTTAACGTGCCACGAAGTTAGCGGTTCCATGATGTGGCAAAAAATAATTTCGAAAATCTCCGACCGCCCGGAACCAGCCTGCCCTTTGGTCGTTATGGGTTGGCAAGGAGCGACGGAGCCAACCTCTTTCCTTGGGGGCTCAATGTCGGGAAAAGAGAAGATGAGTGATGAGCAGACCGGGGGGCACACGGCTAGTGCTGAAACCCTGAACAACAATCATTCCGGCGCGGTGAACGGCACCGCGCTTGGCAGCGACATTCAGGCGAAGATCGGCCAGCATCTGCGCGCCATGTATGACGACGTCGTGCGTCAGGGCGTGCCGGACCGGTTCTTGGACCTGCTGTTGCAGCTGGACAAGACGGACGACGATTCCTCCAAGTCGGGTGGAGGTCGGCGGTGAGCAAGTTCGACCCGGTGTTGCGCGACGAAATCATCGCGGCCATTCCGAACCTGCGCGCGTTTGCCATTTCGCTCAGCGGCAATGTCGATCGCGCCGACGATCTCGTGCAGGAAACGTTGCTGCGCGCCTTCGCGAACATTTCCAGCTTCCGTGTCGGGACGAACCTTCCGGCGTGGCTGTTTACCATTTTGCGCAACCTGTTCCGCTCGGAATACCGCAAGCGGCGGCGGGAGGTTCCCGATTCTGACGGGGCTTTCGCGGCGACGCTGACCACCAATCCCGACCAGGACACGCATCTGGACTTCGAGGATTTCCGCACGGCGCTCGACAAGCTGCCGCCGGACCAGCGCGAGGCGCTGGTATTGGTCGGCGCGTCGGGCTTCTCCTATGAGGAAGCCGCCGATATCTGCGAATGCGCGGTCGGCACCATCAAGAGCCGGGTCAACCGGGCGCGCCGGCGCCTCGGCGAACTGCTCGCCATTGAAGATATCGGCGATTTCGGACCCGATAAGACGACGCGCGCCGTGCTTGCCGCCATAGAGCCGGTCTGAGCCTTACCGACACTTCCCTGACATCGCAGTGAGTAGTGAGCGGGTCGCAAGCGTGGCCACGCACCGATCCTTCTGTGCCCGGTGATGAGCGCCCCCTTACATTTACGTTCCTTGCCAAGCACAAGAAAAAGCCCCCGGCGTCACACGCCGGGGGCTTTTTACGTCGTGGGAATGTTCGTCCTGCCGACGGTCAGGGTACCCGGCCCGACCTGCCGCGGACCAGTCCGATGACGGCCGAGACAAGGAACAGGATGATGGCGACGAAGAAGATGATCTTGGCGATCTCGATCGCCGTGCCCGCAATGCCGCCGAATCCTAGAACGGCGGCGATCAGTGCAACGACCAGAAAGGTCAGCGCCCAACCCAGCATCGGATAAGCCTCCCATCAGCTCGGCGGCGCAATGCCGCCCGTTGTGCCGTGACAACGATCGAAAGTGCTTACGGTTCCGCGCCTTCGCGGGCGTCAGATACGCGCGGAAAGCTCGGCGGCGATGGCGCGCGCTTCCTGGATCAGCGCGGTGACGATGGGCGTCATCGGTTCGCGGTCGAGCACGACCAGGCCCATCTGGTGCAGCACTTCCGGCTCCTCGATCGGGATCGAGCGGATGTTGGGCGGAAAGGCGAACACATCCGCCAGCGTCTTGGCGACGACGCTTGCCCATTTTCCGGTGCGCACATGCGAGAGCAGGGCGATGGTGGAGTTGGCCTCCAGCATCGGTGTCGATGTGTGGCCGGCCTCCAGCAACTGCTTGTCGACGATGCGCCGGTTCTGCATGTCGGGCGTGAGCAGGCACAGCGGCACCTGACCGATTTCTTCCCAGGTCACGCGGGCACGGTCGCCGAGCGGGGCGTCCACCGAGGTGAGGAAGCGATAGCCTTCCCTGTAGAGCGGGAAGGTCTTGAGCCTGCCGACGGGATCATTGTCGAGATAGGTGATGCCGGCATCGGCTTCGAGATTTTCGATCAGCCGCAGCACTTCGTTCGAGCTGGCCGACATCAGGGTGAAGCGCACATCGGCGTGCTTCTCGTGGAAGGGCGTGGTCAGCTCGGAGAGCATCGGCATGGCGGTGGGGATGGCGGCAATGCGCAGGTGGCCGCTCAGGCCCTTGCGCATGCCGGCGATCTCCTGGCGCATGGCGCGCACGTCGCCGATCACCCGCCGGGCCCATTGCAGCGCGCGCTCGCCTTCGGGCGTGAAACCGATGAAGCGCGAGCCGCGCTCGACGAGGCGCACTCCCAGCTGCTCCTCAAGCTGCTTGAGGCCGGCGGAAAGGGTCGGCTGGGTCACGCCGCAGGACTCGGCGGCGCGCCCGAAATGACGTTCCTTGGCGAGTGCAAGCAGAAGTTCAAAACGGTCGATCACGCAGACGCTTCCTGAACAAGGACGATAGAAAGATTCTATCAGACTATCAGAGGCTCTTTCATCTGCGAATTGGAGAGAACAAAAACAAGGCAGGGACATGGGCGCGCAGGCGACACGCATGGAAAGCTAGGCCGCCGACGGCGGCGAGGTGGCGAGGCGGCGCCGCGCGTCCGTCTATTCCGCGGCGCCGCGCAGGCCGAGCGGCGCCGGGAGCGGCGCGTCGGGAACGGTATCGCCGGGGCCATCCACCTCGAATTCGAGCTGTTCGATGCGCGCGCCGCGCCGGGCGATCTTGTCGGCGGAGGTCAGCGCCTGCGCCACGTCGTCGTTCACCTGCCCGAAATGCTTCTGCAGATTGCCCACCCGGTCGCGCAGGCGGATGACGTCGGCGACCAGCTTGCCGCATTCGGCGCGGATGAGGTCGGCCTGCTCGCGCATGCGCGCATCCTTGCAGATGGCCTGCACCACCTGCACCGCCAGCATCAGCAAGGACGGCGAGACCAGAATGACGCGCGCGCGGAAGGCGCGCTGGATCACGTCGTCGAAATGCTCGTGCAGCTCGGCATAGACGGATTCCGAGGGCACGAACATCAGCGCGATGTCCTGCGTCTCGCCGCTGACGAGGTAGCGTTCGGAGATGTCGGTGATGTGCTTGGTGACATCGCTCTTCAGCCGCGTCTCGGCCTGCCGGCGTTCTTCCGGCGTCTGCGCCTCGCGGAAGGCGGTGACGGCTTCCAGCGGGAATTTGGAATCGACCAGCAGCGGGCGCTTGTCGCCCGGCAGGAAGATGGCGCAATCGGCGCGCCGGGCATTCGCCAGCGTGTACTGGAAGGTGAAGCTGTCGCGCGGCAGGCCATCGGCGATGATCGCCTGCAGCCGGCCCTCGCCGAACGCGCCGCGCGCCTGCTTGTTCGCGAGCGTCTCGCGCAGGCTCATCACCTGACCGGACAATTCGCCCAGACTTACCCGCGCCTGCTCGACCACGGCGAGGCGCTCGTTCAGTTTGGCAAGGTTCTCGTGCGTTGCCTCGCTGGAGCGCGCGAGGCTCTCGCCCATGCGGTAGGAGGAAGCGTCGAGCCGCTCGGCGACGGCGCGGGCGAGCTCGCCCTGGCGCTGCGCCAGCACCTCGGCCATGGACTGTACGCGGCCGATGGTCTCCGCCTGGGTCTGGGCGAGCGCGGCGAGCCGTTCCTCAAGCTCGTCGGCGCGCCGCGCCTGCTCGTCCGCCTCCGCCGCGTTCTGTTGCGCCCCGCGCGAGACGGCCCGCAGCACGGCGAGCAGCAGAAGGAAGCCGAGCGCCGCCGCGCCGATGGCCGCTTGTGCCAGCGTGACGTGATAACCGCCCAGAATGAACAGGACCTGATCCATCCCAGGACTTCTAGCAGATTTGGCGGCGCGGGCGAACAGAAAGTGAACAGTCTTCCCCCGCGGCGCGGCACTGGAGCGTGACGCCCTCCGTTGACCGCGCGCGGGCCAACGCTTATCTGAACGGCATGTCGATACGCCCGCTTGTCATTCTTCCCGATTCCCGCCTGCGGTTGATTTCCGATCCCGTCATGCGCGTGGATGCGCGCGTGCGCGCCGTCGTCGAGGACATGTTCGAGACCATGTATGACGCGCCCGGAATCGGGCTCGCGGCGATCCAGGTCGGCATTCCCGAACGCATCGTCACCATCGATGTCGCCAAGCGCGAGAGCGATGACGAGGGCGCGGAAGAGACGAAGAACCCGATCGCGCTGATCAATCCCGAGATCATCGGCGCCTCCGAGGAGCTGTCGGTCTATTCCGAGGGGTGCCTGTCGATCCCGGAATATTATGCCGATGTCGAGCGCCCGGCGCAGGTCAGGGTCCGCTACATGGACCTGAACGGCGAGACGCAGGAAATCGACGCGGACGGCCTGTTCGCCACCTGCGTGCAGCATGAGATCGACCATCTCAACGGCGTGCTGTTCATCGACCACATCTCCAAGCTCAAGCGCGACCGGGTGGTGAAGAAGTTCACCAAAGCCGCCCGGGACAAGGAGCGCGACGGGGCCTGAGCCCGCGCCGCGCCGGCCGAAAGGGTCCGCATGCGTATCGTCTTCATGGGCACGCCGGACTTCGCCGTGCCGACGCTGGCGGAGATCGTCGGCAGCGGCCATGAGGTCGTGGCGGCTTATACCCGCGCCCCGGCGGCCGGCGGGCGGCGCGGGCTCGATCTCGTGCCCTCGCCGGTGCATCGCGCGGCGGAAAAGCTCGGCGTGCCGGTGCTCACCCCCGCGACGCTGCGTACCGACGAGGCCGTCGCGACCTTCGCCGCGCATGAGGCGGACGTCGCCGTGGTGGTGGCTTATGGCCGGATCCTGCCGCAGGCCATCCTCGATCTGCCGAAGCTCGGCTGCCTGAACGTACACGCCTCGCTGCTGCCGCGCTGGCGCGGCGCGGCGCCGATCCAGCGTGCCATCATGGCCGGGGACGCTGAATCCGGCGTGGCGGTGATGAAGATGGAGGCGGGGCTCGACACCGGTCCGGTTGGCCTTCTCGAACGCGTCGCCATCGGCCCGGACATGACGGCGGGCGAACTGCACGACCGGCTGATGATCGTCGGCGGCGATATCATGGGCCGGGCGCTGGCGGCGCTGGAGCGTGGCGGGCTGCATTTCACCCCGCAGCCGGACGAGGGCGTGACCTACGCGGCGAAGATAGAGAAGAGCGAAACGCGCATCGACTGGTCGAAGCCGGCGAAACAGGTGCACGACCATATTCGCGGTCTCTCGCCGTTTCCCGGCGCGTGGTTCGACCTCGCTGGCGTGCGGGTGAAGGTGCTGCGCTCAACGCTCGGCCTCGGCGCTGGAAAGCCCGGCGAGGTGCTGGACGACCGGCTCACCGTGGCGTGCGGAGAGGGCGCGGTGCGGCTCATCGAGGTGCAGAAGGCCGGCAGCCGCGCCCTGGCGGC
>QFQD01000067.1 GCA_003241485.1 Ancylobacter novellus
TCGCGCAGGAAGGTGGGCGGCGGGCCCGGCTCGAAAGCCTCGGGCGGCGGCGCCTCGCGCGCGACAAGCGGTTCGGGCGCACGAGGCTCCGGAGCCCGCGGTTCGCTGATTCTCGGCTCGCTGATTCTCGGCTCGCTGATCCTCGGCTCGGACGCACGCGGCTCGCCGAAGCGCAGTTCCGGAAGACGCGGCTCGACGGGGCGCGGCTCGCTGCCGAAGCCACCGGCCAGCGGGCGCTCGCTCGCGCCCGCCGCGGCGCCCGTCCGCAGGAACGACGGCAGATCGCGACGCGGGGTCTCGCCCGCGGGGCGGAAGGGAGGCAGCGGATCGAAATCCGGCGCGGGTTCGGGCGCCGGCACGGGCTCGAAAGTCGGCTCGTCCTGAAGCGCCGGCTCCGCCTCGGCCTCCCGCTTGCGGCGGAACCAGGAAGGCAGCCCGGCGCGTCCCGCCTTGGCGTCCTCCGCCTCCGGCGCGGCTACCGGTTCGTGCTCGGGCTCCAACTCCGGCTCGGCCGCGACCACGGGAGCGGGCGCCGCCGCTCGCTTCCTCTCGGGCAGCGGGGCGCTGATTGGCTCGAACTCCTCGACAACATCCAAAACCGCCGCGCGCTCGGCAGGCTCGTCCTCGTCCACCTCGAAGTGCACGATGCCGTCGAGGCGCTGCGCGATGTCGACAAGCGCACGGTGGAGGAAGCCCAAGCCGAGAAAAAGCAGGCCGCCGACGAACACGATGCTGCCGGCACCAAGAAAAGCCGCGCCCGACGTCGTCTCCGCCGAACTGAACCCTACCGCGCCGAGAATTAGACCGACAACGGCAACGGCGAGACCGACGCCTATGAAAACTGCACCCATCCAACTACTCCGCGCGACCGATTCGTTTCGGCCTTGTTCAAGAGGACTTTACGTCTACAGCGGCGTTTACGAAAGCCGTGCCGAAATTCGTCAGGATTATACGTGCAGCCCAACCGCCGAAGCGGGCGGCGAGAAGAATTTGGGCGCGCGCGATGCTTTTGGTTGTCCGCCGCCGCGCAGCGCCCTATCTAATCGGAGCCGATCTTTCGCGGTGTCCCTGCACCCGCGGAGGGCGCCGTGATGGCGCGGCCGAATTTCATTCTGCGGAGACAGATTCGATGTCCTTCACGCTTCCCGAACTTCCCTATTCCTATGATGCCCTTGCGCCCTACATGTCGCGCGAGACCCTGGAATATCATCACGACAAGCACCATCAGGCCTATGTCACCAACGGCAACAACCTGCTGAAGGGCACTGAGTGGGAAGGCAAGTCGCTGGAGGAGATCGTCAAGGGTTCCTTCGGCAAGAATGCCGGCCTGTTCAACAATGCCGGCCAGCACTACAACCACCTGCACTTCTGGAACTGGATGAAGCCCAATGGTGGCGGCGCCATTCCCGGCGAGCTTGAGAAGAAGATCGTCGCGGATCTCGGCTCGGTCGAGAAGTTCAAGGAAGACTTCATCCAGGCCGGCGTCACCCAGTTCGGCTCGGGCTGGGCGTGGCTCGCGGTGAAGGACGGCAAGCTCGTCATCGCCAAGAGCGCCAATGGCGAAAGCCCGCTGGTGACCGGCGCGACCCCGATCCTCGGCGTCGACGTGTGGGAACACTCCTACTACATCGACTACCGCAACCGCCGCCCGGACTACCTCAAGGCGTTCGTCGAGAACCTCGTGAACTGGGACTACGTGGCCGAGCTCTATTCCAAGGCCGTCTGAGCCTAAGCGAGCCTGACATGCGCGAAGGCGTCGGCCCCCGTGGCCGGCGCCTTTTGCATGTGCGCGTCAGCCGGCATAGGGCCGGCGCGGCGCCGGCTGGTCGCTGCGGATGCAGTAGTCGTTCCAGAAATTGTACTGGAACGTGGAGCGCCACTGGTACAGCCAGTTGTCGCACTCGGCCTTGGTCCGGAAGCACCCCGACACGGTGCGGGTCTGGATGCGCTCCTCATAGACGCCCCACTGGCGCTGGCCGGTGAAGTGGCCATACCAGAGCTTGGACGGCGGAATCGTCTTCGCCATGGCGACACAGTCGCCACCCGGAAAGGCGCCGGTGAATTCGTAGGCACGGGCCAGTGGGCTCGCCATAACGGCAAAGCCGATCGCCACAAGGCCGACCCAGACGACGTGTCTCATGCTCCGCTCCCTCGCCTTTTCGTGCTGGCGCTCATTCTGGGCGAACTGGCTAGCCAACTAAAGCCAGCGGATCATCCGTAGCAGCGCGACCAGCCCGGCCCCCAGCAATCCTGCAATGAGCGTAACCGCCCAGAAGCCGTTTGGGTCCTGCGCGCCGGGGATGCCCTCCACATTCATACCCATCAACCCGGTGATGAGCGTCATCGGCGCAAAAACCACCGTCACCGCCGCGAGCACGAGCATGGAATGGTTCATCTGCTCGGCGCGGCGTTCAACCATCTGGTCGTAGATGACTGCCGCGCGGTCGCGCACGGAATCGAGTTCCTCGGCGAAGCGCGTCACCCGGTCCGCCGCCTCGCGCAGCCGGTTGCGGTCGCGCGCGGTCAGCCAGTCGGCGTCCTCCAGCGAGAAATGGTTCAGCGCCTCGCGCTGCGGCGCGATATAGCGGCGCAGGATGATGGCGACCCGGCGCACCTCGGAAACCTTCATGCTGAGGTTCGACAGGGTGGCGCTGAGCACCAGTTCCTCCAGCTCGTCCGCCTGCTCGGCCAGTGCGGTGATGACGGTATCCATACGGTCGACGAGCCGCATGGAGAGGTCGGCGACAAATTCCCCCGGCGTGCGGGGCGCACGTCCGCGCTGGATGGCGTCCTCGAAATCGCCGACGGCGGAGAGCGCGCGCTTGCGCACCGAGACGATGCGGTTCGGCTCCACCCAGAACCGGATCGAGTGCATCTCATCCGGCAGCGAATAGGGCATCAGGTTGATGCCGCGCAGGTTCAGGAACGCCCCATTGTCGAACAGCGCACAGCGCGGGCGGGTCTCGGCGGCGGTCAGCGATTCGATGATAGATGGATCGATCCGGCTTTCATCGGAGAGCCAGTTCTGTCCGTGCCGATGGTCGAGCTGTTGCAGGCTGATCCACTGGAAGGCGCTGCCCGTGGGTGGCCCGGCATGAATCTCATCCCAGCCGATGCGGCGCGCGCTGCCGGCGCCATCGAAAATCCAGGCGGCGACAAGACCCTGGCTATCATAATCCAGCAATGGCTGCTCTCCCCGGCACCGGCATGAATGCCGGATGAACGCCCCCACTGGAATGCGTTCAGTTTGATGAACCTTTTGCAACAGGCGGTTCAGGTCGGGGCCAGCCGGCGAGGATTAGGTTCATCCCCATCAGACGGCCATCCCGGCCGCGAGCGAATACAGAGTTCTCACGAGGACCGCCATGATCGGCTTCGCCAAGCACACCAAGATCGCCGCGCTTGCCCTTGCGGGCGTCACGCTGGCGTCGGTTCCTTCCTATGCCCGCAACAACACCGGCGCCGCCATTGCCGCCGGCGTGGTGGGCGGCCTGCTCATCGGCGGCATCGCCGCCGCAGCGGCCAGCGACAATTACGGCCCGCCCCCTCCCCCCGCCTATGGCCCGGGCTATGGCGGCGGCTACTACGGTGGAGGTTATGGCGGCGGCTATGGTGGTGGATATGGTGGCGGCTACGCCCCGCGCTACGCGCCGGCCTACGGTTCCGGCTATGGCGGGGGCTACGACGGGGGCTATCGCCGCTATCGGCCGCGCTGCTGGATCGAGACCCAGACCTACTACAATCGCTGGGGCCATCTGCGTTCGCGCGATGTGGAAGTCTGCCGCTGAACGCGGTTCAACAGATGCTACGGGGCGGCGGAGCGATCCGCCGCCTTTTCGTCGTGCTCAGCCTTCCGCTGGCTGCGGATCGACCTTCTCGATGCCGGCGCGATCCAGCGTCTCCAGCGCCTGCCGTACCGAAACACCCTGCACGACGAGATCGGGCGCCAGTTCCGCCAGCGGAATGAGCGCGAAAGCCCGCTCCATCATGCGCGGATGCGGAATTTCGAGATCCGCCTCAGCCACAACCTCATCGCCATAGAGCAGGATGTCGATGTCGATGGTACGCGGACCGAAGCGCACCTCGCGGGTGCGGTCGCGCCCGAAGGCGTGCTCGACGCCGAGCAGCATGTTGAGCAGTTCCCGCGCCGAGAGCTCGGTCTCCACCGCCACCACCATGTTGAGATAGGGGCCTTGCGGCACCGGTCCCCAGGGCGGCGTCTGGTAGAGCGAGGAGCGGGCGACGATCTTGAGGCCGGTGCGGGCGATGAGGCCGACCGCCTTCGCCATCGTGCCGGCGCGGTCCCCGAGATTCGAGCCGAGGCAGAGATAGGCGATACGCTTCTCGACCTTGCGCGGGCGGCGGACGAAGAATTCCGGCGCGGTGTTATGCGGCATGGAGGATCGCCTCCGTCACCCGCGCCGCCTGCACATGGGCCGCCACGTCATGCACGCGGATCATCGCGCAGCCGGCCATGATGCCGATGACGTTGGAGGCGATGGTGCCCGGCAGCCGCTCGGCCGGCGTGGTCTCGATCACCTTGCCGATGAGCGATTTGCGCGAGGTGCCGAGCAGAACCGGGAAGCCGAGCTTGCCGATCTCGCCGAGCGAGGCCAGCGCCTTCAGGTTCTGCTCGAACGTCTTTCCGAAGCCGATGCCCGGATCGAGGCTGATGCGCTCGGGACGGATGCCGGCCCGTGCCGCGCGCTCCAGCGCCTGCTCGAAAAAACCCAGCATGTCGGCGAGGATGTCGACGCTGCCATCGACCACCGCGCGATTGTGCATGGCGACCACGCCCGCCTCATGCGTCGCGGCGACGCGCGCCATGTCGGGGTCGCCCATCAGCCCCCAGATGTCGTTGACGATGGCCGCGCCCGCCTTCAGCGCCGCCTCGGCCACCGCCGCCTTCTGCGTGTCGATGGAGAGCGGCACCGGCAGCTCCGCCAGCGCCTCGATCGCCGGCAGCACGCGCCGTAGCTCTTCCTCCACCGGCACCGGCGTATGGCCGGGCCGCGTCGATTCTCCGCCAATGTCGATGATGTCGGCCCCCTCGGCCACCATCCGCCGCGCATTGGTGAGCGCGTCGGCCAGCGCCGCGCTGCGCCCCCCATCGGAGAAGGAATCGGGCGTGACATTGAGAATGCCCATCACCAGCGTGCGGCCGGCATAGTCGAGCCGGCGTCCGCGCGCGTCGAAAATGCGCTGGGTGGGCGGGGTGAGAGCGGCCATGGCATTTCCGGCAGTGAGGTTCTTGGCTCTTCCAAATCGCGCGCCGCGCGGCGGAAGGCAAGCGCCCGCTGGCACTCCCCACCATTTGACCGCGCCGCCCCGCTTGCCGAACCGCGTGCGGCGCGCTCTAAAGGTGGCCGTCAGTTGGCGCGGGAGACGGCTATGTCCGGGGACATCGACGGCAAGATATTCGTCGGCAAAAGCGAAAAGCCCGAATACGTCACCTTGAAGCTCGCCAACCGGCACGGCCTCGCCACCGGTGCCACCGGCACCGGCAAGACGGTGACGCTGCAGACGCTGGCGGAAGGCTTTTCGCGCGCCGGCGTTCCTGTCTTCGCCGCCGACATCAAGGGCGACCTCTCCGGCATCGCCATGCCGGGCGAGGGCCAGGAATGGATCCTCAAGCGCTGCGAGGAAATCGGCATCGACTATGTGCCGGACGAATTCCCGGTCATCTTCTGGGACCTGTTCGGCGAGCAGGGGCATCCCGTCCGTGCCACCGTGTCGGAAATGGGCCCGCTGCTGCTGGCGCGGCTGATGAACCTCAACGACGTACAGGAAGGCGTGCTCAACGTCGTTTTCCGCATCGCCGACGAGCAGGGCCTGCTGCTCTTGGACCTCAAGGACCTGCGCGCCATGCTCGCCTTCGTGGCGGAGAACGCGGCCAAGCTCACCACCACCTATGGCAATGTCTCTTCCGCCACGGTCGGCACCATCCAGCGCCAGTTGCTGGTGCTGGAGAACCAGGGCGCCGACAAGTTCTTCGGCGAGCCGGCTCTCGACATCAAGGACCTGATGCGCGTCGACCGGCGCTCGGGCTACGGCACGATCAGCATCCTGGCCGCCGACAAGCTGATGGGCGCGCCCCAGCTTTACGCCTCGTTCCTGCTGTGGCTGCTCTCGGAACTGTTCGAGGAGCTGCCCGAGGTGGGCGACCCCGACAAGCCGAAGGTGGTGTTCTTCTTCGACGAGGCGCATCTGCTGTTCGACGACGCGCCCAAGGCGTTGCTGCAGAAGATCGAACAGGTGGTGCGCCTCATCCGCTCCAAGGGCGTCGGCGTCTATTTCGTCACGCAGAACCCGCTCGACGTGCCTGAAAGCGTGCTGGCCCAGCTGGGCAACCGCGTGCAGCACGCGCTGCGCGCCTTCACCCCACGCGACCAGAAGGCGGTAAAGGCCGCCGCCGACACCTTCCGCCCCAACCCGAAGCTCAACACCGCACAGGTCATCACCGAGCTCGGCAAGGGCGAGGCGCTGGTCTCCATGCTGGAGGGCAACGGCACGCCCTCCATGGTCGAGCGCACGCTCATTGCCCCGCCCGCCGGGCGCGTCGGCCCCATCACCCCGGAACTGCGCAAGGTGGCGATCGCCAACAGTCCGGTCCGCGGGATCTATGACGAGACGCTCGACCGCGAGTCGGCCTATGAGATGCTGGCCAAGCGCGCCGAGGAAAGCGCGCCGCCGGCGGCGCCGCAGAAGCCGGGCGCCCCCACCTCCACCACGACGCCGACCGAGGCCGGCGCGGCATCCGGTGGCGGCTGGCTCGACAGCATCCTTGGCGGCATTCTCGGCAAGCCCTCGCGCGGCCGCATGAGCGTTGGCGAGCAGGTCACCCGGCAGGTGGCGCGCGAGGTCACCAATCAGGTGACCAAGGCGATCCTGCGCAACGTTCTGGGCGGGCGCGCACGCGCCACCGGCGCCGTGTCCTCCACCGCGCGCCGCGCGACCTCCAACGACGATTTCGCGCAGATGTTCGACGACTTTACGGGCAGCAAGCCCACCAACAGCCGCAAGTGAATCCCATGAGTGACCTCGACCGCGTCCTTGCCACCGTCGACGCCGACCTCGACGCCTCCCTCGAACGTCTGTTCGACTTCCTGCGTATTCCCTCGATCTCGACGGACAAGGTCTATGCGCCCGAATGCCGGCGCGCGGGCCAATGGCTGGTGGATGACCTCGCCGGGCTCGGCCTGACGACGAAGCTGAATGACACGCCCGGCCATCCCGTCGTCACCGCCAGGTCGGAGACAGGGGCGGGCAAGCGCGTGCTGTTCTACGGCCATTACGACGTGCAGCCGGTCGATCCGCTGAACCTCTGGGACAACCCGCCCTTCGAGCCGAAGATCGTCGAGGGGCCGAACGGCGCCAAGCGCATCGTCGCGCGTGGTTCGTCGGACGACAAGGGTCAGGTCATGACCTTCGTCGAGGCCTGCCGCGCCTATCTCAAGGTCACCGGCAAGCTGCCCGTCGACGTCACCATCATGGTGGAGGGCGAGGAGGAGAACGGGTCCGGCAACCTGCCGCCGTTCCTCGCCGCCAACAAGCCGGCGCTCGCCGCCGATATCGCCCTCGTCTGCGATACCAGCATGTGGGACGCCACGACGCCCGCCATCACCGTGTCGCTGCGTGGTCTGGCGCATGACGAGATCGTCGTCACCTGTGCCAATCGCGACCTGCATTCGGGCTATTTTGGCGGCGCTGCGGCCAATCCGCTGCATGTGCTTTCCAAGATCATCGCCAGCGTGCACGGGCCGGACGGCCACATCACCATTCCCGGATTCTATGACGGTGTCGTCGAGCCGCCGGACGCATTGAAGGCGCAATGGGCGACGCTCGACCTGACGCCGGAGAATTTCCTCGGCCCCATCGGCCTCGCCACCCCCATCGGCGAGAAGGGACGCTCGCTTGTCGAGATGACCACCTCGCGCCCGACCTTCGAGGTCAACGGCATGTGGGGCGGCTATATCGGCGAGGGGTCGAAGACCGTCATCCCTTCCATCGCCACCGCCAAGATCTCCTGCCGCCTCGTCGCCGGCCAGGACCCCGGCCATGTGCGCGATGCGGTACGCGCCTTCATCCGCGCGCAGATGCCGGCTGACTGCTCGGTCGAGTTCCTCGGCGGCGAGGGCTCGCCCGCCGTCGCCGTGTCTCACGACAACCCCAATCTCGCCAAGGCGGCGTCCGCGCTGGCGGAGGAGTGGGGCAAACCTGCGGTCGTGATCGGCGCAGGCGGCTCCATTCCGATCGTCGGCCACTTCAAGAAGACGCTCGGGCAGGACACGCTGCTGATCGGCTTCGCGCTGGACGACGACCGCATCCATTCACCGAACGAGAAGTACGACCTCACCTCGTTCCACAAGGGCATCCGCAGCTGGGTCCGCGTCCTCGCGGCGCTGGCGGAGTGAGGGAGGCGCGCATGTCGCATCACTGGACGCAGACCTGGACCTTTCTCGACGGGCAATGGCACGAGGGTAACGTGCCGATCATGGGCGTGCGCACGCACGCGGCCTGGCTCGGCACCTCGGTTTTCGATGGCGCACGCGCCTTCGAGGGCGTGACACCGGACCTCGACCTGCATTGCCTGCGCGTCAACCGCTCGGCGGTGGCGATGGGCCTCAAGCCGGTCGTCCCGGTAGAGAAATGGATCGAGCTGACCCATCAGGGTCTCAAGCACTTTGCGCCCGACGCCGCGCTCTATATCCGCCCGATGTACTGGGCGGAGCTGCCGGGGGCGCGTACGGTGGACGCCGACCCGGAATCCACCCGCTGGTGCCTGAGCATCTATGAGGCCGGCATGCCGGACCCGGCGCGCGGCGCGGCGGTAACCCTTTCGCCGTTCCGCCGCCCGACCATCGAATGCGCGGTGACCGACGCCAAGGCCGGCGCGCTCTACCCCAACAACAGCCGCGCGCTGGTGGAAGCGCACAAGCGCGGTTTCGACAACGCCGTGCTGTGCGACATGCTGGGCAATGTCGCCGAGCTCGCCACGGCGAACATCTTCTTCGCCAAGGACGGGGTTGCCTTCACCCCGGCGCCGAACGGCACCTTCCTGTCGGGCATCACCCGCACCCGCTCCATCGGCCTGCTGCGCCAGGCGGGCGTGGAGGTGGTGGAAACGGCGCTGCGCTGGGAAGACTTCAAGAATGCCGATGAGGTGTTCACCACCGGCAACTATTCCAAGGTCGCCCCGATCACCCGCATCGAAGAGCGCGAGCTTCAGCCGGGCCCGGTATTCCGCAAAGCGCGCAAGCTCTATTGGGATTTCGCCCACGGCTGAAGCCGGGTTTGCAAACGACAAAGCCCCCGCCGGCGGGCGGGGGCTTCTCTTGGTTCGGTGGTGATGCCGCTCACATCTTGAAACGGCGGCTCCAGTCGTCGATCTGGCGGTTGGCCTCATCCTTGGCCAGGCCATAGCGCTCCTGGAGCACGCCTTCGAGCTCCTCGCGCTTGCCGTGCAGGCGGTCGACATCATCGTCGGTCAGCTTGCCCCATTGCTGGCGCACCTGGCCCTTGAGCTGCTTCCAGTTGCCTTCGATCCGATCCCAGTTCATGGCGGTCTCCCGTTTAATGAGTGGTCTCGCCCGGTCGGCGAGGGATGACGAGCGGTGCGCACCCGACGAGGGGTTGCCGGGACGCTTCCCGCTGCTAGCATCACCGAGATAACGCGCAGGTCCCCGATTTGATCCACGCCGCCCCCCTTCCCTCGCTCGACGAACTGGCCGGCGGCGTTCGCGCCGGGAGCCGGGCGATGCTCGCGCGCGCCATCACGCTGATCGAATCGCGCAAGGCCGAACATCGGGAAATGGCGGAGCAGCTGATGCAGGCGCTGCTGCCTTTCACCGGCCACGCGATGCGCGTCGGCATCACCGGCGTGCCGGGTGTCGGAAAGTCCACCACCATCGACGCCCTCGGCACCCATCTTCTCGCGCAGGGCCACCGCGTCGCGGTGCTGGCGGTGGACCCCTCCTCCACCCGCACCGGCGGCTCGATCCTCGGCGACAAGACCCGCATGGCGCGGCTTTCCATGGATGCACGCGCCTTCGTGCGCCCCTCTCCCTCCGCCGGCACGCTCGGAGGGGTCGCCGCACGCACGCGCGAGACCATGCTGCTGTGCGAGGCGGCCGGGCATGACGTGGTGTTGGTGGAGACGGTGGGTGTCGGCCAGTCGGAGACGGCGGTGGCGGACATGACCGACACCTTCGTCGTGCTGATGCTGCCGGGCGCCGGCGACGAATTGCAGGGCATCAAGAAGGGCATCATCGAGCTGGCGGACATCGTCGCGGTCAACAAGGCGGACGGTGCCAATGCCGCGCGGGCCAAGGCGGCAGCGAGCGAATATCGCGCGGCGCTGCATGTGCTCGGCGGAAGGGAGCCTTACTGGACCGTGCCGGTGCTCACCTATTCCGGCCTGACCGGCGAAGGCGTGGCAGAGGTGTGGGACCAGGTCCGGCTGCATCGCGACTGCGCCGAGCGTGCCGGTGCGCTGCGTGAGAAGCGCAGCGCCCAGCAGGTCAAATGGATGTGGGCGCTGTTTGACGACCGACTGCGCGCACGTATGCGTGCGAATCCCGACGTGCGGGCTCAACTGCCTGCAATCGAGCGCGAGGTGGCGATCGGCACCCTCGCCCCCACGCTCGGCGCCTCCCGGATCGCCGGACTGCTGGGGTTCTGAACGCGTAAAATACCTTTCGCAAGGGATGGACACGCCCTCCCGATGGTTCGACAATGAATTCTTAACCATCAGCATCGAGCGCTCCAAGACGCGCGGCGCAGGGAGGTCGGCATGCCAGGGCAGGATCTCGCGGGACGCCGGATTTTCCTGGTCGAGGACGAGACTCTTGTCGCCGTCATGATCGAGCAGATGGTGGAAGAGCTGGGCGGCACGGTGGTCGGCAGCGAGGCCGGCATCGACGGGGCGCTCACCTTCCTCGCCAAGCACCATTCCGAAATCGATGTCGCGCTGCTCGATGTGAATCTCAATGGCAACCGCAGCTACGATGTCGCCAATGCCATAAGCGGCCACGGCATCCCGCTCGTCTTCGCCACGGGCTATACGGATGACGACATCATAACGGAGTGGCGCAGCCGCCCGGTGTTGGCCAAGCCCTTCCGGCTGGCGGAACTGGAAGGCGCGCTGGCCATGGCGCTCGCCCCCGGGCCCGCCTGATCGCCCGGCGTGCCGCGCGTTCTCGTCACCGGCTTCGGCCGCTTTCCCGGCGCTCCCGTCAACCCTTCCGGGCCACTGGCGCGCGCTCTCGCGGCCACCCGCCGCCTGCCGGGCGCCCAGATCGAGGCGAGCGTGCTGCCAACCCTCTGGGACGCCGCGGCCGGCTTTGCCGCCCAGCTCGACCGCCTGCAACCGGATGTCGTGCTGATGATCGGGCTGGCCTCCCGCCGACGGGAAGTATGCATCGAAATAACCGGCAGGAACGCGACCGGCCGGTTTCCCGATGCCGCCCGCGCACGCCCCGGCACGCGGCGCCTGCTCGCCGGCGGGCCGCCCACCCGCCGCTGCGCGGCCGAGGCTGCGCCACTGCTGCAGGCACTGAAGCGCGCCGGCGTACCCGCGCGGCTGTCGCGCAATGCCGGCGGCTATATCTGCAACGCGCTCGCCTACGGCGCATACGGCTGGGCGCAGAGGGCGGGTGCGGCGCGCCTCGCCGTCTTCGTCCACATCCCGCATCCACGGCCGGGCGGCATCCCGGCGGCGAAGATGCGGCGCGGGCTGGAAGCCCTGCTTGTCGCCCTCGTCGCCCGGCAGCGCCACGCAAGGCTTATGGCGGCGGCTGCACGCTGATCCGGATCGAGGCGTACCACGCCGCCAGATTGGCGATGTCGGCATCGGTCAGGTCCTTGCTGACCACCGTCATCATCTCGTTCTCACGGCGGCCAGCGCGGAAATCCTCCAGCGCCTTCACGAGGTAGAACTCCACCTGCCCCGCGAGATTGGGCGCCACAGGCAGTTGCGACAGGCCATCCTTGCCGTGGCACACCGCGCATTGGGCGGACGCCTTGGCCCCGCCCGCCTTGGCATCCTGCGCGATGGCGGGCGATGCCAGAGCCCCGGCGCACAGCAACGTCACTGCCGCGAGGCGCGGCATGCTCAACATCCATTCCATCGATTGTTCCCGGCGATGAGTGAGGCGTCCCCGCAGCCTCGCGACCGCGGGGACGGAACCCGGCTAGCGGCTCAATTGTCGCCGTAGGAGATGCGGTAGATCGCGCCCGACGTGTCGTCCGACACCAGCAGCGAGCCGTCATTGAGCTGCGCCACCGAAGCGGGACGGCCCAGATACTCGCCATTCGGCGTCAGCCAGCCGGACGCGAACGGCTCGCTCTTGTCGGCGGTGCCGTCCTCCTTGAGGGTGGTGAACATCACGCGCGCCCCGACCGGCGTGGTGCGGTTCCAAGAACCGTGCTGCACCGAGAAGATGCCGCCGCGATATTTCTGCGGGAACTGCTGGCCGGTGTAGAAGGTCATGCCGAGGTCGGCGGCATGCGCCACCATCTCGACTTCCGGCTTCACCGCATCGGCCGGCGGCGTCTTGTCCTTGTATTCGGCGGTACGCACCGAGCCGCCGCCAAAATAGGGGAAGCCGAAGTTCTGGCCGGGCTTTGTCGCCCGGTTCAGCTCGCCGGGCGGGATGTCGTCGCCCATGCCGTCGACCTGATTGTCGGTGAACCAGGCCGTCTTGTCTTTCGGATTGAAGTCCAGACCAACCGAGTTGCGGATACCCCAGGCAAAGACTTCGCGGTTCTTGCCGTCGCGATCCATGCGGACGATGCCGCCGATACCGACCTTCTTGAACAGGTCGTATTTCTCCGGCGGGAACACGTTGAAGGGTTGCCCGAGCGTTATGTAGAGCTTGTCGTCCGGCCCGATGCGGCACACGCGCGCCGTGTGGTTATAGGACTCCTCGCTCGCGGGAATGAGATCGCCCTGCTTGACGACATTGAAGGCGGCAACATCCGGCCCTTCGTAGAAATATTCCGCCGCCGGGAACACCAGCACACGGTTCTGCTCCGCCACGAACAGGAAGCCGTCCTTGGAGAAACAGACGCCATGCGGCAGCTTGAACTGTACCGAAGGCGCGAACAC
Organism: Ancylobacter novellus; assembly: GCA_003241485.1. Classification (GTDB taxonomy): domain Bacteria; phylum Pseudomonadota; class Alphaproteobacteria; order Rhizobiales; family Xanthobacteraceae; genus Ancylobacter; species Ancylobacter novellum_A. The sequence continues at coordinate 13,109 of QFQD01000067.1, forward strand.
CTTCACCTCGTCGGCCACGCGATCCTTGTCGCGGTCTGTCACCGCCCAGACCTTCGATTTGCGTGTGCCGACGAAGACCACACCCGTGGTCGGACCGATCGCCATCTCGCGCGCATCCGGCACGATGGCATAGAGCGAGATCTTGAAGCCGTCGGGCAGCTTGATGTTCGACAGCGTCTTGTTGAACGCGGCGACACGCGGCCCGGTCTGCGGCACCGTCTCCATCTCCATGGAGGCGCCGGTGGACTGGAAGTTCGAGAGCTTTTCGAGATTGTCGGTCGACTGCGCGCTCGCGGGGGCGCTCACCGAAACTGCCAGCAGGCTGGCGAACATGGTCGAGGCCAGCAACGCGCCGGATCGCGTCTGGCGCCGGGACTTCATCATGGGGGTTCCTCCTAGACATGCCGGACCTCGTTCGGGTCCGTTGCGCCGGCACGCTAGCACGCCCTCTCATAACGTTAAGTCAGCATTCATGTCCTTTACGATTAAAAACCGAACGAACTCAATTATTACTCTGCGGCATTCAAGGTATGTAACATAATAATACTACATCTCGCCCAAATTTCATTTTATGAACTACATTATTCTGCATACCACAGCCCGCCACTCCGCCAACCCACGGAATGTTGGACAGCCAGGCGGCGATCTCCGCAGCCTTCCCTGTGCGGCGAATCCTGCTATGCGAGGGCATCGCCTTCGACGCGAGCGGGGCCTGCCCGGTGACGATCTACCTGCCGATTGCAGAACTGCCGGTGAACATCTTCGCCCTCCTCGCCATGGGGATCGCGGTGGGGTTCATCTCCGGCATGTTCGGGGTCGGCGGCGGGTTCCTGATGACACCGCTGCTGGTCTTCCTCGGCGTGCCCCCGGCCGTCGCGGTGGCCAGCGTCTCCACGCATATGGCGGCCTCCTCCTTCTCTGGCACGCTCACCTATCTGCGAAGGGGACAGGTCGACATTCCCCTCTCCCTCGTCCTGCTGGCGGGGGGGCTCACCGGAACATTGACCGGCGTCGTCACCTTCCGCGTGCTGCGCAGCTTCGGCCAGCTCGATCTCATCATCGCCATCGCCTACATCGCGCTCCTCGGCACCATCGGCACCATGATGGTGGTCGAGAGCCTGCGCGCGCTGGCGCGTGAATGGCGCGGGGAGAAATCCACGGTGAAGCGCCCCGGTGCGCATCCCTGGTTCCTGCGCATGCCGTTCAAGATGCGGTTTCGCGAGTCGCGGATCTACGTGTCCGTCATACCGGTCGTGACGATCGGCTTCGCCATCGGCTTTCTCGGTGCGCTGATGGGCATAGGCGGCGGCTTCATCCTGGTGCCGGCGCTGATCTATCTGCTGCGCGTGCCGACGCTGACCTCGGTCGGCACCTCGCTGATGCTGACGCTGGTGACGATGGTCGCCGCCATCATCATGCATGCGGTGCTGAACCAGACGGTGGACGCCGTGCTCGGGCTCGTCCTCATGGTCGGCGGCACGGTCGGCGCGCAGTTCGGCGCGCGGGCCGGGCAGACGATGAAAGCGGAGAACCTGCGGCTGCTGCTGGGCATGCTGGTGCTGGCGGTCGGCCTGCGCGTGGCGTGGGACCAGACCTCCCGTCCCGCCGATCTCTACGTTGTGCATGTCAGCGAGCGCGCGCCATGAGGCCGCCTGGAGCGCTCATCGGTCTTACGCTCGCGGTCTGCATGCTGGCATCTGCCCACGGCGCGCAGGCCAGCGATCTCGTCCTGTCGCTGTCCAAGTCCCGCATCACCATCGCCTCCAGCTTCACCGGCGACAATATCGTGCTGTTCGGCGTCATTGGTGCTGGCGCGCCAGCGGAGGGGACGCAGCCCTACGATGTGGTCGTCACCGTAAGAGGGCCGAACCAGAGCTTCGTCACCTGGCGCAAGGAACGCCGTTTCGGGCTGTGGATGAACGTGGACGGCCGCAGCTTCCTCGCCGCACCGTCCTATCTCGCCGTGCTCAGCAACCGCGACCCGGCGCTGATGGCCGATGCCGACACGCTGCGGCAGGAACAGGCGGGCTTCGCCAACAACCGGCTGCTGCAGCGCGTCGGCTCGGACTATGCCGATGTGGTGCCGGAAGATCCGTTCCGTCAGGCATTCCTGCGGGTGAAGCAGGCGCAGGGGCTTTATGTCGAGCGCCCCGCCGGCGTGGAATTCATCGCCCCCAACGTCTTCCGCGCCGTGGTACCGATTCCGGGAACCGCCCCCATCGGCACCTATGACGTGGTGGTGAAGGTGTTCCGCGAGCGTGCGCTGGCAAGCCGCGGCGCGCTCGGTCTCGACGTCGCCAAGGTCGACTTCGAGCAAACCGTCGCCACCACCGCGCAGAACCAGCCCTGGCTCTATGGGCTCATCACCGCCCTGGGCGCGCTCGCCGTCGGCTTCATCGCCAACATCGCCTTCCGCCGCGACTGAACGAAAATGCGTCGAGGGTGACGAAGGGGGATGACTTTGCCTCCGCGCTCGATAATATAGGGGGGTACCCTATATTCGAGTGGATCATGTCGCATACGATCAAGGAAAAGTCCCGCCTGCTCGCCCGCGTCCGCCGCATTCGCGGGCAGGTCGAGGCTGTGGAGCGGGCGCTGGAGGCGGAGCTCGGCTGCGCCGACGTGCTGCAGCTCGTCGCCTCGGTGCGCGGCGCGATGAACGGCCTCACCATCGAACTGATCGAGGACCACATGCGCCACCACGTCGTCGATCCCGCGACCGAGACCGACAAGGAGCGGGCGCGCGGCGCGGCCGAACTCGTCGACGTCATTCGCACCTATCTCAAATAAGCCCGGAGCCAGTGGCCATGCATGCACGCACACCGTCCGCCCTTGTGCCCGCCGGGCATCTCTCCGACGTCCACACGCACAGCTTTCTCGGCGACAGCCACAAGCGGCATGAGCGCCGCACCTGGATCGTCATCGCCATCACCGCCAGCGTGATGGTGCTGGAGATCGTCGCCGGCTCGATGTTCGGCTCCATGGCTCTGCTGGCCGATGGCTGGCACATGTCGACCCATGCCGCCGCCATGCTGATTACCGCGCTGGCCTATCGCTACGCTGCCAGCCACGCCGGCGACACGCGCTTCAGTTTCGGCACCGGCAAGGTGGGCGACCTCGCCGCCTTCGCCAGCGCAGTGGTGCTCGCCATCGTGGCCATACTCATCGGCTGGGAAAGCGCGCTGCGGCTTACCGCGCCGGTGAATATCGACTTCCACGAGGCCATCGCCGTCGCGGTCTTCGGTCTCGCGGTCAATCTGGTCTGCGCCTGGCTGCTGCGCGACGACCATGAGCATCTCGGCCATGGGCACAGCCACGGTCATGGTCATGGTCATGGCCACCCGCATGCGGCCCACGCCCATGACGACCACCATGACCATGATGAACATGACCATGCTCACCCGCATGAGGATGGACACGCCCACCCGCACGCCGCGCGCAGCGTGGACACGCAGGTGAAGGCCTCGACGCGCGACAATAATCTTCGCGCCGCCTATCTCCATGTGCTGACCGACGCGCTGACCTCGGTCTTCGCCATCCTCGCGCTGGTTGGCGGCAGCCTCTATGGCTTCCTGTGGCTCGATCCGGTCATCGGCATTGTCGGCGCCGTGGTCGTGGCACGCTGGTCCTTCGGCCTGCTGCGCGACACCGCCCGCGTGCTGCTCGACTTCACCCCGCGCCGTGGCCTGCCGCAGGCCATCCGCGCGACGCTGGAGGAGAACGGCGCCAAGGTGACGGACCTGCATGTGTGGCAGGTCGGCCCCGGCCACCACGCCGCCGTCGTCGCCCTGCGCGCCGCCGACCCGCAGTCACCCGACGTCTACAAGCACCAGCTCGAACACATTCACGGCCTGTCGCACATCACCGTGGAAGTGAACGCACTGCCGCGCGCGGCCTGACGCCTAAAGAACGGGCTCGGGCGCGACGGCGATACCGGCGCGCTCAAGCACCCGCGCCGCCTTGAGCGCCGCGTCCTCCCGCCAGGGCGCGGCGATCAGCTGAACGGCAATGGGCAGACGCTCGCCGGTGTCGATCGGCGCCGCCGCCACCGGCAGCCCGATGAAGGAGATCGGCTGGGTGTAGATGCCGATATTGGGCCGCACCAGCATTTCGCGCCCGTCCAGCACGAAAGTGGCCTGTCCGCTCTTGGGCGCCGGCACCGGCGTCGCCGGGGCGATCAGCACGTCCCACTTCGCGAACAGCGCCAGCGCCTGCTCATGGAACCAGCGGCGGAAAATCTGTGCCCGCTGGATCCACGCGCCGGGCAACACCGCGCCGGCCAGCAGGCGTTCGCGCACCGCCGGGTCGAAATCCCCGCCGCGCGTGCGCAACCGGTCGAGATGCAACCCGGCCCCTTCCGCCATGGTGATGATGTAGGCCGCCGCTCGCGCGCGGGCGACCTCGGGCAGTTCGACCGTGGTGGTAGCCGCAAGCACCGCCGCCGCGCGCGCTACCGCCGCATAGGCCTGCGGCGTGCCGGACTGCGCGAACCAGCCGCCCAGCACGGCCACGCGCAGCGCGCCCGGCTTGTCCAGTTCCGGCAGCGTCAGCGCGGCCGGCTTGTCGGCCAGCGACGGATCATCGCGATCCGGCCCCAGCAGCGCGTCATAGGCGGCGGCGAGATCGCCGACATGGCGGGCGAAGGGCCCGAGATGATCGAAGCTGGCGACAAAGGGAAAGCTGCGCGCCCGGGACAGCCGCCCATAGGTCGGCTTCAGCCCGAAGATGCCGCAGAAGGACGAAGGCACGCGGATCGAGCCATTGGTGTCGGAACCGAGCGACAGCGGCACCAGCTTGCCGCCCACCGCCGCGCCGGATCCGCCGGACGAACCACCCGCCATGTGATTCGGGTCGTGCGGATTGCGCGAATTGCCGTCATGCGCGTTCTCACCGGTGAAGTCATAGGCATATTCGCCCATGTTCAACCCGCCCAGACACACCGCTCCCGCCGCCGTCAGCCGCTCCACCAGCGTCGCGTCGCGCGCGGCCGGCGGGCGGTCGCGGTTGATCTTGGAACCCGCACGCGTCGGCAGGCCCTTCAGGTCAAACAGGTTCTTCACCGCGAAGGGAACGCCGGCGAGCGGGCCCAGCGCCTCGCCCGCGGCACGGCGCGCATCGAGCGAATCAGCCTCCGCACGCGCCCGCGCGGCGGTCACATCGGTGAACGCCGTCAGCACGGGATCTACCGTCGCGATGCGCGCGAGCGCGGCCTCGGTGACGGCGCGCGCGCTCACCTGCCCGCTGCGCACAGCGGCCGCGAGCGCCAGAGCGGGGCCCGCAATGAGGCGGGCCGCCTCGTTTTCCCCAGATGGAACAGGTGCGCTCATGGAACGAAGACCGCGGCAGGCTCGGCCTCGTCCCGCAGCGGAAAACCGTTGACGAGATCGGCCATGGCGAGCGCCGCCTGCAGATGCATCAGCACACGCGGGCGCAGCTCAAGCTCCAGCGGAAGCCCCTGCAGCGCCAGCCCCGCATCGAGCAGGCCCGCGAGTGCCTGCGCCCGCGCGCCCTCTTCATCCAGTTCGCTCATGCCATCTCCCACCTGGGCCGCCGCTCCGGAGCGGACCATTTGCCCCCATCGCCGCATACAGAAACCATGCCACGCAGGGGCGCGGGCGACGTCAGAGGCGGACGGGAAGAAGGCGCGGGAAGAAAGGTTGTCCCCCGCTCTTGCAGAACTCGCACGGGTGGTCTTGCCAAGCGCATGCCGCGCAATTAGGTTCCGCGCCGTTCTGGCACGCAGCTGTAGCTCAGTTGGTTAGAGCGCCGGTCTGTGGAACCGGAGGTCGGTGGTTCGAGCCCACCCAGCTGTACCAGAATCTCTCCCCGCGAAATCACGGTGTGTCTGCCGGGCGTCCCCCGCGTGGGAGCCGCCCGCGACTGCGCGGCTTACAGCAACAACAGGTCGGTGTGCGGCGAACGCTCCACGGATTCGCCGACCAGCAGCTCGTCGTAGAGGGCAACCAGACGATCGCTGTCGAGCGTGCACAGGCTGCCCTGCTTCAGGGACTGGCGCAGATCGACGATCTGACGTCCGCTGATCGCCTGTTGCAGCAGGCCGAAGCCGCCGGAGCGGTGCAGCCCATACGGCCAGAACTCGGTAACGATCGGCACGCCGGAGGCCATCAGTTCGGGGGCGCCGGCCAGCACATGCCCGTCATGGCCCTGCGTATCGACCCAGACGAGGCCGATATCGTCGATGCCCACTTTCGCCTCCGCCAGCACGGTGCTGAGCCGCATGCGGCGGATACGGCGGGTCGACCAGTCGGCTTCCCCGTGAACCGACAGGCCACTCTCCACCGCCCGCAGGCGGTGGTCGCCGAAATTGGACGGGGAAAGCTCCAGCTCCGCCTCGCCATCCTCTTCCGAAGCCGCGGCCAGGAAATTGGCGCAACGCTCGTCGACATCGTTGAGGATCTGGTTGACGCGCAGAATGCGGAAATTGTCGACATCCGCCTCGACGCACACCGCACGGGCGAATCCCGTCTTCAGAGCCTGTTGCAGAATCGGTGGCCTTGGCCATCGGGAGACCGTTCCGGCTCATTGTCTTTCGGTTGACGCCCCAAGGGCGTCGTGATTCCTTCCGCGAC
>QFQD01000123.1 GCA_003241485.1 Ancylobacter novellus
GCCGCCATAGTCCTTCAGCGTCGTGGTCAGGGTCACCGGCCGCGCCATGGCGATGCCGGGAAGCGTCAGCGCCGTGGTCAGCGCAAGGGCGGCGAGGATTCGTCTCATCGTCGGTTTCTCTCGATCTGGCGTGGATGAAGGGCGGTGGGCTCAGTTCACCTGCGCCTTGGGGGGTGCGCCGTTGCCGAAGAGGCCGTTATTGGGGGGAGCGACGCTGCCCGCCGGCGCCGGTGCGGCGACACTGCCGCCGCGGGAATCGTCGTCGTCTTCGTCATCATCGTCTTCGTCATCGTCCCCGCGCCGGAACTGGCGTCCATGGCCGCGGTCGTCGTCGTCATCGTCGCTGGCCAGCACCAGGCCGAGGTCCTGGCCGGCATCCAGCACGGCGGCGCTCAGCCCGTCGAAGCGGGTGGTTTCGGCCATCGTGCTCCAGGCGGGAAAGCCGATCCCGGCGGTCAGGGCGGTGGAGGCGAAGAGGATGGCAAGGGTCTTTTTCATGGCAGGGGCTCCTTTCTCTGCTGGAACCGTTCTGGGCGCCCTGCCTGATCCGTTCCTGACGCAAACGGATTTTCTGCTTCAGCCTGCCGTCAGGAATCGAAAGGCCCCGCGCAGAGGCGGGGCCGGATCGGTCTTGCGTGCTGGGTCCGGGTCGGCCGGTGGCCGCTCAGTCGCCGTGACCCTCCCCGTCGCGGCGCCGGCGGCCGGTGCCGTCCTTGCGTTCGATGTCGAGGACGTCGAGGGTGGAGGGATGGACCGTCACCTCGATCCGCTGGCCTTCGGCGTCCGTGCCGTCGATCTCGTAGCAGCCGTCGTCGATCTTGATCCGGCGGACTGTCCAGCCGTTCTGGGCGGCGAGGGCGGCGAGGGCCTCCTTCGGCTTCCAGTCCGCCATCGGCGCGAAGCAGCCGTCGTCGGCGAGTGCCTGCCCCACCGGGAGGATCGCGATACATGCGAGAATTCTCAGGGCGAGCCGCACGGGCCGGAACTCCTTTCCACCTTGATCTGCGACAAGCCTGCATGGCCAAGCTGACGGCATCCTGAAGCGCGCGTGCGATCTGCGTCAGCGCATTGTCAGGAAGGGTCGTCAATGAAGGCGGGAGCCGCGAAAGGCGAAGGACAATGCGAATCCTGCTGATAGAGGACGACGGGGTGCTGGGCGCGGCGGTGCGTGACCAGATCGTCGGCGACGCTCACTCCGCCGACTGGGTCACGCGGATCGACGCGGCCCGCGACGCCATGGCGGGCGCCGCCTACGACCTGATCCTGCTCGACCTGATGCTCCCCGACGGCCGGGGGATCGTGTTCCTGCGCGCCCTGCGCGCCGCGGGGAACGCCACGCCCGTCATCATCATGACGGCGCTCGACCAGGTGTCGGACCGGATCGAGGGCCTGACCGCCGGGGCGGACGACTATCTGGTCAAGCCGTTCGACCTCGACGAACTCTCCGCGCGCATCGGCTCGGTCGCCCGCCGCTATTCCGGCAATCCCAACCCGATCATCCGGCATCATTCGCTCGACATCGACATCGCCCGCCGGAGCGTGAGCCGGGAGGGCCGGCCGGTGCAGCTCACGGCCCGCGAATGGGCGCTTCTGGAGGCGTTCCTCGCCCGGCCGGGCCAGGTGCTTTCCAAGGCGCAGCTGGAGGAAAAGCTGTACGACTTCGGTGCCGAGGTGGAGAGCAACACGATCGAGGTCCATGTCAGCCGGCTGCGCAAGAAGCTCGGCGCCGACCTGATCGAGACCGAGCGCGGCCTCGGCTACCGGCTGGCCGCGGCATGAGGCGCCCGCGAAGCCTCCAGGGCCGGCTCCTGCTGTCGCTCGGGGCGGTGCTGCTGGTGATCTGGGTCGGCGCGGCATGGACGACCGCGGTGCTGCTGCGGCACGAGATCGGGGAGGTCTTCGATTCCTCCCTGCAGGAGACGGCGCAGCGCCTGCTTCCCCTTGCGGCGATGGACATCATCGGCCGCGAGGAGGGGGATGTCGCCAGCCAGCGGCTCGGCGCCATCCACGGCCATGACGAGCTGTTCACCTATGTGGTCCGCGACGACAAGGGCAAGGTGCTGCTCCAGTCCCACGCCGCCGACGTGTCGGTCTTCCCGCCCTATAGCGGCCCCGGATTCGGCCGGACGGCGACGCACCGCCTGTACAGCGAGGAGGCCCTGCAAGGCACCATCAGCATCACGGTGGCGGAGCCGCTCGCACATGAAGCAGGGGTCGCGCGGGAGATCCAGATCGGTCTCGGCCTGCCGATCCTCCTGGTCATCCCGGCCGCCTTCGCCGCCGTCATGCTCGCGGTGCGCCGGAGCATGCGGCCGCTGCGGGCGTTCCGCGAGCGGCTGGAGACCCGCAGCGAGAAAGACCTCGGGCCGGTCGCCTCCGACGACCTGCCCAGTGAGGTCGCCCCGCTGGCCGCCACGCTGAACGCGCTGCTCGCCAGGCTCAGGGCGGCCTTCGCGGCGGAACGCAGCCTCGCCGCCAACACCGCCCATGAGCTCAGGAATCCGCTCGCCGGAGCGATCGCCCAGGCCCAGCGCATCCAGAAGGAGACCGGGGAGCCACATATCGCCCGGCGGGGAGCCGAGATCGAGGCGACGCTCAAGCGGCTGACGGCGCGCGCCGAGCGCCTCATGCAGCTTGCCCGCGCGGAGGGTGGCCGGCTACGGCTCGACCGGACGTCGGACCTGCGCGACGCCCTGCGGGTCGTGATCGACGACATGCACAGGAGCGTGCCGCAGGCCAGGCTGTCCCTGCGCATGCCCGAGACCCCCGTAATGTCCGACATTGATCCTGACGCCGTCGGGATCGTGTGCCGCAATCTGGTGGAGAATGCCCTCGGCCATGGCAGCCCGGCGTCGCCCGTCGAGGTGGCCCTCGACCCCGGCGGGCTGCTGACGGTGTCGAATGACGGCCCCGTCGTCCCGCCCGAGACGCTGGCCACACTCGCCGGCCGTTTCGAGCGGGCCGGAACCTCGGCTCGCGGCAGCGGGATAGGATTGTCGATCGTGTCGACCATCGCCGAGCGCATAGCCAGCGCGCTGACGCTTCGCTCGCCCAGGCCCGGCAGTCCATCGGGCTTTGAAGCGAGTGTCAGGTTTGCAACCACCGGGCATGTCGAGTGACGACATGGTCTTGATGCCGGCCCTGACCCCTGTCGTTGGGGTTCAATGGCGTCAAGGCGAAAGCAGCAGAGCTTGCCGAGCGTGTATCCGAACGTCCGCTTTGCGCTCTTCTCGCCACTGCTCCGGTAAGGGCTGCGGCCAAGAAGGCGTTACTCGCGAGGCGGGCACGTCGACACTGAGACGCCCGAAAAAATGCGGGTTTGCCTCGATCCCACCAGGCGCGCGTGAGGAATACCCGCGACTACTTCGAGCGGGAATGATCGGCACCTCAAATAGCCGGCTGCGGATCCCTTATCGGTAGTGACGCCATCGACATCCACGGGAGCGCGCATCCAAACCTTCGGGACAGGTGCGCCAGAAGGGGCGGCGGTCTTGGAGTCTCAGCGGATTATTGTGTTGTTTGTACAGCCGTGTGGCTTTTCGGCCATTGTCAGCAATTTTGAACTGTTTTAGAAATGGATCAAAGATTGCGCGAGTTTTACCATCGGCCGATGGTATTCGGCTGTATCTAATGTTCAGATTAATGGGGTGGGGTGTTGGGCATGAAAAGCGTGCGGCCGGTTTATCTGAGAAATATTCAACCTGATTCCGGAAGCACTCGGCCTAAACATTTGATGCGCCGCATTAATATTTACGCGACTTCTGCAATAAAGCGCACTGAAGAGCGCTTAAGAGGCGGCACTTCGCGCCTCCGGATCCTGGGGGTGAATTTACTTGCCTCTACGGCGCTGTCCGTGGCTCCTCAGATGTTTGTGCCGCTTTGGTCTGCAGATCAGGCGGTTGCCGCCCCACTGGACCAGTGGTGGAACGGAACCAATACCACGGGTGGCGGTGGTATCGACGGCGGAACCGGCACATGGAACGTCCAGGCGGGAACAACGAACTGGACTGATTCATCTGGTGTTAGCGCCCAGGCCTGGGCGCAAGGCAGCAACGCATATTTTGCTGGCGATTCGGGGCTCGTTACTTTGAGCGGCGCCACGTCGCCGTTGGCCGCGGGCCTGATATTCCAGACTGATGCCTACACTATTACCGGTGGCACAATCACTCTCGTGGCACCGAGTGTCGGCGTTGCTCCGTCCATCACGGCCGGGACAGGGGTAACCGCGACCATTTCCTCCGTCCTTGCCGGGACCGATGGGCTGAAGACGTCGGGGCTTGGCACGATTGTTTTGACCGGTGCAAACAGCCTGTCGGGTAACCTCTTAGTAGATTCCGGGACACTCGGCGTAAGCGGTAGCGGCACTCTGAATGTCGCCGCAATGGACGTCGGCAGCTCTGATTCCGCAACGCTGGCCATTTCGGGCGGCGGTAGCGTGACGACGACCGGGCTCACTTATGTCGGCAATGGTTCTGAGGCTGTGTGAAAACCCCTGATTATGCTAAGTTTAGGCACTGCTTCGGAGGTGCCAGATGGGACGTTTTGTCGAGGCTGCCGACCGTCATCAGGCGAG
>QFQD01000068.1 GCA_003241485.1 Ancylobacter novellus
GACGAACACGGCGCTGCGCGTATCGCGCCCCTTGAGCACGACGCGCACGAACAGGCCGGGGCGAAGGACGAGATCGGCGTTGGGAAGGCGCGCGCGCACGCTTAGCGCCCGGCCATTGACGTCGACCAGGGGATCGATGGCGTAGACCTTGCCGACGAAGGTGCGGTTCGGCAGCGCATCGACCACGACCTCGACCTCCTGGCCCGGGGCGACGTTGCCGAGCTGGGTCTCGGGAATCTTGAAGTCGACCTTCAGCACGTCTATCTTTTCGAGATTCACCAGCTCGGTGCCCACCGCGATATAGGCGCCGACCGAGACCGAGCGCAGGCCGACCACGCCGTCAAAGGGCGCGGTGATGGTGTGCTTGGCGATCTGCACCCGCTGCGAATCCAGCAAGGCGTTGGAGGTGTTGAGCTCGGCGCGCGCTTCATCGAGTGCGCGCGCGGTGCCCGAGCCGGAGCGCTGGAGCTGCTGCGCACGGTCATAATTGGCCTTGGCGAGGTCCATGCGGGCCTCGGTCTCGTCCATCGATGCCTTCACCAGCGCGGCGTCGAGCTGGACCAGCACGTCGCCCTGCTTGACCTGCTCGCCCTCGCGGAAGGCGATTTCCTGGATGCGGCCGGCGACTTCGGAGGCGACCTTCACCGACTCGTCGGACTGCAGGCTGCCGATCGCGCGTATGTCGCTCGTCACCTGCGCCTGACGGGCCGGGGCGACCTCGACCGCCACGCTCGTGGCCCGCTGGTCGGGCGCCGCGCGCGCTTCGCCCTTCAGCGCACCGACACCGCCGGCAAGCCATCCCTTCTGCTGCGCGAGAACTCCCGCGCCCACAAGTACGGCCAGCCCCAGCACAATGCCGATACCACGTCGCATAAGCGTCCTCGCCTTGTCTCACCCGAAGCAGGGAAACCCAGCCTTGGAGACAACAGATGCGGCGGGAAGTTCCAACTTAATTCTTCGTCACAATCGCCCGCCGCTACGTACGGTCGGCAGAATATTCCTTTTGTGAAACAACCCCAACCGGCTGCCGCAGGGTTTGGCGGCAGGGATGACGCCTATCAGGCGTTCTTCACCATCACGTGACGGACCACGGTATAGTCCTCCAGCGCATAAGCTGAGAGGTCCTTGCCGTAGCCGGACTGCTTGAGGCCGCCATGCGGCATCTCGCTCACCAGCATGAAATGGCAGTTCACCCAGGTGCAGCCATATTGCAGGCGCGCGGCCGTCGCCATGCCCCGGCTCACATCGCGGGTCCAGACCGAGGAGGCCAGCCCGTAATCGCTGTCATTGGCCCAGCCAACCGCCTCCTCGACATCCTCAAAGCGGGTGACCGACACCACCGGGCCGAACACCTCGCGGCGCACGATCTCGTCGCTGTGCAGCGCGCCGGCGACCACCGTCGGCTCATAGAAGAAGCCTTTGCCGGAGGCCGCGCTGCCCGTGAGCTTGCCGCCGGTGGCGATCTCGATATGCGGAACCTCGGAGGCGCGCTCGACGAAAGAGGCGACGCGGGCCCGCTGGCGGGCGGAGATCAGCGGGCCGATATCGTTCAGCGTGTCGTCGCCCTGCCCGAATTTCAGACCCGACACCGCCGCGGCGAGGTCCGCCACCAGCTTGTCGTAAACCTTGCTGCCAGCATAGACGCGGCAGGCCGCCGTGCAGTCCTGCCCGGCATTGTAATAGCCGAAGGTCTTCACCCCCTCGACCACCGCCTCGATGTCGGCGTCGTCGAACACGATGACCGGCGCCTTGCCACCGAGTTCCAGATGGGTGCGCTTCACCGTCTTGGCGGCCGCGGCGAGCACCTTCTTGCCGGTGGCGATATCGCCGGTCAGCGACACCATCGCCACCTTGGGATGGTTGATCAGCGCGTTGCCGACGCTCTCGCCGCGCCCCACCACAACATTGACGACCCCGGCCGGAAACAGGTCGGCGATGATCTTCGCTAGCTTCAGCAGTGTCAGCGGCGTCTGCTCGGACGGCTTGATGACCACCGTGTTGCCCCCAGCCAGCGCCGGCGCCAGCTTCCACGCGGCCATCATCAACGGGTAGTTCCACGGCGCGATCGACGCGACGACGCCGATCGGATCGCGGCGGATCATCGAGGTGTGGCCGGCGAGATATTCGCCCGCCACCATGCCGTGCTGCGTGCGCGCGGCGCCGGCGAAGAAGCGGAAGCAGTCGACGACGCCGGGAATCTCGTCATTCAGCACCGCATGGCGAGGCTTTCCGCAGTTGAGCGCCTCCAGCGTCGCGAAGGCTTCCGCCTCGGCCTCGATACGATCGGCGAGCTTGAGCAGGAGATAGGAGCGCTCCACCGGCGTTGTGCGCGACCAGCTGCGGAACGCCTCCGACGCCGCATTCACCGCCGCGTCGATCTGGTCGACCGAAGCCTCCGGCAGCTCGATCAACGTGTCCTCGGTCTTCGGGTTCAGCACATTCTCGGGCGTCTCGGTGCCGGCGACGAACTGCGAGCCAATGAGCATCTGCGTGTCGGAAAGGCGGGTCATGAAACGGCTCCTATTTTCCCGATCCCGCCACCGCCTCTCCCTCACGCGTGAGGTAATAGGCGGCGAGGATGGGCAGGAAGGTGACGAGGATGACGAGGACGGCAACGACGTTGGTCACAGGCCGCTGGCGCGGACGGATCAGCTCGGACAGCATCCAGATCGGCAGGGTCGATTGCTGGCCGGCGGTGAAGGTGGTGACGATCACTTCATCGAAGCTCAGCGCGAAGGCGAGCATGCCGCCCGCCAGCAGGGCCGTGCCGATATTCGGCAGCACCACCAGCCGGAAGGTCTGGAACGCATCCGCCCCCAGATCCATCGACGCCTCGATCAGCGAGGGCGAGAGCCGGCGCAGCCGGGCGACCGCGTTGTTGTAGACGACGACGATGCAGAAGGTCGCGTGGCCGAGCACGATGGTCCAGAACGAGAAGGGGATCTCCATCAGCCCGAAGGCCTGGCGCAGCGCGATTCCGGTGACGATGCCGGGCAGCGCGATGGGCAGCACGAACAGCAGCGAGATCGGCTCGCGGCCGAAGAATCGGGCCCGCGCCAGAGCCCCCGCCGCCAGCGTGCCGAGCACCAGCGCGATGGCGGTGGCGATGAACGCGACTTTCAACGACAGGCCGACCGCCGCCCAGATGTCCGCCCGCCCCCACACGACGCCGAACCATTTCAGCGTCAGGCCCGGCGGGGGAAAGGCGTAGCTCTTCTCTTCCGTGGTGAAGCAGTAGAGCAGGATGAACAGCAGCGGCACATGCAGGAAGGCGAGCCCGCCAAGGGCCGCGATCTTGAGGGCGAGAGGCGCGCGGGTCATGGCTTCACCTCACAGCGCATCGAACGCTCCCGTCCGCTTGGCCAGCGTCAGGAACAGCGCCATCACCAGGATCGGCACCAGCGAGAAGGCGGCGGCCAGCGGGATGTTCCCCGCCGTGCCCTGCAGCGTGTAGACCGCCTGCCCCAGCACCAGCGCCGAAGTGCCGATGATCTGCGGCACGATGTAGTCGCCCAGCGTCAGCGAGAAGGTGAAGATCGCCCCGGCCACCACGCCCGGCATGGCGAGCGGCAGGATCACCGTGCGGAAGACGAGGCGCGGCGAGGCCCCGAGGTCGCCTGCCGCCTCGATGAGATGCGGCGGCACCCGCTCCAGCGCGGCCTGCACCGGCAGGATCATGAAGGGCAGCCAGAGATAGGTGAAGGTCAGCACCATGCCGGTATAGCTGACCGAGAGCGAGGGCCCGCCTACGAGCGGCAAGTCGAGCCAGGCCTGCAGCGCGCCGCCAAGCCCGAGCTGCCCGGCGAACCAGCCGATGGCGCCTTCCTTGGCCAGCAGCAGCTTCCAGCCATAGACCTTGACCAGATAGCTCGACCACAGCGGCATCATCACCGCGAGATAGAACCCCGCCTTGACGCGCGGACCGGCATAGCGGGCGGCATAATAGGCGATGGGAAAGGCGAGGATCGCGCAGAGCACGGTCACGGTGGCGGCAATGCCGACCGTGCGCAGCACGATGTCGTAATTGGCCGGGCGGAAGAGTTCGAGCAGCGTCGCGGCAGTCGGCTCCCGCACGATGGTGCCGGAGAACTCGTCTATCGAAAAAATAGATTGGCCGAGGAAGACGAACAGGCTGCCGAGATAGACGAGGCCAAGCCACAGCAGCGGCGGCACGATCAGCAGCAGCGTCAGCAGACGTGCGCGGCGCACAAGCACATCGGACAGCTGCCGCAAAAGGCCCTCGCGCGGCGGCGCGAGATCGAGGGTGGAAAGGCTCATCCCTCGCTCTCCATCGGCTGCAATGCCGCGCGGGGAATGGCGAGCCTTGCCGCGTCGCCCTGCGCCACGGTGCAGGCGCTGGCGGGCACCGCCGCGACAAGCTTCAGTCCCGCCGAGCTGCGCACCACCACGCGTCGCACCGGCCCCTGATAGGACACATCCTCAACCACGCCGTCGACCAGCACCGCCGCCTGTGGCGCGCCCGCGCCGGGCGGCAGCAGGAGAATCTTTTCCGGCCTGAGACTGGAGGGGCGCTCCGCCCCCCCCAGCGCCGCCGCCTGCGCGGCGCCCAGCACATTGGCGGAGCCGACGAAATGCGCGACGAAGCGGGTCGCCGGGCGCTCATACACCTCCTCGGGCGGGCCGACCTGCACGATCCGCCCCTCATTGAACACGGCGACGCGGTCCGCCATGGACAGCGCCTCGCTCTGGTCATGGGTGACGAAGACGAAGGAGAGGCCGAGCGCGCGCTGCAGGCTCTTAAGTTCGCTCTGCATCTCCTCGCGCAGCTTGAGATCGAGCGCGCCCAGCGGCTCGTCCAGCAGCAGCACCTTGGGCCGCACCACCAGCGCGCGGGCGAGCGCCACACGCTGGCGCTGGCCGCCGGAGAGCTGCGCCGGGCGGCGCGCCTCCAGCCCCGCCAGCTTCACCATGGCGAGCGCCTCCCGCGCCAGCCGGTCGCGCTCGGCGCGGCCGACGCCGCGCACGCGCAGGCCGTAGGCGACATTGTCCCCGACCGAGAGATGGGGAAACAGCGCGTAGTCCTGGAACACCGTGTTCACCGCCCGCCGGTACGGTGGCAGGCCTTCCACGGTCTCGCCGAAGATCTCGATATGGCCGGCATCGGGCTGCTCGAAACCGGCGATGAGGCGCAGGCACGTCGTCTTGCCGGAGCCGGAGGGGCCGAGCATGGCGAAGAACTCGCCCGGCGCGATGGAAAGGTCCACGCCGTCCACCGCCTTCACCGCCCCGAAATGCCGGGTCACGCCGGCAAAGCGGACGGCAGGGATGACGGGCGCGGGGGGTGAGACGGGCATGAGAAGGCAATCCGGCGAGGGCGGAGGAGGTGGAAGAGATGAGGACGCTTCGCGGGGCTCTGCGCTGGGTCCCGGATCGGCACTGCGCTTCGCGCAGCTCGTCCGGGAACCAAGAGGGGAATCGTGTCCCGGACAAGCGGAGGCGTAGCCGAAGCGCCGATCCGGGACCCAGCGCAGGACTCCGCCGAAGGCGGCACCACCCCTCCCCTCGGTGGGAAGGGGTGGGCAGACGGTCTACCGCCCGCCGAGCACGGCGATGTAGTCCGACACCCAGCGGTAATAGGGCACGCAGCCCGCCGCCTGGGTGGCGCATTTGGCGACCGGGGTGCGCCAGAAGTGGATCTTCTCGAACTCCTCGGCGCCGTTGGTCTTGCAGCCCTCGTCGGTGAGCAGCTCATTGCCCTTGCAGGCGGCGGGGACGGACGGCACCGAGCCGAACCACGCGGCAAGATCGCCCTGCACCTTGGGGCTGAGCGAGTGCTCCATCCACATATAGGCGCAGTTGGGGTTCTTGGCGTCGACATGCATCATGGTGGTGTCGGCCCAGCCGGTAGCCCCTTCGCTCGGAATGGTGGAGGCGATGGGCTTCTTCTGGCTCACCAGCAGATTGACCTGGAACGGCCAGGAGGACGAGGCGACCACGCCTTCATTGGTGAAGTCGTCGACCTGGATCATGGCGTCGTGCCAGTAGCGCTGCACGATCTTGCGCTGGCCGCGCAGCAGGTCGAGCGCCGCCTTGTACTGCTCCTCGGTCAGTTCATAGGGATCCTTGATGCCGAGCTCGGGCTTGTGCGCCATCAGGTAGAGCGCGGCGTCGGCGATGTAGATCGGCCCGTCGAAGGCCTGGACGCGGCCCTTGTTGGACTTGCCGTCCGGCAGCGTCTGCTCCTCGAACACCACGCTCCAGCTCTTGGGCTTCTCGCCCTTGAAGGCTTCCGTGTTGTACATCAGCACGTTGGAGCCCCACTGATAGGGCACGCCGTAATGCACGCCATCGACCGTGTGCCAGGGCGCGTTCTGCAGCCGGTCGTCGACACTCTCCCAGCTCGGGATGAGTTTGGTGTTGATCGGGGCGACCTTCTTGCCGGCAATCAGCCGCAGTGAGGCGTCGCCCGAGGCGGTGACGAGGTCGAAGCCGCCCTCGTTCATCAGCGCCACCATCTCGTCCGAGGTGCCGGCGGTCTTCACATTGACCTTGCAGCCGGTCTTCTGCTCGAAGGCGGTGACCCAGTCATAGGCCTTGTCGGTTTCGCCGCGCTCGATATAGCCCGGCCACGCCACGATATCGACCTGGCCTTCGCCCGGTCCGAGGGCCGTGAGTTCCGCCGCGACGACGGGCTGAATGGCGAGCGAGGCGCAGGCGACGAGCGCCGGCAGATGCAGGTAGCGGGTGCGCATGTGGTTTCCCTCTGGTCTGCGGGCGCTTGCGGCCCTTTGAAAACCAGTGTGCCGCTGCGTCCGGCCTCGCGCCACACCAAAGATCAGAAGCGAGCCATCGGAAAAACCGATGAGTATTTTCTGGGCCCCAACCCGCTATTTCCCCCGCCCATGCCGTGTCGCGGCGACCGAGACGAATCCGGCCGCCGCGGCCGAAAGCGGCGAGCCGCGCCGCCAGGCGGTGGCCACCTCCACCGCCGGCACGTCGTCGATCAGCGTGCGCGCCTCGATCTTGTCCCCTTCCAGCGACCATGGGCGATAGGTCAGGTCCGGCAGCACCGCGACGCCCGCCCCTGTCGCCACCAGCGAGCGCACCGATTCAACCGAGCGGGTGCGGAAAGCCACAGGCGGGCGGATGCCGAGCCGGCGCCACACAATCTCGGAGGCTTCCGCGATCTCGTCGATGGTGAGCAGCACATGCGGCTCCGCCGAGAGGTCGGTAAGGCTCACGCGCTCCTCGGCCAGCGCGGGATGGCCGAGCGGCATCCAGACCCGATAGGGCGAAATCTCGACCGCCTCCGTCTGCAGCGCGGCGGAACGCCGGCCCGGCGGCAGCACCATGACCGCCACATCCAGCTCGCCGCCGACGAGCAGATGCTCAAGATAGTCCGCCGCGTCCTCCACCGCCTCCACCGCGACGCCGGGAAAGGCGCGACGGAAGCGGGCGATGAGGTCGGGATAGATGTAGCCGGCGACCAGCGGCGTGACGCCGACCGACAGCCGCCCGGACAGCGCCGCCGTCTCCGAGCCCACCAGCGCACGGCGGGCGTCCGCGACGTCGGACAGGATTTTGCGCGCATGGCGCAGGAAATGGTGCCCCTTCAGCGTGAGGTCGGCGCCGCGCGCGTGACGGTCCAGCAGCTGAAAGCCGAGGTCCAGCTCCAGCTGGCGCAGCGCCTCGGTCACCGTCGATTGCGAGATCGACAGCGTCTGCGCGGCGGAAGAGACCGAGCCCTTCTCGGCGACGGCAATGAAATAATGCAGCTGGCGCAGCGAGAAGGCCATCGGGGTTTCCGTGATAAGACGGGTTTTCCGATGGTAGCACGGGCGTTGTCGCTGGCGAGGGCTTGGCGGGGGCTGCACCCGCCAGCGCCGTCATTTCCGCCCTGTCCCTGACCAGCGGAGGCGAAGCCGGAGCGCCGAGCCGGGATCCAGCGCAAGAATCCGCCGCAGGCGCTTCCAAACCCCTCGAAGTGATTCAGCCGCTGCGCGGAGTCTTGCGCTGGGTCCCGGATCTGCGCCGCACTACGTGCAGCTTGTCCGGGACAGGCGAAAGCCTGCGGGCAGCTACCGCCCGAGCAGGCTCTTCAGCTCGAAGCTCTCGTCGCCCGCCTGCGCGGGGGTGAGCGTGGTCGTGCCGGCGAGCAGGCGGCGGCCAAGCATGTGGTCGGCAGGGCGGTTGACGCTCTCAATGGCGGTCAGCACGTCGTCGCGGAAGCGAAACACCGAGAAGCGGCGGGAGCCGGGGTCGCCGCGCAGCACCGCGCGATCTGTCGGGCCGGCGAGGCCGACGATCTGCAGCTTCAGGTCCGCCTGATCGCTCCAGAACCACGGCACCGCCTCGAACGGCACGGATTTCCCGGTGAGCCGGCCGGCGAGGCAGCGCGCCTGATCGACCGCGTTCTGCACCGATTCCAGCCGCACCATTGCAGGTTCATTTTGGCCTCCGGCGAAGCGGCTGGGATACGCCACCGCGTCGCCCAGCGCCGAGATGGCGGGATCCTTGGTCGCCAGATGCGCGTCGACCACGATTCCATTGGCCACTTCCAGCCCGGCATCCGCCGCCAGCTCGACATTCGGCACCACGCCGATGCCGACCAGCACGAAATCGGCGGGGTGGACGGTACCGTCGGTGGTCGCCACGCCAGTGACATGACCGCCCGCGCCTTCCAGCCCGATGACACCGGCGCCCAGCAACAGGCGCGTGCCCATGGCCTCATGCGCCTGCCCGAAGAAGGCCGACATTTCCGGCGACACCGCGCGACCGAGCGGGCGCATCGCCGCCTCGATCACCGTGACCGGGTGGCCGAGGGCGCGCGCCACGGCGGCGAATTCCAGCCCGATGAAGCCGGCGCCGATCACCACCACGTTGCGGGCTTTCGCGAGGTCCGCCTTCAAGGCGTCCGCATCCGCCCGCGTGCGCAGATAATAGACCCCCGAAAGCTCGCGGCCCGGCACCGGCAGTGGCCGATTACGCGCGCCGGTGGCGAGGATGAGATGGTCGTAGCCCAGCTCGCGGCCATCTTCGAGCGAGAGGCGGCGCTCGAAGCGGTTGATGGCGCTGGCGCGGCCCTCCACCAGCTCGATGCGGTGGTCGGCATAGAAGGCGGCGGCGCGCAGCTCGATCTGCTCGATGCCGGCATCGCCCTTCATATAGGCCTTGGAGAGCGGCGGGCGCTGGTAAGGCAGTCCCGGCTCCTCGCCGACAAGACTCACCCGGCCCTGATAGCCGGCCTCGCGCAGCGACGCGGCAGCCTGAAAGCCGCCCTGCCCCGCGCCGACAATGACGATGCCGTCCGACACTTCGCTCATGCTGCACTCGCCTCTTCACGCGCCCGCGCCACCAGCCGGTCGCGCTCGTCATAGATCGCCATGGTGATCCGCGCCATGAACTCGGCATCCGGCAGGCCGGGCGGAATGGGCGGCAGCAGCGAGACGGTGATCTCGCCGGGATGAATGGTGAAGCTGCGCGCGGGCCAGAACAGGCCGGCGTTGTTCACCATCGGCACCACGGGCAGCCCGAGCGCCTTGTAGAGCAGCAGCACGCCGCGCTGCAGTTCGGCGCGCGTGTCCACCGGCTGGCGGGTGCCTTCGGGGAAAATGAGCAGGCTGCGCCCCTCGGCCGCCGCCGCGCGCCCCTCGCGGAACATCTGCTTCACCGCCGCGCCCCCACCCGCGCGGTCGATGGCGATCATCGGCGATGCCTTGAGGAACCAGCCGAACACCGGGATCCGGTAGAGCTCTTTCTTCAGCACGATGGCGACATCGGGCACCAGCGTCGCAGCGGCAATGGTCTCGAAGGTCGACTGATGGTTGGCGATGTAGAGCACCGGCCCGGCCGGGCGGTTCTCCGTGCCGATGACACGGCAGGAGACGCCGACGAGGCGCAGGATCGCCAGCACGCCATCCGCCCAGAAGCGCGAGAAGCGGCGGGTGGTCTTCGGGTCGTTGCGCAGCGCGTAATAGGGAATGGTCGGCGCCAGCAGCAGCGTCCACAGGACCAGCAGCAGAAGGAAGAGCGAGGAGCGCAGGCGGGACATGGGTTCGGCGGGTTGGACAGCGACAGAGCGGGTCTAGCAGATCGGGCGGCGCGACGGAAAGGGCGGCACGGGGCGCGGCGAGAAGAGCACCTGGCCGCCATCCCGGCACGGTGCAGAGCCGGGATCATCCCGCCGGGCCGTCCGGGAGGACGCCAAGAGGCATCTCACCCCTTCGCCCGCCCCGGCGAGCCCTGCGGCTCCAGCAGCGCGAAATGGTCGACGTCGAACATGCCGAAATCGGTGATCTTCAGATGCGGGATAACCGGCAGCGGCAGGAAGGCGACCTGCAGGAAGGGCTCGGCCAGCACGACGCCGAGCGCCTTGGCCGCGGCACGCAGCGGGATGAGCGCGTCGTGCACTTCCTCGAACGTGCCGGTGGCCATCAGCCCGGCGACGGGCAGCGCGAGCTCGGCGGTGACCTTGCCGGCCTCGGCGACAACGAAGCCGCCCTTCAGTTCGATCAGCCGGTTCACCGCCACCGCCATGTCGGCCTCGTCGGCGCCGACGACGCAGATATTGTGGCTGTCATGCCCCACCGAGGAGGCGATGGCGCCGCGCTTCATGCCGAAGCCATGCACGAAGCCGCGGCCGATATTGCGGTTCTTGCCATGGCGCGCGACGACGCAGACCTTCACCGCATCCTTGTCGAGATCGACCTGCTTCTCGCCATCGACCACCGGCAGGTCGAGCGCCACATCCTCGGTGATGATGCGGCCCGGCACCACGCCCATCACCCGCGTCGCACTCGTCTCGGCGGGGATGCGGAAATCGGACGGCGCCACCTTCTCCGCCTTCATCGACTGGAGCCCGACCGGCGCGACGGGCGTGCGCGTGGCGAAGAGCTCGGGCGTCACCAGCCGGCCGGCGGCGATGACATGGCGCACCGAGCAGGCTTCGAGATCGTCGACCAGCACGATGTCCGCGCGCCGGCCCGGCGCGATGAGACCGCGATCGGTGAGCCCGAAGGCGTTGGCCGCCGACCAGCTCGCGACGCGGTAGACATGGTGCAGCGGCGCGCCATGGGCGATGGCGGTGCGGATCATGAAGTCGAGATGGCCTTCCTCGGCGATGTCGAGCGGGTTGCGGTCATCAGTGCAGAAGGCGAGGAAGGCTGAGGTGTCGGGCGAAATCAGTGGGATCAGCGCGTGCAGGTCCTTGGAGACCGAGCCCTCGCGGATCAGCACCGTCATGCCCTTCATCAACTTCTCGCGGGCCTCGGCCAGCGTGGTGGCCTCATGCTCCGTGCGGATGCCGGCGGCGATATAGCCGTTGAGGTCGCGCCCCACGAGCAGCGGCGCATGGCCGTCAATGTGCCCGTCCGAAAAGGCCTCGATCTTGGCGAGGCAACCTTCGTCCTTGAACAGAACGCCGGGGAAATTCATGAACTCGGCGAGGCCGATGCCCGAGGAGTGCCCGCGCAGGGCGACGAGGTCGGCGGCTGAAAGCTCCGCGCCGGAGGTCTCGAAGGCGGTGGCCGGCACACAGGAGGACAGCTGCACCCGCAGATCCATGATGGTCTGCTCGGCGCAGCGCTGGAAGTACGCGATGCCCTCCGCACCCAGCACGTTGGCGATCTCGTGCGGGTCGCAGATCGCCGTGGTGACGCCATGCGGCAGCACGCAGCGGTCGAATTCCAGCGGTGTGACGAGGGAGGATTCGACATGCAGATGGGTGTCGATGAAGCCCGGCACGGCGTAGAGGCCGGAACCGTCGATCACCTGCGTGCCCTCATAGACGTCATAGGTGCCGACGATGCGGTCGCCGACAATGGCGATGTCGGTCTCGCTGATCGTGCCGGTGATGACGTCCAGCAGGCGAACGCCCTTGACGACGACGTCCGCCGGCGCGACGCCGCGTCCGGCATCGATGAAGCGGCCGATCGCGGCGGCGGACAGCTTGGTCATCGGTTCATTCCTTCCAGGCGCTGGCGGCATCGAGGCGGGCGACCTCGGCTGCGCTCAGTTGAAGGCCGGCGGAAGCGATGAGGTCGCCAAGCTGCTCGACCTTCGAGGCGCTGGCGATCGGCGCGGTGATGCTGGGGCGCGCCATGATCCAGGCGAGCGCGACCTGCGTCGGCGTCGCGTTGCGGGCGGCGGCCACCTCGTCCAGCGCGGCGAGGATGCGCGTGCCGCGCGCGTTGAGATATTTGCCGACGATCTCCTCGCCGCGCACGCTCTTTCGCGCATCGGCCGTTTCGCGATATTTGCCGGTGAGGAAGCCGGCGGCGAGCGAGAAATAGGTGACGACGCCGAGCCCGTTGCGCTGGCAGATCGGCTCGATCTCGCTCTCATAGCCCTCGCGCTCGCACAGATTGTATTCCGGCTGGAACACCTCGTAGCGCGGCAGTTTTTCCCGCGCGGAGACGGCGAGGGCATCGAACAGGCGCGAGGCGGTCAGGTTGGAGGCGCCGATGAGGCGCACCTTGCCGGCCTTTATCAGTTCCTCATAGGTCGCCAGCACGTCCTCGAACGGCGTGTCCGGGTCGTCCCAGTGCGAGAAATACAGGTCGATATGGTCGGTCTGCAGCCGCTTCAGCGAGGCCTCGACAGCGCTGCGGACATAATCCGGCGCGAGGCAGACACGGCCGCGGCCCATGTCGGAACCCACCTTGGTGGCCAGGACGATCCGGTCGCGATTGCCGCGCGCCTTCATCCATTTGCCGATGATGGTCTCGGACTCGCCGCCCTCATTGCCGCTCGCCCAGCGCGAATAGACATCCGCCGTGTCGATGAAGTTGAAGCCCGCCTCGAACAGGCCGTCGAGCAGCCGGAAGGAGGTGGCCTCATCGGCGGTCCATCCGAAAACGTTGCCGCCGAAACAGAGCGGCGGGACCAGAATGTCGGACTGGCCAAGGCGGCGAAGTTCCATGGGTCGTTCCTCTGGCTTCACGTGCGGGGGAAATCTATGGCAGATCGCGCCTGCGGCCAGCCACCCCTGCGTTGTATCTTGGGCGCGTTATTTGTGGCCGGGATGACGGCAGTGCGCCTCAGAACCCGTCCTCGTCGCGGGTGCCGACTTCGATCAGCTCCACCGCATGGCGGTCGCACACTTCGCGCAGCGAGGGCGACGGAATGAGATCGGTGACGAAGGTGTCGACCTCCTCCATCGCGCCGATGCGCACCGGCGCCGAGCGCTCCAGCTTGGAGCGGTCGGCAACGAGAATGACCTGGCGCGCATTGTCGATGATCGCGCGGGCCACCTGCACCTCGCGATAGTCGAAATCGAGCAGCGTCCCGTCCTCCTCGATGGCGGACGCACCGATGACGGCATAGTCGACGCGAAACTGGCGCACGAAATCCACCGCTGCCGAGCCGATCACCGCGCCGTCCGCGTGGCGCACCGGGCCGCCGGCCATGATCAGCTCGATCTTGGGATGGCGGTAGAGCAGCGTCGCCACATTCAGGTTGTTGGTGATGACCAGAAGGTCCTCATGGTCGCCGAGCGCGCGGGCGACCTCTTCCGTCGTGGTGCCGATATTGATGAACAGCGAGGCGCGGTTCGGCACGATGCTGGCAGCGGCCTCCGCAATGGCGCGCTTGGCGCCCTGCGCCATCGCCCGGCGGGCCTCATAGGCGAGGTTCTCGACGCCCGAGGCGACAACCGCGCCACCATGCACGCGCGACATGAGCCGGCGCACGCACAGATCGTTGAGATCTTTGCGGATGGTCTGCGGCGAGACCTCGAAGCGGCCTGCAAGGTCGTCGACGCTCACGCGCCCTTGCGCGCGCGCCAGCACGAGAATGTCCTGCTGGCGTGATGAAATGGCATTCATTCCGCTTCGCTCGTTCCTGCCCCCGCGCTGGCGCGACGTCCGAGAGAATGATTCTGTCGTCCATCCTGCACAATGGCGCGGCCCGTGCAAACGCGGCTAGCTATGCGCACCGGTCCTGCCCGCCAGCAGCGCCTCGGCGCGGCGCTGCAATGCCGGGATGTCGGCCTTGCCGCCGGAGGTGCGTGGCCAGTCCTCCACCACAAGGAAACGCCGCGGCACCTTGGAGGCCGGCAGGAAGCGCCGGCAGTGCGCCCGCAGCCGCGCCGCCTCGCCGGCCCCCGGCCCGCGCAGCAGCGCGACCAGTTCCACCCCGCGCAGCGCATCCGGCAGGCCGAGCACGAGCGCCTCGTC
The DNA here is from genome assembly GCA_003241485.1 of Ancylobacter novellus. Lineage (GTDB taxonomy): Bacteria > Pseudomonadota > Alphaproteobacteria > Rhizobiales > Xanthobacteraceae > Ancylobacter > Ancylobacter novellum_A. Next base: position 14,136 of record QFQD01000068.1, read on the forward strand.
GATGCCGGGCGCGGCCGCGAGCAGGGCCTCCACCTCTTCCGGGAAAACGTTCTGGCCGGCGGTCACCAGCATGCGCCGCTCGCGGCCGGCGAGGGTGAGATATCCCGCCGCATCCAGCCGGCCATGATCGCCAATGGTGAGAAAGGCGCCCTCGCGCCGCGTCTCCGCGCCACCGCCGCAGGCATAGGCCTCGAACAGCATCTCGCTCGCGACCCAGATCGTGCCGGTCTCGCCCGCAGGCAGATCGCGCCCTTGCCCATCGCGAATGCGCAGAGTGACACCGGGCGCGGCGCGCCCCACCGAACCGGCCGGCGCTTCCTCGCCGGGGCGAACGAGAGTGATGAAACTCATCTCCGAGGCGCCGTAGAATTCGGCGATGCCGGCATTGGGGAAAACAGCGGCAACGGTGGCGCGCGTCTCCGGGCGCCATTTCGCGCCGCTGACCATGATGCGCCGCACGCCGGGGCAGACGATCGCCTCGCTGGCCGCGACCTTTGTGAGCATCTGCAGCTGCGTCGGCGTGGCATAAAGAGCGGTGACGCCGTTGCGCGCGATAAGCTCCAGCGCTTCCAGCGGCACGAAATGACGCATCATCACCGCGCTCGCGCCGATATGCAGCGCGTGGACGACGCCATAGAGGTGCAGCGAGGCGGCCAGTCCGCCCGGCGCCAGCACGACATCGTCCGCCGACAGGCCGAACGCCTCCTCGCTCACCGCGAAGCTCTCGATCCAGGAGGCGTGCGTGCGCCGATAGCCCTTGGGGACGCCGGTCGTGCCGGAGGTGAAGCCGACATAGAACGGCGCGGCGGGGGAAACCGGCACGGCGGGAGCGGGCGGCAGTTGCGGCATCGGGCCGGCCGCCAGCGTCAGCGTGGGTGCCAGCGCGCTGTCGATGGCCGCGCGATAGCCGGGCGGCCAGGCGGGATCATAGACCTGTGCCACCCGGCCGCCGGTGGCACAGGCGAAGAAGGCGGCGACGAGTTCCGGCGCATTGCCCATGGCGAGCGCCACGCCCGCGCCCGGCGGCACTTGCGCGCCAATGGCGCCGCGCCAGCGTGCAACCGCCTCCGCAAAGGCCGACCGGCTCATCACCTCCTGCCCGCAGGCGAGAGCGGGGCGCGAAGGGGCCTCGCGTGCCAGCGCGTCGAGCCGGTCGCCGATGCTGCGGGTCACGGTGTCAGCGCGCGCGCGACAGCAAGGCCTCGGGCATGCCGCGCGCCACCGTCTGCGCCACCAACGCGGTGAGGATAGCCTTGAGGGTATCGCCGGGAATGAAGACCATGGAGGCCTTCGCCGCATCGAAGAGCGACAGATTCGCCCGCAGCGAGAGTCCGGCGATGCCGAAGGCATAGAGCACCACGATGCCGCCGATCACCGAGGCGAGCAGCGCCGCCGGGAATACCGGGGCCTTGCGCAACATCTGCATGATCGAGCCGGCGACGAAGGCGCCCGGGATCCAGCCGATAAGGAAGCCGACCGTCGGGCTGAAGAAGACGCCGAGCCCGCCACGCCCGCCGGCGAGGAGCGGCGCGCCGAGCGCGACGACAAACACCACCAGCAGCACGGCGAGCGCCCCCCGCGTCGCTCCCAGCATCACGCCCGCCAGCATGACGCCCATGGTCTGCGCGGTGATCGGCACGCCGGGGACGAACGGAATATCGAATTTCGGCAGGAGTCCCAGCACCGCGATAATCGCCGCATAGAGCGCGATCTGGACGAGCGAGCGATCCTTCATCGGCGATTTCCCTTCGGTGCGCCGCCACGCGCCGCCAGCGCCTCGGCGGCATGATGTGACAGGCGGAGCGTCTGAATACAGAACGGCGCGAGCAGGCGCCAGCCGCCGCGCCTGCCCGTACGGGCACGGTAGCTTTCTCCGAGTGCCTCCCACAGGGCAAAGAGCAGCGGCACGAAGCGCAGCATCATCGCCACCGCCAGCGCCACCGCGCGAGGCGACACGCCGAGAAGCGACAGCGGACGCAGGAGCGGCTCCACCGCGTCCATCATGTCGTCCATGCGGGTGGTCATGGTCACGGCATTGGCGAGCAGCACCATGGCGAGCAGCCGCAGGCACATGACGATGCCCTCGGCGAGACTGCCCATCCAGGCGTGCAGGCCGACCAGAATCGCCAGCAGCGGCAGCATCGGGCGCAGCAGCGCCATCTGGGCCAGCGCCTCCCGACCGAGGCTGACATAGAGGCCGAGCACGGCGACGAGCAGGCCGGCCATCAGCGGCAGGCTGTCCAAGGGGGTGGCAAGCAGGCTGACCAGCGCGAGGAACAACAGCTTCCAGGCCGCCGGCACGTCATGCGCCCAGGTGTGGCGCGCGAGGTAGAGCGAGATCACACCAGACCCTCCGCGAAAGCGCGGTAAGCGCCGATCACGCCCTCCGGCGCGCCATCGCCACGTACGCGGCCCTCGTGCAGCCAGACGACGCGGTCGTAGCCCGCGAAGGCGTCGAGTTCATGGGCGATCATCACCACCTGCTGCGGCAGGCTGGCGATCAGCGCCTCCAGCCGGCGGCGGGTGGGAAGATCGAGGCTGGAAAAGGGTTCGTCGAAGACGATCACCTGCGGCTCCATCACCAGCACGGCGATGATGCACAGATACTGCTTCTCGCCCTCGGACAGCGCGTGGACCGGCCGCTCCGCCCATTCGGCGCGGCCGAAGCGGGCGAGCGCGGGGATCGCCGCCGCTCGCGCCTCGCGCCGCGGCCGGCCGGCTTGTTCCAGGCTAAAGGCGACTTCCTCGGCGACGGTGGGGAAAATGATCTGATGATCGGGATTCTGGAAGATGAAGCCGACCTTGGCGGGCAGCGCCGCCGCCTGCTCGCGCGCATCGAGCCCCTGCACCACGACCCGCCCCTCATCGGCAACCAGCAGCCCGTTGAACAGGCGCACCAGCGACGACTTGCCCGAACCATTGGTGCCGATCAGCCCGATACGGCGCTCGCGCAGATCGAGCGACACGTCGTCCAGCACGAGGCGTCCGCCCCGGCGCAGGGTCACGTTCTCAAGGCGGATTCCGCTCATGACCGCCCGCCGTCACAGACGGGCGCGGGCCTTGCGGGAGGCATCAGCCTCACAGCATTTCCAGCGCGCGCTTGCGCGTGGGCGGCGGGAACGCCTTGTCCAGCGCGGCGAGATCCTCAGCGTCGAGCTTGATGTCGCGGGCGCCGGCATTCTCGCGCATGTGCTCGGGGCGCGACGCCTTGGGAATGACGATGTTGCCGGGGAACCGCAGCGCCCAGGCGAGCGCGATCTGGAACGGCCTGGCATTGTGTTTGGCCGCGATTTCCGAGAGCACGCCAGCGGTCTTCATCCGCCCCTGCTCGATCGGGCTATAGGCCATGAGCGGCATTTCGTGCTGCTGCAGCCACGGCAGAAGATCCCATTCCGGCCCGCGCCGGGTGAGGTTGTAGAGCACCTGATTGACCGCGCAGCTCTCGCCGCCGGGGGTCTCGTACAACTCGTTCATGTCGTCGGTGTCGAAGTTCGACACGCCCCAATGGGCGATCTTGCCCTCGCTCTTGAGGTGCTCGAAGCCGATGATCGTCTCCGCCAGCGGCACGCCACCGCGCCAGTGCAGCAGATAAAGGTCGAGCCGGTCGGTCTTCAGCCGTTTCAGGCTGCGCTCGCAGGCGGCGATTACGCCGGCCCGGCTGGCATTGTGCGGATAGACCTTGGAGACGAGGAATACCTTGTCGCGCAAGCCAGCAAGCGCCTCGCCGAGGAAGCTCTCGCAGGCGCCCTCGCCATACATCTCGGCGGTGTCGACCAGCTTCAGGCCGAGCTCGACGCCGAGGCGGACCGATTCGGTCTCTTCCTTCCGCGCGCTGGCCCGCTCGCCCATCATCCAGGTGCCGATGCCAAGCGCGGGAACCTTCGTCCCCTCGGGAAGAACCACAGTGCTCATCTTGTCACCTCGCTGTGCGAACGGAAGCGGATTGCCACCGCCGCGCCATGCGCGCAAGCATGCTATCAAGAGAGCGACGCGAAATCCGTCCGTCCTGCGGAGCCCCATGCCCTCATCGACTGCCCCGAGCCCGCCCCTTTCCGCTGCGCGCGACGCGCAGGAACCGCGCATGCCCGAGCCGAATCTCGCCATCGGCCTGTCAGCGGTCATCGTCGCGGTGACGGGCGACGCGCCCAAGGTGCTGGCAATCAGCCATGCCGACGGGCGCGACGCCCTGCCCTCCGGCCCGCTTGAGCGCGGCCACCGCACGCTGGAGGTGGGTCTGCGCTCCTGGGTGGAGCGGCAGACGCTGCAGGAACTGGGCTATGTCGAGCAGCTCTACACCTTCGGCGACCGCGACCGCGGCGAGGATGGCGCGCGCGCGCTCTCCCTCGCCTATCTCGCTCTGGTGCGCGAGGCGCGCCCGGCCGGCGACACGCAGGCGGCCTGGCAGAGCTGGTACCGCTATTTTCCGTGGGAGGACTGGCGCGACGGGCGGCCCGGCGTGCTCGATGTGCTGGAGCCGGGCCTGCGCGCCTGGGCGGCGGCGGCCGCCAATCCGCGCATGGCGGAAATGCGGGCCGAGCGGGTGACGCTGTGCTTCGGCGGCGCCACCAGCCTCAACGAGGCGAGCTGGAACGAGGAGCGCGTGCTGGAGCGTTACGAGCTGCTCTATGAGGCGGGCCTCGTCGCCGAGGCGCTGCGCGAGCGAGGGTCCGACCGGACGGCCCCTGCCCTTTCCGGCGCCGAAATGCGCGAGGACAATCGCCGCATGCTGGCGCTCGCCATCGCGCGGCTGCGCGGCAAGATCAAATACCGCCCGGTGGTGTTCGAGCTGATGCCGCCGAGCTTCACCCTTCTCCAGCTGCAACGCACGGTGGAGGCGCTCTCCGGCGTGCGGCTGCACAAGCAGAATTTCCGCCGCCTCGTCGAGCAGCAGCGCCTTGTCGAGGAAACCGGCGAGACCACCAGCGAGACCGGCGGCGCGCCGGGCGTGCGCCTGCCCGGCGGGCATGGCCGGCGGGGCTAGCCCGTTTCCAAACCGCGCCGGCGACATTCCCAAGACAAGCCGGTAGCGGGCAATTGAAACGCCGCCCTTAGTTGTATCCTATGGCCGCAGTTGGGGCTGGGGGCAGCGTCGTTCAATGTTGGGCAATCGACGGACGTCGCACGCACGGCGCGCGCTGCTGGTGTCGGCCGCGGTGTTGTGCTGCGGGATGGGAACGGCGCGGGCCCAGTCCATCTGGGACCCGGTCATCAGCCAACCCGATCCCCATAGGCGACCAGACGCTGTGGGCGCTCGGCACCTCGGTCAATGGCAGCTTCACCGGCACCAGCTCGGGCACTCTCGTCATCGGCCCCATCACCTCCGTCTCCGAGTTGAACATCCAGGGCCTCGTCACGCCGGACGGGCAGGTGACGATGGTGTTCACCCCGACCACGGGCGGCCCGACCACCATCGGCATCGGCATCATGCAGCCGGTGGGCGGCGTCACCACGATGGAAATGCAGATGATTACCGGCACCGACCTGCTGGTGAGCCACTGGGCCTATATGGCGCCCTACGACCCCGCCATCTTCACGCCGCCGGCGGCGCAGGTGGTGCCGAGCAACCTGTCGCCGCAATGGGCGTGGAGCGAAGGCACGCCGTGGCGGATCGTCAGCCCCGCCGCCTTCGGCACCAGCCAGCCCGGCACCTTCATCATCACCGGCTACAAGAGCGGCTATTTCTGGGGCCAGGGCCTGCGCCCGGACGGCACGAGCTTCACCTTGCTGGGCTCCATCACCCCGCAAGGGCGCGTCCTGTTCAACACCTCGACCGATGGCACGGTGCTCAGCCTCTATGGCGGTATCGAGGGCGATGCTTCCACCGCGCAGATGCTGCTCGGCACCTATGATTCGACGGCGGTGTTCACCGGCGACATCACCTATGTCCAGGTCGTGCGTCCCTATCAGGAGACGGCGCAGGCCACCGGCACGGTTTCCGCGCTCGGCGCGGCGCAGGTGCTCTATAGCGTGGCCGGCACGACGGACGGGCTGACCGGTGCCATGGCGCCGGTGACGCGCGTGCTGAACGATCTCTCCGGCCCCGCCCTGTCCGGCGCGCTCAGCCAGACGGTGCCGGTGCTCTCCGGCGCGGCCGCGCAGGCCACCGCGAACACGCAGCGCATGCTCGGACAGGTCGTTGCCAACCGGCTGGCGGACCTCGACGCCATGCCGGACAGCAGCGTCTGGGTGCAGCCGCTGGGCGGCGCCGGCCGCCAGAGTGCGCTCGACGGCGTGCCCGGCTACAGCATGAGCGGCGGTGGCTTCGCCCTGGGCGCGGACCGCACATTCGCGCCCGGCACCCGTCTGGGCGGCCTGTTCGCCTTCGCCTCCACCTCCGTCGATGCCAGCACCGACACGGACACGGCGAGCCTCGCTCAAGGCTCCGCCGACCTGCAATCCTATGTGCTGGGCGTCTATGGCGCGCAGGAGCTGGCGCCGGGGCTGCATCTCAGCTTCTCGGCCAATGGCGGCTTGGTCGACACCTCCACCTCGCGCGCGCTCTCCTTCATGGGCAGCCGCGCCGAAGCCGGCTATCAGAGCTTCGTGCTCGACCTCGGTGCCGGCCTGTACAAGACTATCGCCGTGAACGAGGCGCTCACGCTGACGCCGGGTGTGCGGCTGGATTTCCTCAATGTGAGTTCGGACGGCTATGACGAGAACGGTGCCGGCCCGCTCGACCTCGACGTGCAGTCCGGCAGCTACCAGGAGCTGTTCATCAGCGCGGAACTGGCGCTGCGCTACCGCCTGACGCAGAGCCTCGACCTGACGGCGCGCGGCACGGCGGGCTACAACACGCTCGACACGGCAAGCCAGGTGACGGCCCGCTTCGAGGGCGGGGGCGATCCGTTCGTCACCACCGGGCCGGATGTGTCGCGCTGGCTGTTCACCGGCGGCGTGGGGCTCGCTTCACCCGTCACGGACGCTTTCACCGTCGGGGTGAATTACGACGTGCAGGCGAGCCCGTCCGGCTATGTCAACCAGATCGGCTCGCTGCGGCTGAAATTCCGGCTTTAGCCGCACGCCCGGCGCCAAGGCGGCGCCGGGAGCGTCGTTCCCGTCAGCCTTCCAGCGCTTCCAGTTCCTCGATCATGCGCTCGATGAGATTGAGCCCGGTCTGCCAGAAGGCCGGGTCGCGCGCATCGAGGCCGAAGGGCTGCAGCAGCTCCGAATGATGCTTGGTGCCGCCCGCCGCCAGCATGGCGAGATAGCGCTCGGCAAAGCCCTCCTCGGCATTTTCGTAGACCGCGTAGAGCGAGTTCACCAGACAGTCGCCGAAGGCATAGGCATAGACATAGAACGGCGAATGGATGAAGTGGCCGATATAGACCCAGTAATTCTCATAGCCGGGGCCGAGATGGATGGCTTCGCCCAGGCTCTCGCCCTGCACTTCCAGCCAGATCTGGCTGATGCGCTCGGAGGTCAATTCGCCATTCTTGCGCTCGGTGTGGATGCGGCGCTCGAAGGTGTAGAAGGCGATCTGCCGCACGACCGTGTTGATCATGTCCTCGACCTTCGAGGCCAGCATCGCCTTGCGCGCCTTCGCATCCGGTGCGGCGGCCAGCAGGCGCTGGAAGGTCAGCATCTCGCCGAACACGGAGGCGGTCTCCGCGAGCGTCAGCGGCGTCGGCGCCATCAGCGCGCCGTTCGGCGCGGCGAGCACCTGATGCACGCCATGGCCCAGCTCATGGGCGAGCGTCATCACGTCGCGCGGCTTGCCCATATAGTTGAGCAGCACATAGGGGTGCGCGGAAGGCACGGTGGGGTGCGCGAAGGCGCCCGTCGCCTTGCCCGGCCGCACGCCGGCATCAATCCAGCTCTTGTCGAAAAAATTGCGGGCGATGTCCGCCATGCGCGGGGAGAAGGTGGAATAGGCACCCAGCACGGTCTCGCGCGCCTCGTCCCAGCCGATGGTGCGGGTCTCGACCTTCGGCAGCGGCGCGTTGCGGTCCCAGTATTCCAGCTTGTCCTTGCCGAACCACTTGGCCTTCAGCTTGTAGTAGCGGTGCGCCAGCCGGGGATAGGCGGCGTGGACGGAGGAGACGAGCGCGTCCACCACCTCGCGCTCGACGCGATTGGCGAGGTGGCGTGAATCGGCAATGTCCTCGAAGCCGCGCCAACGGTCGGAGATGTCCTTGTCCTTGGCGAGCGTGTTGGTGATGAGGGTGAACAGGCGGGCATTCTCGTCGAACACCTTGGCCAGCGCCTGCGCGCCCGCGCGGCGCTTCTCCTCTTCCGGTTCGGCGAGGAAGTTCAGCGTCTGCTCCAGCGGCAGCTTCTCGCCTTCCACCTCGAAGCGCAGCCCGGCAATGGTCTCGTCGAATAGCCGGTTCCACGCGCCACGCGAGGTGACGCCCTTCTCGTGGAACAGCTGCTCGATGCGGTCATCGAGCTGGTAGGGCTTCTCCGCCCGCACATCCTCGATCCACGGCCGGTACTTGCCGAAGGCGGGAACCTCGAGCGCCGCCTCGACCTTGGCGTCGTCCAGCCGGTTCAGCTCCAGCGAGAAGAACAGCAGGTGGGTGGACGCGTCCGTCAGCTTCTCCTGCACGTCGCCATAGAATTTGGCGCGCACCGGATCGGTGGTATCGCCGGAATAGACGAGGCCCGCATAGGAATAGAGCCGGCCGAGCAGGTCCTCGATCTTCTCATAGCGCGCCACGATGAGCGCCAGCTGCTCGCCCGCATCCGCAGCGTCGAGAACGGCCGCGAGCTTGCCCTTGTGCGCTTCCTCGAAGTCCGCGCACTCGGTGGCGGCACGTTCGAGATCCGCCTTCAGCTCGGGCGAATCGAGGCCGGGATAGAGATCCGTCAGGTCCCACTCCGGCAGATGGCCGAGCGCGGCGCTGGCAGTCGAGACTTCGGGCAAACGGGGGGCGGAGGCAAGAAGGTCGAAACGGCGCTGCATGGTCACTCCGGCGGGGAAGAATTCCTTGGTGTTACTGATATCGTGCGCAGGGCCAGCGTATCAATCCATACGCGACGCTTCTTCTGCGCCGCGCGCGACCTCGCTTGCGGGACGGCATGGGCCTCGCCATGCTGTGCGGCAGGCAGATACCGCGAGAGGAGACGACGTGACGCGCCGACCGACCCACATGCTGCTGGCGCTCGTGGTGGCGCTCGCTGGTTTTCTTGCGGCGCCGCCGAGCGAAGCGGCGCCCAAGCGCATCATCATCGTTCGCCACGGCGAAAAGGCGGGCTCACCCGCGCTGTGCAGCCTCGGCAAGGAGCGCGCGCAGGCACTCGCGGCGCAATATCTCAGCCCGACCAGCCCGATGAGCCTCATCAGGGGCGAGAAACCGGCGGCGATTCTCGCCATCACGCTGCACACACTTGAGACCGCCCGCCCGACCGCCGCGGCGTGGGGCATGCGCGTTCCCACCAATGCGCTGATGCTGACCCCGATCAAGAACAACCGCTATTTCAACGGACTGGTGAACGTGCAGAACCGCAAGGTGGCGCGCGATCTTCTGGAAAATCCGCGCTGGCATGGCACGACCGTGGTGATGTTCTGGGAGCATTTCCACATCGCCAGCGCGGCGCTGGAACAGGAATTCGCCGGCGAGCAGGTGACGTTGCGCCAGTTGCTCAAGCTCGGGGAGATCCAGGGCGTGCCCGGCGGCGTGCCGAAGACCTGGCCGAACGGAAACTATAATTTCTTCTGGATACTGGACTATGACAGCCCCACCGCGACGGTGCCGGCAAAATTTACGGTGGTACGACAGTATTTCGCGCCGCCCTTCGCCAATCTCCCCTCAAACGACTGGGGAGCGCCCGAGCCACGTCCAGCCGGTTCCGGCTGCACATGAGGCAGGCGCTCCCCCGTTCGGAGCGGTTCGGCAGCGGCGTGCAGATCAGTTGAAGGCGCGCTTCATCTTCTGCCCAGGCGAGTTGTAGCCCTGGTAGAGCGGGGCAAAAATCGGCTGGAACAGGCCATTGTGGCGGTTGTCACGCACCTGCTGGCGACGCACCTTCTCGCGGGAGAGTACGTCCCGCTGCTCCTCGCTGCCGATCGGCGGCAGCGGACGCGTCGAGGTCGAGGTGGCATGCGCGGGCACGGTGAGGGGCGCGGCAATGACCATGGTAATCGCCGCGATAGCGATAGTCTTCGATATCATTTCTGCCTCCCATTAAAGTCTTCGTGCCAGATCAACGGGCCGCCCTTCATTTGGTTTCATGGCCGATGGACAAAAACTGACGCACCGGCAGGCAGGGGGCGGCAGCGGCATTGGAACGCGCGCGCGCGTTCGCGCGTTGAGCGCGCATGGAACGCACAACCACACCCCCAAGCCTGGCCCCGCCGCTGCGCCTGCGCGACGGATCGCGCCTCGTCGAGATCGCCTCGCTGGACGAGGCGCTCTTGTTCGCCGAAACCCATCCCCTGCCGAAGGGCGACTACGAGGGCATGATCCGCCGCCTGCAGGGCGCGCATGAGCAAGCCGAGCGGATAGAGGCGGCAAACGCCTTCAAATGGTGGGCGCAAAGCAACGCCATCCTGGTGGAGCCCGGCCTGCAGGATTAGCGGGCGCAGAGGCGGCGTCATCACGTTCTGCTGATCGAGGGGTCCGGGCAGCTCTGCCCGCCGTATCGAGTTCACCATGCCGGACAGAGCATGTGATCACTCAGGAGACGTTCCGATGACCCGCACTCTCTCTAAGATCGCTCTTTCGCTTTCCGTCGCCGGCTTTCTTGCTGCCGCTCCCGCATTCGCCGCCACCTCGGTGATGGTGGGCGGCGCGGCGATGATGTCGGATGCCAAGATCCCCGAGAACGCCTCGAAGGCGAACAACCTGACGACACTGGTCGCCGCGGTGAAGGCCGCCGGACTGGTGGACACGCTGAACGGCGCCGGCCCCTTCACCGTCTTCGCGCCCACCAACGCCGCCTTCGGCAAGCTGCCGGCCGGCACGGTCGACAAGCTGGTGCAGCCGGCGATGAAGAAGCAGCTGACCGCCATCCTCACCTATCATGTGGTTCCCGGTAACTACACCGCCGCCGACCTGAAGGCGCTGGCGATGAAGCATGGCGGCAAGGCCACGCTGAAGACCGTGGAAGGCAAGACACTCACCGTCGAGGAGCATATGGGCAAGTGGGTGGTGGTCGATCAGGCCGGCAACATGGCCGCGATCCAGACCGCCGACGTGCTGCAGGCCAACGGCGTGGTGCACGTGATCGACACGGTGCTGATGCCCGCCAAGTGAGCGTGCCGTCGTCTCAATGAAGGATCGGGAAATGAGGGATTCCGGGCCGCCGCTTCGGCGGCCTGGGGAATGGTGGGCGCGACAGGGATTGAACCTGTGACCCCCTCGATGTCAACGAGGTGCTCTCCCGCTGAGCTACGCGCCCATTCCGTGGTCTCTTGCGAGCGGGGCTTCCCTATAGCCATAAGCCCGCCGCGGTGCAAGCCACCCCTGAGGGGTCACTTGCATCGTCATCCACAGGCCTGTCACGCCGCCAGCATCTTGCCGACCTCGTTGACGAGGTCGCGCAGGTGGAACGGCTTGGACAGCACCTTGGCATCCTTCGGCGCCTGATTGTCGGCATTGAGCGCGACGGCGGCGAAGCCGGTAATGAACATCACCTTGATATCCGGATCGAGCTCGGTCGCCTTGCGGGCGAGCTCGATCCCGTCCATTTCCGGCATCACGATGTCGGTCAGCAGCAGTTCAAACGGCTCCTCGCGGAGCCGGTCATAGGCCGAGCGGCCATTGTCGAACGAGGCGACCTCATACCCCGCATTCTGCAACGCCTTCACGAGAAAGCGGCGCATATCGTGGTCGTCCTCGGCGAGCAGGATCTTCAGCATCCCTTGCACCCTGAATTCGCACGCCGGACAGACCGGATAAAGACCCCGCGCCCGGCTACATGTTCCCCCATCGGTACTCCCGCGCCTCTTAGCACATCGTGAATCGCGGCGGAGGTTCGCCGTTCCGGTCGATCGTGATTAACGCCCTGTAATGCCTGGCGGGGCGCGAAAGCGGAACGAGCCGTGCCGACGCCGGAACGAAACACCACCTCTCGCGGGCACGTGTTCGCAAAGCCGCCCGAGGCGCGAGTTGAGCGTTTCCGGCGTCGTATGCCCATGTTACAGAGGAATCCTTCGGGTTTGACCATGGGGACGGCGCCGGTACGGTGACGCCCCGATTAGTGCGGGCTGGTCTTAGTGGCATGATGGCGGTCGTTGCGGACACGATTGACCCGGCATTCGAGGTCGTGGAGCCGGCCGGGACCGCCCTGCCCTTCCTGTTCAACTCCCCGCACAGCGGCGTGGTCTATCCCCGCGCCTTCGTCGACCAGGCCCGGCTGGACCTGCCGCTGCTTCGGCGCTCCGAGGACACGCTGGTCGACGCGCTGTTCAGCGACGTGACCGCGCTCGGCATGACCTTCATGCGCGCGCATTTCCCGCGCTGCTATCTCGACGTCAACCGAGAACCCTATGAGCTGGATCCGCGCATGTTCGAGGGGCGCCTGCCCGCCTATGCCAATACGCGCTCCATGCGCGTGTCCGGCGGGCTCGGCACCATCGCGCGAATCGTCGGCGAAGCGCAGGAAATCTATGGCCGGCGCATTCCGGTGGACGACGCGATCGCCCGCATCGAAGCGCTGTACAAGCCCTATCACCGCACGCTGCGCCAGCTGATGGTGCAGATGCAGCGCCGATTCGGCGTGGCCGTCCTGGTCGACTGCCACTCCATGCCCTCGGTCTGCCAGCGCGACGAGCGCTCAAAGGTGGATATCGTCATCGGCGACCGCTACGGCACCAGCTGCGCGCCGATCATCCCCGATATCATGGAGGCGGAACTGCGCCGGCGCGGCTATTCCGTGGTGCGCAACAAGCCCTATGCCGGCGGCTTCATCACCGAGCATTACGGCAACCCCGCCTCCGGCATGCACGCGGTACAGATCGAGATCAGCCGCGCACTTTATATGCACGAAGCCACTTATTGCGCCTCGCCGGAGTTCGATATCGTGCAGCGCGACCTCATCGAAGTGGCCGCCAGCCTGACCCAGATCGCCCAGCTGGAGCTGGCCGGCCTGCGCACAGCCGCTGAATAACTCTTATTTTTCAGAACCTTACGACTTTCATTACAAAAATTTGATGGCATGATGCGAAACGTCGCATAAGAGCCTTGCAATTTGGGAATGAGAGCTATACGAATTCTGCACGCTCGGTTCCGGGCACACATTCCCTCACCTTTCGGGGCAGACGCCGCGAAGCCGCGGTGGGGGAAGATCGGCCCGGAAAACCAGCCGCCCTTCTTTGGGACCGGTCACGCCAAGCGAGGAAGACATCGAAGAGCGGCTCAAGCCACCGCGATGCGCCTCGGTCCGGTACAAAAGAAAGAGGCCGCTCACGCAAGGCGGGAGCGGCCCAAGTCTAGGGAGGAAACGCCCAAGGAGGGCTGTACGGAGCGACGCCAATCGCTGCGTACGAGAGTGAAGATGTCGGCGTATTGCGGAATAATCAAGGCGAGCCGCTCCATTTTCTGGCATACCAGATACAACTAGCCTGCGGGTGTGGCGCAAATGTCGCTCCGCAGGTGCCAAAATACCTTTATCCGACATTGAGACGCACGGCATATGCCGCGGACGCATGGCTTCAAGCCAGGCTTCCACAGGCCGCATGTCGGGCGTCGCTCTTTTTGGGTCGCCGCCGTCCTGAATCGGCCCGCCGCTCATCCCCGCGACCATGACCCGCAACACGCCAACATTGGCTGCACGCCAGCGAGCCGGCGGCAGGCTCAGGGCGTGGATCACTCGCTGTTTTTCAAGGCAGAGCGCCGTAAGCGGCAGACCCAAAAGAAAAAGGGCCGCTCACGCATTCGGAGCAGCCCAAGTCTAGGGAGGAAACGCCCAAGGAGGGCGGCGGCAGGTGACGCCAATCACCGTGCCGCAGTGCAATATCTATAGATTTGCGTCGCACAAAGGGCAAGAGGAAAAGCGAAAGAAACGAAACCGTGATCACATTCCCGAAGCGCGAATGACGACAAACGCGCCTGTTTCGATCATTTCGCTGAAATGAGCTGAGCTACGCACCTCAACCCGCCGCATGTGTTCGGCAGCGCGAAGCCGGCGCGCGAACGATCGACGCGATCGTCCGTGAATATCCAGCAATGTCAGAGGGTTGCTTAAAAAGAAAGGGGCCGCTCACGTTGCCGGAGCGGCCCAAGTCTAGGGAGGAAACGCCCAAGGAGGGCAGCGGTAAGGCAACGCCAATCGCCTCACCGCACTGCGATAATATGGCAGCTTCGCTTCCTGATGGCAATCGCTGAGAGTGCCCAATCCTTGATCTTGCCGGAATAGCAGCCATGCGCTGAGCGCGCAGCCTGCACGGGACATTCGCGCAGGTACGTACGGCACGCGCGCGCGCCGTCACATGAGCCTGCGCTCCGCCCGCGCATTGCCGAGCCGCGCGCCTGCGGCTAAGCCTGTGCGCCGTGCCGGCGGCCGCCGGCGGACCAGCCGTGGAGCGCGTGGGCATGGGTGCGGTGGATTTCGAGAACTTCGTGCATGAACTCGCCACCGTGTCGGGGCAGGCGATCCTGCCCTTCTTCCGCACGGCGCTCGGCGTCGAGGACAAAAGCCAGGGCCGCGCCTTCGACCCGGTTACGGCCGCCGACCGAGCCGCCGAGCAGGCGATGCGCAGCCTTATCCGCCAGAACTTCCCCAGCCATGGCGTGCGCGGCGAGGAATTCGCCGATGAGAGCCCGGACGCTGATTATGTCTGGGTGCTCGACCCGATCGACGGCACCAAGTCCTTCATCGCCGGTTTGCCTGCCTGGGGTACGCTGATCGGCCTGTGCCGCGACGACCAGCCGGTCTACGGCATGATGCACCAGCCCTTCATCGGCGAGCGCTTCTTCGGCGATGGCGCGCAGGCGCGCTATCGCGGCCCGGCGGGTGAGCGCAAGCTGGTCACCCGCCCCTGCGCCGCGCTCGAGGAAGCGATCCTGCTCACCACCAGCCCGCGGCTCATGGGCGAGGCCGACCGCGCCATCTATGCGACGGTGGAGGAGCGCGTGCGCCTCGCCCGCTATGGCGGCGACTGCTACGCCTATTGCATGGTCGCGGCCGGCCATGTCGATCTCGTCATCGAGACCAATCTCAACGAATACGACATCGTGCCGCTGATCCCGGTGATCGAGGGCGCGGGCGGCATCGTCACCAGCTGGGAGGGCACGTCCGACCTCACCAGCGGGCGCGTGGTCGCCGCCGGCGACCGGCGGGTGCACGAGGCGGCGCTGAAGATGCTGCAGGCCGGCTGACGCCGGCGCTACACCCGGCTTCCGGGAATAAACGCATCGAAGGCGGCGAAGACCGGCTCGCGGAA
>QFQD01000003.1 GCA_003241485.1 Ancylobacter novellus
GGAGGATTGCGACGAGCGACTGACCTGATCGATCTCGACCGTGGTCGCGCCGCAACGCCGGGAGATGTAGTCGGCGGTCTCGGGATCGTTGACGGCGGCAAAGCTGATCCAGCTCGCCGACTCGAACCATTTGCTCGCGGCATCGCGTCCGCCCCAGGTCTCGCGTATCTGGCCGATCGACTGGAACAGCAGGATGAGGGTGATGCCGTATTTGCGGCCGGCGTCGCGGGCGGTTTCGAGGATCCGCATGAAGCCGAGCCGCGCCACCTCGTCGAGCAGGAACAGCGCCCTCCCCGTCATCTCACCGTTCCGGTTGTAGATCGCGTTCATGAACGCGCCGATGATGACGCGGGCGAGGCCCGCATGGGTCTCCAGCGTCTTCAGGTCGAGATTGATGAAGACGTCCGTCTCAGCCCCGGCGAGATCGTCGGTGACGAAGGAGCTACCGGATACGAGCGCGGCATAGTTCGGGTAGCTCAGCCAGTGGGTTTCCTTGACGGCGTTGGCGTAAACCCCCGAGAAGGTCTCCGGCGTCATGTTGACGAAGACGGCGACGTTCTCCCTTACGAATGGCGACCCCGAACCGTCATAGATTTCCTGCAAACGCGACCGCAGCTTCGGCTCGGGCTCGGAGAGATTGGTGCGCACCTGGCGCAGTGTCTGGTCCTTCTCCTCCGTATGCCCCGACAGGCAGACATCGGCGATGAGCGCGGTCAGGAGTTGCAAGGCCGAGGCGCGGAAGAAGTCGTCGCGCACGCCGCGCGCCCCGCCGCTGTCGCTCATGATCCAGGAAGCGACGGCCGCGATGTCCTCCTCCTTGGTGCCGCCGAAACGGCCGATCCAGTCCAGCGCGTTGAAACCGGTCGCCGGCTCCTTCGGGTCGAGCACATGGACGGTGCGTCCAGCGGCACGGCGATGATCGATCACCATGGGTGCGACCTCGTTCGAGGGGTCGAGCACGACGAGCGTGCCACCCCATTTGAGGGCAGTGGGGATCGTCACCGAGGTCGTCTTGTACCCGCCGGAACCGGCGAAGACGATGCCGTGCGAGGAGCCAAAGGAGGCGTCGAAGCAGAGCAGCGGCGAGCGCCCGCCCGCTCCCCAGCTCTGCCGATTCGCCGCACGAAACACCGCCGCCGCCGTGCTGTCCTGATCGACACGGTGACGCTCGCCAACGACGATACCGCCGGTGTCGGGAAAGAGCTTGCCGGCCTCGGCCATCGTCATCCAGTCGGCATCGCCATGCAGGGCACGCCTGCCATGCACTCGCTTCGGCGACGGCGCGGCGAAGGCGGCGTTGCCTTTCACGGCGACCCGCAGGGCGAAGCATCCGATGATCAGAGCGGCACCAGCGCCGATCAGGTAGGCCGGATCGACCTGAGTGAGCGCTGGCGACCGCGATGTCGCACGCAGCACGGCGATGAAGATCGCCATCGCGCATCCCGCGACCACGCTGTCGCTCGGCACTTAATTGCAAGAATGCGGCGGTTTGGTTGAGCCTTGGCATTTAATTTTGAGAATCAAGGTGATCTGATTCTCAAATTAACTGCATTTGCGAGGAGGCTCGCAGGTTGCTGGCCCGAGCTATCATGGTCTCGACGGCGTCAGTGAATCGGACCCTGTTGTCACCCATCATGTACCCGCGCATCATCCGGAGCATCTCTGGACCGGCACTTTCGACGATGGCAACGCCTGCGAGTAAGGCCGGCCGCATGTAGAGTGGCAGGATCGGTTTCGCAGGTGTGGGCAGGTTCTCCTGTTCCGCGGCGACGACATGGTCGAGATCGGGGATGATTGCGCCGAGCACGCGGAAGCGCCAGAGCTCATGCTCAGGAGGCACAGGCCAAGTGATGCGCCGCATCAGGAGAAGCCGGGCGATTTCTGTTGGCGATGTCCAGGTTCCGATACCACGTTCGGCTTCGTCGTCGAGCAGCTTCTCGCCACGAAGAGCTGCAGCGCGATATTGCAGGAAAGGGGAGGGGAGCTCGCGCTCGCGGGCATCCCGGAGTTGGATTCCACATAGAGGGCACGTGATGCGCCACCCCAGAAGCTGGCTTCGCAGGATTGGTGCTGGTTCAGTGCCACCAAGGTTGCAGTTCGTGCAATAGTGCGTTGGCCGCATTGCGATGAGCCGACGCGATGATCTCGCGACATTCGCGAATGTCATTCGATGCGCCACTGCCGGCTCAGTGGCAAACATGTTGGCTAGGCGGATTTCCTGATCACCACTGAGATGGAGATCTGCTGCTCGCAATGACGAGGCCTCTGGGAGGCAATGCCTCAGCATGACCAACGGTGGAATTGCATAGAATGCGGCGTGCCGTCTGATCCAGGAGGACAACAGTTCGTCGGCGACAGGCGACAGCCTCACCGGTAACCGCCGCATCATGCGAACGCCGCCTCGGCATCGAATTCCGGCTCCCAGTTATCGACCGATTCATCGGTGATGCATTCGCGGCCGCTATCGATGGCGTCGACCGCAAGGCTGTTGATCATGTGGAAGATGTTGGCAGTGATGCCCTCTGTGATCTGAAGCATCCGCCGCAGCGATTTCGGCGCCAGAACCGAGGATCGCCGCAGCGGTGTATTGCGAACGATCGAGGTTACCAGGGTTTCGAACTGTTCGTTCGCTGCCCACCGGCTCAAGGTAAACTGCTCGAACCGGCGTGCAAGCTGGACATCGCCGCTGATCGCTTCGCGCGCCTCGTTGACGCCGAAGCAGACCAGCGAGATCTGCAGACGATTGCTGAGGAACCGCAGCGTGTTCAGGACAATGCGCTGCTCGCGGTAGGATCCCGCGAGAATGTTATGCACCTCATCGATGACCAGTACCTGCACGCCGATCGCTTCCATGATCCGCAATGCCGCCTGCTCCATCTGGGCGATGTCGGCGCGTGGCCGCTGAGGCGCGCCGAGGAGGGTGAGGAGTTCGGCGTAGAAACGTCGTTCGCCCGGGCGGCTGGTCATTTCTAGGGCCAGGACCGGCGTCTTCAACGTGCCGGTCAGCGGATCGAAGCTTGGCGGGTGCTCGTCCCGGAACCGCTTCATGATCATGGTCTTGCCCATGCCGCTGTCACCGTAGATCGCAACCGAAGGCATGCGCGTGCCGCGCGGATGGTCGAGTAGCGCGCTGAGCCGGTCGAGCGCCTGCTTGGCGCGTGGATAAAGCACCCACCGGCGCGATCGTATCGCGCGAATGCGTCGGTCGTCCGTTTCGGCAAGCAGCGCTGCGGCGCCGACGGTCAGGTGGAAGATCTCATCGCTCATATTCGCTCCAGCTCAATCTGTATCCTCGACAAAGGGTACAGGTTTGCTGGAGTCGACACCTCGGAGCGAGCCCCATCCCCGATCATCCACCTTCGATTTGGAAGGGATCTTTCCGCGGTGCGCGGCCGCTGTCTTTTTGGTTGCCGCTTCAATCAATTCGCGCTGCGCCATCGCTGTGCGGACGATGATCCGGGTGTCGACTTCACGTCGGCCTTTCGCGAGTAGTGTGCGTCGAGCAGTCACCGCCTCATGCAGGGTTATCGATGGCAGCGTCACATCCGCATAGCGGGCCTCCACGAAGTTTCCTGTAGGCCGCCGGACAAAGATACGCCCCATGTCCCGCGGATCGTATTTGACAAGCAGTCGCCGGTCCGTACGTCCGACGTCGGCGTTGAGCGCCGCCGACCAATAACGCAGGCCGAACAGATGAACGCCTGTTGGGCGCAAAGTGCGCTCCTGCTCGGGCAGGAAGGTGAGCCAGAAGCGGAGCCGATCCTGTGGCAGCCGAAGCGGGATTTCGCCCTCGTGCTCCCGCCAGACCGCAATCGGCGGACGGCTCAGACCGCTATGAATCGACTGATGATAGGAGCCGACGATGTCGAGTGCGATGTACTGCTCGAGCTCCCGCAGTGTCAGTGCGGCGTGCCGCTTCGAGTCGTAGTCTCCCAGCTCCTGTTCGTTGCTGAACGTTGTCCCGGGTAGCAGGTGCAACTTCCCCATCTGCGTGCCGATCAGACGCTCGATGTGGCCGCCGAAGCGTGGCTCCCCCGGCGGCCGCCATTCGATTGCCATACCGGCATCCTCGCACCCTCTCTTGAATGCTCGACTGCGGAAGTCGGCGCCGTTGTCGACATGCACCGTGTTGGGCAGGCCGGCGACGGGCCACGGCTCGGTGATCTCGCGTTCTCTGAGCCAGGCCGTTTTGTCGAAGACGGAGTGCAATAAGCACAGGCTGGTGGACAGCCGGGACGGCGCCTCCATCGTAAGATAGAACCCAGTCACCATGCGGCTGCACACATCCATTGCCAAAGTCAGCCATGGCCGGCCGATCGGCTCGCGAGTCTCCTCGTCGACAACAAAGATATCAACCTTGGTATGATCGATCTGGACCACGTCCAGGGGACGTGCGACCTCAAACGATCTCGGAACTGGTGTGGTCGCCTTGACGATCTTCTGTTCGCCGCGTCGCCTCGCACGCTTTTGAAGATCGATGTCCTCGAGGCGAGCCACTATCGTTCGGCGATGCGGCGGTTTGAGATCCGCTGCCGAGCAATTCGTCTGCACGTCCCGCACCAATTGCGAGATCGTCGGTCGGGTCCGCCTCAGGTAGAATGCGTTAATCGTGGCGCGGATGATCTCTTCCCGCTTTTCGTCCAGAGTACGATGACCCTCCGGGCGTCCGCGCTTACGATCCACCAGCGACAGGACCGTTCCACCAGCGCGGAACAGCTTGATCAGCCGGTATGCTGTCGCTTGGCTGACAGCCATCTCGACGGCAAGTTTGCCAACCTCTGCGGCTGTTGCATTGCCAGTCCGGCTCTTCAGGAATTCACGAATTGCATCAGCCCGTCGGCAGGCTTCATCCCAAAGTGCCTCATCAATCTCATCGGGAAAAGGATCGCTCATGGCAGACCTGCGCGGAAAACCGTGGCGTATCTTATTCTCACATTAAGTGACAAAATCCAACTCGGATTATCAAATTAAATGCCCATTCTCAAATTAAGTGCTCGGGCAAGTTGCTGAAATCGTTGGGGTCCGATTCGCACGATTAAATGGAAAGCGACAATGCCCATAATCGGCGATCGGTTCGTTGCGGTACCAGTAGATCGCCTTGTCGATATCCCTGGTGAGTTCGGTGGCCGCCGAGATCACCTTCACCATCTCGCGCATCCGTCCCTGCAGCCGTTCGGAGGAGGGGTTGCGCAAGGTGTTGCGATGAACCCCGGTGAGCTGGGCCAGATTGGCGACGTTGACGCCGAGTGCCTTGGACAGGCGCTTTGGAGAAATATAGGGCGTCCGGGGCTCCTGCAGGCTGTCGACGAAGCCGGAAACCATCGCTGTGTGAGCTGGCTGAGCCTGGGCCATGGCAGAACCTCGCTTGTGCCCTGCACAATATATGCACATTCAACGCACATCAAGGTCCGACTTGTCCAGTGCGATCGATAGGCGTTCAACTGCGAGGTCAGGTCGCGTGTTCATACCGGCGGGTGAATGCTGTGGCCTTGCAGATACATGGCGATGCCGGCCAGCGTCACTGCGGCATGCAGAGCGGCAAGGATTGCGATGGCGAGGCTGACGAACAGCAGGATATGCCGACGCGCCATGGCGTGGTCATTCGCGTCGCTCCGGTCGAGCGGCATCCCGAAGCTGCGATACAGGATGAGCCCGGCGATGGCCGCGAGCAGCAAGCTCAGGGTGATTGCGATGATGCTTGCCGCTGGCAGGCCCGCGCGCCCCAACAGCGCTGCGACCAGCAAGGCCAGCAGGCCGGTGCGTGACCAGGAAAGCGCCGTGCGTTCGGGCTGCAGTCCGGGATCCTTCGCCTCGTGCCGGTCCGTCATCGGGTTCAACTCGTGACGACCAGCCCCCCCAGCGCGGCTGCCAGAAGCGCGGTCAGCGTGGCCAGAACAGGCAGAAGCAGGCTGCGGGGTAGATCCGCCTCGTGCCGCATCGCCCGCTCGGCACGCGCCCAGCGCGTGTAGGCCGTGACGGCGAGCGTGGCGCCGGCGCAGAACAGGACCAGCGCCAATATCAGCCTCGTCAGCGGTGAGCCCAGATGGGAGGCAAACTGATCGATGCCTACGGCGCCCGCGATCAAGGCAAGCGCGGTTCTGATCCATGCGAGAAAGGTCCGCTCATTCGCAAGCGAGAAACGGTAGTCGGGGCGGCTCCCCAGCTCCCACCATTTAGGCTTCCGGCCTCCCGTCGCAGCGCGCTCCGGGGCAGGCGCAGCAGATTGCACATCCATGTCGACAGCCTGCTCTCTCTCTTTGCGTCTCGTCGCGACCTGGCAGCCAGGGCGTTCTGCGCCATACCGGCCCTTCGTTGCCGGTGCTTGCCGTAGCGGCAGAGAAGGCACCGAATTTGATCCATTCCAAATTCTGCTTGCCAAGAGGCATATAGCTATATAGCTTCAGATCATGGAGGAAACAATGACAAAACAAGAACCATCATTCCCCGCCTCCGCGACGGGGGTAGCCGCGAAAGGTCCGAAAAAGGAGCCGTCGCGCCTGAAACGTGCCTTCGAGACCTACTCAAGCAATCGCGAGCCGCTCCATCTTCAGATTCGCAAGTCGATCCTCGATATTCTTGCGCAAGGCTACTGGTCGCCCGGCGACAAGCTTCCCGCCGAGCGCGACATAGCCGACGACCTCGGCATCAGCCTCGGCACCGTGCAGAAGACGTTGATCGCCCTCGCCGCCGATGGCGTTCTGGTGCGCAAGCACGGCCACGGCACCTTCGTGGCAGGAGATGCCACCCAGTCGGCGCGGCTCATTCACTTTCGCTTCGAAGGAGAGGACGGCACCTCGATCGCGCCGGTCTACGCCGAAGCGATCGAGCGGCGCATCGTGCGCGAACGCGGTGCCTGGTCGCAGTTTCTGACCGGCAGCCGCTCGGTGATCATGATCACCCGGCGCGTGAATGTCGCCGATGAATTTGACTGCATCAGCGATTTCTACATCGACGCGGACGATTTCAGTCCGTTGATGGACATGCCGCTGGAGCAGTTGCACAAAATCATCATCCGGGAATTCATCGCCTCGAATTTCAATGCGCCGACGATCAACGTGACCCAGAGCATTGCCTGCGGGACGCTCCCGGAGCGGGTCTGCACGCTCCTGAAGGCGAACACGTCGAATATCGGCATGGTGTTGACCGTGCGCTCATGGACGCATGGCGACCGGCCGATCGCCTTCCAGAAGATTTTCATACCTGCCGGTGCGCGGCCTCTGGAAATCCCGACCCCCCGGCTCCGTTGATCTCCAGGTGCAGCGATGGAATTCGATTACGTCATCATTGGTGGCGGAACGGCCGGCTGCGTCCTGGCCAACCGATTGAGCGCGAGCGGCAAGCATCAGGTGCTGATGCTTGAGGCCGGTCCTGCCGACACCTATCCCTGGATTCACATCCCGATCGGCTATGCCAAGACCATGTTCCACCCCCGATACAATTGGGGATTCTACACGGAACCCGAACCCGAACTGAACAACCGGAAACTCTACTGGCCGCGCGGCAAGGTGCTCGGTGGCTCAAGCTCGATCAACGGTCTCATCTACATCCGCGGCCAGGCCGAGGACTATGATGGATGGGCGGCCCTGGGCAATGAAGGCTGGGCCTGGAAGGATGTGCTACCGACCTTCAAGAAGCTGGAAAACAACGAGCGAGGCGAATCCGCCTATCACGGCGCGAACGGCCCGCTCGGGTGCTCCGACATCCATGATCGCCCGGAGATCATGGAAGCCATCATCGGCGGTGCAAGGGAGATGGGCGTCCCGACCACCGACGACTTCAATGGCGCCTCGCAGGAAGGGGCCGGTTACTATCAGCTGCTGACCAGAAAGGGACGGCGTTGTTCAAGCGCTGTCGGCTATCTCGCCCCCGCGCGCCAACGGCCCAACCTGACGGTTGAGACTGAGGCGATGGCGCAGAAAATCCTTTTCGAGGGCACGCGCGCCAGCGGCGTGGAGTTCTTGCAGGCCGGCGCGCTCAAGCGGGTGCGCGCCCATCGCGAGGTGATCCTGGCCGCCGGTGCGATCCAGTCTCCGCAACTCCTGGAATTGTCCGGCGTCGGCAATCCCGCCATCCTCGGCAAGCACTGCATCCCGGTGATCCACGCGCTGAGGGGTGTCGGCGAGAACCTGCAGGATCACCTGCAGTTTCGCCTCATGTATCGCTGTAAAAAGCCGATCACCACCAATGATGACCTGAGATCCTGGACGAGGAAGATCGGCATCGGATTGCGCTACGTCTTCGCGCGGTCGGGTCCTATGGCTGTCGGGATCAATCATGTCGGCATGTTCGCCCGGGTCCTGCCGGAATCCGCGACTCCCGACATCCAGTTCCACGTCGCCGCGCTGACCGCGGATCGGGTGGCTGACAAGCCGCATCCCTGGCCTGGCTTCACGCTGAGCGTCTGCCAGCTTCGTCCAAAGTCTCGCGGCTCGATCCATATCGCATCGCCGCTCGCCGCCGCCGCTCCGGCGATCCGGCCGAACTACCTGACCGAGGAGGAAGACTGGCGGTGCTCGCTGGCGGGCGTGCGGTTGGCCCAATCCATCGCACGCTCCTCCGAGATGCGAGACTATACCGACTCCTCCTACAAGCCCGCCGGCTTTGCCGACAGCGACGAGGCCTTGAAGGCGTTCTGCCGTGAGAGCGGAGCGACCATTTTCCATCCGGTGGGTACCTGCAAGATGGGCAGCGATCCGGATGCGGTCGTTGATAGCCGGCTACGGGTGCGCGGCCTGTCCAATCTGCGCATTGCCGATGCCTCGATCATGCCGCTGCTCGTCTCCGGCAACACCAGCGCGCCTTCCGTGATGATCGGCGAAAAGGCGGCGGAGTTCATATTGGGAGGGGCCGATGTCCACTGACACCCCGCGATGCCTCAACGGTCCGGCCGGCCTGGGCAGGTCACATGCCGCACCGGGCGTGGAACCCGCTGATTTCCAATTCAACCGTCTCGGAAGCGAGACGAGGCGCGTGCAAAAGCATCTGCGCCAGCATCAGAGGCAACACAATGAAGCTTAATGACGAAGAAGAGGCCATGCTCGCCGGCGAATTCGGGCCAGCGCGGCAATGGGCCATCAAGCATCAGATCGCCGTTGGCAGCTTTTTCGACGCGGAAGACCTCGTGCCTGTCGGCCAGGCTCACATCATGGCGGATACCGAGGCGACCGGCACGACCGGGGTCGAGTTCCTGGAAACGCTTGCCCGTCTTCCCGAGGACCAGCGTCGGGTGCGTATTCCCACCATCACCGATCCGCGCGGCGTCGACTTCGCTGCCTATAAGCGGCTCAAGCAGACGGAGGACATGGCCGACCGCGAAGCGCGCGCCGTCCGCGCCTTCGAGGCGCTCTCGGTCATGATGACCAATACCTGTATCAACTATCAGACCATCCTCCCCCCTGTCTGCGGCGAGCATCTGGCCTTCGGCGATACCGGCGTCGTCATTTACTCGAACGGCGTCCTCGGGGCGCGAAGCAATTTCGAGGGAGGGCCTTCCGCACTTTCGGCCGGCTTGACCGGGCGCACGCCACGATATGGCTATCACCTCGACAGCAAGCGCCGGGGCACAAGGCATTTTGTGGTGGAGTCCTCTCTTTCCAGCCTGAACGACTGGGGAGTTCTTGGTGGGCTGGTCGGCAAGGCCACCAATTCTTATTGGGAGGTGCCGGTCATTTCGGGTCTCGATCGGGTCCCGAACTCTGACGAGATGAAGCATTTCGGGGCGGCGCTGGCGAGTTTCGGATCGGTGGCGATGTTCCACATTCCCGGCGTCACCCCGGAAGCGCCCAGCATGAATCAGGCGTTCCACGGTCAGATTCCCCCGGAATCGGTGAAGTTCGATGCCGATGACTTCAAGCGCTTCTACGCCCAGTATGAAGCACGCGGCGAAAAGGCGGATGTGGTGGTGTTCGCCGCTCCGCAGCTTTCCCTGCTCGAAGTCGAGCAGGTGGCCAAGCTGATCGCAGGTCGCAACATCCACGACCAGACATCGCTGATCGTCACGACCTCGCCGGAGATCAAGTTCGCGGCCGACCGCATGGGCCTCACGGACAAGATCGAGCGAAGCGGAGGCATGGTCCTGTCGGGCGTTTGCTTCTACCAGAGCTATGCGCGTGAGATGGCCGAGGCGAATGGCTGGAGCCGGCTGATCACCAATTCGGCCAAGCTGGTCAACATCATCGGAGGTTATGGCTACCGCCCCACTCTGCTCAGCATGGAAAACTGCATCGAGAGCGCCGTTTCGGGAAGGATCATGCAATGACGACCGTTCTGCATTGCCACAAGGGAATTGGTCCCGCTGTCCGTGGAACCGCTCTATGCGCGAGTGACGATTTCAGCGCGCGCTATGATCTCGACCGCATGAAGGGGGTGTTTTCCCGCCCCGCGCACAAGCTCTACGGCCAGGATTATCGCGGGCAGATTCTCGTCCTCAACACCGCCAAGGGTGGTGTCGCATCGGCATGGATGCTGCGGCACATGCGAGAATCCGGCGTGACGCCTCTCGCCTATGTCTTCAACTCGGTTAATCCGATTCTCGCACAGGGCGCGGCCTTTGGTGAGATCACGATGGTGGACCGCTTTGAAGATGGCGACGTCACCACGCTGATCAGGAGCGGTGACGAACTGCTGGTCGAGCCGGAAGCGGGACGGATCACCATCCTTTCTCGTGCCCCCTGACCACGACAAGAGGGCATCGGCGCAGCCTGGCCGATGTGAACGTCGCTGAAACGCCTCAGAAGGGCGGACAACAAAAACAAATAAAAAGAACTCGACCTCTGTGGTCGGGATGAGGAAACGCATGCCTGGGAGAGACATAGATGCAAACGGACCAGAAGACTGTTAATCGCGTTGTATTATCGAGCCTGATCGGCGCAACCATCGAATGGTACGAC
Source organism: Ancylobacter novellus (assembly GCA_003241485.1). Lineage (GTDB taxonomy): Bacteria > Pseudomonadota > Alphaproteobacteria > Rhizobiales > Xanthobacteraceae > Ancylobacter > Ancylobacter novellum_A. The sequence goes on from QFQD01000003.1 coordinate 10,890, forward strand.
TTCTTCATATATGGAGTGTTGGCGGGGATTGTTCTGAATAAACTTTATTTTCCGTCCGAAGACCCGACCATTTCTCTGATGCTGACATATGCGACCTTCGCGCTCGGCTTTCTGACGCGACCGCTGGGCGGTATCGTCTTCGGTCATTTCGGCGACAAGGTCGGACGCAAGAGCGTTCTAGTCATCACGCTCATGATCATGGGAATTTCGACCTTCGCGATCGGCCTGATCCCCACATTCGATCAGATCGGCCTGTGGGCTCCGGCCCTCCTGCTCACCATGCGCATCTTCCAGGGGATCGGCCTCGGCGGCGAATGGGGGGGCGCGGTGCTGATGGCTTACGAATATGCCCCTCCATCGAGGCGAGGCTTCTACACCAGCATTCCCCAGATGGGCCTGTCGATCGGCATCCTGCTCTCGGCGGGAACACTGGCGGTCCTGTCCGCCATAATGTCCAACGACGCCTTCATGTCGTGGGGATGGCGCATCGGCTTCCTGCTCTCGGTCCTCCTGATCTTTGTCGGCATGTGGATCCGCCTGCAGATTTTCGAGACGCCGGCCTTTTCCCAGATCAAGGCGTCTCATGAGCAGGCGCCCCTGCCGATTGTCGAAATGTTCCGGCGACACATGGGCAACGTCGTCCTGGGCCTCGGTGCGCGCCACGTCGACGGCGTTTTCTTCAACGTCTTCGCCGTATTCTCGGTCAGCTATCTCGTCGACAAGATCGGCATCACGCGAAACGACGCGCTGGTGGCTCTGATGGTCGGTGCGGCGGTGCTGACGATCTGCATTCCGATCGCCGGGCATCTGTCCGACAAGATGTCCCGCCCGAAGCTTTATGGAATTGCCGCGCTGGTTAGCTCCGTCTCGATCTTCCCGGCCTTCTGGCTCATGAAGAATTCGGACGGAAATCTGACCGCGATCTGGGCGGCGATCGTCATTCCGTATGGCATCATCTATTCGGCGGTCTACGGAAATGTCGCAGCTTTCCTGTGCGATCTGTTCGACGCCAAGGTTCGCTATTCTGGAATTTCCTTTGTCTATCAGATGACCAGTGCCGTTGCCGGCATGACCGCGCTGATCTGCACCTATCTAGTCAAGATCGCTGATGGCGAGCCGTGGCTGGTGTGCTGGTACGTGCTCGGCTCCGGCGTCCTGTCGACGGTCTGCGCATTGATCATTGCGAGCCAGAAACGGAATCTCACGGCCTCCACGGCGCTCGCCTGACGCGCTTCCCCGGAGATCGGCTCGGCCGGTTTCCAGCAAGCAGCCCACAACCAATATCCACCCGATGCGCGTGCGCGACGTTTGCAGGACGTGGCGGCGACATTCGAACCGAACGCGAGGGATCGATGACAAGCTACCCCAACACTCCCCTCCTGATTGACGGAATATGGCGCGAGAGCCGTGACGGGCGGGCGCTCGACGTGGCAAATCCGGCTGACGGAGAGGTCATCGGCACTGTTTCGCACGCGTCGATATCCGATCTGGATGAGGCATTGGCGGCGGCGGAACAGGGTTTCGCCACCTGGCGTGCCATGTCCGCTTTCGATCGCAGCAAGATCATGCGCAAGGCCGCGGAACTCCTGCGGCAGAGGGCGGAAACTATTGCCGGATTCATGACCCTGGAACAGGGAAAGCCGCTCGGCGAGGCGCGCATCGAAACACTGGCCGGCGCCGACATCATCGACTGGTTCGCCGAGGAAGCGCGCCGTACCTATGGGCAGATCATTCCGGCCCGTACCGGCGGCGTCGCGCAATTGGCCATCAAGCTGCCCGTCGGGCCGGTTGCGGCGTTCTCTCCGTGGAATTTCCCCATCAATCAGACGGTGCGTAAGCTGTCCGCAGCGCTGGCTGCCGGCTGCTCGATCATCGTGAAGGGGCCGGAGGAAACGCCGGCGTCCCCTGCTGAGCTGATACGCTGCTTCGTTGATGCCGGTGTGCCCGCCGGCGCGATCAATCTGGTCTATGGCGACCCGGCTGAGGTGTCCTCCTACCTGATCCCGCATCCGATCATACGGAAGATCTCGTTCACCGGGTCCACCGCGATCGGCAAGCAGCTGGCCGCGCTGGCAGGCGCGCATATGAAGCGCTCGACCATGGAACTGGGCGGCCATGCGCCGGTGATCGTCCTGAACGATGCCGACATCAAACGTGCCGTGGACGTTACGGTCGCGGCCAAGTTCCGCAATGCCGGTCAGGTTTGCGTCGCACCCACGCGGTTTCTTGTTCAGGATGCCGTCCACGACGCCTTCGTCGACAGCTTCGTTTCCGCCAGTTCGGCGATTGCCGTTGGAGACGGGCGGGCGCCGGAGACGAGGATGGGGCCGCTTGCCAATGAGCGCCGCGTCTCGACCGTCGAAGCGCTTGTCGCCGATGCCGTTGCGCATGGTGCCTGGATACGGTCCGGGGGGCACAGGATCGGCAACAAGGGATATTTCTTCGCACCGACGGTACTGACGGATGTACCGCGCGAGGCGCGTATCATGAACGAAGAGCCATTTGGCCCCGTGGCGATCATCAATCGCATTCGCACGCTCGACGAAGCCATCGAGGAGGGCAACCGGCTGCCTTTCGGTCTGGCTTCCTACGCCTTCACCGGATCGGCCGAGGCGGTCCATCGCCTGACCATGGAGCTTCAGGCCGGCATGACCACGGTCAATCATAACGGGCTGTCATTGCCGGAGGTGCCGTTCGGGGGCGTGCGCGATTCCGGCTTTGGTTCGGAGGGAGGGTCCGAGGCGATCGAACCCTATCTCGTCACCCGCTTCGTGTCGCATCTGGCAACAATGTGAAGCGGAGATGGCGGTCGCGACCTGTTATTGTTAAATGGCTCGCAAAGTTGCCCCCCGATTGGAGTGCGCCCCTTGGGATGGACAGATTGAGTTTTCAGGATTGACCCAGTCGGCCGGGTTTTCGGATAGAAAGCCATGCCAAGATATCGAACTCACAGCATCGAATTTAAGCGTCAGGTCGCGCAGGTGTTGATTTCCGGCGAGAAGTGACCCTGGATTTCCACTGAGAAGTGACCCGGCGTGATGGTTGTCGTTGGTCAGGTTGCGGTCAAGTTTCGCGGCTTCTCCTTTGTGGGTTTGCGTGGCTTTGCCGAGCTGTTCTTGAAGCGGAAGCTGTCATTTCCCGTTTCAAGGATATGGCAGTGGTGAGTGAGCCGATCGAGCAGGGCCGTGGTCATCTTGGCGTCGCCGAAGACCGTGGCCCATTCCGAGAAGCTGAGATTTGTGGTGATGACCACGCTGGTGCGCTCATAGAGCTTGCTCAGCAGATGGAAGAGCAAGGCGCCGCCTGAGGCGCTGAACGGCAGGTAGCCGAGCTCATCGAGGATAACGAGATCGGAGTGAACGAGCCGGCCGGCAATCTGTCCGGCCTTGCCCTGGGCCTTTTCCTGTTCGAGAGCGTTGACGAGCTCGACGGTGGAGAAGAAACGGACCCGCCTGTGGTGATGTTCGACAGCGTGAACGCCGAGAGCCGTGGCGATGTGGGTCTTGCCGGTGCCGGGACCGCCGACCAGGACGACGTTGTGCGCGTCGTCGAGGAACTCGCAGCGGTGGAGCTGGCGCACAAGCGCGTCGTTGACCTCGCTGCTGGCGAAGTCGAAGCCGTTGAGGTCGCGATAGGTCGGGAAGCGCGCGGCCTTGAGCTGGTAGGCGGTTGATCGCACCTCGCGCTCGGCGGTCTCGGCCTTCAAGAGCTGCGAGAGGATAGGCAGGGTAGTCTCGAAGGCGGGAGACCCCTGTTCAGTCAGTTCGGCGACGGCTTGCGCCATGCCGTGCATCTTGAGGCTTCTCAGCATGATGACGATGGCCCCGCCGGCCGGATTATGACGCATGGTGTCCCTCCCTGGCTCGGCGCAGGGCGTCATAGCGTTCGACGTTGGCCTGAGGCTCGGTGGTCAGTGCGAGGGCGGGAGGAGCTTCGATAGATGGCACAGTAACCGGTGTGCCATCTATCAGCCGATGCAGTAGGTTGATGATATGGGTCTTGGTCGGTACGCCGGTCTTTAGCGCCAGCTTGACGGCTGTGAGTACGACCTGCTCCTCATGCTGGAGGACCAAAGATAGAATCTCGACCATCTCGTGGTCACCGCCTGGCCGCTTGAGCAGATATTGCTGTAGGGATCGAAACGCTGGCGGCATCTCGGCGAAGGGCGCGCCGTTGCGCAGGGCACCGGGCTTGCGCTGGACCACGGCCAGATAGTGCCGCCAGTCATAGACGGTTCGGCTCTGGCGATCATGGGAGCGAACGAACACCCGGGGATGCTCACAGATCGCCTGCCCCTCGGCGACGATGACGATTCGGTCGGTATAGACCCGCAGGCTCACCGGGCGGTTGGCGAAGGAGGCCGGCACACTGTAGCGATTACGCTCCAGATGGACGAGACAGGTTGGGGAAACACGCTTGGCGTGCTCCACGAAGCCATCGAATGGCCGCGGCACCGCCATCAGGTGGCGGATCTCCTCGCCCCACACATCGGCGATCGAGCCGGGCTGCGAGCCGTGCCCGGTCTGTGACCATAGCTCCCGGCATCGGGTCTCCAGCCAATCGTTCAAGGCGTCCAGCGAGGGGAAGTTCGGCAAGGGTTGCCAGAGCCGATGACGGGCATCCTGCACATTCTTCTCGATCTGCCCCTTCTCCCAGCCGGAAGCCGGGTTACAGAACTCGGCCTCGAACAGGAAGTGGCTCACCATGGTCGAGAAGCGGATGTTGACCTGGCGCTTCTTGCCCTGGCCGATCTCGTCGACGGCCGTCTTCATGTTGTCGTAGATGCCCCTCCGCGGCACGCCGCCCAGCACCCGGAAGGCGTGGTTGTGGGCATCAAACAGCATCTCGTGGGTCTGGAGCAGGTAGGCTCGAAGCGTGAAGGCGCGGCTGTAGGACAGCTTGACGTGGGCGACCTGCAGCTTGGTGCGCTCGCCGGCGATAATCGCCCAGTCCTCGGACCAGTCGAACTGGAACGCCTCGCCCGGTGCGAAGACCAGGGGAACAAAAGTGCCGCGGCCGCTGGTCTGTTGCTCACGCTGCCGGGCGGCCTTCCAGTCCCGGGCGAAGGCCGCTATCCGATTGTAGGAGCCCTCATAGCCGAGGATTACCAGGTCGGCATGCAACTGTTTGATCGTGCGCTTGTGCTTGCGCGACTTGCCGCTCTCGACCCGAAGCATCGCCGCGAGCTTGTCGGCGTAGGGATCGAGTTTGCTCGGCCGGTCGGGAACCTGAAACCGAGGCTCGACGCTGTCTGAGCGCAGGTACTTGCGCACGGTGTTCCTTGAGAGCCCCGTGCATCGGGATATCTCCCGGATCGAGCGATGATCCCGGTAATGCCAGCGCCTGATGACGCTCAATAGCTCCATGTCGATCACTCCGCTGTCCCCCGCGCATGCCGCGGGTGACGTGGTGAAAACATGGGTCACTTCTCAATGGAAAAATCCGCCCGTACAGGGTCAACTCTCAATGGAAATCAACAGTTCCAGCCAAGGTCCCGCTTCGGCGCTTAATTACACTTGGCCGCGCTCCTTTTGGCGCAATCTGGTCCTGAAAGGACGATTTTGATAACGTCACTATATCGCTCAGCGAGAGAAAAATATTCGGCGCCTACGGGGGTTCGGCGCCAGGGCGGAGGCTGCATTCAGTGAACGGAAAGGCCGGTGAAGTCGAAAGCTCTGGGAGCCAGAGCAATCCGATGAACTCCGACGATCAGCTCGACATGGCGGCCCTCGAGACCGGCTCCTTCTCGCCGGTTTCCGGAGGCAAGGAGAGCGAGCCCGACCCGCGCGATTGGCTGGCGGCGATCATCGCCGGCTCCGACGATGCCATCATCAGTAAGGATCTGGCTGGCAGTATCCGGAGCTGGAACGCGGGGGCGGCACGGTTGTTCGGCTATACCGCCGAGGAGACGATCAGTCGTCCGATCACCATCCTCATCCCGGAGGACCGGCTGGATGAAGAGCCCCGAATTCTGGCCGCGATCGGGCGAGGCGAGCGGGTCGAGCATTTCGAGACCCTGCGCCGGCGTAAAGATGGTTCGCTGATCGAGCTGTCGCTGACCATTTCGCCGATCCGCAATGCAGGTGGCACAATCGTGGGCGCGTCGAAGATCGCCCGCGACATAACCCACCGACGCCAAGCCGAGGAGGTGCAACGTCTTCTGCTTCATGAGATGCAGCATCGGATCAAGAACCTCTTCGCGCTCACAGCCGGGATCGTAAGCCTCAGCGCTGGGTCCGGAGTAAGCTCCGAAGACGTGGTTCAGACGATCCGCGAACGGTTGAACGCCCTGGCGCGGGCCCACGATCTGACAATGGCCTACCCAGGTGACGCTGAGTTCGCGGATCGTGAAACGAAGCTGTCGGCACTGCTCGATGCCATCCTGCAGCCCTATGCCGGTCATGCCGTCATCACGGTGCGCAGCGACCCGATGGTGTCCGGCAAAGCGCTGTCCAACATCGCGCTGTTGCTGCATGAGCTTGCGACGAATGCTGCAAAGTATGGCTGCCTGTCCGTGCCAGCGGGGCAGTTGACGGTGCATGTGGAGGAACAGGTGGGACAGCTCGTCCTCACTTGGACGGAGACCGGTGGCCCGCTGATCACCGGTCCGGGATCATCGGGCTTCGGGAGTCGTCTTGAAAAAGGCCTCGCTGCCGCTCTTGGTGCCGCCATCGCACGCGACTGGCGCGCGGAGGGATTGGTCGTAACGATGACGATGCCGCAGGAGAACCTCGCCTGGCACCGTTGCGCCGGGTAGCGAGGGCCCGCAGTCGGTTACGTGAAAGCAGCCGGACCGGCTCGTACGCCGAGTTCGAGTTCGCCGTCTGACCGCGATTTGAACGGACGACTATCCGAGAGCCTCATGGAACCGATCAACGTGTCGCTGCCAATGGCGAGCGCGTTATACGCTTCGCTGCCCGTCATGCCGCGGCCGAACTTCTTCCTCGCGCCTGCGTCTCGGCGGGGTTCCCGGGCGGCGGCGGCGTTCATCTCGCCGAATACTCCAACGGGGCGAGATGTCCGAAAGGGCTGGCATTTGTCGCCGTCGAACCGACGCTGGTACCCTCGTCGGTGACAGGGCACACTCGGAAAGCGCGAATCGTCGGATACGCCCGAGACAATCGACGCAGCTCCGTGATGACGGGGGTGGGGGAAACGCCGTTAGAGGTCAGCGCAGCGAAAGAGTAGCATCAAGGTCACAGTGGAGACCGATAGGAGAAGGCTGGTGTTACGCCGAATATCACGAAAGCGTCGTCGCGGACAGCGAAGCTTGCCGTAATGCCGAGAGTTGCCGGCCATCTGCAAAGTTACTTGGAGATAACCAGGCTTCAAGTTCAGCTCCACGTGCTGGCCACTCACTTTTCAGAAGAGAGTACATTGCGATGTCGCGCGGCACGCCTTTCAGCGTCCACTTCTTGCGCAAGACCCCCTCGAACGTGAACCCCAAGCGATCCGCTGCTCGACGAGATCGCTCATTCTCTGCGGTACAGGTCCACTCCAGCCGACCGTATCCAAGTCCGAAGGCGTATTGCATGACCAAGTAAAGGGCTTCCGTTGCCAGAGTCGTGCGCTGCAATCGGGGCGTATAGAGTACGTATCCCAGTTCGATGGACTTGTGCGCTTCCTGGCCGTCCATGAGACAGAGCCAGCCGACAGCCTGATCGTCCGGTGTCACGACCACAAAGAACGCGCGGTACTGGTCAGAAACCAGCTCCTTAACATGGTCGTCAAACGCAGAAAGACTGGAGAATGGCCCAACTTTCATTTGGCGCCAAGTAAGTTCACAAGAACTGTCGTGAGACAGGCTATAGATGCTGGCACTGTCTCGACCAATCGCAAGCGGCCTTAGCGAGCCCCATCTACCAAACAGCTCGACCGATGTGAGAATATCCTGCTGCCCAGCCATTTATTCACCCTAGCATATTTCCAGTGTCATCATCTCAGTGGCGCCACTAACAGAAAGTCTAACCGAATCCCCCATGAAAGTTTTGAGCTATAATGGGGTAGTTCAGGCCGAAATTCCGATGCTAATATCCATATCGATGCCCTGATGTGGCAGCAATGTCGCAGTCGTACAGCAGGAAAACAACGTTTCCCCCTGGACAGTGTTCTCGGCTCCGCCGGAACCGCGCCTCCGGCACGTTTCCGCCATTCGGCGTCGATCGCTGCGCGACGAGGCGACGGCAGCTATTTCGCCAGATGCCCCGAAAGGCAATTCATCGCGAGCCGCGAGGAATTGTGACGCCCGGAGCCGATCCGCTGACACAGCAAGGCCGGGAAAACGTGGATCGCCGTTAGTCCGGGGATCGGCGCGCCAGCCCTTCGCCATCCATGCGCCGCCGGAACCGATTGGCCGGAAGGCGGACCACCTGTGAAGCCAACCAATTACGGACAAGAGAATCACTCAGGCAGACTGGCGAGCTCCAGCCCCGATCTCAGCCTTGCGGCATAGGCGGGGTCCGATATCCGCATGAACTTCATCCAGCCGGCGATACTGAAGCCGGGATGGATACGCAGGACTTCCGCCGCCGCCGCTTTGGTCTCCTCGGCTTGGCCAAGATAGGCGTTGACCGCCGCGTACAGCGCGCGCGAGGGACGATGATCCGGCATCCGCCGCATCGCCGGTCCGATCAGATCGACCGCTTCTTGGTAGCGCCCCAGGAAGAAATAGGCCTTGCCGAGGAAATAGCCGTAGATCGGCGGATGGAACGGATCCGCCTTCATGATGCGCTTCATGTAGTCGACCGCCTCGGGCGCCCGGCCGGAATGGGAGAGCAGCAGCCCGAAGCGGAAATCGACGAAGTTCGGGTTGGCGGCAAACGCCTTCTCGAACTCGGCGATCCCCTCTTTGGCACCGAAACGCCAGTTCAGCACCCAGCCGAGCGTTGCGCGCGCCTCGGCCATCGTCCCGTCCAGATCGACCGCCTGGCGCGCCAGCGTCTCGGCCTGCTCGAGGGTCGCGGGCTGCTGGAACTCCGCGCCGATCGGATGATCGAGCGAAGGATCGATCCAGGCCCAGAGATAGGTGTTGGCAAGCCCCTGCACGGCCGGCGCATAGTGCGGATCCAGCGCGACAGCCTGCTGGTAGAGGGCGCGGGCGGCGGCGATCGTTTCGCCGCGCCGGTCGCGCTGGACGCCGCGCATCAGCGCACCGGCGCGCAATGTCAGGTCATAGGCATCGAGCCGCTCCGGCGGTTTGCGGGCGGCCCGGCCTAGCTCCGAGCGGGTGATGCGGGCGTGGAGCTGCCCGACCAGGCTGCGCGTCAACTCTTCCTGCACGGCGAACAGCCCCTCCAGCGCCCGGTCATAGCTTTCGGCCCAGAGCTGCCGGCCGCTCGGCGCTTCGATCAATCGCGCGGTGATGCGCAGCTGCTCGTCCTGCCGTTGCACGCTGCCCTGCACGAGATAGCGCGCCCCGAGTTCGAGGCCGATTTCGGCCGGCGAAGACGGCCCGTCCCGATAGCGGCTGGTCGAGCCGGGCGCGATCACGAACAGCGCGTCGAAGCGGGAGAGGCTCGTGATCAGCTCCTCGGAGACACCCTCGGCGAAATAGGCCTGGCGCGTATCCCCGCCTTCATTGGCAAACGGCAGAACCGCGATGGCCGGTCGCTCCACCGGCACGAGCGCACTGGGCCAAAGCCGCTGCCCGGCCAGAATCAGTGCGGCCGCGGCGCCTGCGGCAAGCGCCCAGCGCCCGAGGCGGAGCCAATCGCGCCTGTCGTCATTGACGTGGACCGGATCGTCGAGCCTGGCGGCCGTCGCCCCGGCCGGTAGGAGCGAGACTTGGCCGGCGAAGAGATAACCGCGACGTGGAATCGTCTTGATCAGCGCCTGTGCGCCGTCATCAAGCGCTTGACGCACGTCGCTTACACAGCGGGTCAGCGACTCGTCCGTCACAATCACGTCCGGCCAAACCGCCTGCATGATCTCTTCCTTCGGGATCACGCGGCCGGGATGCTCGACGAGATAGCAGAGCACATCGAAGCTCTTGGGCCGCAACGCCACGTCGCCTTCGCCCCGGCAGAGCTGGCGACGGTTGATATCAAGCGTGAACGGCCCGAAGCCCAGCACTCTGTGGAAGGGCTTGTTCATTTGCGCTCCCAGCCGGCATTCGTGATGAGAGATTTTCACACTTTTTCAGACTGCCTGCACCTGTTTTCACGACGCCGATCGGTGAAAGCGACACTCTCTCGATGCGCGAAACGGCCAAGCAAAGCCGGGAATCGGAAGCGCGAGCGGAGAGTGTCATGTCCATTGCAGATTCGATAGGAGCCGCGACGGTCCTGGCCGTCGGCCTCGCGGCGACGGGGCCGGCGGCGGAAAGGCAGGCCGACATGGCCGAGACCTGTCCCGCGAGCTACGAACCCTTCGGAACGCTCTGCCTCAACCCGCGCAGCGGCGACATCGTCAACATCCTCCCCCTCGGTGCCGCCGCCGCAGCCTGCGCGGACGGCTATGAACCTCTCGGCGAGGCCTGCTTCGATCCGCTGAGCGGGGACATCGAGAACCCGCGCCGCAGGGAGGCAAGCCAATGAACCTGACCCGTCGTACGCTGATGGGCGGCTCGTTGGCGGCCTGCGCTCTTCCTGGTCGCGGCCTTGCGGAGGAAAGCTACCCTAGCCGCTCGATCCGCATCGTCGTCCCCTCTTCGGCCGGCGGCCCGAACGATATTCCCGCTCGTCTCGCCTCACAGTTCCTGCCCCCGCGGCTCGGACAGCCGGTGGTGGTCGAGAACCGAGCGGGCGCCGGCGGCGCGCTCGGGACGCGCGACGTCGCAAAGGCCGCTCCGGACGGCTACACGCTGCTCTCGGGCGGCGCGGGCATGATGGCGGTGATCCCGGCGCTCTCCCCTAGCGCCGGCTATGATCCGATCCGGGACTTCGCACCGGTGGCCAAGTTCATGGATGCCTTCCAGATCCTGCTGGTCAATCCAGCCTCGCCCTGGCGGACGGTCGCGGAGCTCGTTGCGCACGCAAAGGCCAACCCCGGCACCGTCAACTACGCCCATGCCGGCATCGCCAGCATCCCGCATCTGGCCGGGGAGATGTTTCGCCTGCGCGCCGGCATCGACATCGTCGGGATCCCGTTCCGCGGCGGGGCCGAGGCCCAGGTTGCGGTCCTCGGCAATGTCTGCCAGTTGACCTTCGAGAACGTGACCATCGCCTTGCCGATGATCCGGGAAGGCAAGCTGCGTGCGCTTGCAGTTACCAGCGCCACCCGCTCACCGCTCGCCCCCGATCTGCCCACCATGATCGAGGCCGGCATCGCCGACTACGAGGTCACGACGTTCTTCGGGCTCGAGGCCCCGGCCGGCACACAGCCGGCGATTATCGCGAAGCTGAACGGGGCGATCAACGAGGCGCGGGCCGAGCCGGCGATGCGCGAGACCATCACCAAGCTCGGCGGCGTCTTCGAGCCCGCTTCGCCCGAGGCGTTCGGTCAGACCATCGCCAAGCATCTGGCGCGTTGGCAGGCGCTCGGCAAGGAAGCCGGGATTCGGCTGGATTGACGGCGACGGCAGCGGTGACAGCGGTGGCTTCGCTTTCCGGGGTCGGAACAAGAGCAGTGCGAAATCGTACGCTAAGGTCGAACAAAATGAGAACTCATGCGGCTCGCCGTAGTCCAGCCGAGAGCCTCAGCGACCGGAAACCCTCCAGTAGATGCTGCTCGCTATCCCAGGTGTAGATGCCTGTCAGATTGATATGCTCCCAGCTCAGCGGGGAGATGTGCTTGAGCAGATGATCCGGAATCTCGCGACGCACGCTGCGCAAGTGGGAGACGGCTCGTTCGATATAGACCGTATTCCAGTGTACGATCGCGCTGACGACGAGGTTGAGGCCGGACGCGCGGAAGGCTTGGCTTTCGAACGATCGGTCCCGGATCTCTCCGCGCTCGTGGAAGAAGACGGCGCGCTTCAGCTTATGCGCTGCCTCGCCCTTGTTGAGGCCGGCCTGGCAGCGCCGGCGCAGCGCTGGACTCAAATACCATTCGATCATGAACAGCGATCGCTCGATCCGGCCAAGTTCCCGCAGCGCCTTTGCGAGCTGGCTTCCCTTCGAGGATACTGACAGCTTCTTCAGGATCGTGGACGGCACCACGGCGCGCGTCGTGATCGACGCTGCCAGATGGAGCAGATCGTCCCAATGGTCGAGAATCAGAGTGGCGTCGATAGGTGCCCCGATGTGGTTCGACAGCGCCGAGTATGCATCGCCTTTCTCGAATGTGTGGAATTTCCGGTCCTTGAGGTTGCGCAGCCGAGGCGCAAAGCGTTTGCCGATTAGGGCGAACAGTCCGAAGACATGGTCGCTTGCACCGCCCGTATCGGTGAAGTGTTCCTGGATATCGAGGATCGTGTCCTGATCGAACAGCCCATCGAGCACATAGGCGGCCTCGCTTTCGGTTGGGCTGATGGGAAGGATGCTGAAGTAGCCATACTGATCTGACAGATGGCTGTAGAATTTGGAACCCGGCTCGCTGCCGTAATGCAAATTGATGTCGCCGCGCTTTGCGGCTCGGTCGCTCGCGCGGAAGAATTGGCCATCGGACGATGAGGTTGTTCCGTTGCCCCAAAGTCGAGAATGCGGATGCCGGGTGTGTGCATCGGTGATACATGCTTGCGCTGCGCGATATGTCTCCGACCGGGCGTGGAATGTGCGCATCCAGCCGATCTGATGGGCGCTGATTCCTTTGGATGCGTTGGCCATTCGCTTCGGGCCGAGATTGGTTGCATCCGCCAGCACGCCGGCCAGCATGGCCGACACGTCCCTCGGAGCGTCACCCGTACGGACATGCGTGAAGTGATCGGCGAAGCCAGTCCAATCATGCACTTCCTTTAACAGGTCGGGCACGTCGACCATCGGATACATGTCGCTGATCTCGGCATTGAGTTCTTCGGCAGCGGCAGGGACCTCGCCGGCGGTTGGCGTGACGATCAAGGTCCCGGCTTCAAGACGAACACCCTCGAGCCTTCCCGACCGTGCCCTGTGCGCCAGGTGCTTCAGGTTGAAGTCGAGCATCTGACGCGCTTCGGTGAGCCAAGCCACGCCATCACCCTGAACGCCCAGTCCAAGGCGACCCTCATCCTTCATGGTGGTGAATGTTGACCGCGGCATGAGATGTTCATCGATCGGACGGAAGGATCGGCTGCCATCGACCCAAATGTCTGCAGATCGCAGCCGGTCTCGCAAGGCCGCGAGCGTCGCAATCTCGTAGAGACGGCGATCAGGCCTTCCTCGTTCGAAGATGAGCCGACGATCAGCTTGGCTGAGGTGGGTGACCGGGACGCGATCCGGGAGTGTCCGACGGCTCTCGGCATGCAGGCGTTTCAGCAGCGAAATTGCTGCGAGAAGCGGATCGTGTCGCCGCGCGGATTGGAACGAGAAGGCCTGTAGGAACGCACCGGCATATTTGTTGACGGTCCCATATTGCTCGGCCGCCAGGGCCAAAGGCGACGCCTCGTTGTCCTCGACCATCGACTCAAGTTCAGGCTTCATACGCAGCAACCGGTGCCATCCGACTTCCTGATCGAGAACCTCCAATGCGTTCCGGCCATAGTCGTTCGCAGACTGCAGAGCGGTAATGGTGTCGAGGAACATACGCAGCGCCTTGGCGGTGTCCAGCCTGCAGTCCATGTGTCGCTGTTTCTTGCGGTTATTGGCTTGCGAGAACTGTCGACCCATCAGTTTAATGAACATCGCGACAGCATCGTCGGTTAGCTTCTGGCCGAGCTTGATGACCTGCGCCACGATCAGAGCGTGACGGCGACTGGCATTGAAATCGTTGGCCAGCCATGCCGGCGTAGCGTTCCCCTCTCGGATCATCTGGTTCCACCGTCCGGACGATATGCGCATCTGCAGTTTCGGATCGATTTCCAGCGCCCGCAGCAAGGCAATTCGTTCGGTCAGGCCAACCAGGTTCGACGCACCCGGCGCTTCTGGCGCCGAGCGCAGCCAATGAAAGCGCGTCTGACCGATCGACAGATCAACCTCCAACAGCCTGTCCAATGATTGGAGTGTATCGAGCGGTACGTCTTCGATCAGCGTTCTTTCCGCCCGACGGCGGGCTATAGCACGGCCGGCAAGGCCGATGCGTTCGATTGTATCGATCGCTGGCAGAAGAGATCCACGTTCACGCAATGCGGTAACAATGGAACCGGCTATCTCAGCACCGTCGTCGGACATTGCCGCCGCCTGAATTGCAGCCAATAGCGCGGCTCGACGATCTTGTGCCGTCGCGCTTCTCGTATCCAGATACGCCATGAGGCGCGCCGTGTGATCACGACGGGTTTCTTCACGGCGTGCATAGAGCGCAAATGCTTCTGGATCAGCGCCGATTTGGTCAGCAACATATCGAAGCATGGCGCGGGGCGGAACCTCTTCCGCCCCCAGCACCCGGCCAGGGTATCGCATCAGACATAGCTGAACGGCGAAACCAAGCCGATTATGCTCACGCCTCCGCAATTCAATCTCCAGACGATCTGCCGAAGACAACGAATAGTGCCGGATCAGGCTATCCTCGTCGGCTGGTATATTGAAAAGCGTCTGTCGATCATGAACTTTGAGAAGCGTCCGTTTTGCCATTGCCCTACTCCCGAGGACTATCTGACGGGAGCGTTGTCGAGTCGGACGTACGAAGGAACCAAAACCGGTGCCAGACGGTGCCAATCCACAGAGATTGGAGCCCCCGAGATCCGACATGGTTCATGTTCCGTTCGCCCTTAGCGTACGATTTCGCACTGCTCTTGTTCTGACCCCTCTATGAGCGCACCAGCGTGGTCATCACCACCAATCTCGGCTTACCGAATGGGCCACCATCTTCGGCGACGCCAAGATGACGACCGCCCTGCTCGACCGGCTCACCCCTCACTGCCTTATCCTCGAGACCGGCAATGACAGATCAGCCCGGGTCGGTTCTCAGTGGAAATCCAGGGTCATGTATGGATGCCCCCGTTCGTGCAAGAGGTCCTTGCTCAGCGCCGGCGCGTGATCGGATACGGTCATGTATCAGGCCTTTGGTGCGGCCAGTTATTGACCGCCGGCCGGTATGGAGATGTGCAGATCTGGTGCAAATCACTTCTGCGAGCTTGAGTGGCTCACTGACCCGCATGCTTTTCCAGATCGCTCTGACCGATCACGTTGCCCTTACTATGCGTTGACCTTCCCACACGCCGACGTTGCCAACCTGGATCGTTGCCGATCAGGCCGGAACAGCGACTGGTGCCCTGTAATCCTCATTCCTCGACAGCATGGCCCATGCGGCTCGGGCCATCTTGTTCGCCAGGGCAATGGCCACAAGCTTGCGCGGTTTGCGCGACAGCATGCCGGCAAGCCAGGAACCATCGGGGAGCCCCTTGCGGCTGACCGATCGGAGCACAGCCATGGCGCCAATGATGAGCAGGCGCCGGATATCGCGCTGGCCCATCTTCGATATGCTGCCGAGCACCTGCTTGCCACCACTGGAGTTCTGCCTCGGCACCAGCCCGAGCCAGGCGGCGAAATCCCGGCCGCGCTTGAATGTCGTCATCGCCGGTGCAAACGCCTCGATGGCCATGGCTGTCACGGGCCCGATTCCGGGCATGGTCATCAGCCGGGACGTGGTGGTGGCTTGCGCAGCTTCATCTCGAAGTGCCTTCTCGAGCGTGGCGATCCTCAGCGACAAGAGCACTATCTGTTCCAGATAGAGCCGAGCGGTTTCTACAATCAGCAGGTCGAGGCCGGACGCTGTGTCTTCGACGATGTCGGCAAGGGCCTTCACGTTGAGCACGCCCTGTGGCGCGATAACGCCATGCTCAGCGAGCTGCCCGCGCAAGGCATTGATCAACTGGGTGCGTTGACGGACGAAGAGGTCCCGTGTCCGGAAAACCATGGCACCGGCCTGCTGCGCGGTCGTCTTAGCTACCACGAAACGCATCGTTGGCCTGCTGGCCGCCTCCGCGATTGCTTCGGCATCGGCGGCGTCGTTCTTCTGGCGCTTGACGAAAGGCTTGACGTAGGCCGGAGGAATGAGGCGGACCTCATGACCGAGCGCGCCAATCTCCCGGGCCCAATAGTGAGCCGTCGCGCAGGCTTCCATCGCCACCACACAACGGGGCTGGTTGGACAGGAATGTCAGCAGATGATGGCGCGAAAGCTTCCGGCGAAAGGCCACGCTCCCGTCGGGATGCGCGCCGTGAAGCTGGAAGACCCGTTTTGCGAGGTCCAGGCCGATAATGCTAACCTCATTCATGGATGCCACCTCCTCAATGTGACGTTGTTGCAAACATCACTCTGGCACACTCGATGCCGTCGGGAGGGGGCATCCACTCCATCACTTCTCTGCGGAAATCAACAGCGAGCTCACCTGTACGGCGAGTTCGCTGTTTGCGCTGCGGCCTCAAACTTTATCTGCCTGATAATGACGTGACTCAACAGCTTTGCGTTGATCAGGAGTGCTAACCAGGGTCATCGGCGTCGTCAGATGACCGCTTGGCGTTGGAACAAATCCCCTTGATGCAGACCACAGTGACTATCTTGTGTGAACTTGAAAAGCAGTTTGCGCGATAGACAACAGTATCGTTGCTATCCGATAGGGTCTCGACCTTCGCGGACGGGCATCGAGCCTTAAGCAAAACAGACTGGAAGTCGCCATCTCTCGCGATCCCGTCGGTCGTGATTCCAATGGACAGCATACTGGTGAGGACAATAGCTCCGACGAATTGTCCCGGCCGCCGCCGCAGATTCAGTGCATCGATCGTCGCAGGAACGATTGGTTTCGAAGTTCTATGCTGCTGAGTTGGCCATCGATGCGCGTGACTATCCGTCCGACCAGTTCGCCGATCCTGATGGTTTCGTGCATCACCCGATTTGCCCCCGTGGAGATAATGGGCACCTGACAAGTTTGTGTCGTCGCTGAAGCAATTCATGATCTGCCCTTAGTCTGAGAGGCGCTACGCGGCCCAAGTGCGTTGGCCATGACGCTGACGGATAGCAGCGTCATGGCCATGGCCGCTTTGATGTTGTCACCGGTCAGCTTCGTGATGCGAATGACTGCCTGCTGTCTGCCTGGACCGCCACGGGCGCCGTCACATTGATCCGATCAGCGATGATGAGAGGTTCGCGCGCCTTTCCGTCGATCGCTATGAGGACCACCCTCACGCCTTGACCCCAGCCGCAGCCCGGGCCGACAGCTCGAGATCCGCCTCCGCGATGAAGCGACGACTGCCAGCGGGGAGCTTTCTGTCGTCGACCAACGCGCTGATCCAAGCCGATTGCCACGTTCCTTTGGCGTATCCACGATCACGCACGCGAGTAGATGATTCTGCGCCGAGGTCGGTTGTTCTCGGATATACGTCGTGGATGGCAGATGATTGGCATGTTGCTGCATGACACTCTCCCCATTCACGCGTCGTAACTAACGAACGACATCATGCCGGTCGCCATGTGGTAGAGGTGGTGGCAGTGGAGTGGCCAGCGTCCCGGATTGTCCGCATCGAAGGTAATAGTCACGCGAGTCATCGGCGGGAGGAGGATGGTGTCGCGCAGCGCGCCGGCGAGCGTCTTGCCGTTAATGCCGACCACTTGGAATGCGTGGCCGTGCAGATGCATCGGGTGAGCCATCATCGACATGTTCGCCAATGCGAGCTCAACGCGCTCTCCTCGCTTGATCCGCAGCGAGTCGCCCCCTCCGATACCCCAGCTATAGTCCGCCATGTTGCCGGTGAGGGTGAGCGCGAAGCGGCGGTCGGCGGGACGCTGTGCGAGCGGTTCGGCAGCGCGCAGCCTCTGCTCAAGGTCGAGCCCGAGCACCGGTCCCTTGGCTTGTCCGAGTACCGGAATCTTGGCGATCGTCGCGCCAGCAGATGCCAGGATGATTCCCGTTCGTTCGGCGGCTCCCTCGCGAAGGGCGAGGATCGGATGGGATCCGCCCGCCTTCGGCAGCGCCAACCGGATATCCAGGCGCTGGCCCATGGAAATGGGGAAGGACCGGCCGGCGACCGGCTGAACGGCTTGACCGTCGACCGCGATGAGTTCCCCATCCAGGCTTCCGGTATCGATGGTGAAGGCGGTCGCCGTCGCGCCGTTGATGATCCGCAGGCGCACCCGGCCGCCCTTGTCGACGGCGACGACCTCGGGGTCACCCAGCGTTCGGTCATTGGCGAGGTAGGCATCATAGTCGATGTCGTTGAGATCCATCACCATGCCCGGCATGCTGTGCATCTGACCCGTCGCGCCGGAGTCCATCATGCCGGCCATGCCGTTCATCGCGTCGCTCTGGGCCATCGCGCCGTGATCCAGCGGCATGGCGCCGGCGGCGGGGCTACCTTTGAGTTTGGCGAGCAGTTCTCCCGCAGGCGTGAACGAGAAGTCGTGCAGCAGGATCACCACCTCCTGCTCGTCCCGCTGCCGGTCGGCGGCTGTCCGCACGATCAGCGGCGCCGCCAGCAGATTTTGCTCCTGCAGCGTATGAGCGTGCATCCAGTGCGTGCCTCCGGTGCCGACTGGGAAGGTGTAGCGGCGCGTTTCGGAGGGCCCCAGAAGCGCGGCAGGATTGTCCGGCACACCGTCCATTGTCCAGGGCGGTGTCAGTCCGTGCCAATGGATGAGCGTCGGCTCATCGATCCGGTTGGAGAGCGCGACGTCGAAGCTGCTCCCGGCATCCAGGGTCAGGCCCGATGTGCCATCGGACTGGGCAAGCCCGAATACGCGCGCTGTTTTGCCATTGACCTCGATGGTTCGACTGACCACGCCGAGCGGGCGCGGCGCGGCGTTTGCAGCGGGCCGAGCGGCGTCAGGTGCGGCCTGCGCCCAGGCGTTGACTGAATGAAAGGCAGCCGAGGTGCCGAATGCGGCTGCTCCGGCCATCATCCGGTTCAGAAAATGACGACGATTCATGGTGTGGGTCCTTGTTCCCTTGCCGGTAGCAGGCCGGCTGACTGATCACGCGAATGCGCATTGAATGACCCGATGTCCGCGGAGCATCAGGTCAGGTCCGATCAGGAACGGGTTCGAGGAGGACCGAGGGTGGGTGGAAACGCCAGGCCGGTGACGATCTCGTCACGCTGTGCGTAACGCGCCGTGAGCACGATGCGCTGCGGGACAGTCGCATCTGGCGCGGCAAGAGCCACGACACAGGATGCGCATGCGCTGCTGCAACAGAGCGCATGGTCGGCAGCGTGAGAATGACCTTGGAGGCCATCGCCGCTGATGGCGGCCGGAATCTGGCCGCTTTCCACCACGGTTGCTTGCTCGTGGCGGACAAGGTCGTGACATGACATGGCCTGCGCGCTGGCGACAGGTGTAACGAGCTGCGCCGTTGCAACCAGAAAGGTCAGCAACGCTCTCATCATCATCCGTCCTATCGTCTGAAACCTGACGCTCATGCTTGTCCCCTGCCTCCTCAAGAAGGCACCCTCCGCACATTCCGCCTTGACCCACATCAATGGCCTCTCTGAGGCATCCTCTCGTCACAAGAACTTGTCCCTTTGCGAGGGACTTGGACCGGGACCACCGGGCCCGCCGCCACGTCTCATTCGGCGGCGAGCGGGCCGGCGACAGGTTCCGGCCTCACCGCAGCATCGGATACCGCCGCGGTTGCCGGCAACCGCCAGCCCTTGACCAGCGCATAGATCGCCGGGATGACGACGAGGGTCAGCAGGGTCGAGGAGACCATGCCGCCGATCATCGGCACGGCGATGCGCTGCATCACTTCCGAGCCGGTGCCGGTGCTCCACAGGATCGGGACGAGGCCGGCCGTGATGGCGATGACCGTCATCATTTTCGGCCGCACCCGCTCGACGGCGCCGAGCATGATCGCCTGGTAGAGGTCGGTCCGGGTAAAGGGGCGTCCTTCCGCCTCTCGCTCGGCCTTCAGTTCCGCCATCGCCTGCTCAAGATAGATGAGCATGATAACGCCGGTCTCGGCAGCCACACCTGCGAGGGCAATGAAGCCGACGGCCACGGCGACCGACATGTTGAAGCCGAGCCACCACATCAGCCAGATGCCGCCGACCAGTGCGAAGGGTAGCGACAGCATGACGATGAGGGTTTCCGTCAAGGCCCGGAAGTTGAGATAGAGCAGCAGGAAGATGACGAGCAGCGTCACCGGTACGACGATCTTCAACCGCGCCTCGGCACGCTGCAGATATTCGAACTGGCCGCTCCACGAGACATAAGTGCCTGGCGGCAGCTTCACCTCATTCGCCACCGCCGCTTGCGCCTCGGCAACATAGCCACCGAGATCGCGGCCGGCGATATCGACGAAGACATAGATCGCGAGCTGGCCGTTCTCGGTGCGGATCGAGGTGGCGCCGCGGGTGAGCTCGACCTTGGCGACTTCACCGATCGGCACCGTTCCGCCGCCCGGCAGCGGCACCTGCACGTCGCGGGCGATCGACTGCGGATCGCTCCGGAAGTCACGAGGGTAGCGTATGGTGACGGCGTAGCGCTCACGGCCCTCGACCGTGGTGGTCACCGTCTCGGCGCCCAGCGCGCTCGCGATCACGCTTTGGACGTCGCCGATGGCCAAGCCGTAGCGGCCGAGCGCGTCACGATCCGGCACGATGTCGAGATAGTAGCCGCCGATCACCCGCTCGGCATAGGCGCTCGACGTGCCCGGCACCGATCGCAGCACCCGCTCGATCGAGCGGGCGGTCTGCTCCATCCGGGCGAGGTCGGTGCCGAACACCTTGACGCCGACCGGGGTGCGGATGCCGGTCGCCAGCATGTCGATGCGGGCGCGGATCGGCATGGTCCAGGCATTGGAGACACCGGGGAATTGCAGCGCCTGGTCCATCTCGGCCTTCAGGCTGTCGATGGTGACGCCGGGCCGCCACTCGCTCTTCGGCTTCAGATTGATGATGGTCTCGAACATCTCGGTCGGCGCCGGATCGGTGGCGGTGAGCGCCCGTCCCGCCTTGCCATAGACCGAGGCCACCTCCGGGAAGCTCTTGATGATGCGGTCCTGCACTTGGAGCAGTTCGGCCGCCTTGGTGACGGAGATGCCCGGCAAGGTGGTCGGCATGTACATCAGCGTGCCTTCGTCCAGGCTCGGCATGAACTCGGAACCGAGCTGGCGTGCCGGCCAGATGGTGACGCCGAGCACGAGGAGCGCGACGAGGATGGTGAGCGTCTTCGCTTTCAGGACGCCGCTTATGACGGGGCGGTAGACCCAGATCAGGAACCGGTTGATCGGGTTCCTGTGCTCCGGGACGATCCGCCCGCGCACGAACACCACCATGAGCGCCGGCACCAGCGTCACCGACAGCAGCGCCGATGCCGCCATGGCGAAGGTCTTGGTGAAGGCGAGCGGACCGAACATCCGGCCTTCCTGCGATTCCAGGGTGAAGATCGGCAGGAAGGAGACGGTGATGACCAGCAGGCTGAAAAACAGCGCCGGTCCCACCTCGCTTGCCGCCTCGATCAGGATCTCGATGCGCGGTTTGTCCGGCGGTGCACGCTCCAGATGCTTGTGGGCGTTCTCGATCATCACGATGGCGGCGTCGATCATGGCGCCCACCGCGATGGCGATGCCGCCCAGACTCATGATGTTGGAGCCGAGCCCGATCGCCTTCATCGCCGCGAACGCCATCAGGATGCCGACCGGCAGCATCAATATGGCGACCAGCGCGCTGCGCAGATGCAGCAGGAACACCACGCAGACCAGCGCGACGATGATGCTCTCCTCGACCAGCGTGCCCTTCAGCGTCTCGATCGCGCGGTCGATCAATCCGGAGCGGTCATAGACCGGGATGATCTCGGCGCCTTTCGGCAGGCTGGAGGCGATCTCGCCGAGCCGCGCCTTGACGTTCTCGATCACGGTCAGCGCATTGGCGCCAAAGCGCTGCAGCACGATGCCGCTCGCCACCTCGCCTTCGCCATTGAGCTCGGTGATGCCACGCCGCTCATCCGGCCCGACCTCGACGTGGGCGACATCCTTCACCCGCAATGGCACGCCGCCATCGGTCTTCAGCACCACATTCTCGATGTCGGCGACGCCGCGGAGATAGCCGCGGCCGCGCACCATGAACTCGAACTCGGAGAGCTCGACGGTGCGCCCGCCGACATCGGTGTTGCTCGCCTTTACGGCGTCGCGCACCTTGTCGAGCGGGATGTCCAGCGCCCGCAGCCGGTTCGGATCGACCACGATCGAATATTGCTTGACGAAGCCGCCGACGCTGGCGACCTCGGCGACGCCCTCCGCCTTGGAGGCACCGAAGCGGACCACCCAGTCCTGCAGCGAGCGCAGCTCGGCAAGCGTCATCTCCTTGGCGACGACGGCGTATTGGTAAACCCAGCCGACACCGGTCGCATCCGGCCCGAGGGTTGGCGTCACCCCCACCGGCAGGCGCTGCGCGGCGGCGTTGAGATATTCCAGCACGCGCGAGCGCGCCCAATAGGGATCGGTGCCGTCCTCGAAGATCACATAGACGAAGGAGACGCCGAAGAAGGAGAAGCCGCGCACCACCTTCGATTTCGGCACCGTCAGCATGGACGTCGTGAGCGGATAGGTGACCTGGTCCTCGACCACCTGCGGCGCCTGGCCGGGATAATCGGTGTAGACGATCACCTGCACGTCCGAGAGGTCGGGGATGGCGTCGAGCGGCAGCGTCTTCAGCGCATAAAGCCCGGCCGCGACGGCGAAGAGCGTACCGACAAAGACCAGCACGAGGTTGCGGGCGGACCAGCCGATGAGGCGGGCGATCATGGCTGTGCCTCCTGAGGTGTCAGGCCACGCAGAGCGGCTTTCAGATTGCTCTCGGCGTCGATCAGGAAGTTCGCCGCGACGACGACGCGGTCGCCCTCGGTGATCCCTTCGCGGATTTCGGTGAAGCCGTCGCCGCGCAGGCCGATCTTCACCTCGCGCGGCTCGAAACGGCCTTCGCCCCGGTCGAGGATCACCACTTGCCGCGTGCCGGTGTCGATGACGGCGTCGTCCGGCACGGCAGTGACCGGAGCGACAGCGCCAGTGCCGATCTCCACCTCGGCATACATGTTGGGCAGCAGGGCGCCGTCCGGGTTGGCGATCTCGATCCGCACCCGCGTCGCTCGCGTCGCTTCGCCGACCTGCGGATAGATCAGCGACACCCGGCCGCTGAGGCTGCGTCCCGGCAGGCTTCGCACCCTTATCGTCACCGACGCCCCGAGCCGGACGGCGCTGAGATCGAACTCCGGCACATCCGCCAGCACCCAGATGGTCGAGATGTCGGCAAGGCGGAACAACACATCGCCCGGCGCCGCCTTCATGCCGTCGACGACGTTGCGTTCGAGCACGACGCCATCACTCGGCGCCCGCCAGATCATCGACAGCGGCACCTTGCGGGTGCGCTCGATCTCGGCGATCGCCTCCGGCGGCAGGCCGAGATTCTCCAGGCGCTGGCGGGCGCCTCCGAGCGCGCTGTCCCGGCCGCCGCTATTGAGATCAGTGAGGAGCTGGGCGCCGGCGGTGGCGATCTCCGGTGCATAGAGCCGGAGCAGCATCTGGCCCTTCGTCACCCGGTCGCCCGTGGTAACGTTCGCCACCTCGTTGATGAAAGCATCGCTCCGGGTCGCCACCACGGAGATGCGCCGCTCGTCGAGCTGGACGGTTCCCGGCACGCGCACCAGTCGGCCGACGACACGCCGCGCAACCAGCTCCGAACGCACACCGGTCCGCTGCAGCTTGCCGAGCGAGACCTTGACGACCGCGCCGTCGTCGTCCTCGCCCTCATGGACAGGGATGTAATCCATCCCCATCGAGTCCTTCTTCGGCACCGGCGAGGTATCCGGCAGACCCATCGGATTGCGGTAGTAGAGGACGCGCCTGGCCCCGCCATTGGCGGTCGCCGCCGCCACCGCCGTGGCCGCTGGCTTGTCCTCGAAGCTGACATCCTCGCCAGCGCGAACGGCGCGGAAGTCCCGGCCGTCCCCGGTCTGGCGCGGACTCGCCGAATAGGCGGGCTTGCCGTCGGGGTCCTGATAATAGATCACGGCCCCGGTGCCGGCCGGTTCTGCCACCGCGGGAATGCCCAAGGCATCGAGCAATTCGCGAAGGCCGGGCGCGGGAATACCCCGAACACCGGCCTGATAGCCTCCAACCCCCGCCGCCAATATGGCGGCGAGGGCGAGGCCCGTGAGGGCGATCCGTTTCACGGTACGGCCTTCAGAACCAGCTTGTTCTCGATCGTGCCGGTCTCACCCTGGATCTTGGCGCCGAGCGACAACTGCCAGCCGCCCGCCATCATCAGATTGGCCTTGAAGCGGTAGACGCCCGGCTCGGTCGACGGCAGCGCCTCGATCGGAGCCGCCATGGTCGGCATGCCGTCGGGTGCCATGTCGATGCGGGTGGCGAAGATCACCGCATCCGGCACCACATTGCCGGAGCGCTTGTCGACGAGCCGGACGGCGACAATGGCGGCATTGCCTTGCTTGATGTCGCTTTGGACGAGCCGGAACTCGTAATTGGCGATGTCGGCGTGCGCCGTCGAGAGAACCGCCATGGACAGCGCGGCCGCAAGCGCCGCCGTAGCAGCGTGCTTCGTATTGAAAGTCGTCATTATCTAAAATCCCAAGTACATCGGAGCGCCGTGCACATGGCCCGGCGTTGCATGGCTCATGGCCACGCACTCTCGCCCGCCCGCGGCTCGCCGGGGCGGCACGAGCCGGCGTCGAAACGCCGGCGATGTCCTAGGTTCGCGGAGGTCGGGCCGGAGGCTCTATCGAGCGCGCATTGCCCATGGCATCACTGCCAGGGCGAATGGCATCGCCTTCCGCCCGTAGCACGAAGGCCACGCTTGAGAACGTCGGTCCGACCGAGAAGCACTTGGCCATGCATGTCGCCATCAATGGGCAGATCTTCTGACAATCCGGAACGGCCGGCTTATCCGGGCAGCACGGCATGTCGTCCGGCATAGCCGCCGTGGCCATATCGGAGACGGCCGCCATCGCGGCCGCGCTCACCGGTGTGGTTAACGGACCGGCAACCAGCCCCACGATCGCGAGGATCGGGAGCAACCTCCAGAGCCAGATGCTAAGCTTCATGGTGCTAAGGATGCCACAGCCCGGACATGCTGGAAAGCCGCCGGGGACACGCGCGGACTTTCGCTGGTTGGCATTTCGCCTGCCGTTTGGTTCGACTCTCGACATCGCAGATGAGCGATGTCGATGATTGAGCTGATGCGAGCCGTCTCTCACTACCTTCAGACTGCGGCAAAGTGACTCATATGTCTTGGTGCTGCGTTCCTAGGCCTTTCGTTCCGGCCCGATAGCGGCCGCACCGATTTATCAAACGCCATGGTGGTGCACGGACGAGAGGCGAGCCGCGTAGATTCGCGTGTGATTTGCTAGTGGCGCGTGATCGAGCCTGTTGCCTCAGCTAAATCCGCTTGGCCCGGCATATAAGGATCTGCGAGTGCCGCATCAGGACGGCTCACTTCCGCATTTCGCGACGTCATCTTCGAGAAACGATCTGGACCAATGTCTTTCAGCATTTTGCGAAAGCTCGTGTGCATCCCGCCGTCAGCGTAGCTCATCGGCACCGGGGGACTTGCTGCGGCTATCTGTGCCACTCGCTCGTCATCGCGCGTCCGCTTTTCGGCAACGAGCGAGTTCAGCGATGGCTCGACCTCATACGCCGGACATGGTGCCAACGGATCGAATGCCGACGAAGGATCCTTAGTCCTGGCGCCAAACACGTAGCGACGCCCACATGCAGCAATCGTAGGGGGCTGCCTGGTCACATCGAACTGATCGGCCCCCTCTTTCAAATTGAGCCAAAATTGAAAGTTGGGGTCATTGCGAAACAAAGCAAGGTTTTGTGGTGTCATCCGAAACGGAAGAGCTTGGACCTGGAAACTCGTCTGTCCGGCACTAAACGCTTCCCGAGCAAGGGCATAGATCTCTCCAACGCCGTTGTCGGTGAGCGCGAAGCAACCGGACGAGGTGCAAGCCCCATGTACCATAAGAGCAGATCCCTGGTAGCCCAGAGCTTTCTCGAGCTCGTTGGGGTACCCAAGATTGAAAGACAAATAGTATTGTGATTGCGGGTTCATTTGGGCCGGAGTGACCGTGTAGAAACCCTCTGGCGCCTGTCGGTCTCCTTCTCGTTTCTTGGGGCCAAGCCTTCCTGACCAGCGGCACATCGGATAAGTCTTCAAAAGGGCGTACTGGCCGCTGCGATCGCGTTTCCAAATCTCGAGTTCGCTCTCGCGCTTGTAGATTCTAATCAGGATCGGATCCGACGGCGTCATGCCTTTCTCATTCATCTGGGCGACCAGCTTCGCCGTCAGCGGCTGGAGATGTCGGTCATCAATATCAACGCTAGAACATGCGGCCAGCGCGAATGAAAACACGGCCAATATCAGGATCGAACTAAGTTGTGACCTAGATTGCTTTCGGATGGGAAAGATTTTTGCGAAAGATTTATCTGTCATGTTTGTGCGATCTGTTGATGAAATTAGCAAGGACTGCAGTTGTTGAACGCGGGCCGATTGATCGCCGGTCCTTCTTTCGGATGTCCCAGCAATTTCAAAGGCCAACTTTGGACATTCCAGCGGTCGCCGCGTGTCTGCCGGTTCGGCCGCCACGTATCGACCCATCATGCCGAGTTGCTCGTGTTCGCGGATGTGGCAGTGGTACATGCGCGGCCAAGCCTGTCTTGGCTCAACGTCACGCGTGCAGTTTCCCCGCGCGCCACGTTTAGCCACTCATTGGCTCTGCTCGCGCGCGAGTGGACACGCTCCATCGCCTAGCTCAGTCGCTCAATGCGACGGCGATGGCGTCAGCCGATTTAGATGAGCCTGGGAGGGTAAGGGTCGGGTGGCATGGCCATGCCGTGGAGCAGCGGGCTATGCCCTGCAAAGGAGACCGTCCGCTGGAGGTCCAGCGCCAGCGCCTCCTGAGGCAGCACCGCCAGGACAGGAGTGGCGCAAAGCGCTGCGCAAGCCGCTCCGTTCACGCCATGATCACCGCCATTGGGACAGCCCTGACAGCCATCATACGCGGAAACACCCACGTCAGCCGTCACCACCTTCTTGGCGGTCACGTCGCTCGCGTGAGCCATAGACAGGTTCATCCCCGCGGTTATGAGAACCGCGAGAAGCAGAACGAGAACCCGTCGGAGCGACCAACACCTCATAACAGGCAGCATTGCGCCGAACTGTGCCTAAAACAAGCCGAAGCCGTGGTCTCCGCTCCGAACGTCGCGCAGGGCAAGGCGCGCTCGGCCTATCATCCGAAGAATAAATGGCGGCTATGTTAATGTCAGCCGATCACCGCAGCGTCGTCTGCACAAGAGAGAGCCGTGTCCTCCAGATAGAAGGAGCCCGACCTCTTCGTAACCGCAAACGACCTCTCAAGACCGCTGTGCAGCGTGACGGTGATGAAACCGGAGCCTATCCGGTAGTGACCATCGCTCTTCCAGAGGCCATCATAGGTATATTGACCCTTAGCGCCGAAGGAGAACTTAGCCCCAGCTTTTGTCGTGCAGGTCTTGCCCTGCACGGTTCGCGTGATTTCGGCGATGCCGACCGCGCTCGCTGGTGAGCGTGCAGCAGCTTGGCTGGCCGGGATAATGAAAGCAAGCGTGGCGATACCCGCGAAGACGCCAAAGCGAGCGTGTCTCATCGTTTCCTCCATGGTGGGTATTGCCCACCATTCTCTGTTTCAAGGCATATTATCTAATTTCTTCTTCTCCAGCTCTCCAACATACCCACCCTTGCCGCGATGCAAGACTGCAAAGCAAATAAAGGACAGCCCGATTGTCTCTCTCCGTCTACGAATTCAGTAGTGCCTAGGTTACCACAAAGACGCGGGGGGGGGCGGTCTCAATTCGCAATGGACACGGGGCACTGTCGAGCACCTCGTCAAGCCATGCCGTGTTGCGACTCGACCAGTGCGTTGATATTCGACCCTGTCGGCCATCGTTCGAGTGTGCCGAGATACGAGAGCAACGGGATCGTGATATGGCCGCATTGCCCGGGCATCAAAGATGCGGCGATTAAGGCAGGTTGACACCTCCATCACGTCGCAATTCGGACGATACTGTCCCTTTGCGATTCGGTCGAAGTCCGCAGGGCCAAGGTACGTTCGGGTAGGCATAAACCAATGATGGCTCGCACGATCCGCGCCTTGTTTGTTATCGTGCTGGTGATCACGGGCGTGGCACCACATGACCGCAACGCGTTCGAAACTGCGGCGCCAGGAGTTGGACAGACCGCGTCTCTTGCTTCCGATCTCGGGGTGACTGTCTGTGTCGATGGTTCCACCCGCGACTGCGGTTCATCGACCGATCATGAACGAGTGCCATCCGATTGCTCTCTTGCGACTTGCTTCCTGATCCTGCCCCGCCTCTCGGCCAGCAGCGCCACGATCGATAGCAGCGTGCGACTTATGCCTCGCCTCCGGGATGCTGTCGCTGACGGACGTATTCGCGAACGTCTGGAGCGACCGCCCCGTACTGCCTGATCGCAGAGGGATGGCGGCCCCACCCGGTGTGAGGATTTTGGCTGTCATCCACTTCTTTGACGGCCTGTCTGCGTCGGCTGCGCCGTCCCAATCCGCTTACAAATCGGCAAACTTTGGCTGCTGCGCACGCCAGGTCGGCACGACCGGCTGTGGCGCGAGCACCGGCGACATGGCGTTCACATGGACTATCATTCTCCGATTTCCCTTCGCACCAACGGACGCGAGCAAAGCTCGCTGCTCGATCTCCTTGAGAGTCGCGCCACGGACCTTCCGGCAAGGCGTCTAAGAATACCGAAAGCTAAAGACCTAGAGGTTTCCGCCGCCGCGATGCCGCCTGTCCTGATCCTCATCACAGGTCGCTTGACGGTTTATGCGTCGACAAAGAGGGGGGTCGACGTGTTCATGACCGATCTTGAGCCTGGCGAGATTGTCGGCGAGTCCGCTGCATTCGGGCACGACGAGTCACCGCTGCTCCTCCGAGCGTCCGAGGATTCGCAGACCTGGGCGATTGATCAACGACTTTTTCTAAACGCCCTGACGATCCACACGGATTTCTCAATGGCAGTGATGCATTCGATGTGTCGGCGCCTGTGCCGCCTACATCAGCGGCTGGTCGACCAGGTGAGTCTGCCGATGCGGGATCGCTTGAAGACTGAGTTGCTGCGCATGGCCATGACCGAGCCAGACGGCACGTTGGTCATCAACTGGATGCCGACTCACGAGGAATTGGCGCTCCGAATCGCCAC
Source organism: Ancylobacter novellus (assembly GCA_003241485.1). Taxonomy (GTDB): domain Bacteria; phylum Pseudomonadota; class Alphaproteobacteria; order Rhizobiales; family Xanthobacteraceae; genus Ancylobacter; species Ancylobacter novellum_A. The sequence goes on from QFQD01000003.1 coordinate 40,051, forward strand.
GCAGCGTGAGGCAGTGACGAAGGAACTGGCGAAACTCGCGCGGACCGGGATTTTGGTGCGCAATGGGCGAAGCATCCGCATCCCGAGCTTGCCGCGCTTTGTCGCCCATATGGTAGATTGAACCGGAACCGCGCCCATCAAACCGGCGCGGTCTCAATCCATGATGACATATGGATGTCGTCGATCCGATCGAAATTACGGCTTCGAAGAATCGGAGCCGATTTGCGATCCTGAAGGATAGGAGTTATTGTTGGCCGTATCGGCCCCGTCGGAAAGGGGCCCGGTTCATATCACGAAATTCGTGCTGGGCTCGCAATTGGGCGCTCAGACTAGGTGAGCAATATTCTGCCAGAATCGGGTCGGACATCGTGTCCGAATAACGCCATAGCCGTAGTTATAGTCTTTGAGTACATGACTCTTATTCGTATGTGCTTCAATCGTGCCGATCTAACATTCAGAAAAAAGCGAAAGCGCGAGGTGGAAAAGTCCACCTCGGAAATGACTAGCTTGTGACCATGTGTGAATGAACGGGCGCGATGTGCGGCTCACGGACCGCCATGATACGCGTGCCGAATCCCCCATCACGCCGTTGCATTCTAGCGGCACATTCGCGTGGTCGTTCTTTATGCCGTCCACGTGCCTTGACATCCCCGCCGAGTCACCTATCCCTGGATCACCATGCTTCGACGGTTGCGCCATATCATTATACTACTGACTGCGCTCGCCTTTTCGGTGTCGAGCGTAGGCTGGAGTGTGGCCAGCGTCGTAATCGGTGGGATGTCAGGAAATGGGCATCATTCCACAGTCGGATTAGCGGCAACGGAGCCGGGCGATCAGACAGCCGTGGGCACCGCGCATCAGCATTCATCGAGCGCACATCACGCAGCATGCGATGCCTCCAGCGGGATTGAGTGCAAATCCGAGCCGCAGGAGAGCGGAGCAACGAACTCCTGCTGCGCAGCAGCCTGCCATACCGCAATGCTGGCTAGCCATTACGTTGCGACTGTCATCGCCTTAGCGCGTGCCATCGAGCACCCGCCTCTGGAAGTCGGCGTAAAGGAAGCTTCAGTCGTGCGCTTTAAGCGCCCGCCGAGATCTGCCGACGCCTAGTCGTCGGCTAACTCCCTTCGCGATCTCCGGCCGCCAACGGATTAAATCCGTCGCCGTTCCGCACCCGGGAATCTGCTGACACCTTCGCCGCTGCGCTCCCCGCAGCCGCTTAAGGTCGCCGATTTGACGCCGCGCGGCTCCGCCGCTCCGGCTGGCTTGGTCAATTCCGAGGATTTTCATGAAGCCTGTTTTGCTGATGGCCGCCGCCGTCATCCTGTCCGCGTGTTCCGGACCGCCCGCCATCGAGTCGGCCGCCAATCCGTCCGACGCGGGCTCGCCGGTACCCACCCTTCGCTATGTCCCCGTTACCGCAGGGACTGTCGATTACCGACCTGTCGACCCGAAGCCCTGGACCGAGCGCAACGAGCGTGTCGCTCCCAAAACGGGAGGCGAGTGATGGCGCTTCAGATCGATACCATGCGGAAGGAATTTCCCGCATGGCCCTGGAAGCGGTTCGTCGTGATTGGTGCCATCGCTGCGGCGCTGGGTGGCTGCGCGACGTTCACGCCAGATGGCGGCATGGGCCCAGTCTCAAGCCAGGTCGGTACTGCGATCGGCATGCAGACGGTAAAGATCGCCTCTCCGGCCGATTCCGCGGTAGTTGAAGGCCGCGTTAAGGCACTCTTGACCCGCCCCTTGACTGCCGACGGGGCCGTACAGCTTGCGCTCGTCAATAACCGAGGTCTTCAGGCGGAATACAACGCCCTCGGGATTTCCGAGGCAGCCTTCGTCGAGGCCAGCTTGCCGCCAAACCCAGTCATCGGCGTCGAGCGCCTGGCGACTGGCGGCGAACTAGAGATCGAGCGACGCGTCATTGCCAATATCCTGGCGCTCCTCACGCTTCCGGCACGCAGCGAGATCGCGAAGACACAGTTCGAAGTCGCCCGCCAGAAGGCGATCGAAGCCACATTCCGCACCGCTGCGGACACGCGGCGCGCCTATTATCGCGCAGTCGCAGCGCGGCAGACCGTTTCATTCCTCGAGCAGGCGAGGATTTCGGCGGATGCCGCTGCCGACCTCACGCGCAAGCTTGGCGAGACCGGCGCAGCCAAGAAGCTCGATCAGGCGCGAGCCGGAGCCTTCTACGCCGAAGTATCCAATGAGCTCGCCCAAGCGCGTATGAATGCGGGCACCGACCGCGAAGCGCTGACCCGGATGCTCGGCCTGTGGGGTGCCGATATCGAGTACAAGTTGCCCGGACAACTCCCGAGCATGCCTCGCATCCAGACGGCGCAACAGGTTGAGGTCGATGCCGTTCGAAAGCGGGTGGATCTGATCGCGGCGCGGCTGGAGCTCGATGCGATGGCGAAGACCCTCGGTCTCACCGAGGCGACCCGTTTTGTGTCGATGCTCGATGGTGGCTGGCGTGGCAACTATCAACGGGTGAGCGAAGACGGAGTGCGTGAAAGCGCCTCGCCAAGCGGCTTCGAGCTCGAAATCCAGATCCCGATCTTTGACGGCGGCGAAGTCAATGTTCGCCGTTCGCGCGAGACCTACATGGAGGCCGTCAATCGGCTTTTGGAGAAGGCGATCAATGTTCGCTCCGAAGCCCGAGCGGCGTATCTGACCTATCGCGGCAGCTATGACATAGCTCGCCAGTATCAGAACAGCATCCTGCCGCTGCGACGGACGATCAATGAGCAGGCGCTGCTCGAATACAACGGCATGTTGATTGATGTCTTCGAACTTCTGACGACGGCGCAAGAGAGCATCAACAGCAATGTCGCGGCGATTGCCGCCAAGCGCGACTTTTTCATCGCAACCGTCGACTTCCAGACCGCGATCATCGGTGGAGGCGGCTCGTCCGGCTCCGCCGGCGAAGGCCCTGTTGTCGCTTCGGCCGCCGAAGGCGGCGGGCACTGATCCGAGAAAGGTGAACATCATGACGGTCTCCCGTCGCAATTTCCTCGGTGCCACCGGTGCGGCGGCGCTGATCAGCGCGGGCGCGGTCTCCGGCCGCGTCCAGGCGGCCTCGATCCCCGAGGCTGCGACCATGAAAGAAGCGACCATGCAACCGCCTCTCGTCCCAACGAGTGGCCCAGATTACCAGCCGGTCGTTACCCTCAACGGCTGGACGTTGCCATGGCGGATGAACGGTGACTGGAAGGAGTTTCATCTCGTCGCCGAGCCGGTGGTACGCGAGTTTGCCCCTGGGATGGTCGGCCATCTATGGGGATACAACGGTCAATCGCCGGGACCAACCATCGAGGCCGTCGAAGGCGACAAGGTCCGGATTTTTGTCACCAACAAGCTGCCAGAGCACACCACCATCCATTGGCACGGTCAGTTGTTGCCATGCGGCATGGACGGTGTTGGCGGGCTTACCCAGCCGCACATCAAGCCGGGCAAAACCTTCGTCTACGAGTTCCAGCTGCAGAAGAGCGGCACCTTCATGTATCACCCGCACGCCGATGAAATGGTCCAGATGGCCATGGGCATGATGGGCTTCTTCGTGGTGCATCCGAAGGATCCGGCTTTCCGCCGGGTCGACCGCGACTTCGTTTTCCTGATGGCGGCCTATGACATCGATCCCGGCTCCTATTTGCCGAAGGTCGCGGAGATGACCGACTTCAACATGTGGACCTGGAACAGCCGGGTCTTTCCGGGCATCGATCACATCGTTGCCGGCAAAGGGGACAAAGTTCGCATCCGCTTCGGCAACCTGACGATGACCAACCACCCCATCCATATGCACGGCTACGACTTCAAGGTGTCTTGCACCGATGGCGGCTGGGTGCCGGAGGGGGCGGCGTGGCCCGAAGTTACGATCGACTGCGCTGTCGGCCAGATGCGCGCTTTCGACTTCGTTGCAGACGCACCTGGCGACTGGGCGATCCACTGCCACAAGTCGCATCACACCATGAACGCCATGGGCCACGATGTGCGCAACTTCATTGGCGTCGACAAGAAAGAGTTCGCCAAGAAGGTCCGCAAGCTCGTGCCCGACTATATGCCGATGGGCTCGGCCGGCATGGCTGACATGGGTGAGATGGAGATGCCGCTACCCGACAATACCCTGCCGATGATGACGGGCTTCGCTCAGTTCGGCGCGGTCGAGATGGGCGGCATGTTCTCGGTCGTGAAGGTGCGCGAGGGCCTCGCCGCCAACGACTACAAGGATCCGGGCTGGTTCAAGCACCCGGAAGGAACGGTTGCCTTCGAGTGGAAGGGCGAGCCGAAAAAGGCCGAACGGGCACCGTCGCCGGCGTTCGACAAGACCAGGACTGCCGAGTTCAACGTGGTGAAACCCGGCGCTAAATCCCCTCACGACAATCATTGAAAGGAACCTGTATGCCGACAAGAATTTTGCTCACCGCTCTCGCGACCCTGTCGCTGTCGACCGCCGCTCTGGCGGACGCCGGCCACTCTCATGGTGATGAACGCGCCTATGGGGTACCCGGCGATCCGGCCAAACCCGGACGTGTCATCCAGGTCACCATGCGCGAGACGGACGGAAAGATGGAATTCGTCCCGAGCCGTCTCGAAATCCGCAAAGGGGAGCAGGTCAAGTTCATGCTCCGCAACAATGGCGAGATGGACCACGAAGTTGTCCTCGCGACGCTGGAAGAGAACATGAAGCATGCGGTGGAGATGGCGAAGAACCCTGACATGGAGCACGACGATCCCAACGCCAAGCGTCTTGCGCCGAAGAAAACCGGAGAAATCGTATGGAAATTCACCAAGGCTGGTGAGTTTGACTTTTCCTGCCTGATCCCAGGCCACCGGGAAGCCGGCATGTTCGGCAAAATCATCGTCAAGTGACCGAGCTGAAGCGAAGGAACACAGTGATGCGCAAATTCGTGATGGCCGCAGTAATCGCGGCATTGTCGACTGCCGCCTTGGCACAAACTGCACCCGTCGATGGGCAGATCACCAAGATCGACGAAGCACAGAGTAAGGTCACGCTTAAGCACGGACCGATCAAAAACCTCGACATGGATGGGATGACGATGGTCTTTGCCGTCGCCGACCCGGCAATGCTCAAGGCCGTCAAAATCGGCGATAAGGTCAAGTTCGAGGCGGATCGGGTCAATGGCCGCCTCACGGTCACGAAGATCGAAAAGGTGAAGTGACATTTCCCGTTGTCTCGGGGGAGCGCTGCGGCGCTCCCCATCGACTGGAGGATCAACGCGATGAACATGCATCGAAGACGCATGCTCCTGCTTGCAGGCGTGACGCTGCTTACACCGACGGCCAGGGCCGCCAGCCAACCGTTGGTCACGGTCTACAAGGATCCGTCCTGCAACTGCTGCAGCGCCTGGGCCGACCACATTGCGAGGGCCAGCTTTCCCACGAAGATCGTCGAGGAGCCAAGGATGAACACAATCAAAGTTCGCTTCGGGATCCCTTCGGCGCTTTGGTCCTGCCACACGGCCGAGGTCGAAAACTTCCTTCTCGAAGGCCATGTTCCAGCCGCAGCTTTGGCCCGGCTCTTGGCCGTCCGTCCGTCCGTACGCGGCATCGCTGTTGCCGGCATGCCAGTGGGATCGCCCGGCATGGACGTCGCCGGAATGGAACCCGAGATCTACGACGTGATGGCTTTTGGTTCCGAAACACCAAGCCTGTTCATGCGCTTCCGCGGCACCAGCCTGATTACGAACTGAGCGCACAGGCATGGACGAACAATCGGGGAGCGTTCGGAAGACAGGCCAGCTAACCAGCGTGGTCCTGATCGCACGCTCTGCGTCGGGCTATTCCGTGCTCCAGCGGGTCCTGCATTGGGGTGTGGTCCTCCTGTGCTTGGCACAGGTTCCTACATCGTGGGCCATTGCTCGCACCCATATGACGCATGCCTTCATGCAGCCGGCTCCGTTCGACCTCTTCCTGCATCGCGTGCACGCCTGGAGTGGCTGGCTTATCCTGGCCTTCGCAGTGACCCGCATCGGCCTCAGATATCTCCACGGTGTCCCGTCGCTGCCTGCGGCTTCCTCGCAGATCACTCGATGGGGGGCAGCGGTTAGTCACGCGCTGCTGTACGGCCTGCTCTTCGCGCTGCCCATTACTGGCACGGGCGCCATGTATGTGAACAGCGCTGCCTTTGCCCCAATCCACCGGTTGCTAACGTGGTCACTGCTCACCATCGCGGTCGTTCACGCCGTCGCAGCACTCTGGCACCATCTTGTCCGCCGTGATGAGGTCCTTCGTCGAATGATCGTCGGTATTCGTACGGCGAAATAGCGAAGGGCTGTTTGAATAAGACTTGAACAAATCAGTTTACCAGGCGGTGCCGCGCGAGCCTCTCATGGTCCAGCGCGTCAAGCCACGCGGGCTCGGCCGTCGGAGCACGAGGCCGAGATAGATGTCTGGCCCATCGACGAACTTAACCTCAATCAAAGACATACCTCGGGGAACCGGCGATCAAGCAGGTTCGGCACGAAATGGTGCTCACGTTGCTGGCACGCAGGCTGGACTTCGTTGAGCATTCCGCAAGGCGCCATGGTCTCCCGAAGGCCATGACAAACAGAAGGATCGCGTAGAATGACCTTCAACCGGCCACATGCCCACGATCACAGCGGCTATGCCGATCACGCTGGCGGCCGGCGGCAGGACGATCATCACACCGATCCCAAGATCGTGGCGGCAGCCGGTTCCAGCCATTCCGAACATGCTGGGCACGGCGGCCACGACCATGGTGCGATGGTCGCCGACTTTCGGCGCCGCTTCTGGGTCACGCTGGCTCTTACACCACCCGTTCTTCTCCTCTCGCCAATGATCCAGCACTGGCTCGGCCTAGCCGAGACATTGGCGTTTCCTGGTGACGGGCTCGTGCTCTTCAGTCTTTCGACGGTCGTCTACATCTATGGCGGCTGGCCATTCCTCACCGGCTTCACATCCGAGCTGCGCAAAGCGCAGCCCGGAATGATGACCCTGATCGCGCTGGCGATTTCGGCCGCCTACTTCTTCTCGGCCGCCACCACGTTCGGTCTTTCGGGAGAGCCATTCTATTGGGAGCTCGTGACTCTGGTCGCGATCATGCTTCTCGGCCACTGGGTCGAGATGCGCTCCGTGATGGGCGCGTCGCGCGCGCTCGAGGAGTTGGTCCGGCTGCTGCCCGACAGCGCAACCAAGATCGGCGCCGATGGCTCGATGCAAGAGGTTCCCATCTCCGCATTGCAGCCGGGGGATCGGGTTCTCGTTCGCCCGGGCACCAAGGTACCCGTGGACGGGAAGATCATCGAGGGGTCGTCCGGCTTCAACGAAGCGATGCTGACCGGCGAATCCCGCCCGGTCTCGAAGACGGTGGGCGCCACCGCCATCGGCGGCGCGATCAACGGCGCCAACGCCGTGACCATCGAGGTGACGGCCACCGGCGATGCCACCTATCTCGCGCAAGTCATCGACCTCGTGAAGAAGGCGCAGGCGACGCGATCCAGGACGCAGGACATCGCCAACCGCGCTGCTTCATGGCTTACCTATATCGCTCTCGCCGTCGGCTTCGGTACGCTCTTCGTCTGGTGGCTCGTTCTTGGCGCGCCGTTTGAATTCGCGATCGAGCGCATGGTGACGGTGATGGTGGTCGCCTGTCCGCATGCGCTCGGGCTTGCCGTTCCGCTCGTCGTCGCCGTCAGCACCTCGCTCAGCGCCGGAAACGGACTTCTGATCCGGGACCGCGCAGCTTTTGAACGCGCACGCAATCTGAACGCGGTGGTCTTCGACAAGACCGGAACGCTGACGGAGGGCCGCTTCGGCGTGAGCGACATCGTGCTGCTCGCCGTCGGTGACGAGAATGAGGAACTCGCCTTGGCCGCAGCGGCCGAGAGCCAGTCCGAGCATCCGATCGCCCACGGCATCGTCGCCAAGGCCAGGGATCGCAGCTTGACCGTCCCGAAGGCAAACGAGGTCAGCAACATCACCGGAGAGGGCATCGTCGCAAAGGTCGACGACGCCGATATCCGTATCGTGAGCCCCGGCCACCTTGCAAGGCAGGGCAAGGCGATCGGCCATGAGCGGCTCAAGCAATTGGAGGCCCAGGGCAAGACGGTGGTCGTCCTCGTCCGCGACGGCGAGCCGCGCGCGCTGTTCGCGCTGGCCGACATCGTCCGGCCGGAATCGAAGGAGGCCATTGCCGAATTGAAGGCGCTCGGGATCAACTCCGTGATGCTCACCGGCGATGCTAACGGGGTTGCGCAAGCGGTGTCGGACGAACTGGGCATAGCTGAATATTTTGCCGAGGTTCTACCGGACCAGAAGTCCGAGAAGATCAAGGAACTGCAGGCGCGCGGACTGCAGGTTGCCATGGTTGGCGACGGCGTAAATGACGCGCCAGCGCTGGTCGTGGCCGATCTCGGGATCGCCATCGGCGCTGGCACCGACGTCGCCGTGGAATCGGCCGACGTCGTCCTGGTCAGGAGCGATCCGCGCGATGTGGCCGCGATCCTCGGCCTGTCACGCGCCACCTACCGCAAGATGGTGCAGAACCTGATCTGGGCGACCGGTTACAACGCAATTGCCATCCCGATGGCGGCGGGCATCACCTTCGGAACGGGTTTCCTGATGACCCCGGCCGTCGCCGCCGTGTTCATGTCGGCCAGCACCGTCATCGTCGCCATCAACGCGCAGTTTCTGCGTTTCTACCGGAAGAAATGAGGAGCATGTTCTATGCGCCTGATCCTTCCTTTGCCTGGAAGCGAAACCTTCGCCCGCCATCTCACCGAAGCTGGGGGATGGGAGCTCGGCACCGTCGATACACGGCGATTTCCTGACGGCGAGACCTATGTCCGGATTCTGTCCGATGTCGCGGACCGGCCCGTCGATTTCGTCTGCACCTTGGCGCGGCCGGACGATGGGTTCCTGCGTCTCGTGTTCGCGGCCGATGCGGCCCGGTCGCTCGGCGCGCGCGAGGTCACGCTCGTTGCGCCCTATCTCGCCTATATGCGACAAGATCGTTGCTTTCTGCCCGGCGAAGCGGTGACCTCAAAGACCTTTGCCCGCCTCGTGTCCTCGACCTTCAACCGGCTGGTGACCGTCGACCCCCACCTCCATCGCTATCCCGCTCTTTCTGCGCTCTACTCGATCCCCGCAGAGACGCTTCATGCCGCGCCGCTTCTCGCCGACTGGATCGCGGCCGAGGTGGAGAAGCCACTCATCATCGGGCCGGACGAGGAAAGCGAGCAGTGGGTCTCGGCCATTGCAGCGCGCATCGGCGCACCCCATGCCGTTCTACGCAAGACCAGGCACGGTGACCGCAGCGTCGACGTCGAACTCCCCGACCTCTCGCAATGGAGCGGCCTCCGGCCGGTCCTCGTCGACGACATCGCGTCGTCCGGCGACACGCTAGTTGAAGCCGCCTGTAAGCTCCCGCTCCAGGGATTCGCGCGGCCCATCTGCGCAGTCATCCATGGCCTCTTCGCCGAGGGTTCTTACGAACGATTGTTGATCGTCGCCGACAGGATCGTTTCGAGCGATTCTGTCCTACATGCGAGCAACGCCATCCATCTCGCACCTCTGATCGCCGTCACCCTCTCGGCCCCCCAGAATGTCCCGCAGGATATCGTCCGCCACAGGCGGCCGCCCGAACCGGTCGACGAAGTCGAGCGCGCAGGCGTCGACTCCTTTCCGGCCAGCGATCCTCCGCCATGGACAAGCAGCGTCAGTCGGACGCGGACGCCGATCCCACGACAAGGAAAAGGTCATAGTGCAACATGAGTAAAACGACATTGGACGCGTTCGCGATCTGGCAGAAGGGCTACGGGCCCATTAAGCACAGCGCCGAGACGGTCGAGCGTGTTGCAGCACTGGCAGAATCGGGACACATGGTACCCGACAGGCTCTACCGGCTACTCGCCGCCGCCGACCGTCTGACCTGCGCGGCAATGTGGACCGTTGTCCACATGACCTATGCCCTCCGGGTCGATCTTTCGGGCGCGCCGCTACCGGCGAATGCGTTCAAGCCGACGCCCGAGGGCCATACCGGTGGCTCGCTCAACATGGTTCCTGCTTTTGTCGGGTATCTCACGGCCAACACGATCACCGCCAAGACCCGCTCCTGGCTGATGGGGCAAGGTCATTGCGTCGCTGCGATCGAAGCCGTCAACGCACTGACCGGCGACGTCTCGCTGACGCAGAAGGCTCGCTACGACCGAACCGAGAAGGGGCTGTCCCAGCTCGCAGCCGACTTCTATTCCTACGCGATCGATGCGGAGGGCCGAGCGGCCGTCCCGCTCGGCAGCCATGCCGGTCCCCACACCGCCGGGGCGATCTCCGAGGGCGGCTACCTCGGCTTCGCCGAGGTACAATATGTGCACATGCCGCTTCCCGGGGAGAGCCTCGTCGCTTTCCTGAGCGACGGCGCTTTCGAGGAGCAGCGCGGATCGGACTGGACGCCCCGCTGGTGGCGCGCCGAGGAGTCGGGCCTTGCGATCCCCATCATGATCCTCAACGGACGTCGCATCGAGGAGCGCGCGCAGATTGCCCAGCAAGGCGGAACCGACTGGCTCGCGGCCCATCTTCGCCACAACGGCTTCGATCCCTTCGCGATCGACGGCCGTGATCCGGCCGCGTTCGTCTGGGCGATTCTCACGGCCGAGGAGCGGCTCGGACGTTTCGCCGCCGATGCCGACCACAGCTATCCCGCGCCCATCCCCTATGTGATCGCCGAGACGGTCAAGGGGTTCGGCTTTCCAGGCGCCGGCACCAACGCTGCGCACAACCTTCCGATCGACGGCAATCCGTCGCGCGATGATGCGGCACGAAACGCCTTCAACCAAGCTTCAGCTGCGCTCTTCGTGCCTATCGAAGAGATCGATCACGCGGTCGGCGCGCTTGCCGTCCATGACTCGCAGAACCGGCCGCTTGAAAGCCGGCATCCGCTCGCACTGCGACGCCCGCTGTCACCCCAACTCCCCGAACCCGAATGGACCCGCGCGGGCGATCCGCCGGATTGCGCCATGCATGCGCTTGACCGCTGGTTCGTACGCGTCCTCGATGCCAATCCGGGCCTGCGGCCGCGGGTCGGCAATCCCGACGAAATGCGATCCAACCATATGGGCGCCGCGCTCGATCGCCTGCGGCATCGCGTCAACGTCGCCGAGCGCGGGGTAGCCGAAGCCGTAGATGGCGCCGTCATCACCGCGCTCAACGAGGAAGCAGTTGCAGGTGCGGCGCTCGCCAACAAGGGCGGGCTCAACCTGATCGTCAGCTATGAGGCCTTCGCCATGAAAATGCTCGGCGGGCTGCGTCAGGAGATCGTCTTCGCCCGGCGCCAGCGCGAGGTTGGCCGGGAGCCCGGGTGGATCTCGGTGCCCCTTGTCCTCACCTCCCACACCTGGGAGAACTCCAAGAACGAACAATCGCACCAGGATCCGACGATCGGTGAGGCGCTGCTCGGCGAAATGTCGGATACAGCGCGGGTGCTCTTTCCAGTCGACGGGAACAGCGCCATGGCCGCGCTGCGATCGGTCTACGACGGACGCGGCCAAGTGGCCTGCCTGATCGTATCGAAGCGCGACATGCCACACCGGCTCGAAGGCGAGGCGGCCAGCCGGTTCGTGACCTTGGGCGCGGCCCATATCGACGGCCATCCCAGCGAAGCCGACCTGCAACTGGTGGCGATTGGAGCCTATCAGCTCGAGGAGGCGCTCAAAGCCGCCCAGCGATTGAAGGCACATGGCCGCCGTATCGTCGTAACGGCTGTTTGCGAACCCGGCCGCTTCCGTGCGGCGCGCGACCCGATCGAGGCCGCCTTCACCGCGAGCGATGAGGATCTCGCCGCACTGTTTCCACCGCAGCTGTCCCGCGTGATCGTCAGCCATACGCGGCCCGAGCCGATGCTCGGCCTGTTGCGCCGGCTGGATGGCGGCCCGACACGGACGGTCGCGCGCGGCTATACCAGCCGTGGCGGTACGCTCGACGTCGCGGGCATGCTGTTCGCCAATCGCTGCTCCTGGGCGCATCTGATCGATGCAGCGGTCCCGCTTTCGGGCTGGACGCGCGACGACCTGCTCACGCCCGCCGAGCGCGCCGCCGTCGACGGTCGGGGCAACCCTGCTGATCTTTTCCAACCCGCGATCTGAAGGCCGCCATGCTCACGCTGACCTCGCTGGGCGGTGCAGGCACCGTCACCGGCTCGAAACACCTCCTTGCTCATGATGGAAAGCGCATTCTGATAGACTGCGGTCTGTTCCAAGGCCTGAAGAATTTACGCGAGCTCAATTGGGCGCCATTGCTGGTCGAACCCTCGATCATTGATGCCGTCGTATTGACCCACGCCCATCTCTACCATTCCGGCTATCTCCCCAAGCTGGTGCGTGACGGCTTTCGTGGCCGCATCTTCGCCAGCGGCGCCACCCGCGACGTTGCCGAACTGATCCTCAAGGACAGCGGCCACCTTCAGGAGAAGGATGCCGAGTACGCGAACCGCAAAGGTTTCTCCAAGCACAAGCCCGCCCTGCCGCTCTACGGGATTCGCGATGCGGAACGTGCGCTCGAATTCTTCTCGGCCGTTCCCTTTGGAAGGCCTATTCAGCTTCCAGGCGGCGCGACGCTGACTTTTCGTCATGCCGGTCACATCCTGGGTGCGGCAACCGCCGACGTGGAATGGGCCGGCCGCCGCATTGCCTTCTCCGGCGATCTCGGACGCTACGGCGACCCGGTCATGCCCGATCCCGAACCGATTCCAGAAGCCGACTACATCGTCATCGAGTCCACCTACGGAAATCGCGTCCACGAGCCGGGTGACACCACCGAACGCCTCGGCGCTGTCATCGAGCGCACGGTCCAGCGCGGCGGCACCGTGGTGATCCCGACCTTCGCGGTCGGCCGTGCACAGTCGCTGCTCTATCATCTGTGGAAACTGAAGACCGCGGGCCGGCTTCCAAACATTCCGATCTATCTTGACAGCCCCATGTCGATCGACGCCACCGACCTGCTTCATGCCCACCGTGCCGATCATCGCCTCGCGCCGGAAGACTGCGGTGCGATCTGCGGGATCGCCACCTATACGAGGGACGTCGAAGGTTCCAAGGCGATCACCGCGAGCCCCTTTCCGAAGGTAGTGATCTCGGCGAGCGGCATGGCAACCGGCGGTCGCGTGCTCCATCATCTGAAGGCTTTTGCACCTGAACAAAAAAACACGATCCTGTTTTCCGGTTTCCAAGCCGCCGGTACGCGCGGGCGCGCGATGTTGCAGGATGCTCAGGAAATCAAGATCCATGGCGAATGGATTCCCGTTCGCGCGGAAGTCGACGATCTGGCGATGCTCTCGGCCCACGCCGACTCCGACGAGCTGATGCGCTGGCTCTCGGGCTTCCGTCACGGCCCATCACGTGTCTTCATCGTGCATGGAGAGCCTGAGGCGGCTGAGGCGTTGCGCATACGCATCGACAAGGATCTCGCATGGAGCGCGAGCGTTCCCCGTCAGGATCAGGCGTTCGATCTATGATCGTAGCCTCCGAACGGACTGACGCCCTCGTACAGCCAATGCTCCGCGCCAAGCGGCTCGGCCTCCACACCCAGCATCAGGCGGTGGTCATCATGCGGACCGATTGCCATGTCTGCCGTTCGGAGGGCCTTGCCGCACGCTCCCAGGTCCTCGTTTCAATTGGCAACCGGCAGGTACAGGCAATCCTCTTTCAGATAGAGGGCGACGAATTGATCGCGCTCGACGAGGTCGCACTTTCTGAGGCCGCCTGGGCGCTCCTCGGCGTTGCGGATGGCGAGCCCGTCAAAGTCACGCATGCGCCCGCGATCGAATCGTTGGCTAGCGTCCGCCGACGCATCTACGGCAACCGGCTCGACACATCGGCCCTCGCGGCGATCGTCAAGGATGTTGTCGCGGGCCGATACACCGACGTGCATCTTGCCGCTTTCCTGACGGCGGGCGCCGCCTTGCCTCTTGACGAGGAGGAGACCGCCAACCTGACAGGTGCGATGGTTGAAGTTGGCGACCGCATGCGCTGGGACGCTCCAATCATCGTCGACAAGCACTGCATCGGTGGCCTGCCGGGCAATCGCACCACGCCGATCATTGTCGCGATCGTTGCGGCGCAGGGCCTCATCATGCCCAAGACCTCTTCACGGGCCATAACCTCGCCGGCAGGCACGGCCGACACAATGGAGACGCTCGCTCCGGTCGACCTCGACATTGTGATGCTCCGGCGCGTAGTGGAGGCTGAAGGTGGCTGCATCGCCTGGGGTGGCGCGGTGCATCTTAGTCCCGCCGACGACATCTTCGTGCGCGTCGAGCGTGAGCTCGATATCGATACCGAAGGCCAACTCATCGCGTCCGTGCTGTCGAAGAAAATTTCCGCTGGCTCAACCCATGTAGTGATCGATATTCCTGTCGGCCCGACTGCCAAGGTTCGCAGCGAGGAGGTCGCCGGTCACCTCGCCGAGCGCATGGGGGCGGTCGCCGCGCGCTTCGGCCTGTCCGCGATATGTCTCCAGACCGATGGCTCACAGCCGGTCGGCAGGGGGATCGGGCCGGCCCTTGAGGCTCTCGATGTCCTGGCTGTCCTTCAAAACGCCAGTAGCGCGCCGGACGATCTCAGGAGGCGCGCTATGACGCTTGCGGGCGCAGCACTCGAAATCGGTGGGAAAGCCGAAAAAGGCCAGGGGACGCGATTGGCGCTCGAAACGCTCGCCGACGGCCGGGCCTGGAGGAAGTTCGAAGCGATCTGTGAGGCACAGGGTGGAATGCGCACGCCCCCGACTGCGGCCAACGTCCATCCGCTTATGGCGCCGCACCCAGGACGCGTCGTTCATGTCGACAATCGAAGGCTCGCCCGACTTGCCAAACTCGCTGGGGCGCCCGAGGCCAAGGCCGCCGGCGTTCGCATGGACGTGCGGTTGGGCGACGAGGTCGAACAGGGTCAGCCAATGCTTCATGTCCATGCCGAGACGCGTGCCGAACTCTCCTATGCCCTGGAATACGCCGCCCGGTCCGGCGATATCGTCAAGGTCGAACCATGAGGCGGCCGTTGGTTCTCGCCCATGTAGCGACAACGCCTTACGATCAATTCTATCGGTGCGACAAGCTACCGCTCAAGATGAACAGGCGGCAATCGTGATCAGCTGCGCTGATCATGTGACTCTACCATCATGGACCAGGCCATGGACGTCTTGATCTTGCAGCTCGGTCTGTCACTTGCCATCGGGTTGCTCGTCGGCCTGGAGCGTGGGTGGCACGAGCGCGACACTCCGGATGGCGGGCGGGCGGCGGGTATCCGGACATACGGAATTTCCGGACTGCTCGGCGGGGTTGCGGCGGCTCTCAGCGCCAGCCTCGACGCCCCCTCCATCCTGATCGCAGGCTTCCTCGCCTTCACTGCGGTCTTCGCCTGGTACAAGGCACGCGAATCTCTCCACGAGGAGGATTACAGCGTGACTGGGATCATCGCCGCTCTGGGCGTGTTCGCTCTGGGGGCGCTTGCCGTCGTCGGGGATCAACGTGCCGCGGCTGCCGGCGGGGCTGCGCTCGCCGCCGTCCTCGCCAGTCGCGAACTTCTGCACGGGCTTCTCAGGCGAATTTCCTGGATCGAGCTCCGTTCGGCTCTGGTGCTCGCCGTGATGACGGCGATCATCCTGCCACTGCTGCCCGATCGAGCCATCGATCCATGGGGCGGGTTCAATCCCCGGCAGGTATGGCTCTTCACCGTGCTGACGGCTGCGATCTCTTTCCTCGGCTACATCGCGGTCCGGGCCCTCGGCACGACCCGGGGTGTTCTGGTCAGCGGTCTTGCAGGAGCCGTCATCTCGTCCACCGCCGTAACACTCTCGCTGGCGCGGACGGCCAAGACGGGAGGGGATTCCCGGCCATTGGTGGGTGCCGCGATCCTTGCGGCGGGCGTTTCTGTGATCCGGGTCACCGCCATCATCGCCATCGTCGCGCCGTCCGTGCTGGGCGTCGCGGGGCTGGCCATCCTGGCCGCAATAGCCAGCTTTGCAATCTGCGGCATTTCCCTCCTGCTGTCGCGCCACACCATTTCGGGCGAAGGTCCGCAACCGCCGGGCAACCCTTTCGAGGTGGGACCGCTGATCCTGTTTGCGGGGCTCTTCGCGGTCGTCTCCACCTTGAGCGCCGCCCTTTCGGTCGGAAGCAGTGGCGGGATGGTGGCGACCTCCGCCATCTCGGGACTATTCGACGTAGATGTCGCGGTGCTGAGCGCGTTGCGGCTGCTCGGACAGCCGGCAACCATCGAGGCGGTTGGACACGCCGCGCTTCTGGCGCTCGCCACGAATGCCATTGGCCGCCTGACAATCGCCGCCGCTGCGGGGCCGGTTCGCTTCTGGCTCCCGCTGGCGGGCGCCACCGTGGTGTCCATTGCGCTCGGCTATGCCGCCTTTGCGACGCTGCCGCATTTCGAGTGGCCGAGCCCGTCCGCCGTGACCGGGTCTTGAATGGATGACACGGGAGCATATTCCATCGCCCTGCACCCGGGCAACTTTGCCGAGGAGGGAGCTCGGTGCCTGAAGCCGCGGCAGAATTCTCCTCGTCTGCCCGACCTCATGTTGTTTAGACGGGATGATCTGAGCACTGTCCGTGAGTTCGGCATTGTTAAACTCGGCGTCACGGCACATCGGGATGGCTCCGGAATGGAGTACAGCTCCCGGCCATCTCCGTTCCGACAGCGCACCATAGCGCCGGTCCGCTGCATGCCAGCGGACCGGCTCCTATCCTTGCCCCGCGAGAAAAATGCCTCAGCCGGTTTGAACCTCCGCAGGATAGCCTGCGGATTTAAGCACCGCGCAGATTTGATCGACGCCCGCCCTGCTCTCCAGTCTCACGATCTTCAGTGCCTGATCGACGTCAATCCTGGCGTCGGCGTCGATGCTCTTAAGGGCTTTGGTGACGGTTGCAGCGCAGCCGCCGCAGTTCATGTTGGGGATTTTCAAATTGACCATGGCACTCTCCTTGATTTGCCTTTCATGAGTGAAAGTGGGGCTTCCAACAATGGGAAGGTCAATAGGTCTGCCCGCCGAAAAATCGCATCAATCGGCGTTGACCTTCCCATTGTTGGAAGCCCCATGTTTGCGGTTAGCCGTGATTCATGGAGCTGACGACATGCCGACCTCAACCGCATTCGCCGAGCTTGACGCGCCATCCGCCACACTACGGCTGCGCGTCGAAGGAATGTCCTGCGCGTCGTGCGTGGGGAGAGTCGAGAACGCCTTGAAGGCACTGCCAGGGGTGACGCGCACTTCGGTCAATCTCGTGACGGAGCGCGCAGTGGTCGATTTCTCCGTACAACCTGACCCGCTTGCCGTGATCGGAGCGGTCAAGACCGCCGGCTACGAGGTCGTTAGCGAGACGGCGGAACTCCTCGTCGAAGGAATGAGCTGTGCGTCCTGTGTTGGACGCGTCGAGAAGGTCCTGAAGGCGCTTCCCGGCGTTCTTGATGCTTCGGTCAACCTGGCGACTGAAAAGGCCCGCATCGACTATCTCGGCGGTTCTGTTTCCACCTCAGACATGATTGCCGCAGTCGCGAGCGCCGGCTATGGCGCGCGCACAGTGACGAAAGGAGCGGTCGCCAAGGACGAGGAAGCCGCTCGGCGCGAGCGGGAAATGCGTTCCCTGCGCAACGCGCTGCTGCTTGCAGCGGTCCTCACCGTACCGGTGGTGGTGCTCGAAATGGGCAGTCACCTGGTTTCCGCGATCCATATGTGGGTGATGGAGACCATCGGGCAGAAGGGCAACTGGTATCTGCAGTTTGCCCTGACGACGCTGGTGCTGTTCGGTCCCGGCCTGCGTTTTTTCGTCAAGGGCGTCCCGGCGCTGTTGCGCGGCGGCCCCGACATGAACACGCTCGTCAGCCTCGGCACCGGCGCGGCCTGGGCCTATTCCGTGGTCGCCACCTTCGCGCCTGGGCTGCTGCCGGAAGGCACCCATAGCGTCTACTATGAAGCGGCGGCTGTGATCGTTGCGCTGATCCTGCTCGGCCGCTGGCTCGAGGCGCGCGCAAAGGGTCGCACAAGCGAGGCGATCAAGCAGTTGGTGGGCCTGCAGGCGAAGACGGCGCAGGTCCTCCGCGACGGGAAGGTCGTGCAGGTTTCCCCCTCAGAGGTGGTTGCCGGCGACATCGTGCAAGTGCGTCCTGGCGAGCGCGTGCCGGTCGATGGCGAAGTGCTCGATGGTTCGTCCTTCATCGACGAGTCCATGATCACGGGCGAGCCGATCCCGATCCAAAAGAGCGTGGGCGCGGCAGTCGTCGGTGGCACGATCAACAAGACGGGCAGCATCACCTTCCGCGCCGACAAGGTCGGCGGCGACACCGTGCTGGCACAGATCATCCGCATGGTCGAAGAGGCGCAGGGCTCCAAGCTGCCGATCCAGGCGCTCGTCGACCGCGTGACGGGCGTCTTCGTCCCGATCGTCATGGGTATCGCGGCATTGACCTTCGTTGTCTGGCTGGTGTTTGGTCCCGATCCGGCGCTTGCGTTCGCGCTGGTCAACGGTGTCTCGGTCCTGATTATCGCCTGCCCATGCGCAATGGGTCTCGCCACGCCGACGTCGATCATGGTCGGCACCGGGCGAGCCGCAAGGATGGGGGTTCTGTTCCGCAAGGGCGAAGCGCTCCAGACTCTGAGGGGCGCGAAAGCCATCGGCCTCGACAAGACCGGCACGCTGACGAAAGGTCGGCCCGAACTGACCGACCTGTCGGTGGTTGGCGGGTTCCAGGAGTCCGATGTGCTGTCCCTGGTTGCGGCCGTTGAAGAACGCTCCGAGCATCCGATTGCGGAAGCCATTGTTACCGCGACGAAGCAGCGCAATCTTGCCTTCGGTTCCGTTCAGACCTTCGAGTCTGTGCCGGGATTCGGCGTCGCTGCGACCGTTGATGGTCGCCAGGTCGAGATCGGCGCGGATCGCTACATGAAGAAGCTCGGCTACGACCTCGCGGAGGTTGAGCCGATCGGCCGGCGCTTGGCGAGCCAAGGCAAGAGCCCGCTCTATGCTGCGATCGACGGCCGGCTCGCCGCGGCGATTGCCGTCGCCGATCCGATCAAGCCGACAACACGCGATTCGATCGCGGCGCTGCACCAGCTCGGGATCAAAGTGGCGATGATCACTGGCGACAACGCCGGCACCGCCAACGCCATCGCCACGCAGCTCGGCATCGACGAAGTGATGGCGGAGGTTCTGCCAGACGGCAAGGTGGAGGCGATCAAGGCGCTGCGCCAACACTTCGGAGCCGTGGCCTTTGTCGGCGATGGCATCAATGATGCCCCCGCGCTCGCCGAGGCCGATGTAGGCATCGCGATCGGGACCGGCACAGATGTGGCGATCGAGGCTGCCGACGTCGTGTTGATGTCGGGCGATCTGCGCGGCGTGGTCAACGCCATCGCTCTCAGCAAGGCGACCATCCGCAACATCCAGCAGAACCTGTTCTGGGCCTTCGCCTATAACGCCAGCCTGATCCCGGTGGCAGCCGGCGTCCTCTATCCGTTCAACGGGACGTTGCTCTCGCCGATCTTCGCGGCTGGCGCGATGGCGGCATCGAGCGTCTTCGTGCTCGGCAATGCGCTCCGTCTGAAGCGCTTCCAGCCGCCGATGATCGCGGACACAGCTCCCGCGATGCGGGCGCATGAACCAACGCTTGTTCCGGCCGAGTGACCCCAGCGAAGGCGCAGTAGGAGTATTTGGAGCATGAACATCGGTGAGGCAGCGAAGCGTTCGGGCGTCAACTCCAAGATGATCCGATACTATGAATCTATCGGATTGACGGAAGCGGCAACCCGGCAGGGATCGGGATATCGCGACTATTCGGACAATGACGTTCATGCATTGCGCTTTATCCGTCGAGCTCGAGACCTCGGCTTCTCTGTCAAGCAGATCGGCGATCTTCTGGCACTGTGGCGTGATCGGGATCGCAGCAGCGCCGATGTTAAGGCGATCTCCCTCCAGCACGTGCGGGACCTGCAGGACAAAAAGCGGGCCATAGAGGACATGATCGCGACACTCAGCAACCTCGCTCAGCATTGCCATGGCGACGGACGACCAGACTGCCCGATCATCGCCAATCTCGCCGATGCGGACGTCAAAGCGCGTGAGCCTCAAGCCAAGAGCCGTCCAAGCGCAGCTCCTATCGCTCCCCTCGAAAGGGGTCATCCCGGGCGGACGTCCTCCCGTCGAACTTGACCTTGGAAAAACGAAGAACAAGCTTCTCGCCCTGCCGCATCATCATCGATGGAACTGGATCGCTTCAAGCCTGCCGGCCATGCTGGTTTCTTCGCCAGATCCTTCGAACTCGATTCTTCAATATCTCCGCGGCCGCCCACCGCGTCGCGGAATCATCCTGAACTAGCAATGGCGCAAGATCTCCGCATCTGATCCGGGCAGTGCCCGATCCGGCAGCCCGTTAGGCTGTGCCCATCGCCGACTTGGGTCGCGGCTTGCGCAATATCATCGCGACCAGATAGAGCGACATGAGCGCCCCACCGAAGCAGAAGACGGAGATATAGGCGTAGGCAAAGAAAATGTATGTCACCGCAAGAACGCCTACGACCAGCAAGCCGAAGACCTTCACGGCGCGGTCACGCGACAACAGGAATGGAACCGTGACGAGCGCCGCGTAAATGACATAGGTTGTTTCCCGCGTCACCACGAAGTCGAGGAGATTGACATCTTGGTAGCGGACTGCCCTTTCGAGGAACGTTGTCGTCAGCCAGCCTTCATGCGCGAAATACGGCACGTATTGCAGTGCGCCTAGCATGCCCCCGGCGATGGCGAAGAATAGATAGAGGCTTCGGCGGCGCCCGTCCTCGATGAAGTAGGTCGAGACCGGCGCCCCGACCGGCCAAGCGAGCCAAGTAAAGAACATATAGGCCAGCGAATACCGCGCCACGAGATCTTGATCAGCCCACTGCCCGGCAGTCCATACGAGCCCTTCCGTCGCTTGTTGGACTCCGAACAGAAAGGGTAGGGCAGAGATCGCGATGTATCGGCGATCGGTCTGCCAGGCAAGATAGGTGCTCAAGACCCCCGCAGGCATCAGAATGGCAGCGGCTGTGAAGCTCGCTTTTGCAGATAGGCACATCTCAGATCAAAGCCTGACAGGACCTTCTCCCGAGATCCTGAGATCATCCTTGAACCCCGGTCCGGAAACGCTTTCGACAATCATGCGAATCGCATCATGCTCGTTCTGGGATCGAATATCGCCTGCGACATGCACGATCCCGCCCTCGACGGTGACAACCGGCTGGGCTGACAGAGCCGAAGCGGCTTCGGCGAGGCGTGCGACAATGGCGCGCCGCACGGCCTCGTCGCCTCGAATCTCGGCATCAGGCTTGCCGGTCGCTATGACCTTCAAGAGGTCGGCTCGGCTGACGATGCCGACCAGTCGCTCCTTTCGCATGACCGGCAGGCGCTTGATGCCATGCTGGTGAATCAGCGCTGCCATCTCGTGTACAGCGGTGTTCTCATCGATCGTGATGACATTCGTCGTCATGACATCGCCGACCTTCCAGCTACGGCTCTTCACGTAGGCTCTGGTCACCGCATCGGCGTCTTGCGAGGGGTTGGGAAACGCCTCTGCCGTTCCGAGCTCCGTGCGCCGCAGGAGGTCGCCCTCGGTCACGATGCCGGCAAGCACGCCATCATCGGTAAGTACGGGGACCCCGCTCACATGTTCAGCCAGCATGATCTGAGCCGCGTGCCATACGCTGTGTTCCGGACACACGGTTGTCGGCACCTCTGTCATCAGATCCTTCGCGTTCATCGATCAGCCAACTTCCCTCTGCATTGCAGCATCCAGCATTGAGTATTCTCGGCATCCGACCTACGTTCTCTACTTAGAATCGGTACAAGAAATCGTCGGTCTTTTTCACTCTTCGTTTCGACACAACGTGGGCTGCCGCAGTCAGCACATGTAGGCTTCCGTCGCGTAGCGGCGCATCATGCGCTGGCTGTTGAAGGTCGCGCCGATCTTGCTGATCGACTGCTTCATCATCCAGATCCAGCGCGCGCTGTCATTATAGTAGAGCGGAAGAACGACGGACTGCAGCTTGTCGAGAAGCGCCGAGGCGTCTCCTGCTCCCGGCGGATGTCCTTCGATCGCCCATCCGGTAACTCCCTCGACCCACCCCTCGATCCACCAGCCGTCAAGGACGCTGAAGTTCAACACGCCGTTCAGCGCCGCCTTCATGCCGCTCGTGCCCGAAGCCTCCAGAGGCGGAAGTGGCGTATTCAGCCATTTGTCGCTGCCCGAAACCATCGCAGCACCAAGTTTCATGTCGTAGCCGGGCAGGAATGCCACGGGTACGACACCGGCAAGACGCTCGATGTACCGGTGAAAGCTCTCGATCAGCCGATGCCCGGGTTCATCGCGCGGGTGAGCAAGACCGGCCAGGACGACCTGGAACGGTTGCTCCTGGGCAATTGTCGTCAATCGCTCGAGGTCGCTGAAAAGCAGATCCGGTCGCTTATAGGCGGTCATTCGGCGCGCAAGCCCGATAAGCGGAACATCCGCATGCATTAACGTGCCGGTTGCATTCCTGACGTGATCGATGAGTTCGGATTTTGCGACTTGGTGGGCGTTCCACACATCCTCATCAGCCAGTTGATCCGCAAAGGCCAGGATCTCAGGCTCGTGAGCCCAATGCGGGAACCGCGCCACATGGAGTTCCGCCAGTGCCCGATGCGTCCAAGTGTGTGCATGAACACCATCGGTGATCGAGCGTATTTGATAGCCCGGAAACATCTTACGAGTGGTCTCTGCGTGCCGGCGCGCCACGCCGTTGACGTAGCCGCTCAGATTGAGGGCAAGCCGTGTCATGTTGAGGTGGTCCAGCCCGGCCAGTTTCTTCAGCTCATCGAGTTCCAGGTTATCCCCCAGGATACGGTCGACGAGAGCGTAGTCGAACTTGTCAAAACCCGCCTCGACCGGAGTGTGGGTCGTGAATACGCATCTCTCTCGGACAACGGCGCGATCGTACAGACTTCCTCCGGGAGCTAGGTCGTCGGACGCTCGCCGTGTTTCCCGAAGCAACTGCAGCGCAAGAAGCGCCGCATGTCCCTCGTTCAAATGGTAGGTGCGGATTGAGAAGCCGAGCGCGCGCAATGCGAGCAGGCCTCCGATCCCGAGCACGATGTCCTGCTTCAGCCGATAGGCGTCGTCACCGCCGTAGAGGCGGTCGGTAATTTTCCTGTCCTCGGCAGCGTTCTGGTCAAGGTCGGTGTCCAGCAGCAACACCGGAACGGCATGCCCGACCGGGCATTCCAGGCGGTAGAGCCTCGGCTGGATCCAGACGCTCCGCCCCTCAATGGAAATGGCCACCATGGCGGGAAGCGAATGTGTGGAGTCCGTTGGCGTCCACGGATTCGGCTTATCGATCTGCGCGCCATTGGCGCTCAGCTCTTGGCGAACATAGCCTTCTCGGCTGAGCAAGGTCACGAAGACCATAGGGAGGTTGAGATCAGCCGCTGAGCGGGCAGTGTCGCCTGCCAGGACGCCAAGCCCGCCGCTATAGGTGCGAATGTCTGGGCGGAGCGCGATCTCCATCGAAAAATACGCAACAGTCGTATGATGAAGGAAGGGCTTGAGGGTTTTCACGACGGTCCCCTATTCCCTTTCCTGGCCGGACATCACCGCAGCCCGACATTTCATGCGGGCTCGAACGCGGCCAAACCTGCTGCCTGCGATCGCCGGCCAAGGGCAGAGCACCCCGAGATCACGTTTCAGTATGCACTGCCATGGATCTTGCCCGAACCAGCCGATGAGCACTATGAGGCCTTCTTCGCAGCCGCGGCGCTTTTCGGAACACGTTTGCTCTCGGGTTCTGTCGATGTGACCTCGGCCTCGGCTCGCAGCCAATGCTCCAGATCGCAGCCATTCGGGCTGCCTTCGTCCACCCAGATCTCATATGCGCGGTGCTCGATCTTCAGCTTGAGAGCGCTGTCGGCAGACGTTTCCGGCTCTGTGCTCATCGTCTCATCTCTCCTTTTCGCGAGACATCGCGCCCGCCCCAATACAGCTCTCCTGCGTTCCGCCGTATGTCATTGATGCAGGTTAAAGATGGGCTCGGGCTCATCCAGCCGATGGCCTACCAAGCCTGACGCCGGATGCGAGGTCCAGCTTCGATGCTACCCGCTCCGGCGCGATCGGTGAGCCGACGCCGACCCCATGGGCCGCGTTCGAGGAACGTCGCCGGATCGGCGAACAGCGAATTCTGTACGCCTTGAACTACTTGATGCCGCTCTCGGATTCCGGCACATGGCATCTTGCCACCAATATCGCCTGGCCGGCTCCGAAGGCCGCCGGTTCGATGGCGGGATCATGCGAATGACGAACTCGAGGATGAGGCGCTATCAGATCAGAGGCATGATCGTTCCAGCCGCCGCCAGCAGTACGACCACAATCCAGGGCGGTGCTTTCCAGACGGTGAGCAGAAGAAACCCTGCCAGCGCCGCCACGAAATCGCGCGGTACGAAGACCGCGCTCGTCCAGACCGGGCTATATAGCGCCGCGCCGAGAATGCCGACGACCGCGGCGTTCGCCCCTCGCATGGCGGCCTGCGCCGTGGGGCGCAGGCGCAGGGCATCCCAGAACGGTAGCATGCCATAGACCAGCAGCAGGCCCGGCAGGAACACCGCGACGAGCGCGATCATGGCTCCCACAAGGCCGTTCGGCGCCGGTCCCATGACGGCGCCGAGATAAGCCGCGAAGGTGAATAGCGGTCCGGGAAGGGCCTGGGCCAGGCCGTATCCGGCGAGGAAGGCCTCGTCGCTGACCCATCCCGGCGTCACCACCTCCGCCTGAAGTAGCGGCAGGACAACATGGCCGCCGCCGAACACGAGGGCGCCCGCCCGGTAGAAGGCATCGAAAAGCGCAAGCCCCTGATGGCCTGTCGCGGCCGCCGAGACGGGCAGAAGCACGAAGCATGCCGCAAACAGCGCGAGCATCACCGCCCCCCGGCGACGGGACACCGGGAAACTCAGGTGACCGGCGAGCGCGGGCGCTTCTGCGCGGCAGAGCCAGAGGCCGGTGGTGGCGCCAAGCGCGATCGCGCCAATCTGGCCGAACGAACCACCGATGAATATGACGACAGCAATGGCCGCCAGCGCGATGGCTGTACGCTCGCGATCGGGCGTCAGAGTCTTCGCCATGCCCCAGATTGCCTGGGCGACGATGGCGACCGCCACGAGCTTCAGCCCATGCAGGAAGCCCTCGGCCAGCGGTCCGGTGAAAGCGGTCGCACCAAGCGCTAAGGTGAAGAGGATGATCGCGGACGGAAGGGTGAAAGCGAGCCAGGCGGCGAGCCCGCCGAGGAGGCCTCCGCCGCGCAGGACGCCGAGCGCGAATCTGACCTGGCTGGAGGCGGGTCCTGGCAAGAACTGGCAGAGCGCGACAAGATCGGCGTAGCCGGCCTCATCGATCCACTTCCGGCCCAGCACGAGTTCATCGCGGAAATAGCCGAGATGGGCGATCGGTCCGCCGAAGGAGATGAGGCCCAGCTTGAGAAAGGCGCGGAACACTTCGGATGGCGAACCATGCTTCTGCGCGGGAACCTGCGCGCGATCATCGGGAATGCCCATCGGTGCCTCCGGTCGGGATTGGCCTCAGCGCCCTGAGCGCGTTCAGGATGACGGCGACGTCGATCAGCTCTTGCGTCAGCGCGCCTTGCACCGGCGGAAGGAACCCGAGGGCGGCGACGGCCATCGCCATGACCGACAGGCCGATCCCCGCAATGACGCTCTGTAGTGCGATCCGCTTCGTGCGATGGGCCAGGAAGAGCGCGTCGGCGAGCCGGTCGAGCTGGTCGACAAGGAGAACAATGTCGGCCGCTTCCGAGGACGCTGCCGAACCCCGGGCGCCCATCGCGACGCCGACATCCGCCGCGGCGAGCGCAGGCGAGTCATTGACCCCGTCGCCGACCATCATCACCGGGGCGGTAGCGCGCTCACGAAGGACCATGTCGACCTTGGCGCCCGGGCCCAACTCGCCCTGCGCGGCGTCCAGTTGCAGCCGTCGTCCGACATCCGCAACGACATCGCTACGATCGCCGGAGGCAAGGACGATGCGCCGGATGCCGGATTTGCGGAACGCGGCAAGCACGCCTGCAGCATCGGGGCGGATAGGGTCGGCGAGCGTGATGATGCCCGCCACCGCGCCATCCACGGCGACAGCGACCACCACGGTTCCCTGAGCGAGTCCGATCCCCAGTTCGCGCGGATTACCCGCGGCGCTTCGGGAACGGACGAAGTCGCTGCCGCCGACCACGATGCGCCGGCCCTCGACGATGCCTTCGATGCCGGTTCCTGCCGTCTCCTGAACCTCGGACGGGCTTGACAGAGAAAGCCCGCGCTGATGCGCCGCTGTCGCCAGCGCCTCCGCTGTGACATGGGCCGAGGCCTGGTCGAGCGAGGCGGCAAGCCGCAGGATCTCGTCCTGGTCCCAGCCGCCCGCGATGCGGATCCCGGTGACGGCGGCCCGGCCGAGGGTCAGCGTTCCGGTCTTGTCGAGAATGGCCGTGCGCACCCTGGCGAGCGCTTCGAGCGCCCCGCCATTCTTGATGAGGACGCCCCGCGACGCTGCGCGCGACATGCCTGAGATGATCGCCACGGGAACGGCCAGGATGAGCGGACAGGGGGTGGCGACGACCAGAACCGCCAGGGCGCGCAGCCGGTCGCCGCTCAGCCCCCACGCCGCGCCGGCGAGAACGACCGTGAAGAGCAGGAACCAGATCGCGTAGCGGTCCGCCATGCGCACCATCGGCGCCTTACTCTCCTGCGCCGTCTCGACGAGGCGGACGATGTTGGCGTAGGTGCTTTCCGCCGCCTCGCGGGCCACGACGAGATCGAAGGCGTCGCCCGCGCAGGTGGAACCGCTCAGGACCTCCTCGTCGGCGAGCCTGCGCACCGGTAGCGCCTCCCCGGTGAGGGCCGCCTCGTCGAGCAGCGCTTCCCCCTCCGCGACCGTCCCGTCGGCCGGGATCACTTCGCCATGGCGCACCAGAATGCGATCGCCGGGGCGAAGGCTTTCGATCGTCACCTCCTCGAGACGATTGCCGGCATGGCGCATGGCGGTCCGCGAGACGCGCCCGAGCAGCGCCGTCATCTCCCGCCGTGCCCGGCCCTCGGCGAAACTCTCCAGCTGCTGGCCGCCGGCATACATCAGCGCCACGACATTGCCGGCGAGCGGTTCGCCGAAGGCGAGCGCCGTCGACATTGACAGGCCGGCGACGATATCGAGCCCGACCTCGCCGCGGCGGAGGGAAGAGAAGATCTCGATGACGAGCGCCGCCAGAACGGGGAACGTCCCTGCGAACCAGAGGCGTCCGGCCCAGGCGCCACTATCCGTCAGCAGGGCGATCCCGCCGCCCGCCAGCCCCAAAAGTGCGATGACGACCAGCAGCAGTCTGGCGCGGGCCTTGGCCAGGCCGGTGAATAGACCCACGTCGAACCTCTGGATGGCTGGTGGCCGACAGCCATGGTGACGCCGGGCGGATCTTTTTCTTTAGAATGCCTCTAATCCATACACCACTCGAAAATCGCGAACAACAGAGCCGGCGAGACCGGTGATCAACAGGCTCACGATTCCCTTCTTCATCTTCAAGACAGCCCATACCAAGAAAGTTTTTCAGTCCGCTGTTCGCATAACGTCCAGTCCGTCCAATGCTGCGGTCAGTAGAGTCTTTGATATTGATTAAGGTCTCCGGTGTTCCCCGCTGCCAGTGTCTGGGCAGGCAACGCAAGGGGATGTCGACATCGTGTCCGGAACGATAGATCGCAATATCAAAGCGCCTTCCGAGTCACGTTCGACGAGCGGGCCTGGCGTTACGGCGCAGGACCCGTCCTGGCTTCGCTCACACTGGGGCCTGCTTATGGCCCTTGCGGCGCTTGTCCTCGTGATCGTGCTTCCGACCCCGGAGGGGCTGCCCGTCGCGGGTCAGCGTATGCTGGCGGTGCTGGCCTTCGCCGTGATCGTCTGGATGACGGAAGCGGTCGATTACGCCGTCTCGGCCCTGATCATCGCTGCCCTCATGGCGTTCCTGCTGGGCTTGTCGCCGTCGCTGAAGAATCCCGACGTGCTAATGGGCTCCAGCGCTGGGCTCGGCCTGGCCTTTGGCGGGTTCGCCAACACCGCGCTGGTTCTGGTCGCGGCGGCGCTGTTCCTCGCCGCCGCGATGACGATCACGGGGCTCGACAAGCGCATTGCCCTCGTCATCCTCTCGCGCACCGGCACCCGGAGCCGCGACGTCGTCATCGGCGCCATCGTCGTGGGCATCGTGATGGCGTTTCTCGTGCCCTCCACCACGGCCCGCGTGGCCAGCATCGTTCCCATCATGCTCGGCATCATCGCAGCGTTCGGCGTGAACAAGAACGGCGCCTTCGCCGGCATGCTGATGATCACCACGGTGAACACCGCCAGCATCTGGAATATCGGCATCAAGACGGCAGCCGCCCAGAACATGGTGGCCGTCGGCTTCATCGAGCGGACGCTGAACTATACCGTTACCTGGCTGGAATGGTTCATCGCCGCCGCGCCCTTCGCCATCATCATGACGGTGGTGCTCTATTTCGTCATGACAAGGATGATGAAGCCGGAGGTCGACGAAGTGCCGGGCGGGCGGGCGGCGATCCGCAAATCGCTCGCCGAACTCGGCTCTATGAAAACGGCTGAAAAGAAGCTGCTCACCTTGTCGCTCACCCTGCTCGCCTTCTGGGCGACGGAAGGGGTGCTGCATCCGTTCGACACCTCGTCGACGACGGTCGCCGCGGTGGCGCTGATGTTCGTGCCCGGCATCGGCATCATGACGTGGAAAGAGGCGCAGCCGAGGATCCCGTGGGGCACGGTCATCCTGTTCGGCGTCGGCATCAGCCTCGGCACCGCGCTTCTCCAGACGGGCGGTGCGGTATGGCTCGCCGGCATCGTGGTGGAGCGGTTCGGGCTCGCCGGCGGAACCTCGCTCTTCATCCTCGCCGTGCTCAGCCTGTTCCTCATCGTGATCCATCTCGGCTTCGCCAGCGCAACGGCACTCGCCTCGGCGATGATCCCCATCGTCATCGCCGTGCTGCAGAGCGTATCGACCCCCGGCATCAACATCATCGGCATGACCATATTGCTGCAGTTCGTCGTCAGCTTCGGGTTCATCCTCGTGGTAAACGCGCCGCAGAACATGGTGGCATACGGAACCGAGACCTTCGAGGCGAAAGACTTCGTGCGCACCGGCCTCGTGCTCACCGTGATTGCCTTCGCGCTCGTCATGCTGCTCGGCGCAACTTACTGGAAATGGATCGGATATGTCTGAGATCCGGCAGCACTCTGCCTCCAGTCTCTGCGGCGGACCTATGACGTCACGCGTGAAGGCACCTCGGATGCAGGAGATGAAGGGATGAAACTGACGGACATTTCCGCACCCGACTATTTTCACAAAGTCGTGGACTGCCAGTGGGCCTGCCCGGCGCATACGCCGGTTCCCGAATACATCCGTCTGATCGCGCAGGGCCGCTATGCCGACGCCTACATGATCAATTGGAGATCCAACGTCTTCCCGGGAATCCTCGGGCGCACCTGCGACCGGCCCTGCGAGCCGGCCTGCCGGCGCGGCCGGGTCGAAGAGGCGCCGGTGGCGATCTGCCGGCTCAAGCGGGTTGCGGCCGATTTCAAGGACGACATCCGCGACCGCCTTCCCAGGCCGGCTGCCCGCACGAACGGCAAGCGCGTCGCGCTGGTGGGCGCAGGCCCCGCCTCATTGACGGTCGCGCGCGATCTTGCGCCGCTCGGCTACGACTGCACCCTCTTCGACGGCAACCCCCAGGCCGGCGGCATGATACGCAGCCAGATCCCGAAATTCCGGCTGCCCGATTCCGTGATCGACGAGGAGTGCGGCTATATCCTCGATCTCGGCGTCACCTTTCATTCCGACAAGCGCATCGACAGCCTCAAGGCGCTGCTTTCGGAGGGTTATGATGCCATATTCATCGGCTCGGGCGCCCCGCGCGGCAGGGACCTCGATATCCCTGGCCGGAAAGAGGCTGCCACCGCAATTCACATCGGGCTCGATTGGCTGGCTTCGGTGTCGTTCGGGCACGTAACGAAGACGGAGCGGCGCGTCGTCGTCATCGGCGGCGGCAACACCGCCATGGATTGCGGCCGCTCTGCCCGGCGCCTTGGCGGTGAGGACGTCATCGTCGTCGTCCGCGAGGGCTTCGACGACATGCCGGCGGCAAGTTGGGAGAAGGAAGCGCTCCTCTATGAGGGAATCATCATCTCGGCCGGTCTCGCGCCCAAAGCATTCATCAACGAAGGTGGTCGCCTAACGGGCCTGCTGGTCGAACCGGTCACGACCGTCACCGAAAACGGCCGCTCCACGATCGTACCGACGGGCGAGCCGCCGTGGCAGATCGACTGCGACGAGGTCGTGATCGCAATCGGTCAGCAGAACGCCTTTCCATGGATCGAACGCGATATCGGAATCGACTTCGACAAATGGGACATGCCGGTAGTAGCGGAAAAGACGTTCGCCTCGACCCATCCCAAGGTGTTCTTCGGGGGCGACGCGGCGCGGGGGCCGAAAAACATTATCAGCGCCGTCGCCCACGGCCACGACGCGGCGCTATCAATCCACCGCCTGCTGTCCGGCGAGGACATCGGCGAACGCCTGTTACCCCATGTGCAGATCGAGAGCGAAAAGCTGGGCATCCACGAGTGGGCCTATGACAGCGAGGTCACGCTCGACCGCCGCTTCCCGGTGCCCTCGCGCGACAACAAGACCGCGCTGAAGGACATCCGCACGGAGGTGGAACTCGGCTATGACCCGGCCCTGGCGCTCGCCGAGGCGGATCGCTGCCTCAACTGCGATGTCGAAACAGTGTTCAGCGGGCCGTCCTGCATCGAATGCGATTCCTGCGTCGACATCTGCCCGATGGACTGCATCACCTTCACCGAGAACGGCGAGGAGGAGGAACTGCGCCGGCGGCTACGGGTGCCCGCGCTGAACCCGCTCCAGGAGCTCTATGTCGCGGACGGGTTGAAGACCGGACGCGTCATGGTGAAGGACGAGGACCTTTGCCTGCATTGCGGCATGTGCGCCGAGCGCTGCCCGACTGGCGCCTGGAGCATGCAGAAATACTTCATCGACATGACCCATGCAGGTGATACATGCCCGACACGCTCCCGATAAGTCGCGTCAACGACTTCGTCGTCCGCTTCGCCAACACCAATGGATCGGGGTCCGCAAGCGCCAACGAGTTGTTCGCGCGGGCGGTGCTGCGAATGGGCGTGCCTGTCGCGGCGCGCAACATATTCCCATCGAACATCCAGGGCCTTCCGACCTGGTACGAGGTCCGCGTCTGCGAGGCCGGCTATCTCGGCGCACGCGGCGGAACCGATCTCGTGGTGGCGATGAACCCCCAGACCTTCGCCAAGGACCAGGCCGGGCTCGAACCGGGCGGATACCTGATCTACGATTCGACGCGGCCCATTCAGAAATCCCAGTTCCGCGAGGATATAACCGTCCTCGGCGCTCCGCTGGGCGCGATCTGCAACAGGGAATACAGCGACCCGCGGGAGCGGCAGCTTTTCAAGAACGTCATGTATATCGGTGTTCTCGCCGCGGTGCTCGAGATGGATACCGACGAGATCGATACGCTCATCGGCCGGCAATTCGCGGGCAAGGAGCGCCTCATAGAGGCCAATGTCCGGGCTTTTCATATCGGCCGTGACTGGGCGGTCGACAATCTCCCCTGCCCCATTGGCCTGCGCGTCCGGCGCGCGGACGCCGTCGGCGGGCGCATCTTCATCGACGGCAATTCCGCGACGGCGCTCGGCGCGGTGTTCGGCGGCGCCACGGTCTGCGCGTGGTATCCGATCACGCCCTCGACCGGGATCGCCGACGCCTTCTCCGCCTATTGCGCGCGGTTCCGGATCGATCCCGAGACCGGGAGGAAGCGCTACGCCATCATCCAGACCGAGGACGAGCTCGCCTCCAGCGGCATGGTGATCGGCGCCGCCTGGAACGGCGCGCGGGCTTTTGCACCGACCTCCGGGCCCGGCATCTCGCTGATGCAGGAGTTTCTCGGGCTAGCCTATTTCGCCGAAATCCCAGCCGTGATCATGGATGTGCAGCGCGGCGGCCCCTCGACGGGCATGCCGACACGTACGCAGCAGTCCGACATCTTGCTCGCGGCTTATGCCTCGCACGGCGACACCAAACATGTCCTGCTCTTCCCGGAGGGTCCGGCGGAGGCCTTCGAATTCAGCGCCCTCTCCTTCGATCTCGCCGACCGGCTGCAGACGCCGGTCCTGCTCATGCTCGATCTCGACATCGGCATGAACCATCGGCTCTGCCCGCCGCTGCGCTGGGATGACGACCGGGTCTACGACCGCGGCAAGGTGATGACCGCGGCCGATCTCGACGCCGGCAAGGACTTCGGCCGCTATCTCGACGTCGACGGCGACGGCATTCCCTACCGCACCTACCCTGGCACTCATCCGCGCAAGGGCTCCTTCTTCACCCGCGGCACGACCCGGGACCGCTATGCACGCTATACCGAGGAGGGCGGTCCTTATGTCGACAACATGGAACGGTTGCTGAAGAAGTTCGAGACCGCAAAGGCTCTCGTTCCCGGGCCCGTGGTCACCCTGGCCAGCACCCCCTCGCGCTACGGGGTGATCTATTTCGGCTCGACGTCGCCCGCCATGGAGGAGGCGGCCGATCTGCTGGAGGCCGAGGGCCATGCCCTCGACCGGATGCGGGTCAGGGCGTTTCCCTTCAACCGTGACGTCGACGCTTTCCTGCGCTCACACGAGGCGGTGTTCGTGGTCGAGCAGAACCGCGATGCCCAGCTTCGCACGCTGATCATCACCGAATGCGGTGTCGATCCCGCCAAGGTGACGCCAATTCTGCACTATGACGGAACGCCGATCACCGCCCGATTCATCGCCGCCGCCATCGCCGCCCGTCTCGGCGAAGCCGCGAAACAGAGTGAGAGGGCGATCGCATGAGCTATCTCGCCAAGCCGAAGTTCCATCACCCCGCACTGCCGGAAAACACGCTCGGCTATACGCGGCGCGACTACGAGGGCGCGATTTCCACGCTCTGCGCCGGCTGCGGCCACGATTCCATCACCGCGACGATCGTCGAGGCATGCTTCGAGCTGTCGATCGCACCGCACCGGGTGGCCAAGATCTCCGGCATCGGCTGCTCCTCGAAGACGCCGACCTATTTCCTGGGGAATTCCCACGGTTTCAATTCAGTGCACGGGCGCATGCCGTCGGTCCTGACTGGAGCCAGCCTCGCTAATCGCGACCTCATCTATCTCGGCGTGTCGGGTGATGGTGATAGCGCCTCGATCGGGCTTGGTCAGTTCGCCCACGCGCTGCGCCGCGGCGTCAACATGGTCTATATCGTTGAGAACAACGGCGTCTATGGCCTCACCAAGGGCCAGTTCTCCGCAACCGCCGACGACGGATCGAAATCAAAGCAGGGTGTCGTCAACATCGACAAGCCCATCGAACTCACCGCCCTGGCGCTCCAGCTCGGCGCAAGCTACGTCGCCCGTTCGTTCTCCGGCGACAGGGCACAGCTCGTCTCGCTCATCAAGGGTGCGATCGAGCACGAGGGCGCGGCCTTCATCGACGTCATCTCGCCATGTGTCGCCTTCAACAACCATGAGGGCTCCACCAAGAGCTATGATTATGTCCGCGAGCACAACATCGCGGTCAATCGGCTGGACGTGATCGTCGGACGCGCACCGATCACGGTCGACTACGAGCCCGGCAAGCTCGAATTGGTTCAGCAGCACGACGGGTCCTGGCTCCGGCTGAGAAAGCTGAAGGCCGAATACGCCGTGCATGATCGCCGGGCCGCCATAGATTTTCTGCTCGAGCACGAGGCCAAGTCCGAGATCGTGACGGGCCTGCTCTATGTTGCAAGCGAGAAGGACGAACTGCACGCCGATCTCAACACGACGGATACGGCTCTCAACGCGCTTTCGGAAAAGGAACTGTGCCCTCGCATGGCACGATTGGAGGAGATCAATGCAAGCCTCGGCTGAATGTCGCCCATCGATGCCGCTGGCGAAGGCTTGGCGACTGAGCTTCGTGTAGCTGGAACAGGTCGGGCCCCATCCTGAGGGCCTGCCCGATCTTGATGAAGGTCACGTCGAGATCATCGAGCGTGTGGCGCAGGCGCGCCGGCAGGGTCGAGGAGCCAGCGGGGACACCGCGCCGCCGCTCGGCGAGATAGAGCAGGGTCAGCGAGGATGCGGCAGCGACGATCTTGAAGAACCGGGAGATCACCTGGCCGGCCCCGATTTATGACCGACGCGGCCCATCCCCGTCAGAAGAACCGCTGCCGGATGCCGAGGGACGCATTCGTCCGCGCGATCGAGCCGTCACGGCGAGGGACTTTCCGTACGCAACCTTGATTTGAGTTAAAGTTTGCGCCTTTCCGGACGCGCATCGTCGTCGCCGAGTTAGGCTCGGACCGCACCATCGTCGGCGAGAGCTGTGTCCGCCCTGACGCTCAAAGAAGCGTCAATCGGTTATATGCCTTGGCTGATGATTTCAACCCGATTGGCCCGTTACCGACGAGAGAAGTACGGGAATGCGACTGATGGAGAATGAAAACAAGACTCCCGCCAAACGGGTGTTCAAATTCGATATCCTGTACTTCATCGCGGTTTTCTTCGCCGTTCTGCTTATCCGGGATTTTCTGGTTGGCCAGAACCACGTGAAGGTCATTCCTTACAGCGAGTTTCAGAGCCTGGTTGAAAAAGACGGCGTCACCGACCTGGTGGTCGGGCCGAACCAGATCACCGGTGCCTTTAAGCAGCCCGTCGACAAAGACGCGCCTCAGCATTTCTCGACGGTTCGCGTCGATCCTCAGATCGCCGATGTCCTGATGCGCCGGAGTATTTCCTTCTCCGGGCAACCGGCGCCCGGCCTCTTCGAAAACCTGCTGTCGTGGCTCATGCCGGCGGCGATGTTCGTGTTGATCTGGATGTTTTTGTTGCGCCCGATGATGGCGGGGCAGCACGGCGGTCTGATGAGCATCGGTCGCAGTCGCGCCAAGGTCTATGCCGAGAAGGGTGTGAAGGTGACATTTGCGGATGTCGCGGGCGTCGATGAAGCCAAGCAAGAGCTCGCCGAAGTCGTCGGATTTTTGAAAGACCCAGCGACCTATGGTCGGCTTGGCGCGCGGATCCCCAAGGGTCTGCTCCTCGTCGGACCGCCCGGAACGGGTAAGACGCTTCTGGCGCGTGCCGTCGCCGGGGAATCGGGTGTTCGCTTCTTCTCGATCACCGGCTCCGAATTCGTCGAGATGTTTGTTGGCGTCGGAGCCTCGCGCGTGCGCGACCTGTTCCAGCAGGCGCGCGAGCAGGCTCCGGCCATCGTCTTTATCGATGAGCTCGACGCGCTCGGCCGCGCGCGCGGCATCGATGTGCCGGGAGGCGGACACGACGAGAAGGAGCAGACGCTCAATCAGCTGCTCGCCGAGATGGACGGTTTCGATCCGAGCGTTGGGATCGTCGTCCTGGCGGCGACGAACCGGCCGGAGATCCTCGATCCGGCGCTGCTGCGGGCCGGCCGCTTTGATCGCCAGGTTCTGGTCGATCGTCCTGATCGTCAGGGCAGAATCGACATTCTGAACGTGCATCTGAAGAAGATCAGCGTGGCACCCGAGCTCGACGTCGCGGCGATCGCGGCGCTCACACCGGGCTTTACCGGCGCCGATCTGGCCAATCTCGTCAATGAGGCCGCGCTTGTCGCCACGCGCCGCGGCGCGAGCGCCACCGTCCTCGACGATTTCACACAAGCCGTCGAGCGCATCGTCGCCGGACTTGAGAAGAAAAGCCGGATCCTTATTCCGCGTGAGCGCGAGATCGTCGCTCATCACGAGATGGGACATGCGCTTGTTGCCATGGCGCTGCCACAGACCGACGTGGTCCAGAAGGTCTCGATCATCCCGCGTGGTATCGCGGCCCTAGGCTACACATTGCAGCGGCCGACCGAGGATAGGTTCCTCATGAGCCAGTCCGAGCTGCAGGATCGCATGGCGGTTCTGCTGGGCGGTCGGGCTGCAGAAAGCCTGGTGTTCGACGAGATTTCGACGGGCGCAGCGGATGATCTCGTCAAGGCGACGGACATCGCGCGCAACATGGTGGTTCGGTTCGGCATGTCGAAGGAGCTTGGGCAGGTCGCCTACGAGCCGGAGACGGGCAGTTTTCTGGTCGGCCAGACCCCGGTTTGGCACCCGCGCACCTACAGCGACGAGACAGCCGAAGCAATCGATCACATGGTGAAGGACCTGATCGAACGCGCCTTCCAAAAGGCCCACTCGATTCTTGAGCGCAACCGGTCGGTGCTCGACACCAGCGCGCGCGCGCTTCTTGTCCGCGAGACGCTCGGCCCCGACGATCTCGCCAAGCTGACCGTGGGTCTTGAGCGCGAGGCGCCGCCAAAGCCCGGCCTCGCTCTGGTCGAGTGATGCGGATCGGAAATTGCCGGATTGGCCTGCTCGACGGGCGCTCGCTGTTTATGGGAATCTAAGGTGCGCAGATCGTCCGTTGTCGTCGTTGCCGTATTGGTCGCCACCGCTGCGGCAGGCGCCTATGTCTATTGGCTCGGGACGCAAAACCGCGTGCCTGCGGGGTTGGCGCGGGTGAATGGAAGGATCGAGGTTGAGCGGGTCGACATCACCAGCAAATACGCCGGCCGTCTGGCTGAGGTGATGGTGGACGAGGGGGTCAACGTCAGCAAGGGCGATGTGCTCGCCCGGCTCGATACGAGCGAGATCCAGGCGCAGTTGACGGCGGCGAGAGCCGCCGTGCACCGCAGCCACCAGAACGTGGCCAGTGCTGAGGCGAGCGTTGCGTTGCGCGAGGCTGAGCTGAATCTCGCGCAGATTGAGCTCCAGCGTGTCGTCGATCTCATGCGGACGAATACCTCGACGCAGGCCGAGCTCGATCGGCGAACAGCACAGCGGGACATCTCAAAAGCCTCGCTGCAGACCGCGAAAACCGCCGTCGAGGATGCCAAAGCCTCGGTTCAGGTCGCCGAGGCGCAGGTTAGCCAAATCGAAGCCGCCATCGCCGACATGACCTTGAGGGCCCCGGTATCCGGTCGGGTCGAGTACCGTCTGGCACGAGCCGGAGAGGTTGTCGGCGCCGGAGGGCGCGTCTTGACCGTGTTCGACCTCTCGGATGCGCACATGACGATCTATTTGCCGACGGCATCGGCTGGTCGTGTGGCTGTCGGTTCGCAAGCGCGGCTCGTGCTGGATGGTCCAGGCGACTATGTCCTGCCGGCGATCGTGTCGTTCGTCTCCGCCGACGCGCAGTTCACGCCGAAATTCGTCGAGACGGCGAACGAACGCGAAAAGTTGATGTATCGCGTCAAGCTGCATCTCGATCCGGCCCTGGTCGCCTCCGAGCGGGGATATGTGAAGGCAGGCATGACCGGCGACGCCTATGTCCAGGTCACGGGCGATGCGCGTTGGCCGGACGAGCTTGCGCCGAGGCTGCCCAATGGAGGTTGAGCCCGCAGCAACCGTCAGCCTGTCGGGTGTCCATCATGCCTATGGGAAGGTGATCGCGCTTCGCGATCTCGCGCTTTCGATTGGAACTGGCTGCAAGCTTGCCATAGTCGGTCCTGACGGGGTCGGTAAGTCGACGCTGCTCGGGCTCATCGCGGGCGTGCGGCGCATTCAGCGCGGCTCAGTGAGCGTGCTGGGCGGCGACATGGCGTCGGCCTCGCACCGCAATGAGGCCGCGCCCCGGATCGCCTATATGCCGCAAGGCCTCGGACGCAACCTCTACCCGACCCTCTCAGTGATTGAGAACATAGACTTTTTCGCACGGCTCTACGGCCAGCCGGCGGAACGGCGGCGGCGGCGCATTGATGACCTCATGCGGGTCACCGGGCTATTCCCCTTTGCCGACCGGCCGGCTGGAAAACTCTCAGGCGGGATGAAGCAGAAGCTCGGACTGTGCTGTGCGCTGGTGCATGATCCCGATGTTCTCATCCTCGACGAGCCGACCACGGGCATCGATCCGCTGTCGCGCCGCCAGTTCTGGATGCTGATCGCGCGTATCCAGGCCGAGCGACCGGCCATGACGGTGATCGCGGCGACAGCCTATATGGAGGAGGCTGGCGAATTTGATCGCATCGTCGCAATGGATGATGGGGTGATTATCGCCGACGGCAGCCGGGCAGAGCTTCTCGCCCGTACCGGCTCCGCCACGCTTGAGCAGGCTTATATCGAGCTTCAGCGCCCGGAGCGGCGTGGTGCCCGCGCAGCACCGTCCGTGCCGCGTCTTGAGCCGGATGGCGGGCCGCCGGCCATCGTGGCCGAAGGCCTCACGATGCGCTTCGGCGATTTCACCGCAGTCGACCATGTGAGCTTCCGGATCGAACGGGGTGAGATCTTCGGCTTCCTTGGCTCCAATGGCTGCGGCAAGACAACGACTATGAAGATGCTAACCGGGCTGCTGCCGGCGACGGAAGGACATGCCGAGCTCCTGGGAAAGCCGGTCGACGCGCGTGATATTTCTACCAGGACGCGGATCGGCTACGTCTCGCAATCTTTTTCGTTGTACGAAGAGCTCTCCGTGCGGGGCAATCTCGAGCTGCACGGGCGACTCTGTGGCATCGGCGGCAAGGAGCTTGTCCAACGCGTCGAGGACGCTCTCTCTCGCTTCGAGCTCACTGATGTCGCGGAAACCTTGCCGGACGCGTTGCCGTTGGGCATGCGCCAGCGGCTTCAGCTGGCGGCGGCGTGCCTGCATCGGCCGGATGTCCTCATCCTCGATGAGCCAACTTCAGGCGTCGATCCAGCGGCCCGCGACCGCTTCTGGAGCCTTCTGGTGGAGATGTCGCGACGCGACGGGGTCACCATCTTCATATCGACGCACTTCATGAACGAGGCCGAACGCTGCGACCGCATCTCTCTCATGCATGCGGGTCGGGTGCTGGCCGTTGGCGCGCCACACGACCTTCAGGTCGCGCGCGGCGCGGAGAGCCTCGAAGACGCCTTCGTCTCCTACTTGGAGGACGCGGCTGCGACGGGACCTCACACTGAGGCCGCCAATGGCGCGGCCCGGTTCGTTGAGCCCGCTGCGTCTGCTCTCGAAGACGGCTCCATCATGCCGCAGAGGCTGCGCCTGGCCTCTGTGAGACGGATCTGGACG
The DNA here is from genome assembly GCA_003241485.1 of Ancylobacter novellus. Taxonomy (GTDB): domain Bacteria; phylum Pseudomonadota; class Alphaproteobacteria; order Rhizobiales; family Xanthobacteraceae; genus Ancylobacter; species Ancylobacter novellum_A. The sequence goes on from QFQD01000003.1 coordinate 79,229, forward strand.
TTTGCGCGACGCGAGGCGCTGGAGCTCAGCCGAGACCGCATCCGGCTGGCCTTCGCGCTGCTCGGGCCGCTCCTGCTCATGGCTGCCTTCGGCTACGGGATTTCGTTCGACATCGAGGGCTTGCGCTACGCTGTACTCGATCGCGACCAATCGCTGGAAAGCCGCTCGTTTCTCGACCAGTTCTCGAACTCCCGGTACTTCATAGAGCAAGCAAGGCTTGACGGTGAGTTCGAGATCGATCAGCGCCTGCGCGCCGGCGAGCTGAAATTTGCCGTCGACATCCCGCCCGGCTTCGGTCGCGATCTGTTGCAAGGTCGCCGTCCTGAAGTCGGTTTCTGGCTCGACGGCGGCAACACGTTCCCCGCCGAAACCGCCCGCGCCTATATCCTGGGGACGATTCAGACCTACGCCGGCGAGCTTGCACGCGGCTCGCGCAGCGCCAATGGACCGCCAGCGGAGACGCTGCGGGTCGAGCCCCGGTTTCGCTACAATCAGGATTTCCGCAGCGTCTTCGCGATCACCCCCGGCTCGATCATGCTGCTGCTAATCATCTTTCCCGCCATGCTGACAGCCCTCAGCGTCGTCCGGGAGAAGGAGATGGGCTCGATCGCGAACGTCTATGCGTCTCCCGCGACCGTGAGTGAATATCTGCTCGGCAAGCAGCTCCCTTATGTCGCGATCGGGATCTTGAGCTATCTCAGCCTTCTTGTCTTCGCCGGCGGTGTCCTGGGCGTCGTGCCGAAAGGCTCAGTGCTGGCGCTCTCCGTGGCAGCCCTCGTCTATGTCTTCGCCGCCACGGCCTTCGGCCTGCTGGTATCGGCATTCGTTTCGACCCAGGTGGCCGCGATTTTCGGGACCGCCATCCTCACGGCGATGACGGGGGCCCACTACTCGGGGTTCTGGATCCCGGCATCCTCGCTCGAGGGCCCCGGGCGCATCATGGGCTTGTCGTTCCCTGCGCTCTGGTTCCAGACGATCAGCCTCGGGGTGTTCGCCAAGGGGCTCGATACGGCAGCCTTCACGCGCGAGCTCACTGTGCTGGTGGGTTTCGCGCTGGCGTTCCTGCTGCTCGCGAGGCTGTTGATCCGCAAGCAGGGAGCCTGACGATGCGACGGTGGATGGAGAACGCCTTCCGTCTCGGCATCAAGGAGTTCGCGAGCCTGTCGCGCGACGTCGTGATGGTGGTGCTCATCGCTTACGTCTTCACCTTTGCTGTCTATTCCGAGGCGACAGCCATGCGGACGGACGTCAATGATGCGAAGGTGGCCGTCATCGATGGTGATCGCTCGGCCCTATCGAGTCGGATTAAGGACGCGCTGCGGCCACCCTATTTTCGCCCACCGGCCGACATCGATCGCTCTAGCCTCGATGGCCTGATGGACAAGGGCGCCTTCGCCTTTATTCTGGATATCCCGCCTGGGTTGGAAGCCGACTTCCTGGCCGGTCGCAGCCCTGTCATCCAGCTCAATGTCGACGCGACCAGCATTTCTCTGGCCGGGGTCGGCACGGCCTATATTCGGGAGATAGTCGCACAGGAGACAACGAGTTTCCTCAAGCAAGCCCCTGCCGCAACGCTCGCTCCGGTCAACGCCGTGATCCGCGCCCTGTTCAACCCGAATCTCGAAGCGATCAGCTTCACGGCGAGCATGGGCGTCATCAACAACGTCACCATCCTCGCCATTATTCTGGTCGGGGCCGCGGTGATGCGCGAAAGAGAGCATGGCACGATTGAGCATCTTCTCGTGATGCCAGTGAGCGCCAGCGAGATCATCGCCGGAAAGATCTGGGCGAACGGGCTCGTCATCCTTCTGGCGGCCGCCTTCTCGCTTCATGTCGTGGTCGAAGTCGTTCTAGGTACATCGATCGTCGGCTCGATCGAACTGTTTCTCGCGGGGGCAGCAATCTATCTCTTCGCCGTGACGTCGCTCGGCATTCTGCTCGCCACGGTCGCGAATTCCATGCCGCAATTTGCGCTCCTTTCCATCCCGGTATTTGTCTTGATGTTCCTGCTGTCCGGCTCCTTCACGCCATTCGAGAGCATGCCGCAATCGCTTCAGGTGATCATGGACCTCTCGCCGTCCACGCATTTCGTGCGCTTTGCGCAAGCGGTGCTCTACCGTGGCGCAGGCATCGATGTGGTTTGGCGCGACCTTCTTATCATGGCCGGCCTCGGCGCGGCCTTCGTTGCGATTGCGCTCTATCGCTTCAAGGCCATGCTGACGCGCCAGTCGTGAAGCATGGCCATAGGTAGCATCGCTGCGTGCCAATGTGAGGCGTCCGCAAAGGCAAGTCGCGACATCACAGGGATTGGGCTGTTGCCCGCCGCGCAGACATCCCGTCGCTCGAAGCCTTCAATACGCGCGAGCGAAGATCTTCGCTGAGCGCTCGTGTCATCGTCCACCTCATCAATGTGGACGATGAATCAGTCATCCGGAACACTGAGTCTGGAGGAGGCATCGCGTGTAAAAACGATGCGCGCCCTAAGGATGCCGGTCCTTAATCGAGATTAAAGATGCCTGACCAGACCATCGGCTAACTTTAGACAATCACGAAGTGGGAGGGCATGAGCGGCATGAGGCGAAAGCGCCCTGCATGTAACCCTCTATCGTCATGCCCCCAAGCAGGAGCCATCGGAATGACCACCACCTCTGTCGACCGGACCAAGACGACCCACGAGCATTCGGTTCCGAATGCCTCATCCTGTTGCGGGGGCCATGCTGGCGCAGAAGCCACGGAGAAAACGAATGCTCATGGCTCCTGCGGAAATCACGAAAGTGCGGCGGCGCCCGACACGGCCGTGCCCACGAGCGATCAAGACCATTCGGTCTCCAGCGCCGGTCATCATCCGAAGAAGTCCGGCTGCTGCAGCGGCAGCTGACAGCGCGATCCGTGAAAGAGTGGATGGTTGTAGGCGGGCATCCGCTCCGACTTCGACAGGAGACGACGATTGTGACGACCATAACAGTTGACGTGGGGCAATTTTTCGATGTGCTCGATCCACTCGTGGTCGAAAAGCACCTGCGTCGGTTGCCAGGTGTCACCTCCGTCGCCGTCAACTTCGCATCCGGCACGGCTACGGTCAGTTTTGACGAAAGACGCATCAGTCTGGAAGCCATCCAGGCCGAGGTGAGCGCTTGCGGCTTCCATTGCCGCGGCGAGGTGGTTCCAAGGCATCAGTGCGTGCCGAACGAGACGACCGTGCCACCGGCGCATGCGGCAGCGCCGCATCACCATGATGCTGGTTACCCGGGTCACGGGGCGCATCCGGCCGCCGGGACGCAGGACAAAGCGATGCCGATCTCCCACGATGCCATGGCCCATGAGATGGGTCATGGCGCGGGAATGGACATGCAGGGCATGGTCCGGGATATGCGCAATCGGTTCTGGGTCGCGTTGATTTTTTCGGTTCCGATATTTCTGCTGCAGCCGATGGGCATGGATTTCCTGCGCATCGATCCGCCACTCGGTCTCGATCGTGAAATCCTGCTTTTCGTTCTCGCGAGTGCCGCGATCCTCTATCCGAGCTGGCCCTTCGTCGTCGCGGCGATCCGCGCGCTACGCAACGGCGTGCTCAACATGGCGGTATTGGTGCTACTCAGTGTTGGCACGGGCTACCTGTTCAGCGTCGGCTCGACTTTTTTCTTCAAGGGCCAGCAGTTTTACGAGGCTGTTGCTGTTCTGCTGGTATTCATCCTCCTCGGACATTGGCTTGAGATGCGTGCACGAGCAGGCGCGTCCGAGGCAATCCGTCAGCTCATGGACCTCGCGCCGCCCAAGGCCACAGTGCTCAGGGGCGGTGCCGAGATCGAGATCCCAACCGCCGAGGTCCTACTCGGCGATACGGTCATTCTGCGTCCCGGCAACAAGATCCCTGTGGACGGCGAGGTTTTCGAAGGTCGCTCTGACGTCGATGAATCGATGTTGACGGGCGAGTCGATGCCGGTCTCGAAGAAGCTGGGCGACATGGTTATCGGAGCCACCATCAACAAGAGTGGCAGCTTGCGCTACAAGGCGACGAAGGTGGGCGCCGACACGGCCCTCGCTCAAATCGTAAAGCTTGTCCAGGAAGCGCAGAATTCCAAAGCGCCGGCGCAGCTTCTCGCCGATCGGGCCTCACAATGGCTCGTGCTCGCGGCGATCCTGATCGGTCTCGTCACCTTCGCGGTTTGGTATTTCTGGATCGGTCAGACCCTCCTCTTCGCGCTGACGCTGACCATCACCGTCTTTGTCATCGCCTGTCCCGATGCACTCGGACTCGCCACGCCGATGGCGGTAATGGTGGGAACCGGGCTCGGCGCTATGAACGGCATCCTGTTCAAGAACGCTTCCGCGCTGGAAGATGCGACCAAGCTCGACGTCATCGTTTTCGACAAGACCGGTACACTGACCATGGGCCAGCCGCGCGTGGTCGACGTGATCGCGGCAGGCTACGCGTCGCCGGATGAGGTGCTGCGCATCGCGGCCGCCGTCGAGCACGGTTCGGATCATCCCCTCGCGCTGGCGATCATCGAACGCGCTGAAGGACTCACGGTGCCGGACGCGCAGTCGTTCCTCAATCTCGAGGGGAAAGGCGCTCGCGCAGAGATCGAGGGTCAAACGACGTTTCTCGGCAACCGCCGGCTCATGGACGAAGAAAAGATCGGCCTTGACGAACTCGCCGATGCGGCAGAGCAGTTGAAGGGCGCCGGCCGAACCGTGGTTCACGTGGCCCGTGGTGGCCGCCTTCTGGGCCTCGTCGCGATCGCCGACGCGCCGCGCCCGACCGCCCAGGCGACTGTAGCCAAGCTGCGCGAGGGTGGCGTGCAGGTCGCCATGTTGACCGGCGACAACGCCGGCACAGCGAAGCGAATTGCCGCAACTCTTGGCATCGACATGGTGCTCGCCGATGTACTGCCCGGCCAGAAGGCGGCGAAGATTCAGGAGCTGCAGGCTCAAGGCCACAAAGTCGGCATGGTTGGCGACGGCGTCAACGACGCTCCGGCGCTCACGCAGGCCGACGTGGGGTTCGCCATCGGTGCGGGAACGGACGTCGCCATCGAGAGCGCCGACGTCGTGTTGATGAAGAGCGATCCATACGACATCGTCGGCGCCATCGAGCTCTCCCGCGCGACCCTGCGCAAGATGCATCAGAACCTGTGGTGGGCCGTGGCCTACAATGTCATCGCCTTCCCGCTCGCAGCGGGCGTGCTCTACCCAATGCTCCTGAGCCCTGAAATCGCCGCTCTCGCCATGTCTGGCAGCTCGGCTCTGGTGGCGATCAACGCACTGATGCTGAAGCGCACAAGGCTGGCCGGCATCACGCACGGTACCAGAGTCCAAAGCAGTCCGACGGAAACCGCGGTTGAGGCAGCGGCGTGATCGCGGTGAACGCCTTCCAACCACTGCGATGGTGGATGATGTTCTCATTGCTGTTGGCAATGTTTACGATTGCCGTGGGCTATGGGTTCCTTCTGCCGATACTTCCGCTTGCGATTGAACGGATCGCAGGAACGACGGAGCCTACTGTCCTATCGCGGCATACCGGCATGCTGACCGGAACCTACACCCTCGCGCTGTTTTTGTTCGCACCACTATGGGGCCGCCTTGCCGATCGGCATGGTAGCCGCCCCGTGCTGCTCGCGGGACTGATGGGTTTCTCCTTGACGCTGGCTCTGTTTGCGCTCGCCAATGGCCTCCCGCTGCTCTATCTCGGCCGCTTCCTGAACGGGTTGTTCGCGGCTTCCATTGTGCCCGCAGCCTATGCCCTTGTCGGCGACTATGCTCGCACGAAGGAATGGCGCGCCCGCCGCTTTGCTCTGCTCAACATTGCCGGTGCCATCGGCTTCCTAGTCGGGCCGATGCTGGGAAGCTTCACCGTCGTCGTCGCCCGCGAACTCTTCCCAAGCTCAGGCGAGGCCGCAGTTTCCCTTTCACCCTATTTAGCCACATCAGGTTTTTCGCTCCTGGTGGCGCTGGCAGTATGGTTCTTCGTGCCTGACGCCACGGACCGCGGCATAGATCAGGAAGGAATTGCAAGCGGACCCGCGGGCCGCGCCGCCCTTCCACGCCTCCTTGTCATTTCGTTCGTAACCGCCGCGGCTGTGGGCGCCTTCGAAGTTGGCCTCTCGCTTCGCGGATTGCAAGTTCTCGACATGAGTACCTATCAGATCGGGCTCATGTTCAGTGTGTGCAGCCTCGTCATGTTGGTCGCCCAAACGATCGTCTTCTCACCGTTCGTGAAGCCGGAGACCACACGCTGGTTCCTCATGCCCGCTCTCGCTGTCTTGGCAGCGAGCGTCGCGGCCGTGCCGTTTGCCTCAGCGACCGCGTCCACTGCCTTCGTCGTAGCCGCTATCGCGGCCAGCGCTGGTATCCTCTCCCCCATTGCGACGTACTGGATTTCGCTCAGTGCCGGGGAAAGGCAAGGAGCGGCATTGGGCCGGCAGACTGCGGCTGCGAGTCTTGGCCAAGCCGCCGGATCGGCCGCCAGCGGTCTGCTGTTTGGAGTTTCCTTCGTGCCGAACGCGCCTTTCACGCTCGCGGCCCTCGCCGTGCTGGGAGGCTTCGTCGCAAGTCTGGGTATCCCGGACCTACTGGCACGGGTGAACGGTCCCACCGCTTTTTGAAGCGGCGCGCTGACGGATTTCGGCGACTTGAAATCGCGATTCAGCGAGAGAGTAGAAGTGACGAACTGGAGAACCAAAGATGTCCGACTGAATTGGATCGCCCCTCCGCTGAACGCCCGTCTACGTCGGCAGGCGGTTACTCTTTCGTAGCGTAATTGCAACGGTCGATACGTCAGCATGCGACAGATCTCATGACAGGAAGTTCAGATGGGCAAGAAAGAAAAACGCGAGGATGCCGGCCAAGTACTTCACGAACTCCAGGTGGATTTGGCACGTCTTCAGAAGCACCTCATCAAATCCAGCAAGAAGGTTCTCGTGATCTTCGAAGGACGGGACGCTTCCGGAAAGGATGGAACGATAAAACGAATCGTTGAGCATCTCAGCCCGCGCGAGACGCGCGTGGTCGCGCTGGGCAAGCCGTCCGACCGCGACCAGAAGTCCTGGTATTTCCAACGTTGGGTACCGCACCTGCCGGCAGGCGGGGAAATCGTGCTGTTCAACCGCAGTTGGTACAACCGCGCTGGAGTCGAGCGGGTGATGGGGTTCTGCAGCAACGAGGAATATGACGAGTTCCTCATGACGGCCCCGCTGTTCGAACAGCTGCTCGCCCATTGTGGCGTCACCATTCTCAAATACTACTTGGATATCTCGCGAACTGAACAAAAACGCCGGCTAAGAGATCGACGGGACGATCCACTCAAGCAGTGGAAGCTGAGCCCCATCGACGACACAGCGATGAAGCACTGGGACGATTATAGCGCAGCGCGGAACGAGATGCTGGCTCGCACGCACACGCCATTTGCGCCCTGGACAGTCGTGCGCGCGGATGACAAGTCAGCGGCACGGCTTAATGTCATCCGAGATCTGCTGACGCGCTTCGACTTCGACGGTAAGGACCGTGCTCGCGACCTTCCCGACCCCAATGTCGTGTTCCTGTATGACAAGGCGGCGGTTACGAATGGCCTAATCGCGGAGTAATTGTTTCAAAATGGAGCTGCCACCAGGGCGATGCTGCAATGTCCCGCCGCCTCACCGCGAAGGATCGGCAAGGCGGTCTCGAAGGCGGGAGAGCCCTGTTGGGTGAGTTCGGCTACGGCTTGCGCCATGCCGCGCATCTCGAGGCTGCGCAACATGATGAAGATGCCCCGCTGGCCGGCTGAATCAGATCGACCAAACCAAATCAATGGGTCCTGAGTCTAGCGAGGATTCGGCTATTGTGAAGCCGGTTTCGCCCCCCACTGCTATCTCCGCGACACGCCTGCTAAAGCGTGTACTCCATCAATCTGGTTCTACGAGCGGGGCTCGTTTAATGTACTGATTATGAAGCTTCTCATCGATGCGACGACGTCGGTTGCCATTTGTCCACAATGGTATTCTTGAGGCGCTCACAGGACGATTTTTCTAAGCCTATGTAGCGACAAGTCACGCCAGCGGCACGTGTGGACCAACTTGGATCGCCGACAGAAAGAAAAGAATGACCGAACGTCATCCGTCGTCCTCTCATAATCTACCATGGTTTATCACCGATCCTGGTGAAACAGACACTCTCATGGTTGTAATGGGCGTCATTTTGCTTATTTCCACTCTGACGTTCGGCATCTTGTATTTTAGATTACACTGCTTACCAGAGCGCATCGCGCATAAATCCCGCAAGGTTCAGTTCGAGATTGTCGCCTTGCTAGGTTTAATTGCCATGTTCACCCATATGCACATTTTTTGGATAGCGGGCCTGTTGCTTGCGCTGATCGATATTCCAGATTTTGAAGGCCCGCTGCGTAGGATCGCGGGAGCGGTTGAGAAAATCGCCTACAGAAAGCCGGGCAAAGGCACGGCGGCAATACCGTCAGAAACCAACATCGATTTTACCAACGAAGGCTAGGCTCAGGGCTCATAGCCAGAAGAGCACGGTTGCCGCGAGGGCTATTGCGGACAGGAAGACGGTCGGACATCGGTCGTAACGGGTGGCGACGCGCCGCCAGTCCTTCAGCATGCCAAACATGATCTCGATGCGGTTTCGGCGTTTGTATCGGCGCTTGTTGTAGCGGATGGGCTCAGTTCGGGATTTCCGCCCCGGGATGCAGGGCTTGATGCCCTTGGCCTGCAAGGCGTCTCTGAACCAGTCCGCGTCATAACCCCGGTCGCCCAGCAGCCACTGCGCCCTGGGCAGATTGTCCAGCAGGGCTGCAGCGCCGGTGTAGTCGCTGACCTGGCCTGTCGTCATGAACAGGGTAATCGGGCGTCCATTCGCATCGGTCACGGTGTGAAGCTTGGTGTTCATGCCGCCTTTGGTGCGCCCGATCAGTCGCCCAATGTCCCCCTTTTTACCCGCAGGCTCGAAGCCGTGCGGTGCGCCTTCAGATAGGTCGCGTCGATCATAACCGTGCGGTGCTCGGCCTGTGGGTTGGACAGGCCCTCCATCATCCGGACGAAGACGCCTGTACGTCGCCGACATTGAGATATTCAAGCGTCGCAATGCCGCGCCGTTGACCCGCGATTACATCCAGAACTGGGAGCGATTGCACAGGGGCGATGCGGCGGATGTCAATGCGCCTGTTCAATCTGTTTCCTATCCAGCGAAATGCGGAGGCCTTGCACGGTGAGGCTCGCCGTAAGTCGAAATTCATGTTCGTACTGCGTTGGCCGCCGGCGATTTGCTTGATGACCGCCCGGTTCCCGGCGAAGGGGCACAGATTTTGAAAGACCCTCCGACAGCACCCTTCGCATTCGGTCTCGCCGTGCTGGTGCTCGTGGTGCTGCGGCTCATCGCGCGGCTGGGCGGGAACGCTCCTCGGCTCTCTACCCGCGTTGGGACCAAGCCAGACGGTCCGGAACCCTTGCGTCCTAGCAGCCATGTCGGTGGCGGTGGGGATGCTCGTCGTCACGCTGGTTATCGATCGGTTGACCCGAAGCGGCTATCCCGGTCACATACTTTTCGGGAGCGGCCTCGAACACCTCCCGGTTTTCGCGGGACGCGAAATAATAGGCACGGTCCCGATACACCGAAGATATCGAGGAGCTGCCGCTGACGGGCTGTCGGCTTACGGGATCAATGACCGATCGCGGACCGGCGCCAACGTCGGATGGTGGGCCATCTTGCGCGGTTCCGTGGCTGTGGTGTGCCGATCGGCCCATTCCGCGGCCGCCCATGCGGGTCATGAAGAAAAATGCGGCTATCGCAAGTACGATCCAGATCCAGTTCTGGAAGCTCCAATCCATGTCTGCCTCCTGTCGATTGAGGCGATGAGGAAAGCTGAAATTGCAGTGAAAGCTTTGCGGCAGGTTAAAGATCGCCACTTGCGCCGCGCGAGGCGCCGAAACAAATCGCAGCGCGCCCTGAGGGATCTTGAATCCGCGGTCTCGCGGTTGTCTCGGCGCTCCCGATCCGTGATGCGATCTTGCATCATAGGGAGCCTGCAGGCGCGGCCAGCACCGATGCGTCTAGCGCAAATCGGGGATCGGGATCGTCCATATGCGCTGGCATTGAGCTATTGTGGAGTAGATATTCTTAGTAGTGGAGATGCATCCGTTCCATTTGAACGACACGCTGCGGATTCATCCCCTTGGCCGCATAGTCACAAATGGCAGAGCCCCGTTCATCGACATGACCGACGCGATCGATCGATCACGTCCAGATCGTGATTACTTGAGTCGCTCTTCAAATTCCGCCTTGATGTCCTGCGTCCGATCCCGCAGGCGAATTGTCAGGTTGATCCGAAACGGTCCGCTACCGAGCATTTCAAAGTAGTTGCCATAAGTTTCGGCACCGGCGATCTGCATCGGACTAAGGGTCTTCTGGCTCCCGGCAAGGCCAATTTCGGAGACGCGAGCCGAGACGTCTGCGCCGGTGAGGCGGAGCCCGGTCCTGACGTCGAAGAGTGCAGCAACGATATGGAATTCCCCGCGGGCGGCGGGCCGCCCGCCATGCATGGAATTCTCCGTGTGGCCTGGCGGATGACCGCGGATCAATTCCGCCGGCAGGATTCCCATATAGATCTGGACATCGCCGACGACCCTGCTGTCGCCGCTAGGGGCCGCTGCCGCGGTATGGGCCAATCCAGAAAGCAGAAGGAGGCTCAGCGCCACTCCGACACTCCTTGCTCGCATGGTCGTAAGCCCTCCCACCTCTGGCCAAAGCCCTACGACGGCGTGCGAAGCACCGACGGGGGGCGCTCCGTTCCGAACCCGCCGCGATAGCAGCCCGCCGCAGCCAAAAAGGCTGACATCCAAGAGGAATTCATAACGAGGGTCGGCAGAGGAAAGCTTGATCTGCGTTAAAGAACGCGGGTGGGCGTGGCCGTAACGTCAAATCCTGTCTGGTTCTGGTAGGGACAGTTCAAGAAGACGTCTCAACCATTGAAAGAGTGGGCTGGGCGATGACCGATAGGCATGAAGCGGATGCCCGGCATTCGGAAGATGATACGGAAGGACAGGAAGCCGCAAAGCCGGCGGACGCGGCTGTACGACGAGCGCTTGTTGAGGCACGCGAAGAATTTCTGGTCTTTCTGCATCATCGGGTAGGCAGCCGGGACGAGGCCGAAGAGTTGTTGCAGCAGTTCTCGCTTCGGGCGCTTGAGCGCGCTTGGCAGTTGCGGGACGTCCGCACGGTTCGCGGTTGGCTCGGGCGCATTCTGGCGACCACCCTCGTCGATCACCAGCGACGCACCATCAGACGCCGTCGCCAGGAGGTCGAGATGGACCAGCCGGATGTGGAGAGCCTGCCGATCGAGCCGGATCGAGAAACTGACGAGGCCGTCTGCAACTGCTTGCATAAGCTGTTACCGACGCTCAAGCCCGAGTATGCTGACGTCGTCTGGCGCTCCGACATTCTTGGCGAGCCGCGTGATCGGATCGCCGCCAGCCTCGGCACCACGCTCAACAACATCGCGGTCAGGCTCCACAGGGGGCGTCAGGCGCTCCGCAAGAGGCTCGAGGAAATGTGCCTGACCTGTCCGGTCCACGGCTTTCTCGATTGCCGATGCGATGAGGCCGAGCGCATTCGCCAACGAGCTCGCGGTCTCGCCGACGAAACCAAGTCGCCGCCCCGGGACGGATGAATGCAATGAACACCGATGAATGCTGTCGCGCCCGGCTGCATCGCAACGGGCACGCTTGATGCCATGTCTGAAGACACTCTTGCAAAGATCGAGGGGCAAATCCCTGTCGGGTGGCAGGGCAATGCCGACGAGGTCGCACGCATCGTCCAGTTCCTGGTGAGCGGGGAGGCCACGTTCGTCACGGGCTCGAAGGTCACCGCCAATGGCGGCCTGTTGATGGCATAGCGCTCCCGGAAATAGAAAGGACATTCACATGGCACAGTCGAACGTCGTGCTCTGCGCCCCGGTGCGGACGGCCATCGGCACGTATGGCGGAACGCTGAAGGACATAGCGGCACCCGATCTCGGGGCGGTGGTGATCAGGGAAATATTGTCGCGCGCGAAGATCGCAGATGACGCGATCGGCACCGTGGTGATGGGGCAGGTCGTCCAGGCCGGCGCCAAGATGAACCCCGCGCGGCAGGCGGCCATCAAGGCCGGCATTCCGGTCGGCGTTCCGGCGATGACCATAAACCGGGTGTGTGGCTCGGGTGCACAAGCGATCGCGACCGCTGCGCAGGAGATCATGCTCGGCCTCGCCGAGAGTGCCATCGCCGGTGGCATGGAGAACATGGACCAATCGCCCTACCTGATGTCCGGCGGACGGTGGGGCTACCGCATGGGCGATGCCCAGATCTACGACAGCATGCTGCGCGACGGCCTCAACGACGCCTTTTCCGATCACCATTCGGGCTTGGTGACCGAGGATCTCGTCAGCAAGTTCCAGGTGACGCGCGAGGCGCAGGACCGCTGGGCGGAGCGGACGCAGCAACGCTTTGGCGCGGCTCAGGCGGCCGGCAAGTTCAATGCCGAGATCGCGCCGATCGAAATCCCCGGCCGCAAGGGACCGACGATCTTCGACAAAGACGAGCACAACCGCCCGGACGCGACGCTGGAGTCACTGGCCAAGTTAAGGCCGGCCTTCCGCAAGGATGGGACCATTACCGCCGGCAATGCACCGGGCCTCAACAGTGGCGCCGCGGGGGTGATCGTCGCGGATGCCCGCTGGGCCGAGAAGCACGGCCTGACGCCGATAGCCCGTCTTGCGGCGTTTGGGGTCGGCGCGGTCGAACCCGGCCTGTTCGGTCTCGGGCCGGTTCCCGCGGTTCGGCAGGCCCTGGATCGCGCTGGCTGGAAGCTCGGCGACGTCGAGCGCGTGGAGATCAACGAGGCCTTCGCGGCGATTGTCCTGGCGCTCATCGGGGAGCTCGGTCTCCCGGAGGACATCGTCAATGTCGAGGGCGGCGCCATCGCGCATGGCCATCCGATTGGTGCGACAGGGGCCGTGCTGACGACCCGCCTCCTTCACGCGATGCAGCGGGACGGTCTCCGCCGCGGATTGGTGACGCTGTGCATCGGGGGCGGTCAGGGGGTCGCGTTGGCGCTTGAGGCTCTCCACTGACCGCGAGAGCTTAAAAAGCGACCAGTAAATCGAACGCCGCATTCCTGAAACGGAAACCAAACAATGACGGAGAGAGAAATGGCCACGAAGAATGAGACGCCAGTTGGTTTCGATCGCGTGAACGCGGTATTCGCATGGTGGGGACTGTCGGGCGCCGACAATACCGGTAAGCTCGACGGTCAGTTCAAACGGTTCCAGGCATTCACGTCCGATCTGCAGAAGGCCTATGGCGAGACATACAATGCTCAGGTGAGTACTCTCCTTGGCGCCAATGAGCGTATCGGACGCTCGCTTCTGGAATTCGTTCGCTGCCGGCGGCCGCAGGACGTGGTCGCTGCAGAATCGAGCGTCATGGCGGCGATCCTGGAAGAGACGTCGCTGCAGACGAAGACCTGGCTCGAACTCTCGCAGAAGGTCCAGGAATGCTGCGCAAACATGGCGCGAGAGTTCGCAAGCGAGATTCGTCAGCGGGAAAATGAAACCCCTGATGTCAGAGGCAGCGTCAAGGCTTCTTAGCCGCACATTGGGTTGAAGAGCGGTCCCCGGGGTCTTGTCGAGACCTTGGTGAACAGCTGGCACAGCAGCCTGATTTCTGACCGCTGTTCAACGTCCTCGCCCTAAAGATCGGATGATGGAGATGGTGATGCCCGAAGCAAGATCGGATTCCGCGCTGATTGACCAGCCGAAGGCGTCGCCGGGGCGGCAAATTGCTGATCGGCGGGATGTCGTGGCGCCCTCTCTGGTGAAAAGCTTGGAACCGGCCATTGTGGCGAATCCAGCTGAACCGACGATCAACATCAATGATCCCTTCGCGTATCAGCGGGATGTCTTCGAACGGTCGATTCTGTTTTGGGATACGCTGCGCCAGCGCGCCAACAACATGATCGCGCACGAGCGGGCCGGGAAACCGCCGCTTCTCGACTTCGACTATGAGACGCTGGTCGATGCCCGGCACTTCGAGCGGCCCGTCAACTACGCCCTCCTGCGGATTACCCGGATCGGCGACGATTGCATCGAGGATTGTGTCGATCCGGCGAAGCCGCCCGTCGTCATCCTCGACCCCAGAGCCGGCCATGGCCCCGGCATCGGCGGCTTCAAGCGCGACTCCGAGGTTGGGATTGCCATGCACGAGGGCTATCCGATCTATTTCGTTTCCTTCTTTCCTGAACCCTGCGCGGGTCAGACCCTGGCCGATGTGCTGCATGCGCTCGGCCGCTTCGTCGAGGACGTGGTGAAACGCCACCCCGACAAGCCTCCTGTACTCTATGGCAATTGTCAGGCCGGCTGGGCTATCACCTTGCTCTCGGCGGATTGCGAAGGCCTAGTCGGGCCAGCCGTGCTCAACGGCTCTCCACTCTCCTATTGGGCGGGAGAATCGGGCGTCAATCCGATGCGGATCGCCGGCGGGCTGCTCGGAGGCGTCTGGGCCACCCACCTCCTTGCCGATCTCAATGACGGGCGCTTGGACGGAGCGTGGCTCGCCTTCAATTTCGAGAGCCTTCAGCCCGAAGCCGTCTGGAAGAAATACGCCAACCTGTTCACGCATGTTGACACGGAACGCGAGCGCTTCCTCGAGTTCGAGCGGTGGTGGAATGGCTTCTACTTCCTCAGCCGGGAAGAGATCGTCGCCATCGTCGAGAACCTCTTCATCGGCAATCGCCTTGAGGAGGGCAAGATGCGGATCTGCGACGGGTGCGTCGCCGACCTTCGGCGCATTCGTAATCCGCTGGTGATCTTCGCCTCCTATGGCGACAACATCACCCCGCCGCACCAGGCGCTCGGCTGGATTCCGGTGGTGTACAAGGATACCGACGATCTCAAGGCCGCCGGTCAGCGCATCGTCTACCTGACGAACCCTCATGCCGGCCATCTTGGCATTTTCGTGTCTGCCAAGGTGGCGAGGTTCGAACATCGCGCGATCCTCGAAAGCCTTGACGAGATCGAGACTCTCGCTCCCGGCCTCTATGAGATGAAGATCGACAATCCGAGCGGAGATCCAGACTGCCGCAAGTCGGAATACTCGGTCCTGTTCGAAGAGCGGCGTGTCGAAAATCTACAGTTCGAAACGCCCCGCGCGGAGTTCGAGCAGGTTCGGCACCTATCGGAGGTGAACGAGCAATTCTACAAGACCATGGTCAGCCCGTTCGTTCGCGGGGCCTCCAATCCCTGGACGGCGGCAACGCTCGAATGGCTCCATCCCATGCGCACGAGCCGCTACCTGCTGTCGGAATCCTTTAGTCCATGGATGCATGGCGTCGCTGCGCTCGCGCGCCTGATCGAGCAGCGCCGCCAGCCGCTGCCCGAGGACGATGGCAATCTGCGTCGTGAGCGGGAGGCGATTGACCGTGTCTCCGAGGCGATTGAAAACGGCCGCAGACAACGCGACACGGTGGAAGAGCGGGTCTTTCAGGCGCTTTACGATCGGCCCGCCTCGGCGCGGCCATCGACGCCACCGGCGGTATAGGCTCGACACCATCGTCGTACGCCAAAGCAGGTTGGTGCGATTGAGCATTCGGCGAGAGGAGACGGCGCTGGGCTCCGAAAGGGTCACTTTCGCTGACGTCACCAAGAGCAGGACTTGCAGACCGGAGAGACGGTTCGCGTCGGGATCATGCCGGACAAGTCCGGCAAATTCGGCCGCGCGGTGGGGATGTTCAAGGGGAGCGTCGTCGTGGCGTAAGATCGCATCTTGGGCGCAAGCGCGACGGGTGAGGCCGCAGCCCAAGGGTCGGTGGCGACGAAAAATCAGCGGTTGTGTTTGCACGACAATGGAGCCGAAGGAGTGGGACGCGCCAGCACAAAATAGCGCTCGGATCCCCCTCTGCGCGCTCCATTCCGTAGTGTCTCTGCCGATCACCCATCAGCGGATCCAGGACATCACAAGTTGTGGATCAAGACCTGCTACGTCGACGAGTTTGTCCGGATCGAGGATTCGGAGCCGTCGATAGTGGAATTCCAAGATTCTATCCCTTCGCAGATCCCTCAGCACCCGATTGACATGGACGAAGGTCAGACCCGTTGCATCTCCGATATCTTCTTGGGTCAGCGGAAGATGCATTTCCTCAATATGACTGCCCGGCCATTGCGCGCGGTAGCGGACGAACAGCTTGAGCAGCAGGTGCGCAACGCGCTCGCGCGCTGAATGCCGACCAATGCTGGTAAGGCGATCGTAGGCCAAGGTGCAATCCCGCGCGACGAGCCGGGCAAGCCGCAAACCGAACTCGGGCTGCTGGTTGACAATCGGCTGTAGGGCCTTATGCGGAATTGTGCTGACGACGATCTCTGTCAGAGCTTGCGCGCCATATGTCATCATCGCACCGCTGCCCGGATGGAAGCCGAGCACGGCGCCCGGCAATGCGAAGTGCAATATCTGCCGCCGTCCGTCTTCCAATAAATTGTAAAGAATGACCCATCCTTCGAGAAGATTGTATATCGTATCGCACGGCTCACCGAGGCTGAAGAGATCCTGGCCAACCTTGTAGTGTCTATCGGCAGATGTGTAATTTGCGATCACACATGGCGAGTCCGACTGGCAATCCCCGCACAAGCCCCGGCTAAGCCGGGCGAAGCAAGCTTCACAACCCGGTAGCTGCTTCGATGTGCCACTCCCCGGTATCGGCATACGGGCGTTCCTCTCCGCATCACTGATTGTGTTTGCGGCTCCCCGGGGACCTGGGGACCGGAGCACCCCGGCTTGCGGACCTTGATATCGGCCATGGGCATGATCCCGCGACGCATGGATAGTGTTCTCCAAATAAGACGCTTGGCTCGGAGTCATATTACAGTCCTCGATCCGGTCGGTTTCACCTTGAGGGTTGAATCCATCTGACCAGGTCGCCCGGCTCAGCCGGCCGCGTTGGCGGCACGGCGCCAGCAGGAATTGATCCATCAAGCCGTGCTCCCGGTGCACGCGAGGCGTGAACCGTTTGCGGCTGGATCGTTACCGCTGGTCCGATTGACCCGCTAGGTCGAGCGCCGAGGAACTGGGGGATCGAGTCCGGGGATGACTGAGCCTGGGTCGGCTTCTTCGGACGACATCCCCGCTGAGGAGTGCTCGAAGGCATTGGCCGGGAGGCTGTTCGGCAGGGGAGCCAAGGTCGTTGAGCAGGCCGCAGGGCAGAAGCATGCACTCATCGCACAGCAGGGCTTGTCCGACTTTGGACATTCTGGGCAATCATCGCATGCCACACTGTGAGGCCGAAGATCCGAAGCGCTCAGGACCACCATGGACGCATCGGCTGTGATCACCGCTGCCTCGGCCATGCTCCGCCCGTTCAGCGTCGCGAAGATCGCCGTGGCAAAGATGAGCATCGCGAGGAACCGCAGCATCCGCCTCTTTCCACGAAGGCCTGAGCCGCTAGATACCACACGGCCCGTAGCTACCAATTAGCCCGGCGGAAACCTACACGGGGAAAGGCCCGGCGAGATTGATTGAAAACAAGTAGCGGGTGGTGCGCATCGACCGCCCGGAATCCTGTGCGCGGGCGGGTTTCCGGCCGCCCGCCCGACAATTGGCGGAAGATGTGGTGCCGTGCCGCCCGCGCGAAAGTTTGATCGAGTTTAAAGTCCGATATGTTTGCCGGCCGCATAATTCGATGGCGTCGCTGGTGTTCAAACGAGGAACCGATGGCCAGGTCCGCTTGCGTACCGCCTCCGCCGGCAAATCGCATTGCGATCATTGTGATGAAATCCGACGCGGGCCCTGCACTCTGTCCCTTCTTCGGCAAGTGCGATGGAATATGGATCGTCGATACGCTCACGGGCGCGACCGAGTTCCGCGCCAACCCCCAGCGCACGTCAACCGCGCTATGCGATCTCATTGTCGCGGCCAGACCGGGTCGCTTGGTTTGCGGTTTTATCGGCGAGCCGGAGAAACAGAAACTTTGTGCTGCTGGGATCGATGTGAGGCTCGGCTCTTGCGCGAGGACGATTCAGGAGCTTGTGGCCTGTTTTCCCGCTCTCGTTGCCGCATGACGTCCGGTTACCGCGGGCGGGACAGGCGGCGCATTTAATTGATCCTGCTGCGTCGATCCACACCCGGCGGATGTTTAACCGGGATCAAAGATTCAGAACAGATGGCCGGCCATGGTTCGAGCGCTGTCGTGTCGGTCGAAGGATGGCGCCGGGCCGATGCCAGCGTGCGTCGTCTAGCGAATTCTCGACGGTTCTAGAGCGTGTCGGTGCGTCCCGGTCTGACGTGGGTGGAGTTTCCAATGGAACACGATGGTCATGGTGGTGAGGGTGGCATCTTTCGCTTCCGCGCGAACTGGGTCCTGATCGGCTTTCTCGCGATCGGCGGCTTCTATCTTCTGACCGAGCACCGTGCGCATCTCATCCCTTATCTGGGGTACTTGCCGTTCCTGCTGATTCTCGCCTGCCCGTTGATGCACGTTTTCATGCATGGCGGCCACGGCGGACATGGGGGCGGAGACGACAGCAGAAGCGGATCGGCGGACGCCCGCAAGAATCAGCCCCACAATCACTGAGCCGCGATCAACGATCCGGAGGTCGACCATGAACGACGACGTTCCTGCCTATGGCCTCTGGTCACTGGTGATTATCAATTCGGCGATCTTCATCTTCTTCGCCTTCACTTTCTTCAAGCCGCAGACCAAGCGCGACTGGCGGTCCTTCGGCGCCTTCAGCGCCTTTCTGGTCGCGCTGTTCACCGAGATGTATGGGTTCCCGCTCACGATCTATCTGCTCTCAGGCTGGCTGCAGAGCCGCTTTCCGGGCGTCGATTGGTTCTCCCATGACGCCGGACATCTTCTCGAGGAGATGTTCGGCTGGAGAGCCAATCCGCATTTCGGGCCGTTTCATCTGTTGAGCTTCGTGTTCATCGGCGGCGGCTTTGTCCTCATCTCGGCCGGCTGGAAGGTGCTGTACCAAGCCCAACGCCATCATGCGCTCGCGACCGGCGGCGTCTACGCCTACGTGCGGCATCCGCAATATGTCGGCTTCGTGCTGGTGATGTTCGGCTTCCTCTTGCAGTGGCCGACCTTGCTGACACTCGCGATGTTCCCGGTGCTAGTGTTCATGTACGTGCGCCTCGCGCGTGCCGAAGAACGCGAGTCTCTGGCCGAATTCGGCGCTGACTATGAACGATATATGCAAGAGGTTCCGGGTTTCATTCCACGGCTCGGTGGCCCGAGACGCAGCAGCGCTGGCCAGGGTTGAACAGCGAGTTTCAGGCGTCGCCGCAGCAGGCTAGGCCTCGCCGTTACAAGCCACAACGCGAAGGAATTGGCTCCAATGATCAAGACGCCCTCCATTTCCGTCCTTCTATTCAGCGCCATGCTCCTCGCGGGGACTCCCGCCTCGGCCAACGACGAGCATCATCCCGACGCCGGAGCTGAAGCGCCAAGCGCACCTTCGAGCGCGCCGGGTTCACAAATGCCCATGGGCGGCATGATGTCGACGATGGGTGCTGGCGGTATGCCCATGATGGGAATGATGACCGGGCACATTGAGGGCCGGTTGGCATTCCTGAAGACCGAGCTCAAGATCACCGACGTTCAGGAATCCAAATGGAACGTGTTCGCAGACGCCGTGCGAGCCAACGCGAAGGCGATGATGGGCATGCGCGAGGGTATGATGCAGGCGCGCGGCGGCGCTCTCCCGGTGCGCCTTGAGCGGATCGAGAAGGCCATGACTCTATGCCAGGAATCGCTCCGGACAATCAAAGCAGCGGTGGAGCCGCTCTATGCGAGCTTCAGTGACGAACAAAAGCGCGCTGCCGACCAGTTGATGGTGAGTCCGATGGGTCTATTCTGAACGAAAGTATTTGCGGGTAAGCAGAACCAATCGTCTCGCTGGAAGCTGGTTTGGCGAGCCGCGCGGACCGCGCGGACAACGACTGCGGATTTCATGACGCGTTGTCGCCGAACCCATCTTGTGGTCCGGTGAGTGTAGTTAGCGCTTGCTGGACGCGCTCTTCCTGACCAACTGCTGCGGTACTTGCAGTCATTGCCTCGAAGTCGCGCCGCAGGCCGGCGCGCAAAAACCCCATCAACTTTATGAAGGTGTTCGGCGACTGAGGATGCCCTCTACCCTGGAGCGATTTCGAGCGAAGCAGGCGCGTGGTGGCCGAACCGCGCGCCTGTTTAGTCGCGTCGGACCGGCCGTCACGCGTGTCATGCAACACGATGTCGTTCGCGCTGGGTGCTTGTCCCTGAAGCGCATACGACGAATCGACCAGCGCGCCAGATGGATGTCGGACCGTGCTCAGCAGCGCGCCGCCGCGTGCCTAGGGCACCTTGGTGAACTGCACCCCCAAAGCCTTGGCGATGGCCACGGCCGGATCTTGACCGAGAGCGCAGCGGCTGCATGGAATAGACCAGCTTCCGGCAGGCGGACTCTGCTTGGCGTCGGCCCATCCGAGGACCGTGCGCGTCATCTCTTCGACCCCGGACAATCTTCAGCGAGAAGGAGCGCATAGGCCATTCGACGTGGGTGGTGCGCCAGAAATCCAAGTGTTCCCTGTCCATGTGGGAGTACGACGGAGCGAATGCGAGAGGAAGGTAGATGCGATGAGAACCTGGTTCCAACGGCTGACCGATGTCTCCTCCCTGGCGCGCACCGAGCAGACACTTAAGGAGGCACTCGCGGAGCTGGTGCAGGATCTTGGGTTTGATGGCTATGCCTATCTAAACGTCCAGCCGGTGCGCATCTTTGCGGTCTCCAACTACGCCCCCGAATGGCAGGCCCGATATCTCACACAGAACTACGCCATGATCGATCCGGTCGTCTCCATGGCAAAGGAGCAGATGAAGGCCTTTGCATGGGCCGCCGCGGCGCCGCGCTCCCTCTCCAAGCCGCTGCGCCGCTTCTATTCCGAGGCGGGTGATTTCGGAATCAGATCCGGAATCTCGATTCCTGTGAGGACGGCTTTCGGGCACATGTCGATGCTGACGCTGGCATCGCACAAGCCGTCGCTCAACCTTGAGACCGACATCGATCAGATCGCGGCGGTGACGGCGGTCGCCCAGCTCCACGCGAAGATGGAGCAGCAGGGTGCGGAACCGACGGCCAGCGTGGCGATCGATCTGAAGGCGAAGCAGGCTCTCTGCCTAAAATGGTCCGCCGAAGGGAAGACGATGAAGGATATCGCTTCCATCGAGGGCATGTCGTTCGCGACGGTGAACTTCCACCTGAACAATGCTCGGAAGGCGCTCGATGCAGGAAGCCTGGCACAGGCGACGGCTCTCGCCACGAAGCTCAAGCTGATCTGAGTGGCCCGCTCCCGCCAGCACTTCGGCACCGGCGGGGCTTGCCCAGCCCGGCGAGGAGCGTCGAAAGCAGGGCCTGCTAGGCGTCAATATCTGTCATCGGGAGGCATGGGCGATGCGGGTAGAGCCCATAATGTCGCAACCAGGGCCGGGCGGGCCCTTGCACGATGACGTTGATGGGGTGTGCACAACCTCATCAACGATCTGCATGCAATTGCTGCCTATTGCTGCTGCAGCGACCTCAGATACGCGACAATGTCGGCGCGGTCCTGTGGGTTCGTCATTGCGCCAGCCGTCATCTTTGTGCCGGGTACGACCTAGCTCGGCCTCGGCCGCGTCAGGAAAGCATTGAGCGTTGTCTCGTCCCACGTTGTGGCGTAGCCGGCCTTTCCCTTTGAATAGTTGTAGCCGCTCGCCGTGCCGGCGACACGTCCATAGCCTGGCAGGAGCGTTCTCCGAAATCTCAGCCATGTAACTACCCTGTCATTTCGCACCCGCCAGGTCTTTGCCCGGCCCTGCCGATCGGCTGCGGCGCTGCCCTTGGCGATCAGCCGCGAGTTCCGCTGTCCGCGCATTCGTCATGAATCACCGGCCTCGGCATCCGCCGCATTGAGATGATGTTCGAGCGCTTCGATGCTGGCGATCACGTCGGCGAAGGCCGGCGGCGTGCCGAAGATCATCGCTGTCATACGCGCATAGTCGGCCACGAGCTTTGCTCGCATGTCCGGCGTCGGGACGAGGCGATAGCTACCCGGTACGGCTCGGTCGTAGCGATGATCCAGCACGCGAAACATCAACTCCTTGTGCTGCCGGCAGGCTTCGGCGAGATCGCGCATCGACGCGGTCGCGACGCCATAGTCGGGATGCGTCCAGATCTGATGGACGTCGTAGTAGTGACGCGAGTACCGATTGAGATCGGGCGCGGGCCGTTCCGGATTAGCGTCCTCACGGCGCTTCTCCGTCATCTCCGTCATCGCGTGCAGGATCAGCACCTTTTCCCAGAAGGTCCGCTCCGGCTTGACGGTCGTCACGTTGCGAACCGTGAGATCCATCCCCTCCGGCATTTCGTCGGCGATGTAGGGGACGATCTTGCGCGGCTCCGCCGGCTCTGGATCGGGGCGCGCGCCGCCCTCGATGCGGACCGCAGCCTGCACATAGCTCTCCGAGGTATAAAAGACGCTTTTGTAGGCAACCACCAGAATGTCGAGCGCGTCCCTGTTGCGATAATTGTCGAATCCGAAGCCGAGCGTGAAATGTCCTGGCAGCTCGGCGGCCTCCTCGACTGCCGCGATCTCCTTTGCCAGCAGCTCCTTTAGCGGCCCGGAAATGTATTGACGCGCCGCCTCGTCGACCTTCTCCGCCAGCGTGCGCTGCTGCTGGTTCACCGAGGGGAGGGCGGCGATCTCAGCTTCAAGCGGGACATGCAGGTCGGCCTTGTAGATGCCGATGTCGATATCCTCGGAAAAGCGGCGGATCAGTCCATACGCCTTGCTCAGGCTCGTGCCGCCCTTGAAGTAAAGACCGATCGGATCGTCACCGCGACGATTGAACAGGAAGTCGAGCACCCAGCAGACATAGAGATCTTTCTCGATGTTCTCCGCTTGTGTCTCAAGATGCGCGGCGACCGTCTCGAACAGCGCGCGGCGTTCGTCGACGCTCGAGCGCAGGATCTCAACGAACGTCTTCTGCATAATCGCCCTTCGCGCGCTTGGTGGCCGGCGCGCTTCCGCTTTGATCCCCAGCTAGCCGGCGCGTGATCGTCTCGACCAGCGGATACATCCAGGCCGGCATCGCGTGGATATTGTCGCGCAGATCCTCCACGACCTTCTCCCGGTTCGGATCGCGCTCGAGATGCCGGACGATGCCGTTCACCGCGGCGTCGAGGCTCGCCTTCTCATCCCGAAACCATGCGAGCGCCTGGACGACACGCATGGCCGGCCGCCCGGCCCAGAACGCTGTCTTCGCCGCGATGCGCTTGAAGTCGAGCTTGTAGATGACGGGCTTCGTCACCTTGGGATCGCCGGCGCTCGCCTCGATCTCGATCGTCCGGGGATAGGTATCGGCATAGATCGTCGAGCGCGCCGGCACGGCTGTCGTCAGGCCGAGATCGTTCGCGGCGGTCATGCCGTCGACGAGGACCCTCAGCTTGTCACGCCGTGCGATCGCGTCGATGAACGAGGCGCGCGGCGGAAACACCATCTTGCCGGTCAGCTTGCTGACTCCCGGCTTGTCGTAGAGACCGCGATAGGGCCGGCGGATGTCGCCGCGCAGGGTCAGCCGCTGCAGTGCTTTCTCGACGGCGTTCGGCGTTCCGATGTCGAGGAAATCGGCGCGCGACCACACGCCGCCCGGCGCCGCCTGGGCGATCCGGGCATGGATGCGGTCGAGGGTGTCGGACGTCGGGTCGGGCATGGGACCGCTCATTTCTATCCGAAAATTATATACAAAAATTGGTCAGTAGCAACTTTCGAAATGCGCACTGACCAGAATTTATATCCAAACATTGGTCAGCCACAGCCCGCCTGCCCCCTTTCCCGCCAGACGATCCCCGATCTGTCGTGTCCGAGCATCGGACACGGATCGTCCGGCTTGAGGGCCGAACAGCGCAGCAGCGTGCAGTTCTGCCCTTCGGGCTGGTGGCGATCGACCGGATTCTTCCGGGACGAGAGTTGATGTGCGGCGCGCAGTGGCTACGTGTTACAATGCGCGACGCGCCCAACCCTGTTCGCGTCGGCGCTCGAGATCATCGCGGGCTCGGCGGGGCGTTCGAACGATGCTGCATTTTTCGGACGCCTTGGCATCCTCCCGCGGCAGGCCTTTATAGGAGCGGGAGCTGAACTTCTCTCTCTCGGCCTGACTAGGCAATCTGTCCAACGACGAGACCGTCACGCCGATCAATCGGATGCCCTTTGCGACCGGGAATAGCCGCGCAAGCAAGGAGACGGCGAGGGCTTCGATATCCGCTGATGCTGAAATCGCCACGCCGACCGTCCGGCTGCGCGTGATCTACTGGAAGTCGGCGTATTTCACCTTCATCGCCACGGTCCGGCCCCGAATCTCGTTCGCCTCGCAGTAGCGCCAGACCTTTGCAATGAGCGGTACGAGCTCAGCCCGCGCGGCAGCGAGCTCGAAGATATCGGCGCCGACCGACTTGCGCGGACGGTCGGGCTCGACGGGCCTTTCGTCGATTGCCCGCGCGATCCGATAGTACCAGGAGCCGGCTTTCCCGAAATTCTGCTGCAGAAAGGCAAGCGGCCTCGCCTTCAAATCGGCCCCCGTCTCGATGCCGAGCCTCCGGGGATGCCGCTTGCGAGCGGGCGGCGGCAAGGGGAGCTGCGCCGCGGCTGGCTTGCGAACCGCACTGCCGAAATCATCAGTTGCCAGCCGCGCCCTTGCCGCCTTCGCTCTTCGCGGCAGCTGGGGGTCGCCTCGCGACATGCGGGGAGGAGACCCCAAGCAGGAAAGGCCGGACACCGATGGGTGCCGGGAAGAGGCGATGGAAAGGAATGACGTCGAAGAGCTGAAGGAGCGTGTCATGTGCGCCGCCGTGCTGGAAAAGGCCGGCTTTGCGATCGACCTGAAGGAGAGCACGCGCCGAGCCGTCAAATATCGCCGGGGCGACGACATCGTCATCGTCATCCACGACGGCAGGGGCTGGTTCGATCCGCTGTCCGACGCGAAAGGCGACGTCTACGCGCTCGTCGCACATCTCGATCGGGTCGGATTTCCCGAGTGCCTCGAGCATGTGGCGGGCCTCGTGGGGTTTGCCCCCACGGAGCCCCACTGGACGCGGCCAGCGCGGAAGCGGGAGGCGGACGTCGCCGTCGGCGAGCGCTGGTGCCGCCGCCGCAAACCCTGGCCCGGATCCTTGACCTGGCGCTACCTCGGCGAGGAGCGGGCACTTTCCGATGCAACGATCCGCGCCGCGATCCGTCATGATCGTTTGAGGGAAGGTCCGCATGGCAGCATGTGGGCGGCGCACACCGATGACACGGGCCTCGTGACCGGTTGGGAGGAGCGGGGACCCGAGTGGCGCGGATTCGCCACCGGCGGCGCCAAGGTCCTGTTTCGCTTCGGCCCCGTCGACGCATTCCGGTTCTGCCTCACCGAGGCGGCGATCGACGCCATGAGCTTGGCGGTGATCGAGGACATGCGGCCCGACAGCCTGTTTCTCAGCACCGGCGGCGGCTGGTCGCCGTCGACGGATGCGGCCATCCGGGCCCTCGTCACCCGGGAGAACGCCTTCCTGGTGGCTGCCACGGACAACAACGGGCAGGGTGACGTCTACGCGGAGCGCCTTCGGGCGATTGCGCATGAGGCCTCCTGCCGCTTCGAGCGCCTGCGTCCAACCGCGGAGGACTGGAACGCGGATCTCCGGATGATGAGGAAGAAGGGAGGAGAGGAGGAAGGCGAGAACCTGCTGCCGCATGCCCGCCGGTCGCGTCAAGGGTGAAGCTTCGCCCGGCTGCGCCGGCCCTTGACCCGCCCGGACGGAGAGGCGGCCGCGAGAGAGGGGTCATGAAGGGCTGAAGAGAAGATGGTGATCCCCGGGAAGGGGAGCCGCGCTCCGGCCCGACGAGGCTGAAAGGAGCCCGCCATGAACCTCCCAACCATCCGCAAGGTCTTCGAGGGCGTCGCCGACCGGCGCGAGATGTTCCGCATGTTCGACCGCCACGTGCAGCGTCCGGACCGCTGGCAGGGCGACGACAGCGCGCTCTACCGCGGCGAATGGTTCGAGATCGGTCAGGTCGAGCACGACTACATGTTCGAGGTGCTGCCGCCGCTCTGGATGCGTGGCGACATGTTCGCCATGCGCGAATTCCTGACCGGAAGCATCACCAGCGTCTTTTTCTCGCTGACGATCGACGGCCGGGTTCGCTACTTCCACGGCTATTGCGATCTGTCGGATCCACGTTCTCCCGATTGCCTGAAGGCTGTGGTCACCGAGCGCGAATCCCGGCCGGCGAAGGCAATGACCCGGGACGAGCGCCTCGAGCACATCTGGAGCGCGACGAACGACGAGTATCGTGGCTATGCCGACTGGCGATTCCCGCTTGCCGCGCGCGGCAGGCGCATCGTCATCGTCTATGGCCGGGATCGGGGCCGCGACTTCAAGCTGCTCGACCATCTCACGGACGCGGAGATCGGCTCCAAGCTTCCGGTGCATCTGCGCTACCTGCCCGACGCGATGGCGGCGTAGGTGCTGCCATGTTCACCTTCTCCGTGACAGACGTCCATGCGGTCATCACGCGTGGGCGTATCGATGCCCTCGCCAATGGCGGCTTTCGCAATCCCTATTACGGACTCCGCCCCGGCAAGGACGAGAAGCCCGGTCTCTGGCTGGTCGGCGACGAGGGAGTCTATCTGCTCTCCAACGGCAAGCTCGCCGAGGGGCAGCGAGCCCTCGTCGTCTATGCCGAGGAATGCGATCCGAAGACCAATCCCGACTACTGGCACTACAAGCGCAAGCATTTCGGCGGCGATGACGGGATCGAGTTTCTCGATGCCGAGATGCTCGTGAAGCAAATCGCCGCGGTTCCTCGAGCCACACATGTACGGATCGAAATGACCGACACCAGCATGTCGATCACGCCGTTCCGCCGCTGACATCCTCGGGCCAGACCGCCCGTTCCCGACCATCACCGCGACCATCGCTCCTTCCGGCGCACGCTCCGGCGGGCCGATGCCGCGCGCCTTCATCACAGGAGACATTTCCCATGGCGCAGGACGATCCCTTCACGCTTGATCTCTTCGGCAATACCGCCCTGTCGTCGGGGCTTGGCCTCGGCGTGACGGCCTTTGCCGGCACCGCGGCCTCCGGCCCCGACGATGACGACGATCCCGATCCATCGACTCCGGCTCCCGCGGCTCCCGCTGCGGGGGCCGCGCCTTCGACACAGCGTGCGGCGCGTGAGCGCGGCGTGAACTTTCACCTCGCCGGCGACCGCGCCTTGGCGAAAGGCTGGAAGGACCGCGCGCATGACAACATCGCATCGATTCGCCTCGCGGCCGCGATCGAGGCGGCGGAGCGTCCCGCAACGCTCCAGGAGCAGGCGCAGCTGATCCGCTTCACCGGATTCGGCGCCTCCGATCTCGCCAATTTCGTGTTCCGGCGCCCCGGCGAAGCTGAGTTCCGCAAAGGCTGGGAGGCGATCGGCGAGGATCTGGAGGATGCTGTCGGCGATCTCGACCGAGCGTCGCTCGCGCGCTGCACCCAGTATGCGCACTTCACCCCGGAATTCGTTGTCCGCGCGGTGTGGACGGGGCTTCAGCAACTCGGCTGGCGCGGCGGGCGGATTCTCGAGCCAGGCGTCGGCACGGGCCTGTTTCCGGCGCTGATGCCTGAGTCTTTTCGCGACGTGTCGCATGTCACCGGCATCGAGCTCGATCCGGTCACGGCACGCATCGTCCGGCTGCTGCAGCCACGAGCGCGGATCATCGCCGGCGATTTCGCCCGCACCGAGCTGCCGGCGAATTTCGACCTCGCGATCGGCAACCCGCCCTTCTCCGATCGCACCGTGCGTGCGGATCGCGTCTATCGGTCGATGGGTCTCCGCCTACACGACTATTTCATTGCGCGGGCGATCGATCTGCTGAAGCCGGGGGCGCTTGCGGCCTTCGTGACCAGCGCGGGCACGATGGACAAGGCCGACGGCAGCGCGCGCGAGCACATCGCGAAATCGGCTGATCTCGTCGGCGCGATCCGGCTGCCCGAGGGCAGCTTTCGCGCCAGCGCAGGCACCGACGTGGTGGTCGACCTCCTCTTCTTCCGCAAGCGCAAGATCGGCGACGCCGAAGGCGATCCGTCATGGCTCGATCTCGACGAGGTGCGACCGGCGACGGAGGACGAAGGCGCCATCCGCGTGAACCGCTGGTTCGCGATGTATCCCACCTTCGTGCTCGGCACGCATGCGCTCGCCTCCGGACCCTTCGGCGAGACCTATACCTGCCTTCCGCGCGAGGGCGAGGATCTTGGCGCCGTGCTCCCGGCGGCGATCAAGCGTCTTCCGGAAGCCGTCTATGACGGCGAGCCCGGCATAATCGACCTTGACCTTGAGGATGGCGCCGACCAAGCCGCTCGCGACCTCCCGGGCGATCGGCATGTCCGCGAAGGCAGCTATGTCTTCGACAAGGCCCGCGGCCTGATGCAGGTCCTCGACGGCAGCCCCGTCGCGGTCAAGGTTCGCAAGGGGCGCAGCGCCGACGGCGTCCCCGAGAAGCACGTCCGCATCGTCCAGAAGCTCATCCCGATCCGTGACGCCGTACGCGAGGTGCTCAAATGCCAGGAGCTCGACCGGCCGTGGAAGGATGCGCAGGTCCGCTTGCGCATCGCCTGGTCGAGCTTCGTCCGCGACTTCGGCCCGATCAATTTCACCACGGTCTCCATGACCGAGGACGAGGAGACGGGCGAGGTGCGCGAGACGCATCGTCGGCCGAACCTCCAGCCCTTCCTCGACGATCCCGATTGCTGGCTGGTCGCCTCGATCGAGGACTACGACCTCGAGACCAACACGGCGAAGCCCGGGCCGATCTTCACGCAGCGTGTGATCTCGCCGCCGGCGGCGCCGGTGATCACCAACGCGGCCGACGCACTGGCCGTGGTGCTGAACGAGCGCGGTCGCGTCGATATCGACCACATCGCCGAGCTGCTACATCGCGACCGCGACGATTTCGTCGCCGAGCTCGGCAGCGCGATCTTCCGCGATCCCGCCAACGGCTCCTGGCAGACCGCCGATGCCTATCTCTCCGGCGCTGTCCGCGACAAGCTGAAGGCTGCGGAGGCGGCCGCCGCGCTCGACCCGGAATATAAGCGCAACGTCACGGCGCTGCAGGGCGTGCAGCCGGCCGATCTCAGTCCGTTCGACATCACCGCGCGGCTCGGCGCGCCGTGGATTCCGGCGGCGGATGTCGTCGCCTTCGTCAAGGAGACGATGGGCGCGGAGATCAGGATCCACCACATGCCGGAATTGGCCTCCTGGACCGTGGAGGCCCGGCAGCTCGGCTACATGGCGGCGGGGACGTCGGAATGGGGCACGGACCGCCGGCATGCCGGCGAGCTTCTCGCCGATGCGCTGAACAGCCGCGTGCCGCAGATCTTCGACACGGTGAAGGACGGCGATAGCGAGCGCCGCGTCCTGAACATCGTCGACACGGAGGCCGCGAAATCCAAGCTCTCGAGGATCAAGGATGAATTCCAGCGCTGGATCTGGTCCAATCCCGACCGTACCGATCGGCTGGCACGGGTCTATAACGACCGCTTCAACAACATCGCGCCGAGATCCTTCGACGGCTCCCATCTGAAACTACCGGGAGCCTCTGGCGCCTTCGTTCTTTATGGTCACCAGAAGCGTGGCATCTGGCGGATCATCTCGGCCGGTTCGACTTATCTCGCGCATGCGGTCGGCGCCGGCAAGACCATGACGATGGCGGCGGCCATCATGGAGCAGCGCCGTCTCGGCCTGATCGCCAAGGCGATGCTCGTGGTGCCCGGGCACTGTCTGGCGCAGGCCGCGCGCGAGTTCCTGGCGCTCTATCCGAACGCGCGCATCCTCGTCGCCGACGAGACCAACTTCGTGAAGGAGAGGCGCCACCGCTTCCTCTCGCGCGCGGCGACGTCGACCTGGGATGCGATCATCATCACGCATTCGGCCTTCCGCTTCATCTCCGTGCCCTCGGCCTTCGAGCAGCAGATGATCCAGGACGAGCTCGAGCTCTACGAGACGCTGCTGACCAAGGTCGAGAGCGACGACCGCGTCTCGCGCAAGCGGCTCGAGCGCTTGAAGGAGGGACTGAAAGAGCGCCTGGAATCGCTGGCGACGCGGAAGGACGACCTGCTCACCATCTCCGAGATCGGCGTCGACCAGATCATCGTCGACTAGGCCCAAGAGTTCAGGAAGCTCTCCTTCGCGACCAACATGTCGACCTTGAAGGGCGTCGATCCGAACGGCTCGCAACGTGCCTGGGACCTCTATGTGAAGTCCCGCTTCGTCGAGACGAAAAACCCGGGCCGCGCGCTCGTGCTCGCCTCCGGCACGCCGATCACCAATACGCTCGGCGAGATGTTCTCGGTGCAGCGGTATCTGGGATACGCGGCGCTGCTCGAACGTGGGCTGCATGAGTTCGATGCCTGGGCCTCGACCTTCGGCGACGTGTCGACCGAGCTCGAGCTGCAGCCGTCGGGCAAATACAAGCCGGTGACGCGGTTCGCCACCTTCGTCAACGTGCCGGAGCTGATCGCCATGTTCCGCTCCTTCGCGGACGTGGTGATGCCGGCGGACCTCCGGCGTTATGTGAAGGTGCCGGCGATCTCGACCGGCCGGCGGCAGATCGTCACCGCGAAGCCGACCGCTGCGTTCAAGCGCTACCAGGTGCTGCTCGACGCGCGCATCAAGGCGATCGAAATGCGCGACCGGCCGCCGGAGCCGGGCGACGACATCCTGCTCTCGGTCATCACCGACGGACGCCACGCCGCGATCGATCTGCGTCTCGTCGACCCGGACAATGATAACGAGCCGGACAACAAGCTGAACCAGCTCGTCGCCAACGCCTTCCGCATCTGGAAGGAGACGGCCGAGAACACCTACGTCCGGGCCGACGGCAAGCCGTTCGAGCTCCCCGGTGCCGCGCAGATGATCTTTTCCGACCTCGGCACGATCAGCGTGGAGAAGACGCGCGGCTTCTCAGCCTATCGCTGGATCCGGGACGAACTTGTCCGCTTGGGCGTGCCGGCCACTGAGATCGCCTTCATGCAGGACTACAAGAAGTCGGAGGCGAAGCAGCGGCTCTTCGGCGACGTGCGTGCGGGCAGGGTCCGCTTCCTTCTCGGAAGCTCGGAGACGATGGGCACCGGCGTCAATGCGCAGCTGCGCCTGAAGGCCCTGCATCATCTCGACGTGCCTTGGCTCCCCTCGCACATTGAGCAGCGCGAGGGCAGGATCGAGAGGCAGGGCAATCAGCACGATGTCGTCGACATCTTCGCCTATGCGACGGAGGGCTCGCTCGACGCGACCATGTGGCAGAACAACGAGCGCAAGGCCCGCTTCATCGCCGCGGCGCTGTCCGGCGACACCTCGGTCCGGCGTCTCGATGATCTCGGCGAAGGCCAGACCAACCAGTTCGCCATGGCGAAGGCGATCGCATCCGGCGACCAACGGCTGATGCAGAAGGCCGGGCTCGAAGCGGACATCGCCCGTCTCGAACGGCTCCGTGCCGCCCACCAGGACGATCAGTTCGCCGTTCGTCGTCAGATCCGTGACGCCGAGCGCGAGATCGAGTTCGCGACGCAGCGCATCGGGGAGATCGAGCAGGATATCGCGCGCCTGGTCCCAACCACCGGCGACGCCTTCGCGATGACCGTGACCGGCAAAGTTCATGGCGAGCGCAAGGAGGCCGGCCGGGCGCTGATGAAGGAGATCCTGACGCTCGTGCAGCTGCAGCAGGAGGATGAGAGTGTCATCGCCTCGGTCGGCGGCTTCGATCTCGAATATTCCGGCGAGCGCTTCGGACGGGATGGCTATCGCTACAGCACCCTGCTCCTCCGGACGGGATCTGAATGCGAAATCGACCTGCCGGTGACCGTCACGCCCCTCGGCGCGATCTCACGTCTCGAGCACGCCCTCGACGATTTCGATGGCGAGCAGGAGCGATTTCGGCAGCGTCTCACTGATGCTCGGCGACGTCTTTCCTCCTACCGGTCCCGCGACGGGGGTGCGTTCGCCTTTGCCGAGGAGCTGGCGGAAAAGCGGCGTCAACTCGCGGCGATCGAGGCTGATCTCGCCGCTGATACGGAAAATCCGGCCGAGCGGGCTGCCGCCTGACCGCTTCAGCGCGACAGGCGGTTCTCGTCGTCGATCAGCACCAGCCGGGCCGGCGGCGCGTTGGACCATCGCCACAGGACGAGGTTCAAATCCTCCGCTGTCGAGCCGGCGGCGAAGCTGCGGACCAGCAGGCCGTTGTAGCCGGCGCCGATCAGGCGCCGGGCGAGAGCCTGGGTCTTCGCCTCGCCGTTGGTCCTCATCTGATCCCGCCAGGTCGTGTCGGCGATCGCCGCCGCATTCATTCCCTCTGCTGCCAGCGCGGCATCATCGCGGCAATCGAAGATGCCGTCGATCTCCGCCTCATAGGCGACGAGCGTCGTCGGCTGAAGATTGCCGACCTGATTGGCTTCGCGCAGCGCCGTCATGACCGACAGCGAGGTGTAGAGGGCTGGCACGCCTTTCGGATTGAAGCGTCCGCCATAGAGTTCGGCGCCGTGGCCCGACAGCGGTTCGCGGGCATAGATCGGGTTCAGCGCCCGGTAGAGCTTGCCGTCATGGCGCATGCGCGGTCAGGCATGAACGCCGGCGTCGACAGCGTCGATGAAGTCGAGCACATCGTCGGCCCGGCCGCTGCGCACGAGCTGCATCGCCGTTTGGCCGGAAAATCCCGGCAAGGGTTCCGACCGATACCAGGCATAGGCCATCAGCGCCGAGCCGAAGCGCGGCTCGACCTTGTTGATCACCTCGATCATCTCGCGCAGCCGGCGCTGCGTCTTGTCCGAGCGGATCCGGTCCCTGCGCTGGATCGCGTCCTTGCCGAGACCTGCCGTGCGGGCGATCTCCTCGCTCGTGGTCCGGAAGGCTTCGGCGATGCGCCGCGGAGCGAAAAGGCCGTCATCCGCATATTGGGCGAGGCCCATGGCTCAGACCTCCATGTCTTTGTGCCGGTCATACTGACGCAAGATAGCGTCAGAAGTGGCGGAATTCAAGAGAAGGAAGGAGGGGAGCGAGGGAGGTGAAATGTCCGCTCGCAGATCGGTCGGACCGCTGACGCTGGCGCTCAACCGCGCCCCACGCGATCCCGGCCCGTCGTCCTGCGCAGGGCTGGAAGCCCTGCTGGTCCAGCCGGGCAGGGATGCTCGGCCGCAGTTGCACCGGCCCGTCCGCTCCGCGGGCCGGGGGATGTCTTCGGGAAGAAGACGAGAGAGGGCCGCCCGGCCGGGCTGGTCCGCAAACCCCTGGATGGAGCATCCCTATGCACCTCATGAAAGTCGATCCGCGTGCGCTGAAGGAAAACCCCGATCGCGCGCGCCAGACCAAGGCCACGCCGCAGGCCGACGCCTTGCTGCTCGCCACCATCAAGGCTGTCGGCATCGTGCAGCCGCCCGTCATCACGCCGGAATCCGGCGGCGGCAACGGCTACATCATCAATGCCGGCCATCGCCGCGTGAAGCAGGCGATCGCCGCCGGCCTCGAGGAAATCGATGTTCTCGTTGCGGACGCGTCGAACGACAACGGTGCCATGCGCTCGATGGTCGAGAACATCGCTCGCGAGCCGCTGAACCCGGTGGATCAGTGGCGCGCCATCGAGCGCCTGGTGGCACTCGACTGGACGGAGGAGGCCATCGCCATCGCGCTGGCGCTGAGCGTCCGTCGCATCAAGCAGCTGCGCCTGCTCGCCAATGTGCTGCCGGCGATGCTCGATCACATGGCGAAAGGCGATATGCCTGACGAGCGCCAGCTGCGCACCATCGCCGCGGCCTCGCTCGACGAGCAGAAGGAGGTCTGGAAGAAGCACAAGCCCTCGAAGGGAGATCCGCAGGTCTCGTGGTGGAGCGTCGCGCAGGGCCTGCAGAAGAAGCGGATGTATGCCCGGCACGCGAGCTTCGGCGACGACCTCGCCCAGGCCTACGGGATCGAATGGATAGAGGACCTGTTCGCTCCGGCCGACGAGGACAGCCGCTACACCACCAACGTCGAGGCCTTCCTCGGCGCGCAGCAGGAGTGGATGGCGAACAACCTGCCCAAGAAGGGCATCATCGCCGAGTCCACCAACTGGGGCGAGGTGAAGCTGCCGCCGAAGGCCGAGCGCGTCCATGGCAAGCCGACGAAGTCGGATTGCACCGCGATGTATCTCGACCGCGATGGCCGCGTGCAGAGCGTGCATTACCGGATGCCGGAGGCCAAGAAGCCGAAGGGCAAGGCCGGGAGCGGTTCCGACAGCACAGCGGATGACGTCGGCGTCTTGGCGAAGACCCGTCCCGACGTGACGCGCAAGGGCGTTGAGATGATCGGCGACTTCCGCACCGACGCGCTGCGCGAGGCACTCGGCCGCGCACCGATCGAGGACGACACGCTGATGGCGCTGCTCATCCTCGCCTTCGCCGGCCAGAACGTCTCCGTCACGACCGGCAGCGGTGGCGTCTACTATGGCCACACCCGGCTGGCGAAGCACGCCGCGGTGCTGTTCGACGGTGACGGCAAGCTCGCCTTCGACATGGACACGCTGCGCGTTGCGGCCCGATCGATGCTCGCCGACGTGTTCTCGTGCCGGGAGAACGCCACCAATAGCGGCATCGTCGCCCGTGTCGCCGGCGCCACGGTCGGGGCGGACGGCTTCCTGCCCAATATGGGGACCGACGACTTCCTGTCGTGCCTGGCACGCCCGGCACTGGAGGCATCGTGCAAGGACACGCCGGTCCTGCCGCGTCAGCGCGTGAAGGATACGCGAGCCGCGCTCGTCGAGCACTTCAAGGAAGCCTGCTTCATCCATCCTTCGGCGCTCTTTGCTCCGGATGCGACGGCGCTCGGCGCGTGGCTGTCGTCCAGCACGCCGTCCGAGGAGGACGACGAAGCCGATGAGGACGCGGACGGCACCACCGCCGAGCCGTCCGATGAGGACGGCGAGGCCTTCAGGGACGCTGCCGAATAGGCCCGTTCGTCTTCCCCTCCGACCGAACCCCGCCGCCGGCATCGCCGGCGGCGGCTTTGTGTCCGACACCCCGCACAGGGAGACTTTTCATGTCCGCACAACTGATCTTCGACCGCGTGCCGCTCGGCGCGCTCATCCGCTACGCCGACGGTTCGCCGCGTCCGCCCGAGCGTCATCGGAAGAAGCTAGCCGCCTGGGAGAACCGTAACAGCGGCGGCCGGCTCATCGCCAAGCGCGCGCAGGCCGTCGTCGGCAACACGACGCTGCCCGCCTCGATCACCCTGCACAAGGGGGACTTCGGCAGCGGCGGCGTCATCGTGCTGCGCGTTCACCAGACCTTTTCGGTGAACAGCGACCTCACCTTCACCGTCGTCGAGCGGCCCGCCATCGGCTCGGTCCTGGTCCTCGACCGTGCCGGCGAGGACGCCGAGCTCGTCCACCTTGCGGGAAGTCGCGAGGCGGCGGAGGCCTGGCTGAAGAGCCATGGCTACCCGCACGCCGTGCTGCACGATGTCACGGCCGACGAGGCCGCCATCGGCGCCGACGGGGGGAGGGCCGCGGCATGAACACGACAGCCCCCTCCAACGACATTGAAGAGGCCCCCGGATTTCCGGGGGCTTCCTTCGGCCGCAGCGCCGACGGCCTCCGCGTCGCGCTTGTCGGCGAGACCGCCTTCGCCATGGCGCCGGGTCGCGACGGCAGACATTATCTCGCGACCGGCTGGTGCATCCGCCGGCCAATGGCTGAATGGACGAGAAGCGACTTCTACGGTCATTCCGGCGAGCTTGCCGACGAAGTTGCGTTTCGCAATGCCGTCCTCGAGCAGGCGGAGCATCAACGCGAGAAGCTGGCGCTGGGCCGCTGCGAGGCAAGGATTCCCGCCAGTACCCCCTGGGGGCCTTCGCAGCGAGCGACGATCTACGCCGATGGCGTCGTCTGCCACGACACGGCTGGCCATGGCGGCTTCCATCTCTCGGCCGGGCGGAATGCGGAGGTCCATGCCATGCTGCATGCCGCGGACGGCTTCTACGAGGAAGATGAATGCTGGGCGGTCGTCGCGATCACCTTCCCGCATCTCTTCACCAGCTTCGAGCGTCGCTGCGCCGAGCGCACGCTGAAGGATAGCTGGCCCGACGCTTGGGAGAAAATCTTCGGCACGATCCTCGGGCCGGGAGAATCGCGAGAGCGGGACCGCCAGGCTTTCGAGTCCAAGCATGCGGACGACTGGATCGTCATCGCGGCGATCACCTCCGAGCGCGAGGCGGGCTTCGTGGAATGCGCCGCCACGCGCGGGGGCAAGCGCGGTCCTGCCGGGGAGGAAAGATGCTTCCTCGTCCCGTCGACGGAATATCGTTCCGGCCATTTTGGCTTCGTCATCGATCCGGCCCGGCATCGCGTCTATGGCGGTCCGTCGAGCTTCATCGGCTGGAGCGGGAGGGCGGTCACATGACCGCGTGCGCCGATCGCTTCGCCGAGCTCTCCCGCATGCAGGAGGCGCGCCGTCAGATCCAGCGTGAGCTCGACCGGATCAATCGTCAGATCACGCGGCGGATGACGGCCTTCATCCCGCAGCTGAAGCCGCGCCACAGCTTCTTCCGGCGCGGCAAGGCTCCCGAGCCAAGCGCATTTCTCGAGCGCTATCGCGCGCAGCTTGCGGCGCTCACGGCCGAGCGACAGCCCGAGATCGATGCCTTGTCGCGAAAGCTCGCCCGGCAGGACCAGGCGATCGCCGCGCTCCGCGACCGCCTCGGATGCCCAGAGTGCGAGCCGACCGAGGCGCGCCGAGAGTCCCGAAGCACGGCGAGGGAGCAAACGCCATGAAGCGCAAGGCGTCACGGCCGCCGAAACATCCTCTCGTCGCTCATTGGGACGATGAGCGCGACATCGGCAACGGCATCATCGTCACGTTGCACCACGGCCATTTCTTCTACGACGATTGCGGGGTGATGGGCTTCGACACGGTGCGCGCAGCGCGTGAAGCCCTTCGGAGCGTCGCCGCGAGATCGGAACGGCAGGAGCGGCGCTCATGAGATTCCGCTGCCATCGCTGCGGCCAGACATGGCCGGACCATCCCGTCACCCGCATTCCCTGCCCGACATGTCGGGCCGCCGCAGGGACGTGGTGTCGCCGACCGTCGGGGCACCGCGCCATGGAGCTCCACGTCGATCGCGAGCACAGTGCGCTCGCCATGGGATGCCTCCAGCGATGCCCCGGCCCAGGCGGCGACGCTCAGCTGAGCCTCGACCTGCAGCCGTCGACGCGTGCGCTGGAGATGCTGCCGAGCGTGTATCCGTCTCCCGGCCGTTCGACGTCGCGGGGCGCATGAACGTTGGGCCGTCGCGGGCAGCCTCCCCGCCCAGACGCGCCGATACCGCCCCCCGGCGTTCACCGTCATCCCACATCGTGCGGTGGATCCCCGAATCCGCTCGATGGCGCATCCTCGTCTTCGGCGCCGGATCCGCTGCCGTCGCGCTGTACCCCGGAGGCCTGGCGCGCCGAGGTCACGGGCTCGACCGGCTCTGGCGAGCGAAGGCCGGGCGCGTCCGATCGCGCGCGCGACGCTTTGCCGGCCCCCATTCGTCAAGGACGACGGCTCCTGCACGGCGAGACGGCCTGTCATGGCGGTCTTTGCCGGTCGGCTTCCCATGTCGAGAGTCCGGTCCGCCGGACCTCCCCCCGGGTTTGTCGCGGTCTTAAGCCGGCGGCCGGGCGCTTCAAGGCCGCTTCGCGCCGCGTTGCGGCCGGAACCGCCACTCTCGCAGGGCGTGCCTGCTTCCCGCGCGAGGGCCTGAAGGCCCTGCTTGGCCGCACGCCCACCCCGCTCGATCCGGCGTCCCCGGACCCTGAAGCACCCGTCTTCCCGCCGGCTTGTTTCGACCGCACCCGCAGGGAGGACCGGCTGGAGCCGGTCCAGGCCTCGGGAGAAACCGAACGAAAGGAAATCGCCATGACCAAGTCCGCTGCCGCTCCGCGCCACGCCGCCAAGGTCGTCCAGCTCCGCAAGGGCACCACCCTCGAAATGGTCAAGCTGTCCTGCGCCGACGCCGCCATTGCCACGCTCATCTCCGAGCGCTTCGGCCTCGCCGTGGTCGACGGCGACGGCATCCGTGAACTCCATCACCGCCTGATCGTCGAGACCGCGGCGGGCCTCGACGAGGGCCTCGGCGAGCGCGCGATGCAGATCCATCTCCAGCGCATCGTCGGCGCCTATGTCGGCTCCGCCCATGGGGCCGGGCAGTTCTACAGCCGCGCGGTGACGGAGGCCCGCGACGCCACGGCGAAGGCCGCCAACGACGCCCGCGACGAGGACCTCGACGGCCCGGTCGGCTTCGACAGCGCCGCGCAGCGCAAGCGCGAGTTCGCCGCCGACATGGCCCTGCAGTCCTACGCCCTGCGCATGGCGGCCGAAGGCGCCGTGAGCGCCTACGAGCACGTCGTCGGCGAGCGCTGGAAGCCGTTCGAGCGTCAGGTCGAGAACCCGGGCCAGAGCGTCGACCGGAAAGCGGCCGAGCTGCAGATGGCCGCGTTCGGCTGAGCTGCTTCGGGGCGAGGCTTCGGCCTCGCCCCTCATCTCTCACTACCAAAAGGCCGGCCCATCAGGGTCGGCCTTTTCTCTTGTCGCCATCGCGTCCTGCCGGCGCGCGGGGCTCTACTTGCTGAGCCGTCGAGGACGATCTTTTTGACGGCGCGCTGCGCAGATTGGTCAGCACGGCGGCGACATTCGTGTCGAGCAGTCGGCCCCTTTTAGCCGGACATCACGCCTGCGACCTGTCTCGCCTCTGCGAATTTCCAGACCGTGACGATGGGAGAGCGGCCGGGAGTGGCGCACTGGCGCGGCCCGTCCCGGACGGCGGTCCTGCCGGGTCCGGCGGCCCGCGCAACGGCTGCGCCGTCCTCCACTGCGTTCCGGCCCTGACCACCCCGTCGCGCAAGCGCGCCGGGGACCCCGGTCGGGTGCGCGGACCTCATGACCGTCCCCGCCTGACGGACCTCCGTGACGGGGCCGCGATCGGCGCGGCCTCCATGAAGGAGGTTCGGGACAATGAAAAGGAAGGAAAGCGGGCCGCGCACCGACATCTATGCGCGGATCACGGAAAAGCTCGTCGCCGCGCTGGAGAAGGGGGTGCGTTCCTGGGTGCAGCCCTGGAGCGCAGGCCATGTGAAGGGCCGCGTCACGCGGCCGCTGCGCCACAATGGCGAACCCTATACCGGCATGAACGTGCTGCTGCTCTGGTCGGAGAGCATGGCGCGCGGCCTCGCCTCGCCGATGTGGATGACCTTCAGGCAAGCATCCGAGCTCGGCGGCCATGTCCGCAAGGGCGAAAGTGGCGCGACCGTCGTCTATGCCAGCCGTTTCAAGCGCACGGAGACCGACGCGCGCGGCGACGAGGTCGAACGGGAGATTCCGTTCCTCAAAGCGTACAGCGTGTTCAATTGCGACCAGATCGAAGGCCTGCCGGAACACTACTATGCCCGGCCTGTCGAACCGATCGCCAATCCGATCGAGCGGGTCGCGCATGCCGACCGCTTCTTCGGCAATACCGGGGCAGTGATCCGCCATGGCGGGACGAAGGCCTTCTTCGCCCCGTCCAGCGACCATGTGCAGATGCCGCCGTTCGAGAGCTTCCGCGACGCGGCGAGCTATTACGCCGTTCTCGGACATGAATGCGTCCACTGGGCCGGCGCGTCACATCGGCTCAACCGGGACCTCAGCCGCTACCACCAGGATCGCAGCGAGCGGGCGCGCGAAGAGCTCGTCGCCGACATCGGCGCGAGCTTCCTCTGCGCCGATCTCGGCCTGGTGCCGGAGCTCGAGCCGCGGGCGGACCACGCGAGCTACGTCGCCTCCTGGCTCAAGGTGCTGCAGGACGACCGCAGGGCGATCTTCGCCGCAGCTGCCCATGCGCAGCGGGCCGTCGCCTATCTGCACGGCCTTCAGCCATTGGCGGAGAGCGAGCGGGAGGCAGCCTGATGCTTCACGCTCCGCCTTCGAGCGGGGAGGGCGCCGAGTCCTCCCCGGCGATCCGCCTGCGCGTGCTCAGCCTCGGCGCCGGTGTGCAGTCCACCACCCTCGCGCTGCTCGCCGCCCATGGCGAGATCGGCCCCATGCCCGACTGTGCGATCTTCGCTGATACGCGCTGGGAGCCCAAGCCGGTCTACGAGCACTTGGCCTGGCTCATGTCGCCCAACGTCCTGCCATTCCCGGTCCATATCGTGTCTGCCGGTGATATCCGGGCGAATCTCATCGCGGCGGCGGGAGGCCGCCGCTGGGCATCGATCCCCGCGTTCACGCGCCGTGTGGACCGGCAGGGGCGCGTCTCGGTCGGCATGATCCGGCGCCAATGCACCGGCGACTACAAGATCGATCCAATCCGTCGGAAGGTGCGCGCGCTCGCTGGCTTGACGCGCCGGCGGTCACCGGCCGTCCCCATCGTCGAGCAATGGATCGGCATCTCGACCGACGAGATCATCCGCATGAAGCCGAGCTTCGAGAGCTGGCGCCTCAACCGCTGGCCGCTCGTCGAACGGCGCATGTCGCGACGCGACTGCCTGTCCTGGCTGACGCGGCACGGCTATCCGCGGCCCCCGAAAAGTGCCTGCATCGGTTGCCCGTTCCATAGCGACGCGGCGTGGCGGCGCCTGCGAGACGGCGATCCGGCGGGCTGGGCCGATGCGGTCGCGGTCGACCGAGCGATTCGCTCAAGCCTGCGCGGCATCCGTGGCGAGGTCTTTCTTCATCGTTCGGCGATGCCGCTGGAAGACGCCGATCTCACCACGGCGACCGATCACGGCCAGCTCGATCTCTGGCCCAACGAATGCGAAGGAATGTGCGGCCTGTAACTGTGGGCTGGCACCGCGAGGGCTGCCGAAAGGCTGCCCCCCGGTTCGGATACGATAGAGGGGCGGCACCGGTGCAAGGGAGCCCGGCCGCAGCGTTGTGCCAGGCCGTCTTCCTCTCAATGACGACCTATCATACCGGCAGTCGGGCCGCGTCAAGGACGCGCGGTGCCCCCAATTTTGCCGCCGCTGCGCGCCAACAAAATCGGCACCCCCGCGCGCCGGCGCTGCCGGTCGCTGCGCGATCCTTGACCCGTCCCTCCAACGCCCGGTGCGCCGCCTCCGTCATCGAGACGAAGGAGGTTCACATGACGAAGGTTCTCGACATCTACGCCGAAATCGCCGAGCTGCGCGCCGAGCTCGCGCACTGCATCCTCACCCGCAAGGAGCGCAGGGACTCGCAGCGGCGCCTCGAGGAGCTGCTTGCGGAGGCCGAGCGCCGCAGCCGCGAGGCGGAGGGGGCGTGAGCCCCCTTTTTGTCGGCGCCGGCGCTCCCGGTCCCGCGTCTTCCGCTCGTCGATGCTTCTGGTCGGGCAGGCCCGCCCGGGTGGCGGGCGCTCTCGTCGCGGCGGTCCGCCACCGGGAGGACCAGGTTGGGCGGTCTCGGCCTCTCCTGACCACGGCAGCCCGCCGGCGCGGAAGCCGGATGGCGGGAGCTTGGGTGGCGGGCAGCGTTCCGGCCTGCGACGACTTGCTGCCGGGCGGCAGGGCCGCGTTTGTCATGCCGGCGACGGGGCAGGGCGCTGGGCCTGCCGGCTGGGTGCGTGAGGGCTGGGATCCGCGATCTGGGCGGAGCGAGCGGTTGACGCGTGGCCGTTGCGCCGTCGGGAGCCAGGCGGATTTGTGCGCATGTCGCATTCCCCCGGTGTTGCGATGGCCTCCCCCATGGCGAACCCGATGTGGCAGGTCTGGCCGAAGGACAGGCGCTGCGCGCCCTCGATCTTGTCCCCGCAACGTCCGGCGCCGGCTTTTTTCCGCCGCCGGCCACCCCGGAGGGGCCCCGGCCGGCTTTGCATCGCGAAGCAAAAAAGCCGTCCCCGGCCGCCCTCCACTGCGTTCCGGCCCGTTGGGTGCGGGTCGATCGCCTCCGGCCTCACGACCGCCATCGGGTCGCGATGGGCGCGGCCCGGAACCAAGGGAATGAGACAATGGCCAACATCGGCACCTTCACCTCGAACGGCAACGGCTTAGGTTGCGTGCACGGAAGTGTCCTTTAGCGGGGCGCTTGTGATTTTGGCACGCAGACGTCCGGGTCAAGTGTTCCCGCAGCGTAGCGAGGA
>QFQD01000124.1 GCA_003241485.1 Ancylobacter novellus
GATCCCCGACGCCAGACCCGCACCCGACGCAACAACAACATCAGCCCCCAGCGAAACATAACGCTTCACCGTA
Source organism: Ancylobacter novellus (assembly GCA_003241485.1). Taxonomy (GTDB): domain Bacteria; phylum Pseudomonadota; class Alphaproteobacteria; order Rhizobiales; family Xanthobacteraceae; genus Ancylobacter; species Ancylobacter novellum_A. The sequence goes on from QFQD01000124.1 coordinate 74, forward strand.
TCAACCGACGCAGAAACCCGTGGCTCCGAAGCAGAGCTCTCTTTGACAACCGCAATGCGCATGGGTTCAGCTCAGGAGGTGATGATCAGGGCGAGGGTGAGAAGGCCAAGCAGGCCGAACAGCAGCTTGGGCTTGCCGTCCTTCGAGGCGAGGCCGATCGCGGTCACCGCGACCGAGGCCAGCGTGCCGAGCGTGAAGATGCCCCAATGGCCGTTGGCGCCGCCAATGGCGAACGAGACCATGAAGCTGGCGAGGGCCAGGGTGCTGACCAGCGTCATCTTGACGAAGAAGTGGTACGTGCCCTGGTGCTCGGCGTAGTCGTTGCCTTCCGCCGTGGCGTATTCGGGCGCTCCGTGATCAGCCATGTGACCCCCTCCCAAAGAATGATGTTCCCTGCCTCCGCTTTAGCGGAAGACTCTCCGTGCGGCAATGTCGGCAGGGCACCCGCTTACGCCAGCCCGGCAGCCTTGAGCGCGGCGCCTTGACGCGCCGCCACCTTATCGGTCGAGAAATCGGCGATCGCCTCCTCGAACAGGCGATGGAAGTTCAGCTCCGCCTTGAGGTGCAGGAATACGCCGCCGAGCCCGATGGCGGCGCGGTCCATGAAGACGAATTCGCGCGGCACGCGCACCGGGCCCTTCTCCTTCAGCGCCTTGTGCACCCGGAACGCCTCGCGCCGGCCATACTCGCCCGGCGCCACGCCATCGGCGATGGTGCGCACGCGGTCGTCGAGCAGCGGGCCGTAGATGAAGCCGGCCCAGATGTTCAGCACCTCGATCAGCTCGCGCTTGAGGCCGCGAAACCCCCAGGTCTCGTAAGCGTGCACGGTGCGCGCCTCGTCACCCTGCTGCAGGCCGCGATAGAGATCGACAACGCCACCGACGAAGCTCGGCGGGAAAATGCGGATGCAGCCATAGTCCAGCAGGTTGATGCCCGCCGGCGCGCCCGCCTCCTCGAACACGGTGTAATTGCCCAGATGCGGGTCGCCATGGATCACGCCATGGCGTGAGAAGGGCATCCACCAGGCGGCAAACATGGCGCGGGCGATGCCATTGCGCTCCTCCAGCGAATGGTCGGTGAAGTCGAGCAGCCGCCGGCCCTCCAGCCAGTCCAGCGTCAGCAGGCGGCCGGTCGACAGATCGGCATGGACGCGCGGCACCCGCACGCTGGGCTGGTCGGCCAGCATCTGCGCGTAAAGTGCGGCATGGGCGGCCTCGCGGCGATAGTCGAGTTCCTCGCGCACGCGCTCGCCGATCTCCTTGGCGATCTCGGTGGTGTCGATGGCCGGGTCCATGCGCCGGTGCAGCGCGAAGACGAGTTCAAGCTGCTTGAGGTCGGCCTCCACCGCCGACTGCATGTCGGCATATTGCAGCTTGCAGGCGAGGTCGGTGCCGTCCAGCGCCCGCGCCCGGTGCACCTGCCCCAGCGAGGCGGCGGCGGCCGGCTCCTTGTCGAAACGGGCGAAGCGCGAGGCCCAGTCCGGCCCCAGTTCGGCGATCATGCGGCGCTTGACGAAGGCCCAGCCCATGGGCGGTGCCTGGCTCTGCAGCGTGGCGAGTTCCGCGGCGTATTCGGGCGGCAGCGCATCGGGAATGGTCGCCATCAGCTGGGCGACCTTCATGATCGGGCCTTTCAGCCCGCCCAGCGCCGCAGCAAGGGCCGCGGCATTGCCACCGCGCTGGCCCTCCATGCCGAGCAGCCGCGTGCCGGCCATGCGGGCGGCGACGCCGCCGACCTTGGCGCCGACGCGGGCGTAGCGGGCGGCGCGGGCGGTCAGGCGATTGGCTTCGCGGTCGGGAAGGGCGGGCTTATCGGAATCGGACACATCTGCCTCGCTCGGGTCTTCCTCTAGTTAGGCCGCGCGAGGCGACGTGCAACCGGCACGCCGAGGATGTCGCAGCCCTGCCTAGGCCGCCGGCGGGCGCCGCAACAGCCGCTGCACCAGCAGCAGGCCGAGCACGGCCAGAGGCGTGAGGAAGTCGGTGTAGAGGATCGGCCCGGCATTGCCGGCGGCGAGGTTGCCCGTCGCCTCGATCTGCAGGACATGGCCGACCCCCGCCCCGCCGAGGAAGCCGAGCATCACGACGCCGACCGCCGCCCGGAAGCCGGGAGAGCCGAAGAACGCGCCGATCAGACCGGCAAGGCCGATGCCGAGATTGGCCATGCCCACCTCGAACTGGAACGGGCTCGGCGCCCAGCCGATGGACGCCGCCGCCTGCTCGGCGAAGAAGACATGGCCCATGAAGGCCCACAGGCCCATCAGTCCCACCGGGAAGGCGAGGATGTAGCGCAGCAGCTGGTCGATGATCCGCCGCACGGTGATCGGGCGCGGACCGCGCAGGAGCATGAGGATAGTGGCGACGATGGCGGCGAGCCACGCGAGCAACGGAACCCAGAAGACCACCGGCACCTCCCCTTCGACCGCGCCAGTCTAGCCGCCGTTGGCGATCCGCTCCAGTACGGCGGCGATGGCGTCGCGGTGATCGGTCAGCGCCTTGTAGGCGAGCTGGTCGGCATCGAGGCCGAGGATCTGCTCGCGCAGCGAGGCCGCCAGCGTGCGCCCTTCCGGATGGCGCCGGAACGCGCTGAACGGATCGACATGGATGCGCACGGTAAACAGCATGGCGCCGCTTTCCGGCATGCGCCGCAGCGTCTGCCGCTCGACGCGCACGAAGGCTTCCGGCGCCAGATTGGCCGGATCGTCGAACCAGGCGCGGGGACGCTCCTTGGATTCGGGATGGTGCAGCTCGTCATCGGGGTAGATCGACCAGTTCACCCGCCACACCGGCTGGTCGACCTTCAGATTCTCGAAAATGCGGTTCATCACCCGCGCGAGCTTGGACTGATAGCCCGGCACGGCTTCGTGCAGGCCGTCGAGCGTCTGCCCAAAACGGTCGGCCAGCGACCAGGCGGAAGGGAAGCACAGCACGGCGGCCACCAGCCGATAGCCACCCTCGCCCGGCGTCAGGATCAGCAGGTCGTCAGTAACGATGTGGCCGGCAATGGCGAGCGGCGCTTCGCGCTCATCATCGAGGTCGAAGCTGCGGCCGGTCGCCAGCACGGTGAGGCGGCGCCCCTCCAGCCGGTACAGCGCGGGATAGCGCGCGACAACGTGGTCGACGACAAGCTGCAGCGCCTCGCGCTGGATTGCGCGCGTACAGGGCTCCTCGCGCAGGACGAGGTCGCGCTTGTCGCGGATCAGTTGCTCGCGCTCGAGCAGATGGGCGGCGAGGCGCGGGTCCGGCTCGATCCATTCATCGAGGTTCAGCGGCGCGAGGCCGACGGAGAACGCCTTGCGCGACCCGTCGAAGGGCGTGTGGGTGAAAGAAGCGGAATCGGGGGTGAGCGGGGGAGTGGCGAGATTCATCGAACCGAACATGAAGCTGTCGAACACCCGGCCCGACATCGAACCGGAAACCGGCACAGCTTAGAACCTGTGCAGCCTCGACGTCAGCCCAACTTTTCGCCAGTACGCGGCCGACGCCTGCGTCAGAATCCCTCGTCGGCGAGGCGGGTGAGATAGGCGCCATAGGCCGACTTCTTCTGCGCCTCGCCGAGGCTGCGCAGCTGGGCGGCGTCGATGAAGCCGGCGCGGAACGCCACTTCCTCCGGCGCGGCGATGCGCAAGCCCTGCCGCGTCTCCAGAATCTGCACGAACTGCGCCGCTTCGATCAGCGAATCCGGCGTGCCGGTGTCGAGCCAGGCAAAGCCGCGCCCCATCAGCGACACCTTGAGTTCGCCCAGCTCCATATAAGCGCGGTTGACGTCGGTGATCTCGATTTCGCCGCGCGGCGAGGGTTTGAGCCCGGCGGCGATCTCCACCACCCGGTTGTCGTAGAAATAGAGGCCGGTCACCGCGAGATTGGATTTCGGCTTGGCCGGCTTCTCCTCCAGCGAGATCACCCGCCCGTCCGCACCCATCTCCACCACGCCGTAGCGCTCGGGATCCTGCACGGGATAGCCGAACACGGCGGCTCCGCGCTCGCGCTCCACCGCGCCCTGCAACAGTTCCGGCAGGCCATGGCCGAAGAACAGATTGTCGCCCAGAACCAGCGCCACGCGTTCCTCGCCGATGAAATCGCGCCCGACGATGAAGGCATCGGCCAGCCCGCGCGGCGTGTCCTGCACGGCGTAGCTGAGCTTGAGCCCGAACTGCGTGCCGTCCCCCAGCAAATGGCGGAACAGCGCGGCATCGTGCGGCGTGGTGATGATCAGGATATCGCGAATCCCCGCCATCATCAGCGTGGTGAGGGGGTAATAGATCATCGGCTTGTTGTAGACCGGCAGCAGCTGCTTGGAGACCACCAGCGTGATGGGGTGCAGC
>QFQD01000069.1 GCA_003241485.1 Ancylobacter novellus
ACCCGTGTTGAACGGCAATATCGCGACATGTTCGGGCCGCGCCGCGCCGACCGACGTCACCAATATCTCCCGCCTCCCGCGCGGCGCCCCCGGCAGCAGCCCCTCGCCACGCGCCAGCGGCAGTGTCGCCGCCGGTGCGCCCGCGCCCTGCAGTTCAGGCCCCGGCAGCGAGGCGAAGTTGTAGTTGGGCGGTGGCAGCGCCATTGCCCAGTCGAGCGAGGGCGCCTGCCAGGGGTTGCGCACGCTGCGCTTGCCGAGACCGGCCTGCATCACGATGTCGGTCAGGAACAGCGCGAAGCCGATGGTCATGACGAAGCCGAAGAAGGAGGAGGAGAGGTTCAACCACATCCATTCGGGATTGTCGGCATAGGTCGGAATGCGTCGCGGCATGCCCATCAGGCCGGTGAGGTGCATGAGGAAGAACGTGCCGTGGAAGCCGATCAGGATGATCCAGAACGCCGCTTCCCCCAATCCCCGGATGCCGCGGCGCCCGCTCATCATCGGCATCCACCACGTCACCCCCGCCAGCATCGGAAAGACGAAGCCGCCGATGAGCACATAGTGCAGATGCGCGGTGACGAAGGCGGTGTCGTGCGCCTGCCAGTTGAACGGCACCACGGCCAGCATCACGCCGGTCAGCCCGCCCATCACGAAGGTGAGGAAGAAGCCGAGCACGTAATACATCGGCAGCTTCAGCTCCGGCCGCCCGCGCCACATCGTGCCGATCCAGGCGAAGATCTGCACCGCGGTGGGCACCGCCACCAGCATCGAGGCGGCGGAAAAGAACGCCAGCGCGAGATGGGGAATGCCCACCGCGAACATGTGGTGCACCCACAGCCCGAAGCTGAGGAACACCATGCCGAGAATGGCCGCCACGATGGCGCCGTAGCCGACGATCCGCGTGCGGGACAGAACGGGAATGACCGTCGACAGCACGCCGGCCGCCGGCAGGAAGATGATGTAGACTTCCGGGTGGCCGAACAGCCAGAACAGGTGCTGCCACAGCAGCGGGTCGCCGCCGCGCGCGGGGTCGAAGAACGGCCAGTCGAAGGCGCGTTCGATCTCCAGCAGCACGGAACCGAGGATCAGCGGGGGGAAACCCGCCAGCATCATCGCCGCCGTGCCAAGCATGTACCAGGCGAAGAGCGGCATCTGCGTCAGCCTCATCCCAGGCGCCCGCAGCCGCAGGATCGAAACCATGAGCTCGATGGCCGCCGACAGGGCGGAGATCTCGACGAAGGTGACGCCGAGCAGCCACACATCGGCATTGATGCCCGGCGAATAGGCCCGCCCCGACAGCGGGGTGTACATGAACCACCCCTCGCCCGGCGCGACGCCGGCCAGCAATGCGGCGATCAGGATGCCGCCCCCGAGCAGATAACACCAGTAGCCCAGCGCCGAGAGGCGGGGAAAGGCGAGGTCGCGCGTGCCCAGCATCTTCGGCAGCAGGTACATCGCCAGCCCCTCAAGCAGGGGAATGGCGAACAGGAACATCATGATGCTGCCGTGCATCGTGAAGATCTGGTTGTAGAGCGCCGTATCGAGGAACGCGCCCTGGGGGGTGGCGAGTTGCGCCCGGATCAACATGGAGAGCACGCCGCCAATGCCGAAGAACACGAAGGCGGTGCCCATGAAACGCAAACCCAGCGTGGTGTGGCTCACGCTGGTGATCTGGCCCCACAGGCCGGGATCATTGCGCCAGACCCGGTCCAGCTCCCGGTGAAGTTCAAGCGCCCGGCGCGCGGGATTGGCGGGAACGGCTAACGTCGCGTTGTCGCTGCTCATGGCCGGGCCTCCTGCGCCCGCGGGGGCCAGTCGGCAGGGTCATGGGCGATGACCTCGAAGCGCATGGCGGCGTGCTCCAGCCCGCAGAACTCGGCGCACAGGCCTTCATAGGTGCCGGGCTGGGTGGCCTCGATGCGCAGGCGGTTCACCCGGCCGGGTATCGCATCCATTTTCCCGCCCAGCTGCGGCACCCAGAAGGAATGGATCACGTCGGCGGCGCTGATAAGCACATCGACCGGCTGGCCCGCGGGTATGTGCAGAACGCCTTCTGTCTCCACCGGACCGTCGGGGCCGGGCCGCGTGAAGCTCCATGTCCATTGCCGGGCGTGTGCCCGCACCTCCAGCGCCGGCCCGTGCGGCAGGATGCGCTCGCCGACCCAGAGCGCCGCGACAAGCATGAGCGTGAGCACGCCGAGCGAGAACCACACGCCGAGCCCGAAGGTCCATCGCCCCTCCTGCACGTCGCGAGGTCGACCGAAACCAATCGCGACCAAAGCGAGCACGAACAGCGTCAGCCCGGCGGCCCCGACCAGCATTGCCCACCACAGCCAGGCGATATCGCGCGCGACGGGGCCAGCGGGCGTCAGGGTCGAGAGCGGACCGGCACATCCCGCCAGAAGAAGGGGAACCGTAGTCGCGCCTGCGCACTTCACCGCAGAGGCCGGAATGCGAAAAAGGTGGAGCCGATGGACATGCGCCCCAATCTGCTGGATCCGCTGGAGGAAAGGCGGGCCCTGCAAAACACGGAATCGAAGATCGCCATCGCCGGCCACCCGCTGCACGCCATGCTGGTGGCCTTTCCCATTGCGCTCGCCTTCAGCACGCTGGGCGCGGACCTGCTTTATCTGTGGACCGGAAACGACTTCTGGGCGCAGGTGGCGGGCTATGCCGTGTTCTGTGCCTTCGCCATGGGGGTATTGGCCGGCCTCACCGGTACGGCGGAGCTTCTGCTGGTGCGCGGAATCCGCAACCGCTCGGCCAGCTGGACGCATTTCGTCCTCGCCGTGATGCTGCTCTCGCTCTTCGGCGCGAACTGGATCATCCGCATCGGCAATGCCGAAGGCGCGGTGCTGCCGGTCGGGCTCGGCCTGTCGCTGGTGGCGGCGGGCATGACCGCGCTGACGGGCTGGCATGGCGGAAAGCTCGTCTTCGACTATCAAATCGGCACCAAAGCGGAAGGTAGCGGGCGGCCCTGAGGCGCGGTCAGGGACTGCGGAAGCGCCTCGATCAGCGGCTGGAAATCCGGCTTGGCGAGGACGAGATAGAATACCGCGCCCATGCACAGCAGGCCGGCTGGCAATGCGAGCAGCACCGGTGGCATCTGGTAGGAGCCTCGCCCTTCCGAGGCCTGCACGTTGAGATGCCCGAGCCAGGCATGCACCAGCACCATGCCGACCACCGCGACGAGCTTGGCCATCAGCCATGTATCGGTCACGCCGGCGGCGAAGATCAGCGCCGTGCCGGCGGCGATGGCGAGGATGGCCGCCGGGGTGACGATGCGCGTATAGGCGGCGTGGACCAGCAGGCGAAATTCGGAAAAGCCGGCCTGGGTGCGCACCTCTTCACGCCGGCCATAGAGCTGCAGCACGATGGGCAACGCCACCAGCCCGGCGCACCACAGGCTCAGCGCGGCGATATGCACGGCCTTCAGGACAGCGATCATGCCCGCGCCGCCTCCCGCCAGCCGCGCCGCAGCAGCAGCGCGCCCATCAGGGCCAGGGGCAGCATCCCCGGCACCCACATGACCAGCCCGGCCAGTTGCTGGTCGCTCAACGCGTCGAGGCCATAGGCGGCAGTAAACTCCAGATGCTGCGGATACAGCACCCGCGGCGCAAAGGTGAGAAGGGCAGCGATCAGCCCCATCTGGCCGGCAAGGGCCAGCAGCAGGCCGGTCGCGGGGATCCTCTCGGCCGGCCGCTCGCTGTGGAACAGCTGCGCCCAGAACACCCAGGCCGAACCCAGCAACCCCGCCTGCATCAGCCAGTAGACGGCTGGACTGTCCCAGGCGAGCGCATAGGCCGCCGGCAGGTGCCACAGCCACAGGAAGACCGACAGGCCGACGAAGCCGGCGCCCGTTGGCAGACGAAGCTGGCCCGGCAGGCGAACCTCACGTGGCCATGCCAGCGCCAGCGCCGGCGCCGCGATTAGCACCAGCACGAGATGGTGCAGCCCCCGCGCGGCGAAGAGTGCGACGGTCAACGCGCAGAGCGGTGAGACGAAAGCGAGAAAAACCGCGGCGGCGGCGAGGCAGGCCGGCCCCTTCGCCACACCCTTCACGCCCCATGCGGCGGCGAGCGGGGCAACGGCCAGCAGCATGGGCAGGGGTGCGAGGTTCCAGGCGGTGATGAGCGCGTCGGGAGCCGGAGCCGGACCACAATAAGGAATCATCTGATCCAATTCGGGTCTCCGTGGCGGCGGAAAGAGCGGGCGCGCGGGGGCCTTGGAGGTGGCATCGCCAAACCGCCCCCCTTCCGTAACGGCCGATGACAAGTGTGGTTCCGGTAAAATGCTCCACTAGATCGACGCAAGCCGGCGGCGCCTCCGGTCGGCAGCCGGTTTCCACCGCCGCAACCGCTCATCCGTGCTTAACCGCCTTTTCCCCCGGCGCCGCAGCGGCTATGTTCCGCGCCATCACAACACGCGACCTTCAACTCAAGCGCGGACAGGCGAACATCATGGCGGGCCACGTCGTTCCCCACTTCCAGAATTCGGCGGGGGTGCCGAGCATCTCCATCGCCGCCCGGGAATTCATGTGCGTCGGCGCCACGCCGCCCTTCGACCACCCGCATGTCTTCCTCGACATGGGCTCGGATAACGAGATCATCTGCCCCTATTGCTCGACCCATTATAAATTCGACGCCAAGCTGCACGGCACCGAGACGGTGCCGCCCGGCGCGATCTACGAGATTCCGGCCGCCGCCTGACGCGGCGCGGGTGACGCCTTGGCACCGAACAACATCGTCGTCGCCGGCGCCGGCATTGGCGGGCTGACGGCGGCGCTTGCGCTCGCACAGGCGGGCTTCCACGTCACCGTGCTGGAGCGCGCGGGGGCGATCGAGGAGGTTGGTGCCGGCGTCCAGCTCGCCGCCAATGCGACGCGCTGCCTCCAGGCGCTCGGCGTCTATGAACGCGTGCGTGCGCATGCCGTCCTCCCCACCGGTTTCGCGGTGATGGACGGCCGGCGCGGCAGCATCCTCACCAGCGCGCCCATGGGCGAAGCGGCGGAAAAGCGCTTCGGCGGCCCCTTTCTCGTCATCCACCGCGCCGACCTGCAGGCGGCGCTCGCCGCCGCCGCGCGTGAGATGCCCGCCATCGACATACGCCTCGGGCGGACAGTTGATGGCTTCAGCGCGCTGTCCAACGGCATCGCCGTGCAGGCCGAGCGGCAGGACGGGGCCGAGGGCGAGGAAAGCGAATCGATCCACGCCCGCGCGCTGATCGGCGCCGACGGGCTGCGCTCGGCGGTACGCGCCGTGCTGCATCCCGGCGTACGCCCATCCTTCCGCCACCGCGCGGCGTGGCGCGCCACCATTCCCGCCTCTGCACTGCCCTCCCGACTCGCCGATGCCGTTACCCGGCTGTGGCTCGGGCCCGGCGCGCATCTGGTCTCCTATCCGGTCAAGGCTGGCACGGCGATCAACCTCGTCGCCGTTACGCCGGACGAGCGGCAGGTGCATGGCTGGGGGCTGGCAGCCGCCCCGGAAGAACTGCTGGCGCATTATGCCGGCTGGAGCGCGGATGCGCTCACCCTGCTGCACGCGCCCGACAGCTGGCTGCGCTGGGCACTGTTCGATCTCGATCCCCTGCCCGCCTGGGGCGCCGGGCCAGTGACGCTGCTGGGCGACGCCGCCCACGCCATGCCGCCCTTTCTCGCGCAGGGCGCGGCGCAGGCGATCGAAGACGCGGTGGTGCTGGCCGGCTGCGTGAAGGGCGCCAGCGACATTCCGGCCGCGCTCCGCCAGTACGAGGCACTACGCCAGCCCCGCACCGCGCGCGTGCAGACCGCCGCGCGCGGCATGGACCGGATCTACCACCTCTCGGGTCCCGCGCGCCTTGCCCGCGACCTCGTGATGCGGGCCCGGTCGGGTGATGCGGTGCTGGAGCGCTATCGCTGGATTTATGACTGGCAGGCATAGGATCGCGCCATCGCCTTTCCTCATGGCGCCCATGAAAACATCTCGTTTTCCGATGGGAGCCTGTTCGGCTAGCGTGCGCCATCAACCTTCCCCGGAGACCACCGATGCCAACCGCATCGCCCGCGCGCGCGCCGTCCAGCCCGTCGGCGCCCGACGCACCGCTGACGGCGCCCGGCACCTTCCTGCCGCTGCCACTGCTGGTCGCGCTGTTCTGCGTATTGTGGTCGTCCGCCTTTGCCGGGGCGAAGCTGGCGCTTACCTCGTCTCCGCCACTGACGCTGCTGTCGATGCGCCTGCTCCTTGCGGGCACCATCATGCTGGCCCTGGCCTGGGTAGTGGACGGGCGCCCGCGCATGCGCCCGCGCGACGTCGCCGCCCTGGTCTTCATCGGCATCCTCAACAACGCGGTCTATCTCGGCCTGAACTGGACCGCCCTCACTTTTACCTCCTCGGCCTATACCGCCGTGCTCACCAGTTGCCTTCCCCTCGTGGTGGCGCTGTTCGCCGGCCCGCTGTTGGGTGAGCGGCTGACGCCGGCGAAATGGGCCGGCATCGGGCTCGGGCTTGTCGGGGTGGTGATCGTGCTGCGCTCGCGCCTTGCCGGCGCGCATGAGAGCGTGGAGGGCACGGCGCTTATCATCGGCGGCATGCTGGCGCTCTCCGCCGGCACGCTGGGCTTCAAATATTTCGCGCCGCGCGGCGGGGTGTGGAGCGGCAACGCCATCCAGTGCCTCGCGGGCGGCGTCGCGCTGATTCCGCTCGTGCTGCTGCGCGAGGATGTCGGTCAGGTGCGCCTCACCACGGAGCTGGTCGCCGGCCTTGCCTATCTCGTGGTGGCCGTGTCGATCGGCGGTTACGGGCTGTGGTTCTACCTGCTCACCCGCTCCTCGGCGACGGCGGCCTCCAGCCTGCACTTCCTGATGCCCCCGCTCGGCCTGTTCTTCGGCTGGCTGCTGCTGGGCGAGGCGGTGCCGGCGCTCGACATCATCGGCATCGTGCCGATCGCGCTCGGCATCTGGCTGGTGACGCGCCCGAAATCCTCGGCGCGCTAGCCGGGCTCGCTCTCGGTCCAGCGACGCTTGGATTCCTCCAGATGCGCGCGCTGCAGGGGCACGGGCTGACCTTCACCATCGGGCGCGGCAACGACATATGCTGTATGGCGATCCTCGCCATACGCCATCTCGTCGTCGGCGCCGATCTGGACGAGGTGCGCGCCGCGCCGGGCCGGTTCTGGCGCACCTCACCAGCGACAGCCAGCTACGCTGGATCGGCCCGGAAAAGGGCGTGATGCACCTCGCCACCGGCGGCGTGGTCAACGCGTTCTGCAGACCTTCGCCTTTAAGGCCGGTGACGATCAGATTCGGCCTCGATGATCCGCCAGCGTGGCGGGTTGGCCCTCGACACCGGTCCGTATTCCACGGACGCGGGGGCTGGCAATGCGGATCTGGCGGCAGGCGTGCTGGTGCCCTCTCGGGATTTCTCCCGGAATCTCCGTCTAATGCCAAGCCAAACAATTGATTTGGAAGAGAAAAAGAAGGTGGCGGAGACGGAGGGATTCGAACCCTCGAGGCCCTTTTGGGGGCCTGCTCATTTAGCAAACGAGTGCCTTCAGCCTCTCGGCCACGTCTCCAGCCGGCCAGTGGTCCAGAGGACACCGTTCGGCGGCGACCTGTCTAGGTTTCCGGGGGCGCCCGGTCAAGGCCCAACGCTCGCCCGTTCCACTGCGACGTCACAATGCGTCAGTTCTGTCCCCTCTGGCCGAACATGATGGACTGCGCCACCTTGTCGGTGGCGATGTCGATCTTGGTGCGATCCTCCGCGTTCACCGCCATACCGCGCTGTACGCCGGGACGCGCCTTCATCCGCTCCAGCCACGCCGCAAAATGCGGGAAATCCGTCAGCGACTGCCCCTGCCGTTCCCAGAGCTTGGCCCAGCCGATGCAGGCCATGTCGGCGATCGAATAGTCGCCGGCGATGAAGGGCCGGTCGGCGAGGCGCTTGTTCAGCACCGTATAGAGCCGATGCACTTCGTTGGTGTAGCGCTCGATGGCGTAAGGGATTTTTTCCGGCGCATAGATGCGGAAGTGGTGTGCCTGCCCCGCCATCGGGCCGAGCCCCCCCATCTGCCAGAACAGCCACTGGTCGACCTCGACGCGGCCGCGCTCCGTCGTCGGGTAGAACAGCCCGGTCTTGCGACCGAGATACTGCAGGATGGCGCCCGATTCGAAAATCGAGATCGGCTCTCCGTCCGGTCCCTCGGGGTCGAGGATGGCCGGGATCTTGTTGTTGGGCGAGATGGCGAGGAAATCCGGCTTGAACTGCTCGCCACGGGCGATGTTCACCGGGATCACCTCATAGGGAAGCCCACACTCCTCCAGCATGATGCTGATCTTCCAGCCATTGGGCGTCGGCCAATAATAGAGCTGTATCGGCTTTGTCTGAAGCTGGACCATGGAATGTCACCCGCCACACGCGCCCCCGCGGGGCTTTCCACATCAGAACTAGGACTGGCGCGCCACGCTGACAAGCACGGCCGTTTCCGCGAGCGGGCGAACTGACGAGGCTTCGGCCCTGTTTCAGCCCTCAGCGTTGCGAAAGCTGGCGAAATTGCCCTGCCGCCGCGCGCCTCGCCGTCGGCTCGCGCCGGCCGGCGGAAGCGGCTAGGCTCGGTCACCTGACGCTGCTGCCGAAACCAACCTCGTGAGTCGCCTGTGGTCCGCCCCATCCCCCTCGCCCGCATAGGCATTTCGGCTGTTGCCCTGACACTGGTTCTCGGGACGACGGCCGGCCATGCGCAGTCCTCGCCCCCGCCGCCCTCCCCGGCGAAAATCTGCGCCGATCGCTGGAACGAGATGAAGACGAAAGGCCAGACCGGCGCTCTCACCTATCGCGACTTCGCCCAGAGCTGCCTTGCGGAAACCGCCAAAAGCGAGACTGACGGAAAGCCGTCGGGACCGCCGCCGGCCGCACCTCGTACGCCGACAGGGCCGGCAGCCGCCGCGGCTCGCCCTTCGATCAAGCAATGCGCCGATCTGTGGAACGAGATGAAGGCAAAGAACGAGACCGGCAACCAGACATATCGCGACTTCGCCCAGCAGTGTCTTGCAGGCTCGACGGCGGAATCGGCGGAAAGCCCCCCACCAAAACCGGAGGGGAAGCCCGCCGCGCCGAAGCCTCGCACCTCGGTCCCGTCGATCGCCCCGACCCCCGCGCCGGATCCTGCGCCCGAGCTCGCGAGAAAGCCGGATGAGAGCGACCGCGAGGCGGTCAACCGCTGCAATGGCGAATGGCAGGACTACAAGGCGCGCCACAACCTTACCGGGGCGAAGGCCTGGCATGTGTTCATGGCGCGCTGTCTGCCCTGACGGGCGACGCTAGACCCGGTCGTCGAGGTCGATCTTGAAGCCTTCGTGGCGCCGCTCGAATCCGACGCGCTCATAGAAGCGGTGTGCGTCGAGCCGCTTCTTGTTCGAGGTGAGCTGGATCGAGGCCGCCCCGCGCCGCTTCGCCTCCGCGATGGCGAAGACCATCATCGCCCGGCCGATACCCAGCCCGCGCGTATCGGGGCGCACATGCACCGCCTCGGCGATCGCGATGAGTGCCCCATGCCGCAGCAGTGCGTGGAACAGCACCAGCTGGAAGGTGCCAACCACCTCGCCGGCATGTCGCGCGACATAGAACGTCACCTTCGGATCGGCGGCGATGGCCTCGAAGGCGCGCTCATAGTCCGGCAGCGCGGCCGGGTCATCGGTATCGCGCGCACCGAACAGCCTGTCCGTGGCGAGGATCGCGACGATGGCGGGCACGTCTTCCCGCCGTGCCGGTTCGATGACCACCGCGCCGGCGCCCGGCGCCTCGTCGACGCCGGTCGCGCTCATATGCCGAGCTTCGCCTTCAGCAGGTCGTTCACCGCCTGCGGATTGGCCTTGCCGCCGGTCTGCTTCATCACCTGCCCGACAAACCAGCCCAGCATGGTCGGCTTGGCGATCACCTGCGCCACCTTGTCCGGGTTCGCGGCGATGATCGCATCCACTGCCGCCTCGATGGCGCCGGTGTCGGTAACCTGCTTCATGCCGCGGGCTTCAACGATCTCGCGCGGATCGCCGCCCTCGGTGAAGACGATCTCGAACAGGTCCTTGGCGATCTTGCCCGAGATGGTGCCGTCGGCGATCAGGTCGACGATGGCGCCGATCTGAGTGGCGGAAACCGGCGAGGATTCGACCGTCCGGCCTTCCTTGTTCAGGCGGCCGAAAAGCTCGTTGATGACGAAGTTCGCCGCCGCCTTGGCATCACGGCCCTGCGCGCAGGCCTCGTAATAGTCGGCTGTCGCCTTCTCGGTCACCAGCACGTCGGCGTCATAGGCCGACAGGCCATAGGTGGCGACGAAGCGCGCCTTCTTCTCGTCCGGCAGCTCCGGCAGATGCGCGGCAAGCTCAGTAACGAAGGCGTCGTCGAATTCCAGCGGCAGCAGGTCCGGATCGGGGAAGTAGCGATAGTCATGCGCTTCTTCCTTCGAGCGCATGGACCGCGTCTCGCCCTTGCCGGGATCGAACAGGCGGGTTTCCTGATCGATGGTGCCACCATCCTCGATGATGCCGATCTGGCGACGCGCCTCGGTCTCGATCGCCTGGCCGATGAAGCGGATGGAGTTGACGTTCTTGATCTCGCAGCGCGTGCCGAAATCGTCACCGGGCTTGCGCACAGAGACGTTCACGTCGGCGCGAAGGCTGCCCTTCTCCATGTCGCCATCGCAGGTGCCGAGATAGCGCAGGATGGTGCGCAGCTTGGTCACATAGGCCTTCGCCTCTTCCGACGAGCGCAGGTCCGGCTTGGAGACGATCTCCATCAGCGCCACGCCCGAGCGGTTCAGGTCGACGAAGGACTGGGTGGGGTGCATGTCGTGGATCGACTTGCCGGCATCCTGCTCCAGATGCAGCCGCTCGATGCCAACCTTGATCTGCCCCTCGGCGGTGTCGACCAGCACCACGCCCTCGCCCACGATGGGGCTCTTGTACTGGCTGATCTGGTAGCCCTGCGGCAGGTCGGGGTAGAAGTAGTTCTTGCGGTCGAACACAGAGCGGTTGTTGATCTGCGCTTTCAGGCCGAGGCCGGTGCGCACCGCCTGCTTCACGCATTCCTCGTTGATAACCGGCAGCATGCCGGGCATGGCCGCGTCGACCAGCGAGACATGGCTGTTCGGCTCGCCGCCGAACTCGGTGGAGGAGCCGGAGAACAGCTTGGAATTGGAGGTCACCTGCGCATGGATCTCCATGCCGATCACGACTTCCCAGTCGCCAGTCGCGCCCTTGATGAGCTTCTTCGGGTCGGCGGGGCGGGAGTGCATGTCCATGGGGCGGGGCCTCGTCAAAATGCAATTCGTCGAAACGCAGTTCTTGCGCCGTTTCCCTACTCCCTGGACCTCGCAGCCGCAACCGCCTCGCGCCGCCGCCTCGTGCACGCCTTGCCGTTCGCGTTCAATCGCCTATTGATCGGGAAGCTATCCGTTCGACTGCCAGAGGTGCCGTGCATGTTCACTCTCGACGAGCTGGAAGAAGCTCTCCGCCACGTCCAAGCGGTCTTCCCCGGCACGCACCAATATGCCTGGCCGCTGCTGGCGGAGCGCATCGGCGCAGAAGTCTGGGTGAAGCACGAGAACCAGACCCCGACGGGCGCCTTCAAAGTGCGCGGCGGGCTGATCCATCTGGCCCGGCTCGCCCGCGAAGGCCGCGCCAGCGGGGGAATCATCTCCGCCACGCGCGGCAATCACGGCCAGTCCCTCGCCTTCGCCGGACGACGTGTCGGGCTGCCGGTGACCATCGTCGTGCCGGAAGGCAACAGCGCCGAGAAGAACACGGCCATGCGGGCGCTGGGTGCCCGTCTGATCGAGCACGGTGACGACTTCGACGCGGCGCGTGAACACGCCAAGAAGCTGGCCGTTGAGGAGGGACTTTATTTCGCTCCCTCCTTCCACCCGGACCTTGTCGTCGGCGTCGCCACCTGGGTCTATGAGCTGTTTCGCGCCGCCCCGCCGCTCGATGCACTCTATGTGCCGATCGGCCTCGGTTCGGGCATATGCGGCGCCATCCGCACCCGCGACCTGCTGGGTCTCAAGACGCAGATCATCGGCGTGCAGAGCGCGCACGCGCCCGCCTATGCCCGCTCGCTCGAAGCCGGCCATCCCGTGGAGATCGCCAGCGCGGATACCAAGGCCGATGGGCTTGCCGTGCGCATTCCCGATGCTGGCGCTCTCGACATCATGCGCAAGGGTGTGGCGCGCATCGTCACCGTCGATGATGACGAGGTAGCCGAGGCGATCCGCATCTACTGGACAGACACCCACAATCTGGCGGAAGGCGCCGGCGCGGCGGCACTCGCTGCGCTGCTGCAGGAAAAAGCGACGCTGGCCGGTCAGCGTGCCGGCGTCGTGTTGTCGGGCGGCAATATCGATCTCGCCGTCTTTCGCGACTGGGTGGCGAACGGCCAGACCGGGCCCCTGCCCGCTTGAGCGAAATCAAGGCGTCCGCGCGGTGCCTGGCCAATCTAGGCCGGGCAACGGAGGCATACCATGCGCGTGGACACGATCGACGAACGGCTGGGCCTGTTCCGCCATATGATGGAACACGCAACACTCACGCCCGAAGAGCCCTCTCTCGCAAACGATGAGCTTGCAGCCGCCGCCCAGCGCTGCCTCGGCTGCCGTGCCGCCGAAGAGTGCCGCACATGGCTTAGCCAAGTACCGGAAGACGCGCCGCTACCGGGCTTCTGCCGAAATGCCGAGCACTTCCGGGACTGGGTGTGCCGGCAGGTCGTGACGGAGCTTGCATTCCTCGATGCCTCGATCCGCAAGCTGGAGAGCACGGAGCGTCGTAAAGACTGAGAGGCGTCGCCCGCCGACAGCCGGCCGATCAGCCCAGCCGCTCGTTCTCATAGTCGATCACCCAGGCAATGAGGACGCGCCAGAGCTTTTCCACCAGTTCTGGCGGAACGCCCTTGGTCTCGGCGTTCGCCATCACCTTCTCGACCACATCCTCGACCCGCTCCGGCAGCAGGGCCGCGAGGCCCTCCGCCTGCTTCACGGCGATGACGTGCCGGACCACCTCGAAGCGCTTGGCCAGAAGTTCGACAATCTGGCCGTCGATGGCGTCGATCTCCGCCCGGAAGGGCGCGAGGGCGCGCTCGTTCTCGGGCAGGATCCGCGCCATCACCGCCACCACTTGTCCGGCACGTCGAATCGACCGGCGGCGTCCTCGATCACCTGAGCCAGCGAGAACAGGCCCTCTTCGCCGAAGGGGCGGCCGATGAGCTGCAATCCGAGCGGCAGCCCCTCCGAGGAGAGGCCGGCCGGAACCGCGATGCCGGGCAGGCCGGCCATGTTCAGCGTCACGGTGAACACGTCCTGCAGATACATCTCCACGGGATCGGCGCCCGACTTCTCGCCGATTCCGAAAGCCTGCGAGGGCGTGGCCGGGGCCAGAACCGCGTCGATGCCTTCGGCGAAGACATTCTCGAAGTCGCGCTTGATCAGCGTGCGCACCTTCTGCGCCTTCAGGTAGTAGGCGTCGTAATAGCCGGCGGACAGCACATAGGTGCCGATCATGATGCGCCGGCGCACTTCCGCGCCAAACCCGGCAGCGCGAGTCTTCTCGTACAGTTCGACGATGTCCTTGCCGGCCACGCGCTCGCCATAGCGAACGCCGTCATAGCGGGCGAGGTTGGAGGAGGCTTCCGCCAGTGCGACGATGTAATAGGCCGGCAGCGCATATTTGGTGTGCGGCAGGCTGATCTCGACCACCTCGGCTCCGGCCGCGCGCAGCATGTCAGCGCCCTTGTCCCAGAGGCCCGCGATCTCGGCGGACATGCCGTCCACGCGGTATTCGCGCGGAATGCCGATGCGCTTGCCCTTCACCGAGGCGCCCACCGCCGCCTCGTAATCCGGCACGGCAAGGTTGGCGCTGGTCGAATCCTTCGGGTCATGGCCGGCCATCGAGCGTAGCAGGAGCGCCGCGTCGTTCACCGAGCGGGCGATCGGCCCCGCCTGATCCAGCGAAGACGCATAGGCGATGATGCCCCAGCGCGAGCAACGGCCATAGGTCGGCTTGATGCCCACCGTGCCGGTGAAGGCGGCCGGCTGGCGGATCGAACCGCCGGTGTCGGTGCCCGCCGCACCCGCCGCGATATGCGCCGCCACCGCCGCAGCGGAGCCACCGGAAGAACCACCCGGCACCAGCGGCTGCGAAGAGCCGTTGCGCCGCCAGGGGTTCACGGCAGCGCCAAAAGCACTCGATTCGGTGGACGAGCCCATGGCGAACTCATCCTGGTTGAGCTTGCCGAGCAGCACCGCGCCGTCGCGCCACAGCTGCGAGGTGACGGTCGACTCATAGGGCGGCACGAAATTCTTGATGATGTTCGAGCAGGCCGTGGTGCGCACACCATTGGTCGCGAACATGTCCTTGATGCCGAGCGGAATGCCTTCCAGCGGCCCGGCCTCGCCCTTGGCGATGCGCGCGTCACTGGCCTTGGCCATCTCCAGCGCCTTTTCCGGCGTGGACAGCACGTAGGCGTTCAGGGCGCCGGAGGCCTCGACGGCCTCGACATAGGCGCCCGTCAGCTCGGTCGCGGTGAAATGCTTCTGCGCCAGCCCTTCGCGGGCGGCGGTGATCGTGAGGCGGGTGAGATCGGTCATGGCGCTCACTCCACCACTTTCGGCACGGCGAAGAAGCCGTCCTCGGCGAGCGGCGCATTGGCCAGCACACGCTCGGGGTAGAAGCCGTCATTCACCACATCGGCCCGTAAGGGCAGCTTCAGCGGGATGACGCTCGTCATCGGCTCGACGTCGGTGGTGTCCACCTCGCCGAGCTGCTCCACGAAGGCGAGAATGGCATTGAGCTCGCCCTGCAGATGGGCCACCTCGTCCTCTGTCACGGCGATGCGCGCCAGATGCGCCACTCGCCGGACCGTCGCCTGATCGACCGACATCCGAAATCCCAGTTCAACTGAAAACCGATGCGCGCCCTATAGCAGGCGGGTGCGGCGCACCGCAACGCGCGGCACCCTGCATCGGTGGAGATCGAATGTCGGTC
This sequence comes from Ancylobacter novellus, assembly GCA_003241485.1. Classification (GTDB taxonomy): domain Bacteria; phylum Pseudomonadota; class Alphaproteobacteria; order Rhizobiales; family Xanthobacteraceae; genus Ancylobacter; species Ancylobacter novellum_A. The sequence goes on from QFQD01000069.1 coordinate 15,002, forward strand.
GCCGCCCCCCCGACGGGCAAACTCGTGAAAAGCCGCCCGTCAGGAACACTCAATCAGCAAAGATCAGGACTTCGCCTGCGCCAGGCACTGGCCCGCCGCTTCAGCGTTGCCGCGCGCCGCGCCACGATCGATCTTGCCGGACATGGCCAGCGACTTGGTGGTGTCGGTGACGACAGTGCGCACATCGCCGCCACCAACGACCTGAGCAACGGTCGCGGAATAGATCATCTTACCATCCGGCGTCAGGCCGGCAGCGCAGGCGTCGCCCGCCGCGCGATCGGCATAAGCGGCGCTGCCAATGGCAAGAACGGCGCCGACGCAGAGCGCGCCAGCGGCACCACGGATCAGGGCGGCATTGAGGGACTTCATGGATGTTCTCCTAGGTGTGTGAAGTTCTAGCGCAGGCCCGGTCGATTGACCGGCCCGCCGGCATTAACGCCCGGTCCGGGGCGCGCCACCGCACGCGTGGCCGGCGTACCTGCAACGCCAACGCCCGGCGCGCCAACGCCCCCGACGCAGCCCACGGGGTAGCCCGGCCGCGTGCAGTAAACGGCAGCCCGTGCCGCAGGAGCGGTCCGCACCACGCAGCCGACGGGAATGCCCGGGCCGGTGCAATAGACAACAGCAGCTTCGGCACGCCCGCCGACGAGGAACAACGGCGCCGCAAGCAGCGTCAGCGCCGCGGCGTAGCGCAGAGCGCGCCGGCGGCTGGAGACCATATGGTCATGAATGGAAGTCATCTGTGCCTCCCTCGGCTGTTCCCTTGTGGAAACGGGGGCATAATGGGTAGAGACACCAGACGCGCAATGTCGATTTTTGGTCAGATCAGCCGAGAGGAATGATGGGCTCCGCAGCGTTGGCAGCCATCCCGTGCGCACCCGGCGTGTCGGCAGAGGAGATGACCGCGCGTAGCGCTCTTCGCGCCCGCCCGGACTTTCCGCAGATTGCCCGGCAGACCGTTCTCGACCTCAGCCGCGCCTATCAGGGCAACCTGCTCCTCACGCGGCTGCTGAACGACCGCGCGCGAATCGTCCTCGCGCTGCTGATGCTCGACCTCAATTTCGAACCGCCCGACGCACCCGGCCTCACGGTCGGGCGGCTCAAGACCGAAGCCACCGCCCTCGGCTTGTGCAGTCCCGGGCGCGTGGCGGCGATTCTCGCGGCCGCGCGTCTCCTCGGCCTTGTTACCTCGGCCCCGGATATCGACCGGCGGCGCCGGCGGCTCGTCGTCACGCCGCGACTCATCGAAATTCACAAGGAGCGTTGGCGCACGGTGCTCGGGGCGATGCGGCCGGCTTTCCCGGAGGGAGAGATCGGCCTTGCCCATCTTGACGACCCGCGTTTCCTCGCCGCCTTTGTCGCGGCGTTGCTGAGGCCGTTCCGGGCTGGTTGGCGCATAGGCCAGGAAGTCCCGTGGCTGCGTTTCTTCGCCGACCGGGATGGCGGACTGCTCGTGGCTTTCGCGCTCTACGAAGCGGCCCATACCGGCACGCCACTTGCCGTCGCGCCGTTGGCGCGCAACTTCCGCGTCTCGCGCTCCCACGTCGCCGACATTCTGGCGAAGGCGGCCGAGGCTGGCCTCGTGGAGCGTGTCGACGCGCCGGCGAAGAGCGGCCCCGGCTTCCTCGCGAAGCCGCCGCTCATGGACGCAATCGAGGCTTTCTCCGCCATCGCCCTGGTGCGGCAGGCCTACGCCGTCCGGGAGGCCCTGGCGGCGCTCCCGCCGCCACAGTGATGAACGACTTCGGCAGCGGTATCAGCCTTTGCCGAAGTCGCGCGCGCGCCCTTTCTCCGGCACCACCACGGTCGCCTCTTCGCCAACCAGCGCAACGAAGCGGTCGGCATTCGGCTCCAGCAGGCCGAACGTCGCGTAGTGGGCGGGAATAATGGTCAGCCCGCCGAGATAGCGTGTCACCGCAAGTGCCGCCGACTCTGGCCCCATGGTGAAGCGGTCGCCGATCGGCACGATGACGATCTCCGGCTGATGCAGCTCGGCGATCAGTGCCATGTCCGAGAAAATGTCCGTGTCGCCCATGTGCCAGAGCGTCGGCTCGCCGGGGGCTTTGACGACCAGACCATTGGCATTGCCGAGATAGACGCTCGCGCCATCGACAATCATTCCCGAGGAGTGATCGGCGCGCACCATGCTGACAGCGAAGCCATCAAGGTGAACGGTGCCGCCCGTATTCATCATCTCCAGCTTCTCGACGCCCTGCGTGCCGAGCCAGCTCGCGAGATCGGCATTCGCCACCACGGTCGCGCCGCTGGCCTTGGCGATCGCGACCGTGTCGCCGACATGGTCACCATGGCCATGCGTCAGCAGGACATGCGTCACACCCGCGCTCGCCGCTTCGACGCTGCCCCCAAACGCGGGATTTCCCGAGAAGAAGGGGTCGATCAGCACGACCTTGTCGGCAAACTCAAGTCGGAAGGCCGCATGGCCGAACCAGGTGATCTTCATTCGCGTCTCCTTGCCTCTGCCGGCGGTAGATAATCTCGCGACAGGACAGCACAAGGTCGCGCAGACGCCTTCCCCAACCGCCCGGCGGCGGGTCGAAGTGGCGCGCCGCCCGGCGGCGTGCTAGCGCTCGCGCCATGCCCGCTCCCATTCTCACCATCGCCGATGCCGCCCCTCTCCTGCCGCCACGCGGCGGGCTGATCGGGCTCGACCTTGGCACCAAGACCATCGGCGTCGCGAGTTCGGATCCGGAGCGTCGCCTTGCCGCGCCGGTCGAGACGATAGCGCGCAAGCAATTCACGCCGGATGCGGGGCGAATCCTGTCGCTGGCGACAGCGCGCGGGGCCATCGGCTTCGTGCTCGGCCTGCCGGTCAACATGGATGGAAGCGAGGGGCCGCGAGCGCAGGCGAGCCGCGCCTTCGCCCGCAACCTCGCCCGGCTGACGGAGCTGCCGATCCTTCTGTGGGACGAGCGCCTGTCCACGGCCGCCGTCGAGCGCGACATGATCGCCATGGACATGAGCCGCGCCCGCCGTGCGGAAGTGGTCGACCAGCAGGCGGCGACCTTCATTCTGCAGGGTGCGCTGGACCGCCTCCGGTTCATCGCCACGAACGGTTGAACTGGTACGGCCCGTCATGTCCCTCGTGCTCGGCGCACTCCTCCCGGTCTTCCTCGTCATCGCCCTAGGGGCTGTTCTGAAACGGGGCCTGCTGCCGGAGGCCTCGCACTGGATCGCACTGGAACGGCTGACCTATTTCGTGCTGTTTCCGGCGTTGCTCATCGTCAGCATCGCCCGCGCCGACCTTGGCGAGGTCGCCGTCGTTGAAGTGTCGACCGCGCTGCTGGGCGCCGTTGCCCTGTTCGGCGTTCTGCTGAGCCTCTTCCGCCGTCCCCTATCGGACGCGCTGGGCCTGAACGGTCCGAGCTACACCTCGCTTTTCCAGGGTGCCTTGCGCTGGAACACCTATATCGCGCTGGCCGTCTCCGGTTCGCTTGCAGGGCCGAAAGGCCTAGCCGTCGCCGCGGTCGGGCTGGCGGTGATGATCCCCGCGCTGAACACGCTGAGCGTGATCGTGCTTGCGCGCCATGGCGAGAATGGCGGCACCAGCAATCGCCTGCTGCTCCTGCAGCTTGTACGCAACCCGTTCATCTGGTCGTGCGGCGCGGGTGCACTCATCAACGCCTTCAGCGTACCCATCCCCCCGGTTATCCTGACCTTTGCCGATATTCTCGGGCGCGCCTCGCTGGCGCTCGGGCTGCTGGTGGTCGGCGCCGGACTTCGCCTGGGCGACCTGCGGCGGCCCCGGCTGGCAACATGGGTATCGTGCGCGATCAAACTCGTGGCACTGCCGACGGCAGCGATCGCCATAGGGCTGGCGCTCGGGCTGAGGGAAATCGATCTTCTGGTCGTCGCCGTCGGCGCAAATGGCTATGTGCTCGCGCGGCAGATGGGTGGCGACGCGCCCCTGCTGGCGGAGATGCTGACCGTCCAGACCCTGCTCGCCGCGGCGACGATGCCGATGGTCATCGCCCTCGTCGCACATCTCTAGAAACGCCGACGGGCGGCCCGAAGCCGCCCGTCTTTCAGTCCCTGCTCAAGTCCGTCAGCAATTGGTCCAGTAGCCGGTGCCGCGATTGGGGTTCACCTCGACCCAGCAGCGGCCGGGCGAGCGCGAGTAGCCAGAGCGGCTGTAATAGGTCGAGCCCGAATCATAGGCGTCGTAGCCGTCATCATAATAACGGTTGCGCTGCGCCTGATTGGCGATGATGGCGCCGGTGACAAGGCCCGCGCCGATGCCGATCGCCGCAGCGCAGCCGGCGCGGCACTTCACATTCTCCACCGGCAGAGCAGTACTCGCCTTGACGGTATCGGCCATGCCTGCGCCGCCAAGAGGTGCAGCGGAAGCGGGAAGAGCGGTGAAGGCGGTCATCGCCGCCATGACGCCGATAGCC
>QFQD01000125.1 GCA_003241485.1 Ancylobacter novellus
CCGGCGACCGTGCTCCAGATGGCATCCTTGATGCCGACGGCCGGCGGCGGGGCGACGATGGTCGGCGGATCGGGGTTCTTCTGCCCATCCGGCATCAGTCGCGCGAACCAGAGTTCGCCATCCGTGTAGTAGCGGTCGCCGCCGCCATTGCGGCCGAACAGGGTCGGGCCGAGCCCGGTGACCTGATAGACATCGCGCACCACGCCGGCGCTCTTGAGATCGTCGATGATGAGGTCGCGCACCGCGTCGACATTTGGGCCGATATGGTGCGTGACAGCGCCGGTGTAGTGGCTGAGGCCCACACCCCGGTCATAAGTCGCCGAGCCGAGCCAGACCGGCGCGCCCTCCATGCCGGCGTCCATCACCTTCCAGAAGCGCACATGGTCGCGCCGGTCGGCGCTGCGGCCGACCTCCTTCTCAAAGGCGAGGTCCTCGACACGCCCATCATAATAGAGCGGGCTGACCGGCGCCTGCGGATCGGGGCGCCCGAGCAGCACCGAGCCGACGATCTCGATGCTCGACTTGAGTGTCACGGGATCGGCCGCCTGCCACCCGGCCGCGTACATCGCGCGGATGACGTCTTCGCGCGAGCCGACCAGGCCGATGTCGATGGGGTCGCCGGGAATGCCCTGCTTCGTCTGCGTGACCATCGGCAGGTGCTTGATGCCAGGCTGGCGCTCGTGATGCGTCCACAGACGCGGCAGCATCACGTAAGCCAGCAGCGCCCACACGAGGAGAGCACCGAGGCTCCACCATAATGCGTGCGCCGCATCCTTCTCGATCATGTGCCCTACTCGGCGGCGACAGCTTTGTGGCTGAGCGGATCGTAGTTGAGCACCGGGGCGAGCCAGCGTTCGGCTTCCTCGACGCTCATCCCCTTGCGCGCTGCATAGTCCTCGACCTGATCGCGCTCGATCCGTCCTACACCAAAATATGAACTGTCGGGATGGGCGAAGTACAGGCCGGAAACAGCCGCGCCCGGCCACATGGCGAAACTCTCCGTCAACTCGACGCCGATCTTAGAAGTCACGTCCAGAAGATTGAAAAGAGTCGCCTTTTCCGTGTGGTCGGGCTGCGCCGGATAGCCCGGGGCCGGGCGGATGCCGCGATAGGTTTCTTGAATCAGATTCTCATTCTCAAGTTCTTCATCCGGCGCATAAGCCCAGAATTCCTTGCGCACCCGCTCATGCATGCGCTCCGCAAACGCTTCCGCAAGGCGGTCGGCCAAGGCCTTGAGAAGAATCGCGGAATAGTCGTCATGCGCGGCCTTGAACGCCTCCGAGCGCTCGTGTTCGCCAAAGCCGGTGGAGACGCAGAACCCGCCGATGTAGTCGGGCACCGCCGTCGTCGCCGGGGCGATGAAATCGGCCAGAGCGAGGTTGGTCCTCCCCTCGCGCTTGGCCATCTGCTGGCGCAGCGTGTGGAGCGTCGCCTGCTCTTTCGAGCGGGTTTCGTCGGTGTAGAGCACGATGTCATCGCCCACCGTGTTGGCCGGCCAGAAGCCGACGACGGCGCGGGCCGTGAGCCACTTCTCCGCGACGATCTGGTCCAGCATCCGGCGCGCATCCTCATAGAGCGCGCGGGCGGCCACACCGACCTTCGGATCGTCGAGGATCGCCGGGAAATGCCCGACCAGTTCCCAGGACTGGAAGAAGGGCGACCAGTCGATATAGGGCACCAGTTCGCCGATATCGTAGCTCTCGAACACCTTGGTCCCGAGGAAGGTCGGCACCGGTGCCCGGTAGCCGTTGAAGTCGAGGGCGAGCCGGTTCGCGCGGGCATCCTCCAGCCTCACTCGCACCTTGTTGCGGTCTGACTTCGCATGCGCGTCGGCGAGCTTCGCGTATTCCGCACGAATGCTGGCCACATAGTCCGGCCGGGTGTTGTCGTTCAGCAGGCTCGACACCACGCCGACCGCGCGGCTGGCATCGGTGACATAGACGGCCTGCCCGCGCACATATTGCGGGGCGATCTTCACCGCCGTGTGCACGCGCGAGGTGGTCGCGCCGCCGATCAGCAGCGGCACGGAAAAGCCCTCGCGCTCCATTTCGGAGGCGACGTGCACCATCTCGTCGAGCGAGGGGGTGATGAGGCCGGAGAGGCCGATCACGTCCACCTTCTCGGCCTTGGCGACCTCCAGGATCTTCGCCGTCGGCACCATGACGCCGAGGTCGATCACCTCGTAATTGTTGCACTGGAGCACGACGCCGACGATGTTCTTGCCGATGTCGTGCACATCGCCCTTCACCGTCGCCATCAGCACCTTGCCGGCGGATGAATCCCCGGTGATGCCGTTGTCCAGCTTCTCCTGCTCCATGAAGGGCATGAGATAGGCCACCGCCTGCTTCATCACGCGGGCGGACTTCACGACCTGCGGCAGGAACATCTTGCCGGCGCCGAACAGGTCGCCGACCACGTTCATCCCAGCCATCAGCGGGCCTTCGATGACATGCAGCGGACGCGCGACGGACAGGCGCGCCTCCTCGGTATCCGCCTCGACGAAGTCGGTGATGCCGTTGATCAGCGCATGCGCGATACGCTTCTCCACCGGCCAGGTGCGCCAGGTGAGATCGGCCTCGCGCTTCTCCTTGCCGGCGCCGCCCCGGAAGTTCTCCGCCAGGGTCAGCAGGCGCTCGGTGGCATCGTCGCGGCGGTTGAGCACCACGTCCTCGCACGCCTCGCGCAGCGCCGGCTCGATCTCCGAATAGGGCGCGAGCTGGCCGGCATTGACGATGCCCATGTCCATGCCCGCCGCGATGGCGTGATACAGGAACACCGCGTGCATCGCCTCGCGCACCGGCTCGTTGCCGCGGAACGAGAAGGACAGGTTCGACACGCCGCCGGAGATGTGGGCGTGCGGCAGCTGCTGGCGGATGGCGCGCGTCGCCTCGATGATGGCGCGCGTCGCCTCGATGAAAGCGACGCCATAACCCGCATGTTCCTCGATACCCGTTGCCACCGCGAAGATGTTGGGGTCGAAGATGATGTCCTCGGGGGGAAAGCCGACTTCATCGACGAGGATGCGGTAGGCCCGCGCGCAGATCTCAACCTTGCGCTCATAGGTGTCGGCCTGGCCCTTCTCGTCGAAGGCCATCACCACCACCGCGGCGCCATAGGCGCGCACGAGGCGGGCATGGTGACGGAAGGCGTCCTCGCCCTCCTTCATGGAGATCGAGTTGACGATGCCCTTGCCCTGAATGCACTTCAGCCCGGCCTCGATGACGCTCCACTTGGAGCTGTCGACCATCACGGGCACGCGGGCGATGTCCGGCTCGGCGGCCAGCAGGTTGAGGAAGGTCACCATGGCCTTCTCGGAATCGAGCAGGCCCTCGTCCATGTTGATGTCGATGACCTGCGCGCCGTTCTCCACCTGGTCGCGCGCCACCGCCAGCGCAGCGGTATAGTCGCCATTGGTGATGAGCTTGCGGAAGCGCGCCGAGCCGGTGACGTTGGTGCGCTCGCCGACATTCACGAAGGGGATGATCGGCGTGAGCTCGAAAGGCTCCAGCCCCGACAGCCGCAGGCGCCGCTCGATCTCGGGAATGACGCGCGGCTTGTGCGGCGCCACCGCCTGCGCCAGCGCGAGGATATGGTCCGGCGTCGTGCCGCAACAGCCGCCGACGATGTTGACGAGGCCCGAGGCGGCAAACTCGCCCACCAGCTTCGCCATCGCCTCCGGGCTCTCGTCATAGAGGCCGAATTCGTTGGGCAGGCCGGCATTGGGATAGGCGCAGACGAAGGTGTCCGCGAGGCGCGACAGCTCGTCGATATGCGCGCGCATTTCCTTGGCGCCGAGCGCGCAGTTGAAACCGATGGAGAACGGCTCGGCATGGCGCAGCGAATACCAGAACGCCGCCGCCGTCTGGCCCGACAGCGTGCGGCCGGACAGGTCGGTGATGGTGCCGGAGATCATCACCGGCAGGCGGATGCCGCGCTCCTCGAACAGCCGCTCGATCGCAAAGACCGCCGCCTTGGCGTTCAGCGTGTCGAAGATGGTCTCGATAAGCAGCAGATCCGCCCCGCCGTCGATCAGCGCCGCGGCCTGCTCGCCATAGGCAGTGGCCAGTTCGTCGAAGGAGGTGGCGCGGAAGCCGGGATCGTTCACGTCGGGCGAGATGGACGCGGTGCGGTTGGTCGGCCCGATGGCGCCGGCCACGAAGCGGCGACGCCCGTCCTTGGCCTCCGCCAGCTTTGCGGCTTCCCGCGCCAGCTTCGCACCCTCGAAATTGATCTCGTAGACGAGGCTCTCCATGCCGTAATCGGCCATGGCGATGGTCGTGCCGGAGAAGGTGTTGGTCTCGACGATATCCGCCCCGGCGAGGAAGTACGCCAGGTGGATATCGCGCACCGCTTCGGCGGCGGTAAGGTTGAGCAGGTCGTTATTGCCCTTGAGGTCGCGGTTCCAGCTCTTGAAGCGCTCCCCGCGATAGCCGGCCTCGTCCAGCTTGAGCTGCTGGATCATCGTGCCCATGGCGCCGTCCAGCACGAGGATGCGCTGCGCGGCAGCCTCGCGGAGGGCGGAGAAGGTGTCGGACGGCTCAACGGTCATGGTGCAGCTCCTGCTCCCTCTCCCCATCGAGGAGAAGGTCGGGGTGAGGGGCATTCGCGCGCAGGATGTCCTGAATCCGCACGAGCACCCCCCTCGATATTGTCGTTCACGTCGTTATTCCAGAACCGGATGACGAACTAGCCAAAACCCCGATCATGCGCGTTCTTTCCGCGTCCGCCTTGGCGGAGTGGTGCGGTTACGCCGCCGCCTGCCCGTTGCCCTGCGCGCTCACCTCCTGCGGCGGGCGGATGCCCAGCAGGTGGCAGACGGCGTAGACGAGGTCGGCGCGGTTGAGCGTATAGAAATGGAACTCGGTGACGCCGCGATCCACGAGGTCGAACACCTGCTCGGCCGCCACCGCTGCGGCGATCAGCTTGCGTGTCTCCGGGTCGTTATCGAGGCCCTCGAAGCGCGCCGCCAGCCACTCCGGCATATAGGTGCCGGTCTTGGAGGAGAAGTTCTTGGCCTGCTTGAAGTTCGACACCGGCAGGATGCCCGGCACGACCGGCACGTCGATGCCGCGCGCGCGCACCTTGTCGAGGTAGCGGAAATAAAGGTCGTTATCGAAGAAGCACTGGGTGATGGCGCGCGTCGCCCCGGCCTCCACCTTGGCGGCGAGGATGTCGAGGTCGGTGTCGAATGACGGGCTTTCCGGGTGCTTCTCCGGATAGGCCGAGACCGACACCTCGAAATTGGCGATGCGACGAATGCCGGCGACCAGTTCGGCCGAACTCCGGTAGCCCTCCGGGTGTGGCTCATAGGCCTGGCCGACACCGGTCGGCGGATCGCCGCGCAGCGCCACGATATGGCGCACGCCGGCATCCCAGTAGCCGCGCACGACCTCATCCACCTCGTCCTTCGAGGCGGAGACGCAAGTGAGGTGCGCCGCCGGGGCAAGGCGGGTTTCCTTGACGATGCGCTCGACCGTGGCGTGGGTGCGCTCGCGGGTCGAGCCGCCGGCGCCATAGGTCACCGAGACGAATTTCGGCGCCAGCGGCGCGAGGCGGGTGATGGAGTTCCACAGGGTGGCTTCCATCTCCGGCGTCTTCGGCGGGAAGAACTCGAAGGAGACGGAGATCGGCTTTCCTCCGCTGCGCCGGCTGCGGCGCTCGACTTCGGACGACATCAGGCGACCTCCTTCTTATTCAGTGTGTCGGCGAGCGCGATGCGCGGATCGCGCGCCAGCCAGAGCGAGACGGTGAGCCGGCCTTCGCCGGATTTTCCATTATCGGGCGACAGCAGCCGATGTGACTGCGGCACGAGGCCGGCCTGGGTAAGCCAGCTTTCCATGATCTCCGGCGCGAAGCCGAGGCGGCGATGGGCGTGCTCGTCGCGCAGGAATTCGAGGTCGTGCGGATCGAAATCGACCACCAGCAGCCGCCCGCCGGGCTTCAGCACCCGCGCCGCTTCCTTCAACGCGCGCGGCGCGTCTTCCAGGAAGTGCAGCACCTGATGGACGATCACCACGTCGAAGGCGTCGCGCGGCAGAGCGAGATTGTAGATGTCGCCCTGCCGGACGGTGGCGTTGCGCACCCCCGCCCGCTCCAGATTGGCGCGGGCGACAGAGAGCATGTCGGCCGATAGATCAATGCCGAGCCCGCGTTCCATCTCGCCGGAAAACAGTTCGAGAATACGCCCCGTGCCGGTGCCGAGATCGAGCAGGCTGCCGACCCGCGCCCCGGCGAGGATCGACCTGATGGCCGCTTCCACCTCCTCCTCGGGCGCGTGGAGGCGGCGTATGGCGTCCCATTCATGCGCATGGGCGCGGAAATATTCCTGCGCGTGGGCCGCGCGGACGGTGCGCACCGCCTCCAGCCGCTCACGGTCGCGCAGCAGCACCTCATCGTCCGGCGCCATCAGGTCGAGCAGCGCATCGGTCAGCGCCGCGGCCGGCGCCTCGGTGGCGCGCCGATAGAACACCCAGCTCGCCTCGCGAAACCGCTCCACCAGACCGGCTTCGGCCAAAAGCTTGAGATGGCGCGAGATTCGCGGCTGCGACTGGCCGAGAATCTCGGTAAGCTCGGATACGGTCAGTTCGCCCTCGCCGATCAGCGCCAGCAGGCGCAGACGCGTGTCCTCACCGGCCGCCTTGAGGCCGTCGAGCAGGGACGCGAAATCGAGCGAGGAACCGGACACGGGAACTCCGAAACAGATATAAAGATATCTTTATGTCTTATTTTGAGCCCGCGCAAGCCAGTTTGGCATGGATATTCGCAGGCCTTTGCAATGACACCGAGCGACACACCCTCCCCGACCACGCCGCCCGCCGAAATCGACAGCACGACCGGCTTCGGCGTTCGCCCGGGGGAAAGGACGGTCGACCTGCCCGCGCAGCCCGATGCCGGGCTGTACTTCATCGGCCGTATCCGCACGCCGTGGCGCAGTCGCACCGCGTGCCCGCGCAATGCGCGCGAGTCGCAGGAGGTGTGCACGGTCGAACTCGACCCCGACTTCCGCCCCGCGCTGGCGGGGCTGGAGGGCACCACCCATCTCTGGCTGCTCTATTTCATGGACAAGGCGCCGCGCAATCTCGTGGTGCAGGTGCCGCGGCAATATGGACGGGGCCG
>QFQD01000070.1 GCA_003241485.1 Ancylobacter novellus
CCGCTGTCGTGCAATTTAGAGTGCCGGCTCCGTCGCGCCAGAAACGGTCCTGCCTGTTTCTTGCCTGATCCTGTCGATCGGCAGGGCGCGGAGTTTGTTTCCCTGTCGTGACGGTGAGCAGCTGCGCAGCCGTCAGGGCGCAGATCACGCGGTAGGCGAACGATTCTCAGCTATGCGCGTCGAGCAGTGCACGCAGGCGCGCCTTATCGGCCTCCAGTGAAAGACCGACTTCGGCGCGATCCATCGCCATCCGTGAATGGCGCAGGGCTGCGTCCTTGAACGCGGCGTCGCCTATGCGGCTCAGCGCGAGCAGAGACTTCTGGAGGCGTGCATCATCGAAAAGGTCTCCCGTGTCGAGCGGGGGGACATGGATGCGCGGATGTTTGGGCGCTTCCTCTTGCTCGTCGTCGCGTTTCTGCGCCCAGAGGCTCATCAGGCGGGTCGCGCGGCCGATGACATCGATCGCCGTGCCGGGATCGTTCACCGCAGGGGACAGGGCGCGGGAGGCGATCTCGCTCATCACGGCGAGGCCGAAGCGTGGGTCCTGGTCGAAGGAACGTTCATCGCCGATCGAGAAGGCCCGGCATACCGCCTGCCTCTGCGCTTCCATATCTTCAGAGTTCTGCGACCGGCCAATCCAGGCCAGAGGCGTATGCGGATAGACGAATGTGCCGGGGGTGGCGCCGACGAACAGTTCCGTATCGTGTGCCTCGCAAAGCCGGGATAGCGCGTTCATGTCGACATGCTGAACATAGCCGATCACGTCTGCGGTCATGAGGGCATGTGTCTCGGCAATATCGGGCTCACGGTCCCGCCATGGACACCCGCCGAGAAAGGGCTCATCGAGCCGCATCTCGATGGCTTCGCGTGTCGCCTCTTCCACGCGATCCGTCGTTTCTCCCACGCGTCCGAGGCGGGTGAGGTGGTCGATCCAGCGCAACAGGGAGACGATGACGAGCGTGATGACGACGATGGTGAAGACGAATAGGACAACGCGTCCCCGCTCGCCATAGGCGCCGGTCTTCAGGACGACCAGGCCGACGATGCTGAAGAGAAAGGAGCCGATGAAGGTCGACAGCACCGTCTGCGTCAGGCGATCTTCGATAAGCAGCTTGGTGGCGCGCGGCGTGACATTGCTGGTCGCTGAACCAAAGGCCGATACCATAACGCTCAGCGAAAAAGTGGTCACAGAGAGCATGCTGGAGGCCATGATGGTGAGGATGCTGTCGACGGCATCCACCCCGATTTTGCCGGGCATTCTCCAGGGTATGTAGCGGTCGACCACGGCGGCGAGGACAGCGGCAAGAACGCCGAGCAAGCCGATCAGGGTGGCCCGCACCCACAATCGCCGCGTCAGCTGTGCCATCAACCATTGCCAACGCGGCATGCATCATCCCCTTTGTCGTGCACTCCGTACAGTCTTGCATGCCTTGCCGCAGATCGGAGAACCAGTGTCGGCATCTCCCCAAGGCGTAAATCTGTAAGGGCCCTACACAACAACGTCGCAGCCTTCGATCGGCTCCGCGCGCGGGACTCTTGTCCAAAGCGACCTACAGAGTGACCCGCCAAGGCCGGCTGCCTCGATCTGGTAGAGCCCGCTTTCAGCTGGCCGGCGGATCCAACAGCACCCAGAGGCGGGCGATCCGGCTGTCGACGATCTCCGCTGCATCCGATCCGGTGACGGCGACGGGCCCATCCTCGGGCCCTGCTTCCCACCGCAGCACGGCGAGCCCGTGATGCCCCACCGCGGGTGCGGCGGGCAAGAAGCGGAAGCGCGGGCCAAACTGTTCCAGCAGATGGCCGGCGACAGCGGAGATGGCTTCTCGCCCCTGCACCACATTGTCCGGCTCGTACATTACCGGGTCGGCGACGAACAGCTCGGCGATGGCGGCCTCGCGCAAGGCGGCATCACGCTCATTGAACACGCGCATGAGATTGGCACGCAGCAGGCGGTCGTGGTCGGTCTCGTTCGACATTGCCCGTTCCTCCAGGTTGAGGGGCTGGTATTCGGCTTGGTGTGGCTCAGACGAGGCGGGCGCCGCCGTCGACATGCAGCGTCTCGCCATTCATCAGACCATTGCTCATGAGAAAGAGCACGGCCGCAGCGACTTCGTCGGCCGTGCCAAGGCGATGTAGCGGCAGCTTCTCTTCGAGCGCCGCGACATAGGCGTCGCGGCTGCTGCCGAGGGTCCGCGCAAGCAGGGGCGTGTCGGTGGTGCCGGGAGAGACGGTGTTGAAGCGACGAGGCGAAAGTTCGAGCGCAAGGCCGCGGGCAAGGGCTTCCATCGCGGCAGATGCCGCCGCCAGCACCGCTGTGCCCGCGGCGTTGGGGCGATCGGACAGAGCGCCGGATATGAAGGTCACGGAGCCATCGGCGGCAAGTCGATCGCCAAGGGCGCGCAACGCATGCACCGCCGCCCAGATGCGTTCATCGAACGCCCGATGCAGATAGGCGACATCCGCTTCAAGAACTTTTCCGGCGACGAACGTTCCCGCCAGCAGGACGAGGTGGTCGACATGAGCGATATCGGCCAGCGCCGCGCCGATCGTCTCGGGCCGGGTGACATCGGCGGCGCGCCAGCCGGCGAAGTGGTTCTCGCTGGCGACGCGCTCCGCGCCAGCGGCATCGAAGCCGACGACGGTGACGCGGGCGCCGGCCTGCGTGGCCTGCTTGGCCGCGGAGAGCCCGATGCCGGAGGTGCCGCCGAAGATGACGACGGAGCGATCTTTGAGGGACGTGGACATCAGATGGTTCCCTGGGAGAGCCGCCCTGCGGCGCTGCTGTTGTCAGGAACCTAGTCGCGTGAGTGGGGCTTGATAATCAGGCAGATGATCGCTTCAATTGTGCCGTTATGGAACAGATCAATCTCGATAGCCTCACCGGCCTTATTGCCTTTGCCCGTGCCGGGTCGCTGGGCAGCTACACGGCGGCGGCACGAGCCATCGGCATTTCACCGTCGGCGGTCAGCAAGAGCATTCAGCGGCTGGAGCAGCACCTCGGCGTTCGCCTGTTCAGCCGCACCACGCGCTCCCTGACCCTCACGCCTGAGGGGCGCGACCTGCATGAGCGAGCGTTGCGTCTGCTGCGCGAGGCGGAAGCCATCGAACAGGCGGCGGTGGCCGCACGCTCTGAGCCGTCTGGCGTGCTAAAGGTCGCTGCGCCCTTGCCCATTGGCGTGCACATCCTCGCCCCGGCACTGCCGCGCTTTCGCGAGCGCTATCCAAGGCTTGCCATTGATCTCAGGCTTGGCGACCCGTTCATCGATCTGATCGCGGAGGGAATTGATGTTGCGATCCGAGTCGGCGATCTCGCCGATTCCCGTCTGATCTCACGTACATTGGCGCCCCATAATGTCTGCGCCTTCGCGTCGCCGTCCTATCTGGCCAGACGCGGCACGCCCAAGCACCCGTCCGAACTCGCCGGCCATGACTGCGTGAATTTTCGCTATCAGAGCTCGGGGCAGGCCCTGCGCTGGTCGTTCCAGCTGGGCGACAGGATGCTGGAGATGACGCCGGATGCGGTCGTCACGACCGATGTCAGCGATGCTGTGGCGGCGATCGTGGTGGCAGGCGGCGGAATCGGCATATCGCCGACCTTCGTTGCCGCGTCTTATGTCGAACGCGGCTTGCTGGTACCGCTTCTACAGACCTACTTTGCGCCGCGCTGGGCCATGACGGCGCTCTGGCCTGAGGGCCGGCGCTCAAGTCCCAACGTCAAGGCGTTCCTCGGCTTTCTAGCCGAGATCTTCCCTCGCGATCCGCCTTGGGATGCTGTTCTGCGCAAAGGGGCGGTGTGAAGCAATGAGGCGGCCCCCGCTGAACAGGGGGGCCGCTTCTCCGGCGAATAGTGTCGGGAAGAACCCGCTCTGACGCCGCATGCGTTCGGACCAGCCCGACTGGCGGGCGTGGTCATGAGGCGCAGGAGGGCGCGCACGGCGTCAACAACGACGCCATGGCATCATCACTTCAGCGACAAGGCCAGTCCGCTCAGATCAAGACTGACGATAACGCCCTTCTGCTCGCCGCTGAGTTCGAGAATGGCGCCGTTCTGGTTGGTCAGGACCACCACCTGCGCACCCTTTCCAAGGGCAGCGCCAGCACCACCCTGCGCGTAGACGCCAGCGACGTCCGACGCACGGCGGATGTTCTTCACCGTTCCATGAAGTCGCGTCTCAGAAGCGCCGAAGGTGAACCCATAGCTCAACCCGCCGACGGAGACGGGATATTTCCGGCCTTTGAACGTCAGCACGCCGTCGCCCGCGGAGCCACCGACCACGAACCCGGCCTTCAGAATGCGAATGCTGATCGAGCCATCAGCGGCGTTGGCCACCGAAACAGCGCCAAAGAGCGTCGCCAATGCGAGGAGCCCGACCCTTAGTACCGACAAGACTTTCATGGACGATACCTTCCAACCAAGAGCATGTGCCATGTTGCACAGCGCAGGATAACGCTCAGGCCGACGTTTTGTTGCCGACAATCCCGCGTCTGAACACGTTTTTGGACGCGCCGAGGCGAGCAGGGCGGCCAGCCTTCCACCTTCGACGCCGAGGGCCCTCCCGCGGTGGGCCGGCTTACGCCCCTAGTACAGCGGTCATGTCGCCGGCTGTCCGACATTGATGCCGCAGATCGACAAGAAAGGCCTGCGCAACGGGCGACAGCGGGCGGCGGGCGGGTTCGATCACATAGAGTGTGCGCCACAGCTCGAAATCCGCAACAGGCCGGAAGACGATGCGCGGATCGTTGAACAGGCTGACGGCATTTTGCGGCAGCAGGGCCGCGCCGAGCCCAGCGCGGATCATGCACAGCTGCGCCACGGTGGAATGGGCATTCATGCGCGGGTGCAGCAGCGCCTCCGGCAGGCCGCTTTGCGACAGAAGCTGGTAGGTCCCGGTTTCTTCTGCCACGCCAATCAGCGGCACCTCGCCCAGGTCGGCCAGTGCGACCCGGCGAGCTCTGGCCAAGGGGTGGTCGACATGACAGGCCAGCCCGAAGCGGTCGCGCATGATCGCCTCCTGCCGAAGGTCAGGCGAATGCAGCGCCCGCCCGGCCACGGCCAGATCCAGTTGCCCATCGGCCACCATCCCGGCCAGCCGCTCGGCGATGTCGTCAAACCCTGTCAGCACGGGAGCGACAAGTTCGGAAATCGCCGAGGGCGAGGCCCCGATTGAAAGCGAGCCGATCTCCAGTCCAGCGCTCTGGCGCAGCCGTGTCACCGCGCGATCAATGCCCTCCAGCAGCGGGCCGGTTTCGGCAAGGAACTGCGTCGCCAGCGGTGTCATCGTCGGCGGACGGGTGGCACGGTCGAAAAGCGCGCCGCCGACACTGGCTTCCAGCTGGCGGATCAACTCGGACAAGGCCGAGGGCACCACGCCCAGTCGGGAAGCGGCCAAAGCGAAGCTGCCGGCCTCCGCAATGGCCTGAAGGGCACGCAGATGGCGCAGATTAATGTTCAGATTATCTGAATTTATCTTCATTTAATTGCATTTTCAAAAAGCGCCGCGTCATGTCAAGGCTGCCGGGTCAGCCGGAGAATAGACCATGCGCGATCAGGCACTTGCCCATCTCGACCAATGCGAAGCCTTCGCGCGGGCGCTGGCCGCAGAGGGGTTCCGCGGCGAGATCGAGACCGACAGTGCGCTGCGGGCGGCCATGTCCACCGACAATTCGGTCTATCAGATCGCGCCCGATCTGATCGTCGCCCCGCGCGATGGCGATGATCTGGTGCGGCTGATGGCGGTGATCGAGGCGCCGGCCTTCGCGGGCCTCGCGGTGACCGCGCGGGGTGGCGGTACGGGCACCAACGGGCAGAGCCTCAATCACGGCGTCATTGTCGACATGCGCCGACACATGAACCGGCTGCTGGCCTTTGATGCCGCCGAGGGGTGGGCGGATGTCGAGCCCGGCATGGTGCTGGATCAGTTGAACGAGCAGATCCGCCCTTCCGGCTGGTTCTTTGCGCCGGAAACCTCGACCTCCAGCCGCTGCACTATCGGCGGCATGGTCAGCACCGATGCGTCGGGCAAGGGCTCGCGCATTTACGGCAAGACGTCGGACAATATTCTGGGTCTCGAACTGGCACGGGCACAGGGGCTGCTGGACAGCCTTGCCCCCGCGCCGGAATGGGCCCGCGACCTGCTCTCCCGCGCTGAGGCCGCCGCGCGGCAGGGCAGGGCGGCATTCATCGCGAATACCCCGCGCCTGAACCGGCGCTTCACCGGCTATGATCTGGAGCGCGCTTGCCCCGAGGGCGGCGGTTTCGAGTGGTGGCGGCTGTTTCTGGGAGCCGAGGGCACGCTCGGCCTTATCAGCCGCATCCGTGTCCGGCTTCGGCGGATCGAACGCGAAAAGCGCCTGATCGTGGCCGGGTTTGCCGATTTCCGCGCCGCGCTTGCGGCCGCTACCCCGTTGCTGGCCGCCGAGCCGACGGCGGTCGAGGTGATGGACGAGACGATCCAGGCGCTCGCCGAGGAGGGCGGCATATTGCGCCGTCTGCCGCCCGGTCTGCGCCCGGCCAAAGGTCAACGCGTCGCTTATGTGTTCGTCGAACTGAACGGCAACGACGCCGCCCTGCTGCAACGCCAGCTCGATGAGTGCTGCCGTATTCTGGGCGGTCTGCCCGGGATCGGCGCCGTTCATCTGGCGCGGGATCTTGACGAGATCCGCGAGCTTTGGGCGATCCGGTCCGCCGGGGTGGGTCTTCTGGGCAAGGTGGACGGCCCCGCCCGCCCGATTGCCTTTGTCGAGGATACGGTGGTTCCGCCCGAGAACCTGCCGGCCTTTCTGGACGAATTCCTCGCCGTGCTGTCGCGAAACGGCCTTGGCTTCGGCATTCACGGCCATGTCGATGTGGGCTGCCTGCACATCCGGCCGGCGCTGAACATCGACTCCGTCGCGGACCGGGATCGCCTGGTGGCGGTGTCTGACGCGGTTTTCGCCCTCACCCGCAAATATGGCGGCATCTTCTGGGGCGAACACGGCAAGGGCGTGCGCGGCGCCTATCTGCGCGACTGGATCGGCGTCGAGGGCTATGCGGCCCTGCAAGGCGTGAAGGCCGCCTTTGACCCAGCTGGCCGCTTCAACCCGGGCAAACTTGTCAGCAATGACGTGCCGATACTGGGCATAGCGACCACACCTTTCCGCGCCTTCAACGCCGCCGAAGGCGATCCGCTGACCCGTGCCTTCCGCTGCAACGGCAATGCGCAATGCCTGAGCTACGCCAGCACGACGCCGATGTGCCCGAGCTTCAAGGCCAGTGCAGATGTGCGCCATAGCCCCAAAGGCCGAGCCGATGCGCTGCGCGGCTGGCACAAGGCCCGGCGAGAGGCCGCGCCTGATCTGCCGCGCATTGAGGCGGATCTGATGAAGGTTCTGGATACCTGCCTGGGCTGTAAGGCCTGCGCCACCTCATGTCCGGTGCAGGTGGACATTCCCACGATGCGCTCGGCCTTTCTGGCCGATTACCACGCGCGCCACTCCCGCTCATGGGCGGAGCGGCTGGTTCTGGCGGCCGAACGCTTCAGTCCGCTGCTCTCACGCTTGACGCCTGTGCTGGCGCCGGTCTGGCCTCTGGTGGCGCCCATCGGCGCAGCTCTCACCCGCAGCCGCGATCTGCCGACCCGTCTGGCGCGGCGGGACCCGAATTTGTGGCTGAGTTCCGCCGATCTGGTCGGGTCGCTGCCGGCCAATACCGTGATCCTGATACAGGACTGGTTCACGGCGCTCTTCGACGGCGCGGTACAGGAAGATGTCGTGGCTGGGCTGCGAGCGCTCGGCTACGCGCCGCGCCTTTTGCCGATGCGGCCGGCAGGCAAAGCGGCCCACGCCGCGGGGGATATGGCCGGTTTCGCGCGGATGGCGCAGGCGCTGTCCCGCGATCTGCAATCCGCCGCCTCGCTCGGCCACCCGCTGATCGCCTTCGAGCCAGCCTTTGTCATGATGCTGCGGCAGGACTACCCCAAGGCGGGGTTTCAACTGCCCCCTGTGCTGCTGCCGCAGGAATTTCTGGCCGCCGAGGCGGCGCGGCGGACTTTCCCGCGCGCAGCTGCGCAGCCGTCCCCGGCGCGTCTGCTTTCCCACTGCACGGAGGCCACCGCCCTGCCGCAGAGCGGGGCGCTGTGGCGGCAGGTCTTCGCGGCGATAGGCCTTGATGTCCAGACGCCGGCGACGGGCTGCTGCGGTATGGCTGGGCTGTTCGGCCATCAGGAGCGCCATCAGACGGTCTCGCGCAAACTGTTTGAAATGTCCTGGCGCTCGCACATGGACACCAAGGATGATCTGCTCGCCACCGGCTTTTCCTGCCGTTGCCAATCCGATCGGCTGGCCGACCGTTTGCCGGGCCACCCGCTGGGGCTGATCGCGCGGGCGCTGTTGCCTGCAGGAGCGGCCGGGCAGGAAGGGGCGAGCGGCCTTGCTCCCGGTGTGACCGCGCCATAGTTTGCACCGCCGAGGAGGAGCGCCATTGCCTGCCAGTATCCGCCACCTGAGGATGTTCGCGGTGCTGGGGAGCAGCAATTCCGTGACGCGCGCGGCGGAGGTCAATCATGTCTCGCAACCCGCGGTCACGCAGGCCATGGCCAAGCTGGCGCGGGAAAGCGGCCACGCGCTGTTCCAGCGACGTCCGCAGGGCCTCTTTCTGACAGAGGCGGGCGAACTGCTGCTGTATCGCGCCAACCGCGCGCTGCGTATGCTCGATGCGGCGATGTCGGACATGGACCGCGCCATCCGCGTGCAGGCGACGTGGCAGCAACTCACTGCGCTGATAGCGGTGACGGAGGCCGAGAATTTCACGCTTGCTGCCCATCGGCTGGGTCTCGCGCAGCCGACCGTTCATCGCTCCACCACGATGCTGGAAGAGGCGGCGGGCACAGTGTTCTTCCAGCGCACAGCCCACGGGCTGATTTCGACACGGGCGGCACTGAACCTGGCACAAGCCGCGCGGCTGGCGCTGGCAGAGCTGGATCAGGCGGAGTCGGATCTGGCGGCGTTGCACGGGCGTGAGGTGGGACGCATCGTCATCGGGGCGCTGCCACTGTCGCGGTCCGGCTGGTTACCCCGGGCCATCCTTGCCTTTCGGCAGATGCGCCCGCAGTTCCCGTTTCAGGTGGTGGATGGGCGCTATGACGAATTGCTGCTCGGCCTGCGCCGGGGCGAAATAGACATGATGCTGGGTGCGCTGCGCCTGCCGACGCCGGTCGACGACATCGTGCAGGAGAGGCTGTTCGACGACGAGGGTGTTGTCGTGGCGCGTCGCGACCACCCATTATTGGCGCTGCCGGCGCCGGGTCTCGACGACCTTCTGGCCTATCCATGGGTCATGCCGCGCCGGCCAACCCCGCTGCGAAACGTGCTGGATTCCTATTTCGCCGACCGCGCGCCCAGCGATGTGGTCGAGACCTCCTCGGTCATCATGATGCGCGAGATCCTGCGCGAAAGTGATTACCTGGCGGGTCTTTCGCGCATGCAGGCCGAGGTGGAAACCGAGGTCCTGTCCATCGTGCCGATAGCGCTGTCCAACGCCACGCGGTCGATCGGGATCACGACCCGCATCGATTGGGAGCCGACGCGGGCGCAGAAGGAGTTTCTCAGACTGCTGCGACAGACCGCAGCGCAGCTGGTCTGAGCGTCAGCGCTGCGCTGGCAGGGTCTGCAAGATAGCATCGGCGCGGCTGGGGTAGTCATCGTCGCCCGCCGGCAGTTCCAGATCGCCGATGCGCTGCTGCCAGTCCGCGGTCGCGCTGGCCAGGGCGTTCGGCAACCCCAGTTCGGCCAGTGTCGCGGCGACCTCACGCATTTCCGCGGCGCGCCGGCGGCCATGCACCATCATCCGTTCCAGATTGTAGGCGGCCTGGCTCGGCCAGTCGATATTCGGGTTCGAGGCCTGCAGTGAGGCCAGGACGCGTTCTTCTATCCCCGCGCGGCGGGCGGCGAGCAGGCATTCCGCCATGAGCGCTTCCATGCCTTTTATCATCACCGAACGGATCATCTTGATGGCCGATGCCTCGCCCACGCTTTCACCCGAGATCTGAGCCTGCATTCCCAGGGTCTCCAGCACCTCCAGCGCGGCTCCGGCATGCGGGCCGG
Organism: Ancylobacter novellus; assembly: GCA_003241485.1. Taxonomy (GTDB): domain Bacteria; phylum Pseudomonadota; class Alphaproteobacteria; order Rhizobiales; family Xanthobacteraceae; genus Ancylobacter; species Ancylobacter novellum_A. The sequence goes on from QFQD01000070.1 coordinate 10,081, forward strand.
CGATCAGCAATGGCGTGCGGTGCATCTTGGGATAGACCGGCGCCATGATGGCCACATCGACATAGCGGCCGCCGGCCTCCTCGATGATCCCTGCGGATCGGCGCTTGGCCCCCGGCGAACAGCTGTTGCCGTCCAGCCAGAGCGTGCCGGGCGCAAGATGAGCCGCCGCCTGTTCCGCGGCCTCGACCGCGCGGTCCGCGGTCACCAGACAGAACACTGCGGCCGCACCTTCCAGCGCGGTCGCGCGATCTGCGGCCAGCACGACCCCGGTGGCGTCGGCGCGGCGCTGAGGCAGACGCCGCGCCTCCGGATCGGGACATTTCGCGTCCCAGGCCAACTGGCCGCTGGCGACGTCCTGCCCCCAACCTTTCGCGAACGCTTCCGCAGCTTCGCCAAATCCGATGAATGCGATCCTGGGTGCGCGGGCGTTCGTCATGGTCAAATCCTTCTTCATTCGATCGACGGGACGTATCGCGGCGCCTCGGGAGTGAAAAGGCGCAATAGCCTGCGCTTATGTAAGCTGCCGTCTTTTGAAAGACCTGCACCATATCCAGGGCACGGATGTCTCGGGTCGCCTCTTTGGGCGCGGCTTCGACAATAGCGCCAAGTTATGACTTTCGCGCTGTTTCCGATTTGCCGCCGCCGAGACCTCCGGTCCAGATAGCCTCCGACAGCATTCCGGAGGACCACCATGTCGACCCCCAAGACCGCCCTTGTGATTTCCGCCCATGCCGCCGATTTCGTCTGGCGCTGCGGCGGGGCAATCGCGCTGCATGCGGAGAAGGGCTACGACGTCACGGTGCTGTGCCTGTCATTCGGCGAACGCGGTGAAAGCGCCAAGCTCTGGAAGGAGCCGGGCATGACGCTGGAACAGGTGAAGGCGGCCCGCCGCAAGGAATCGGAAAAGGCGGCGGTGGCGCTCGGCGTGCACGATCTGGTGGAGTTGGATCTCGGCGACTACCCGCTGCATCTGACGCAGGACGACAAGTTCCGTGTCGTCGATGTGATCCGCAAGGTTCAGCCCGCCTTCATGCTGAGCCACAGCCAGTATGACCCCTACAATACCGACCACATGTACGCGACGCAGGTGGCGCTGGAATGCCGGATGATCGCGCAGGCCTGGGGGCACAATCCGGGTGAGAAGGTGCTCGGCGCGCCGCAGCTTTACCTGTTTGAGCCGCACCAGACCGAACAGATGGGCTGGAAGCCGGACACTTTCCTCGACATCACCCCGGTCTGGGACAAGAAGCGCGCCGCCATCGAGTGCATGCAGGGTCAGGAGCACCTCTGGGAGTATTACACCCGGGTGGCCGAAAATCGCGCCAATCACTTCATGCGCAACTCGGGCGGCCAGTCGGGCGGGCGCAAGGCCAAATACGCCGAGGGCTTCCAGTCGGTCTTCCCGCGCACGGTCGACGAACTCTGAGATCGCCCGTCTCCAGCGCGACCACTCCAGCACATGACAGCCGGACAGTGTCCGGAAACAGGAATCGACAGATGGCGAAAGTCGTTCAGAACATTCAGCGCGCCGATGCGGCGGTGATCGCGGGCCTGGCAGAGGCCGGCGTGGCAACGGTGCACGAGGCACAGGGCAGGACCGGGTGTCTGCACGCCTATATGCGCCCGATCTATGCCGGTGCCCGCATTGCCGGATCGGCGGTGACGATCAGCGCGCCTCCGGGAGACAACTGGATGCTGCACGTCGCCATCGAACAATTGCAGGAAGGCGACATTCTCGTTCTGGCGCCCACCAGCCCCTGCGACAACGGCTATTTCGGCGACCTTCTGGCAACCTCGGCCCTGGCGCGCGGCTGCCGCGGAGCCGTGCTCGACGCCGGCGTGCGCGATGTGCGTGACCTGACCGAGATGGGCCTTCCGGTCTGGGCGAAGGCGATCAGCGCGCAAGGCACGGTCAAGGAGACGTTGGGGTCGGTCAATGTACCCGTGGTCTGCGCCGGCCAGACTGTAAAGGCGGGCGACGTGATCGTGGCCGATGACGACGGTGTCTGCGTCGTGCCACGCGAGGAGGCGGCCGCCGTTCTGGCCGCAGCGCAAAAGCGCATGGCCGGCGAGGAAGAGCGGCGCAAGCGTCTCGCCAGCGGCGAACTCGGGCTCGACATTTACGACATGCGGCCCCGGCTCGCCGAAAAAGGCCTGATCTACGAATGACACGCGGCAGCGGCCCGGCCACGGAGGAACCATGAGCGAAGGTATTCCCTGCCTGTGGATGCGCGGCGGAACCTCGAAGGGGGCCTATTTCCTGGCTTCCGACCTGCCTTCGCCAATCGCGGCCCGTGACGACCTGCTGCTGAGGATCATGGGATCCCCCGACCTGCGTCAGATCGACGGCATTGGCGGCGCTGATCCGCTGACCTCGAAGGTCGCGATCCTGTCGACCTCGACGCGGCCGGATGCGGATGTCGACTACCTGTTCCTGCAGGTCTTCGTCGACCAGGCGCTGGTGTCGGATGCGCAGGCCTGCGGCAATATACTGGCCGGGGTTGGTCCCGCCGCGATCGAGCGCGGCCTTGTCCCCATTGCCGGCGCGGAAACGGAAGTCCGCATCCATATGCTGAATTCAGGCGAGGTGGCACTCGCGCGGGTGCAGACCCCCGGCGGACGGGTAAGCTATTCGGGAACGGCGCGGATCGATGGAGTGCCGTTCAGCTCGGCTCCGGTGCCATTGATGTTCCAGAACACCGCCGGTTCGATGTGTGGGGCGCTGCTGCCATCGGGCCGCGCGGTCGACACGATCGACGGCGTCGCCTGTACCTTGATCGACAATGGCATGCCCTGCGTCATCATGCGGGCCGCTGACTTCGGGCTGACCGGGCAGGAGAGCCGCGAGGCGCTGGAGGCCGACACGGAGCTGAAGGCCCGGATCGAGGCGATCCGGCTTCAGGCCGGGCTTTTGATGAATCTGGGCGACGTGACGCAGAAATCGGTGCCCAAGATGACGCTGGTCTCTGCGCCCGCCGCCGGCGGCACGATCAATACACGCAGCTTCATTCCCCACCGTTGTCATGCGTCGATCGGGGTTTTCGCGGCTGTCAGCGTTGCCACCGCCTGCACCTTATCCGGTTCCCCGGCGGGAGCCCTGGCCGTGCTGCCGCCGGATGGCCGTTTCAGCATCGAGCACCCGACGGGTGCCGTCGAGGTCCTGATCGAGCAGGATGAGGCGGGCCATGTGGTCGGGGCGGGCACGTTGCGCACGGCGCGCAAGCTGATGGACGGGCGGGTCTGGCCCCGCGACTGATCGCGGCCGGCGCGGCGCGTCATGTCAGGCCCGCGTTGAAGAGATTAAGCCTTCGGCATCGATCGCGGCTCGGCACCGTCGCGGCCGGGAAAACCCGGTCGCAGGTGCCGAGCCGTCGTCTCGGTCAAGGCAGGGGCAGCCCGAGCAGCTTCTGAAACAGCAGGACCGCGATCAGCCAGACCCCGACGCCGGTGGCGACGGCCTGGACTATCCTGCGCTCGCCCCTGAACAGAAGCGTCACCAACCCGGACGCGATTGAAATCGCCAGTGCCAGCCCGATCCAGCGTACGGTGAGAAGGCACAGGACGAAGATCGCCAGCGCTGCCAGCGCGCGATGGCCGGACGAGAAATTCGGCTTCTCGGCGTTGAACGCACCGCGCAGGGCCAGCACAAGATAGGCCACCGCGCAGAAGATCCCGAACACACCTACCTGTTCCGGCAGGGCGCCGGGGCCCGTATCCCCGGTCGAGTGGCCAGCGGGCAGGGCACGGGCCAGCAGGAAGAAGCCGGTGCTTCCCGCCAGACAGGCCACTGCCGCGATCACATCGCTGACCGGAAAACTCCGGCCAGCCCTCATGCCTTCGCCCGTGGTCATTTCACGAACCCTGCCGCTTTCAGGAACTCGGTCTGTTCGGCCAGATCCTTCTTCACGCGCGCGGTGAATTCGGCCTCCTTCCAGTTCGGGCTGTCCTGCAACTGCTCTTTCTGGAACTTCTGCCATTCGGGCGAGGCGGTCACCTTGTCGACGGCGGCCTGGATCGCATTGACCACATCGTCGGGCGTGCCGGCTTTGACGGCGATGCCACGCCAGATCGCGCCTTCCAGATCATAGCCCTGTTCCCTAAAGGTCGGGGCATCCGGAAGGAACTCGGACCGCTGGGCGGTGCTGACGCCCAGCAGGCGGATCTCGCCGTTCTTCACCTGGGCAAGGCCTGTCGAGGGCGTCATCATCGCCGCATCGATATGCTTGCCGAGAAGGGCCAGCGTGACCTTGCCCGAGGCGTCATGCGGGATCCAGCCGCTGGTAAAGCCGCCCTGCTTCATCAGCTGATAGAGCATGTACTGGTGGAAGCCGCCCGAGGAGTGGCCGCCAACCTTCAGACCGTTGGGATGGGCCTTCATGTAGGCGACGAAATCGTCGACGGACTTGAGCGGGCTATCAGCCAGCACGGCGAGCGAGGAGGGTTCGGACTGCATGGCACGCAGAAGCCGCAGATCCTCGACCTTGAACGGGATCAGCCCCTGGGCGATGCCGAAGGTCAGGGTGCCGGTCAGCACCAGTATGTTGTAGCCGTCGGCAGGCTGGGTGATGATCTGCGACAGTCCAACGGCCCCGCTGCCGCCGGCGCGGTTGTCCACCTTTACGGTCCAGCCGGCGTCCTTCTCCAGCAGTTCGGCCAGCTTGCGACCATAGGTGTCGAGCGAGCCTCCCGCGCCGGACCAGACGACCAGCGTCACCGGCTTGTCGGGGAAACCGGCCGCCGCGATCTGCGGCAGCGCCAACGTGGCGCCTACGGCAAGGCAGAGCGCGGCAACGGTCGACCGCATTGCCCGTTTAAGGCGACCAAGTCCGGAGGTCGGATCTGTCCTGTTCAATGTTTCTCTCCCTTGAATGATTGTTTTCTGTAGGGCGCGATCAGGCCGCTGCGGCGCGGTTCGGGCGCGGCGTGCGCAGCGCGCGGCGGATGGGCACGAGGATGCTGACCACGCTGAGGATCAGGAACAGCACGCTGATCGGGTCGGTCAGGAAGATCATGTAGCTGCCCTGCGAGGAAACCAGCGCCGTGCGGTAGTTGGATTCAATGAGGTATCCAAGAACCATAGCCAGCACGACGGGCGCGACGGGAAAGCTCAGTTTCTTCATCAGATATCCGACCACGCCGAAGCCGAGCGTCAGCCAGACATCGAACATCAGATTGCGGATCGCGAAGGAGCCGAGCACGGCAAAGGCCATGATGCCTGCGGCGATCACCCCGGTCGGCAAAAGCACGACGCGCGCCATCAACGGCAGGAACAGCGACCCGACCAGGTACTGGACGAGCGCGGCGACGATCACCCCGAACAGAATGGAGTAGACCAGCGTCGGCTGTTCGGTGAACAGCTGCGGGCCGGGATGCAGGCCGTGCATGATAAGTGCGCCCATCATGATGGCGGTGGTCGGCGAGCCGGGCACGCCCAGCGACATCATCGGCACCAGCGCGCCGCCGACGGTGGCATTGTTCGCCGCCTCAGGGGCGGCGATGCCGTTCACGGCACCCTTGCCGAATTCCTGGGGTTTCTTGTCGCGTGCGCGGGCATAGTCGCGGGCCACCCAGCAGGCGATGTTCCCGCCAACGCCCGGCAGAATGCCCAGCAATGTGCCGATCACCGAGCCCGACATCATGGAGCGCCACGTTTCGTTCAGCAGGGGCCATGACATGAAGACGTGGCCGACTTTGCCGTTGCCCAGATCCATGCGGCGGACGCGCTTTTCGGCCAATGCGATGCCCTCGGACACGGCGAACAGCCCGATCAGCGCGGCGAGGAAGGGGACGCCCTCGTAAAGCTCGAAATAGCCGAAGGTGAAGCGCGGGGTGCCGGCAATCGGATCGATCCCGACCGTGGCCATCGCCAGGCCCATCGTCGCGCCCAGCAATCCCTTGACGAGCGAGCCGCCCGACAGGGCTGCGACCGAGGTGAGGCCGAACAGGCCGACCGCGAAATAGCCTGCGGGACCAAATTGCAGCGCCAGCTTGGCCAGCGGCATCGCCAGAAGCAGCAGCGCCAGCCCGCCCAACACGCCGCCAACCGTCGAAGCGGTCAGCGAAATCGAAATGGCCTCGTTCGCACGCCCCTTCTGGGCCATGGCATAGCCATCGATCGCCGTCGCCGCCGCCGCTGCCGTACCCGGGGTGGACAGCAGGATCGCGCTGATGGAGCCGCCATACTCCGCCGAAGTGTAGAGCGAGATCATCAGCAGCATGCTGAGCTCGGGCGACATGGAGTAAGTAAAGGGGATCAACAGGCTGAGGCCGATGGACGGGCCAAGTCCGGGAAGGGCGCCGATGATGATGCCCAGCACGGCACCGATCACCAGAACCGCCAGCCCCGAAAAGCCGAAAATTACACCCAGCGACTGGATTATCCCGTCCATTTTTTTCCTCCCGAAGAGGGGCGGTCGGGCACCCGATCCTCCAGTGCGCCGCGTCCCAACGTCGACCGTTTCTGACGGGCGATCATGGTGTTCGCAATTCATAAGGCGCGAGGCATCTATAAGTTTATGCTACTGGGGCTCGGGGTCGTGGTGCTGCTCGGCAAGCGCAGTCAACGCTTTCGCCCGCATGGAAGCAGGCGCTTTCGACGCTCGGCGCCGCGGCCGGGGGAAGGGGCGGGGCTGCGCTGGTCGAATGGAATTCGAGCGATTTTCCAGTGAATTACGTCCGCAGGTGGCGTGCCATGCGGACGAGCGGCCGGTCGGTTGAACGCGGGGATTCGGCCGCTCGCGTCGACTCGCCGACATCAGCGTCCGGTCGGGGGGAAGAAAATGCGCAAACCGGTGTGAGGAATTGCGGATGGGTTTGCGCCAGCTGCCTGCGGCTCAGGGGGCTGAGAGAGGGGGCTCGGCGGGCACGAAATTGTGGCGCGCGAAGAAGCGGTCCAGATCGCGCTGCTGCGGCGGCTGGCCGGTGAAGATGGTCACATAATCGGGCACCCGGCGCATGCGCGTGGCGAGGTCCTCGCTCGCGTTCAGCGAGATGTAGCCGATCTGCACGAGATAGCTGGCGCGCGCGCGTACATCGGCGGGCAGGGGGGCGACGCCGAAACGCGTGAACATCTCCGCCAGCGCGCCAAGGCGAGCTTCGTCGGCGCGGCTGACTTCCTCGGCGATCTCCGGCGATTGCAGCGCCCAGCTGCGGATGGCGAACTCGAACTGCGCATCGAACAACTCGCGATCGAGCCAGCAGTCGAAGACGTTGAGCATGGCCTCGACGAGGGTCTCGGCATAGGCGCGGGAGCGGCCGATGAGGTTTTCGGTATTCTTGGCGCGCCAGCGCGTGACGAGCGCGGCGAGCAGTTCCTCGCGATCCTTGAAGAACCAGTAGAAGCTGGTGCGCGACAGTTTCAGTTTGCGCGCCAGAGGCTGGATGCGGACAGCCTCGACACCACCTTCGACGAGGCTCGCATAGGCCGTTTCCAGCCAGATTTCCGGTGAGCCTCTCCACCCCGTTTCGTTCAAACCAGGCACTCCGTCCCGTTATGGCGGCCGGTCCACAAAGGCCTAAACCTCCGGCATTGGTAGTCTGGCGCTGAGTGTCGAGACAAGGCCGGAGCGCGGCGATCCCCGGCGTTCTGGCGATGCACCGGTCCGGCGCGACCCGGCGTGCGCCGGGCCGCGCGGATCGATCGGATCAGTTCACGACGCGGGGCTCGCCGACATCGGAGCCCGACGGATCGAGGCCGTTCGCCTTCAGGATTTCCTTGAGGCCGCCATTCTTGTGCAGCTTCTGGATGCTCTCATCGAGTGCCTTGCCGAGCTCGGTGTTGGCCTTGGTGTAGAGCAGGTTCGCCTGCGCCGCCTGGATGGAGGCCTGCACGCGCTGGTCGGGCTCGGCCACCTTGATCTTGATGCCGGGATAGCCACCCTTTGCCTGCGCATAGGCGCCGGTGCCGAAGCTGTCGACGCCGACATCAACGCGGCCCGCTTCCAGATCCTGCGCAAGGGCGACGGGGTTCTGGTAGAGCTTCAGGTTGGGGCCGAGCAGCTTCTGCAGTTCGGCGACCCACAGGAAGCCCGACACGGTGCCGACCTTCTTGCCGACCAGTTCCTCGACCTTGGAATAGCCGGCCTTGGAATAGATGCCCATCTGGTCGAGATAGGTCGGCCAGGAGAGGCCCAGCACCTTGGCGCGTTCGGCCGTGCGGTACCAGTCGCCGCCGGCGAGATCGGCCTTGCCGGACAGAACGTACTGGATGGTCGCGGCGGGGTCGACGACGACCGGGTTGAGCGTCAGGCAGCTGTCTTCCGCGAACTTCTTGGCGATGTCGCTGTCGACGCCGCCGACCTTGCCGTCGGCACTCGCCGTGGTGAAGGGCGGGTACTCATAGATCGCGATGGTCAGCTTGCCCTCGACCACCGTGGGGAATTTGTGCGCGGGGGTGCAGGCCTGAGCGGTGGCGGCTGCAGCCGAGAAGCCGACGGTCAGGGCGGCCAGCCCCACGATGCTGCGTATGCGGAGAGTCGTCATTCCTCTTTATCCCTCTGGAGTTTGGTCTTCGGAACGCGGTTCAGGCATGTGCACCCAGTTTGCGCTCGAGAGCGCTGACTGCGATGGTCGCGGGTATGCAGATGGCGGCGTAGAGCGCCCCTGCAAGGAACAGGATCGGCATGTAGCGGAAAGTGGTGGAGCCGATCAGATAGGCCTGGCTGACCAGTTCCGGCAGCGCGATGGCGAAACAGAGCGAGGAGGCCTGCAGCATCAGGATCGCGAAGCCCAGAAGGGCGGGCACGGCGACCCGCAATGCCTGCGGCAGGATCACATAGCGCAGCGCATCGACCTGGTTGAGGCCGATGGCCTCGGCGGCCTCCCTCTGTCCGTGCGGCACAGCCTCCAGGCCGGCCCGGATGATCTCGCTGGTATAGGCGCCGGTGCACCAGGCGAGGGCGATCACCGCCGAGGCGAAGCTGTCGAGCGACAGCCCGGCATTCGGCAGCCCGAAATAGGTGAACTGCAGAAGGATCAGCGCCGGCGCGCCGCGCCCGACCTCGACAACCACCAGCGCGATACCGCGCAGCGGGCGGGAGCTCGACTGCACCATCAGCGCCAGCGCGAGGCCGAGCGGCACGCCGATGGCCAGTGACAGTCCCGTCACCTGCACACTGACCAGCAGCCCGTCCAGCATGGCCGGCAGGTGTTCCGCCCAGAAATCCAGCAGATCGCTCATCGTGCAACCCTCGAACGCAGATGCAGATCGGCCCAGCGCGAGGCCCAGGCGATCGGCAGGCTGAGAAGGATGTAGAGCAGACCGGCAACCGCATAGACATCCAGCCCGCGGAAGGTGCGCTGGGAGACATGCGAGGCCTGGAAAGCGATCTCATGCACGCCGATGGTCGAGGCGATGGCGGAGTCCTTCAAGAGGCCGATGGCGTAGCTGGCCGCCGACGGCAGGGCGACGCGGAAAAGCTGCGGGGCGATGACATCATAGAAGCGGTGCCAGGTCGACATGCCGAGCGCATGCGTCGCTTCCCACTGGCCGGGATGGATGGCCGACATGGCTCCACGATAGATCTCCGCCATGTTGGCCGCGGTGATCAGGCCAAGGCCGACGGCGGCGGCCTGGAAGGGCGACAGCGAGACATAGCCGGTGTCGAGGCCGAAGAAGATCACGAACAGCCAGACGATGGGAGGTATGGCCCGCAGGACGAGGATCAGCGTGTTGGCGATGGCACGGACAAGGCCGAGCTTCGACAGCCGCATCGCACAGAGCGGGATGCCCAGCAGCATGCCGACGATGAGCGAGATGGCGGTCAGCGCGATGGTCCAGGGAACGCCGATGGCGATGTTGAGGAGGATTTCCGCTGTCATCGGTCTTTCACCGCATGCAGGAAGCGCTGCGCCCGTTCCGTCTTCGGATTGCGCATGACCTCGCGGCTGGGACCCTGCTCGACGATCTTGCCGTCGGCCATGATGATGACGCGGTCGGAGACATCCTCGGCAAAGTGCATTTCGTGCGTCACCACGATCATCGTCATGCCGCCCTCCGCAAGCTCGCGCATGACCGCCAGCACTTCGAGGCCGAGTTCCGGGTCGAGCGCGGAAGTCGGCTCGTCGAACAGCATGATCTCCGGATCCAGCGCCAGCGCGCGGGCAATGGCGATGCGCTGCTGCTGCCCGCCCGAGCAGCGGCTCGGGTATTGCTGCGCCTTGTCGGCGAGGCCGACGCGCGACAGCAATTGCATGGAGACGGCATCCGCCTCCGCTCGCGTGCGGTTCATCACCCGCTCCTGCGCCAGGCTGACATTGCGCAGCACGGTGAGGTGCGGAAACAGGTTGAACGACTGGAACACCATGCCGATGGAGCGGCGCAGCGCCATCAGCTCGCGCCGGGTGGGCGTATGACCGGACTCGATGGTGGTGTTGCGGATCGTCACCCGGCCGGTGGTCGGGGGCTCCAGCTGGTTGATGCAGCGCAGCAGGGTCGACTTGCCCGAACCTGAGGGGCCGATGATCGCGACCACTTCGCCGGGGGCGAGGCTGAGGTCGATATTATTGAGCACGACATGGGAGCCGAATGTCTTGCCCACGCCATCGAGCCGCAGCAGCGGCTCCTTGGGTGCAAGACCTTGGACGGCGTTCGAGGAGGATTTGAGGCTCATCGGCTCTCCCGGTTTCAACGCTGCTTCGTGTGGCGGACGAAGCTTCATCAGCATGAATCGTGCCTCATGAAATGCCTGTCCCCGCTTCCCGGCCGGGCGGCATATGTCCGCGAATGCCTCAATCCAAGGCGTGCCCGTCTAGGCGGCAGGCACTCCACGCTAAGCGAACTCTGGAACGCCACGCAAGTGCAAAATGTACGTGACAGTTTGTAAACTCGACACCAATGTATAGCCCCATCCGCCGGCACACCGGGTGTCGTTGGAATGTTGGGCGCCGTGACGGACAGAGGGACGGTTCACGATGGCGAGTAGCTTCACCAAGATGCTTGAACCAATCCGACTTCGCGGCAGAACGCTGCGGAACAGGGTGGTCTTCGGGGCGCATACCGCGAACATGGCGGAGGACGGCCTGCCGGGTCCGCGCCACGTCGGCTATTACGAGGAGCGTGCGCGCGGCGGGGCGGCAATGATCGTCGTGGAGCCGGTGCCCGTGCATCCGGCCGCCGTGCTGACCCGCGGTAATTTCCGCCCGTCCGATGACAGCATCATCGAGCCGTTCAAGGCGATCACCGCCGCGATCAAGGGGCATGGCGCCGTCGCCATCCAGCAGCTTTACCACGTCGGCAGCCACGGCGATTCCGATCTGTCCTACCACCCGCACTGGTCTCCCTCCGGCAAGCCGAGCTATCACGACAGCGACGGCTCCCATGCCATGGGCGAGGACGAGATCGAGGAGACCATCGACGGCTTCGTGCAGGCCGCCCGCCGCGCAAAGGAGTCCGGCTTCGATGGTGTCGAAGTCTGGGCCGCCTATCACGGCATGATCGACCAGTTCTGGACGCCGTGGTCGAACCGGCGCGACGACAAATGGGGCGGCTCGCTGGAGAACCGAACCCGCATGTCGCGGGAGGTGATGACCCGCATCCGCGCCCTGTGCGGCGAGGACTTCATCATCGGTCTTGCCGTGAATGACGAGCCGGATGTCGAGGTGGCCCTGCAGCGCCGCGACCTTGCCGAGATCATCAAGCGGCACGATGACGAGCAGCTGATGGACTATGTGACCTGCGGCAGCGGCTCCTATTTCGACTTCTACAAGATCATCCCGACCTTCCAGTATCCCGAGAAGCTCGGCGTCGATCTCGCCCGTACGCTCAAGCAGGTCGTGCGCCACGCCCTCGTTACCGCCGAAAGCCATATCCGCACGCCGGAAAATGCCGAGACGGTCCTCGGCGAGGGAGCTGCCGACCTCGTCTCCATCGTGCGCGGGCAGATTGCCGATCCCCATCTCGTCAACAAGGCGGCGGAGGGCCGGCCGGAGGATATTCGCGGCTGTCTCTCCTGCAATCAGATGTGCTGGGGCCGGCGCTCGCGCGACTACTGGATCAGCTGCGTGGTGAACCCGTCCGCCGGGCGGGAATTTGAATGGGGCGGCGACCGCTTCACCCCCGCCGCGCGCCCGCGCCGGGTGCTGGTGGTCGGTGGCGGCCCGGCCGGGCTGGAGGCCGCCCGCGCGGCGGCCGAGCGCGGCCATCGTGTCGTGCTTGCGGAAGCCTCCGACAAGCTCGGCGGCAATTTCCGCCTTGCCGGGCTTCAGCCGCGCCGGGCGCAGATCACCGATCTTATCGACTGGTATGAGCGGCAGTTGACCAAGCTGCAGGTCGAGGTCCGGCTCAACACCTATGTGGAAGCCGGCGACATCACCGCCGAGCAGGCTGACGTCGTCATTCTCGCGACAGGGTCGCTTCCCGCCGATACGGGCTTTCAGAAGGCGTTCCCGCATATCGAGACCATGCCTGGCTGGGAGCGCGGCAACGCCTATTCCATCGAGGCGGTGATGGCGCGGCAGGCGCGCCCGGGCAAGCGCGTCCTGCTGCTGGACGAGGCCGGCGGCTGGCGGGGCTGCGGCACGGCGTGGAAACTGGCGGAGGACGGCCACGAGGTGACGCTGATTACCCCCGATCCCATGGTCGGGCGTGAGTTGCAGCGCACCGCGGCCGATGGCCCGCTGCGTCGGACGCTGGCGCGGCTCGGCGTGAAGTTCGTGCTCGAATCCAGCATTCTCGAATGGCATGGGGATGGGGCTACCGTCATCTCCCACCTCGATGGCAGCCGCACCCGCATCGACGCCGATACGCTGGTCACCGCCACCACCAATGTGGCCGCTGACTGGCTGGCGAGGGAACTGCGCGAGGCGGAAGTCGCGTTCATCGAAATTGGCGACGGTGCCGCTCCCCGACAGGCGCCTTATGCCATTTTCGAGGGACGCAAGGTGGCGCTGGGGATCTGACATGGCCGAGGATCGGCTTGAACTCGCCGCCGGCGCCGCCCGCGATTTCGCGCGGCGCGCGCTGGAGGCGGCTGGCGCCCACCCGGCAATGGCCGGTTCGCTCGCCGAGGCGACGATTGCCGCCGAACTGCGTGCTTCGCGCATCTGGTGGACTATCTCGTCTCCCTGAAAGCCGGCCGCATCGATGGCCGTGCGGAGCCGATGGTGTCGTTTCCGACGCCGGCCCGGATCGAGGTGGATGTGCGGGGCGGCATCGCCCAGCTCGGTTTCGATGTCGCCTTCGAGGCGTTGTGCGCGCGCGCCTTCGAGCTTGGTGTCGCGAGCCTCGCGGTCAGCGGCAGCTTCACCACCGGAGAGCTCGGAGACTATGCCCTCCGGCTTGCGGAAAAGGGGCTTGTCGCACTGGCCGCCACCAACGGCCCGCCGCTGATGAGCCCGCCGGGCGTGACGCGGGCGGTCTACTGCACCAACCCGCTCGCCTTCGCCGCGCCGGGCAAGGACGGTCCGGCCCTGCTGATCGATCAGGCCTCCAGTGCCACCGCCTTCGTCAATATTCGCGGCGCGGCCGCAACGGGCGAACCGATCCCGCAAGGCTGGGCCGTCGATGCGGACGGCGCGCCGACCACCGATGCGGCAGCCGCACTTGAAGGCCATTTGCTGCCCTTCGGCGGGGCTCGCGGCGCCAATATCGCGTTGATGGTCGAGATCCTCGCGGCGGGCCTGACGGGAGCGAACTGGTCGCTCGACGCTCCGAGCTTCATAGCGGGTGATCGTTCGCCCGGCGTCGGCCTGTTCGTGCTGGTCATCGCCCCCTGCGGCCATGCCGCAGGTCTGGCCGCCAGGCTCGCGGATCAGACGGCGCGACTTGCGGGGCTGGGTGTCCATGTGCCCGGCCGCGGCAAGCGCGGCGCGCGCGCCGGGGATGACGTGCGGACGCTCAGCGTGCCTGCCGACGTGCTGGCGCGGATCGCGCAGATTTCAGGTGTCGAGCCGATCGGCTGAGGCCCGTTGCATCGGCATAGCCGCGCGCGGTCGGCTTGCGCCACTGCCGGCCATGCCGGGGCATGTGATGAAATGTACGGTGATGTTTGAAATATTGACATAGGTGTACACAGGGCTAATCTCGTTCCCACTCTCCCCGCGATGCAGGCCGACATGTCGAACGATCCTCTGCTCCAGCCGTTCCAGCTCAAGCATCTGACGCTCCGCAACCGCATCATGACGACATCGCATGAGCCGGCCTATGCCGAGGACGGCATGCCGAAGGAGCGCTACCGCGCCTACCATGTCGAGCGGGCCAAGGGCGGCATCGCGCTCACCATGACGGCGGGTTCCGCCTCCGTCTCGAAGGACAGCCCGCCTTCCTTCGGCAATGTGCTGGTCTATAAGGACGAGGTCGTGCCGTGGATGCGCGAGCTCGCCGATGCCTGCCACGAGCAGGGCACGGCGGTGATGATCCAGATCACCCATCTCGGTCGCCGCACGCGTTGGGACAAGGGCGACTGGCTCCCGGTCATCGCGCCCTCGCATGCCCGCGAGCCGGCACACCGCGCCTTTCCCAAGCGCATCGAGGACTGGGACATCGCGCGGGTCATCAAGGACTTCGCCGACGCCGCCGAGCGCATGAAGGTGGCGGGGCTCGATGGCATCGAGATCGAGGCCTATGGCCATCTCGCCCAACAGTTCTGGTCGCCGGCGACCAATGATCTCGACGCGCCCTATGGCGGCTCGCTCGACAACCGGTTGCGCTTTACCTTCGACATGCTGAAGGCGATCCGCGACCGTGTCGGCCCGGACTTCATCGTCGGGGTGCGCTACACCGCGGACGAGATGGACATGCGCGACGGCATGGGCCGCGAGGAAGGCATGGAGGTCTCGCGCCGCCTCAAGGCAAGCGGCATGGTCGACTTCCTCAACATCATCCGCGGCCATATCGACACGGACTCGGCGCTGACCGATGTCATCCCGATCCAGGGCATGCCGAGCGCGCCGCATCTGGATTTCGCCGGCGAAATCCGCGCTGAGACGCGCTGGCCGGTGTTCCATGCCGCGCGCATTCCCGATGTCCCCACCGCGCGCCACGCCATCGCCTCGGGCAAGGTCGACATGGTCGGCATGACCCGCGCGCACCTCACCGACCCGCACATCGTGCGCAAGATCATTGCCGGTCGGGAAGACGACATCCGCCCGTGCGTGGGCGCCAATTACTGCCTCGACCGCATCTATCAGGGCGGGGCGGCTTTCTGCATCCATAACGGCGCCACCGGTCGCGAGACCACCATGCCGCACGACATTCCCCCGGCCGGCACGCGCCGCAAGATCGTCGTCGTGGGCGCGGGACCGGGCGGGCTGGAAGCGGCCCGCGTCGGTGCCGCCCGCGGCCATGAAGTGGTGCTGTTCGAGGCCGCGCCGCATGCCGGCGGGCAGGTGCGCCTCACCGCACAGAGCAAGCGCCGCCGCGAGATGATCGGCATCATCGACTGGCGTGTCGCCCAGTGCGAGGCGGCGGGCGTCACGCTCAACTTCAACAGCTGGGCCGAAGCCGACACGGTGCTGGCGGAAAAGCCGGACGTGGTGATCCTCGCCACCGGCGGCCTGCCGAATACCGAGGTGCTCAGCGCCGGCAACGACCTAGTGGTTTCCGCCTGGGACATCATTTCGGGCGACGTGAAGCCGGGCCGCAACGTGCTGGTGTTCGACGATGCGGGCGACAATGTCGGCCTGCAGGCGGCGGAGGTGATCGCCCAGGCCGGCGGCAAGGTCGAGATCATGACGCCGGACCGGGTCTTCGCGCCGGAGGTGATGGGCATGAATCTCGTGCCCTATATGCGGGCGTTGCAGAAGCTCGACACCGTCTTCACCGTGACCTGGCGTCTGGAATCCGCCGAACGCGCGGGCAACATGATCAAGGCGGTCATCGGCTCGGATTATGGCGGGGTGCAGCAGGAGCGTCTCGTCGACCAGATCGTGGTCAATCACGGCACGCTGCCGCTGGATGACCTCTATTTCGAGCTGAAGCCCTTGTCCTCGAACCGCGGCGCGGTCGATTACGACGCGCTGATCGAGGGGCGCCCGCAGGCCCGCGACGACAATCCGGACGGCACGTTCCAGCTGTTCCGCATCGGTGACGCCGTTTCGGCCCGCAACACCCACGCCGCGATCTATGACGCGCTGCGTCTGGTGAAAGACCTCTGAGCCCAGCCTTGCCGAAGGAAGACGTCGGATGAAGATTCTCGTGCCCGTTAAGCGGGTTGTTGATTACAACGTTAAGATCCGGGTGCGCGCGGACGGGTCGGGCGTGGAATTGTCGAACATCAAGAT
>QFQD01000071.1 GCA_003241485.1 Ancylobacter novellus
CCACCCTTTCACGGTGGAGAGAGGGGTTCGACTCCCCTAGGGCGCGCCACTTCCGTACAAAACCGCGAACACCCGGCTGGGTGGCGCGGTCGGCGAGTATGGCCCTTTCTAGCACCGACCTTCCTGTCGTTCTTTCGCGCGAGAGTTCATCGATCCGCGCCTGAACCGCGGCATCGGTCTTCACCCGCCGGTCGACGACGGACTGTAGCAGCGCCGTCCAAGGACCTCTTCCGATCCCCGGCGAAGCGCCGGCGACCGGAAGGGCAGGACGGCCCAAGTGCTACGCTTCAGACGTTGTCGATCTTCAACACGGGCGCGGTGTCGGCCCGTGTGCGGGCGCAGGCCGCCGCGTCTACCTTGAGGTCGATCCCATAGGTCGGGATCATTCGCTTCAGCGCCGGGAGCCAGCCATCGTCGGTGAGACGATCAGCGAAGCAGGTCTGCGTCGGCCGCCGGGATCAGCTCGGTGCCAAATTCCAGTGCGCCACCGAGGCCGGAAAGACCGGGGCCGTGGCTGGGCTTGATCACCTGTACGCGTTGGCCGGCGACCGCTTCTTTCCAGTCGGCGCGGTCGGCCTGGGGGAAGAACTGCCGGAGCGTCGCGAACTGATGTGCCGAGCTCTGCAGCACCTGTCCGATCAGGTACTCCGTAAGGGCGACGTTGTTCTTCGCCACATCGAGGATTGGCAGAACGTTTGATGCTGTGATCGATTCGAACAGATCGGTCATCGAACCATGCTTGAGGAATTTCGGGGAGAAGCCGGCATAGGGTCCGAACAGAAGCGACTTCTTGCCCCCGATCACGCGCGTATCGAGATGCGGCACCGACATGGGCGGCGAACCGCTCGCAGCCTTGCCATACACCTTGGCCTCGTGGCGCGCGCTCACCGCGTCGACATCGCAGCGCAGCCAGATGCCGCTCACCGGGAAGCCGCCATAGCCCTTGCCCTCGGGAATGCCGGACATTTGCAGGAGGTCGATGGAGGCACCGCCGGCACCGATGAAGACGAATTTTGCCGAAACGCTCTGGCGGGTGCCGTCGTAGGTGTCCTCAACCGTGACATGCCAGCGGCCATCCGCCTCGCGCTCCAGCGCTACGACCTTGCGATTGTAGCGCACGTCGAAACCACTCTGGGCGGTGAGCTGGGCCACGAGCAGATGGGTGAGAGAGCCGTAGTCGACATCGGTGCCGGTGATGATGCGCGTCGCGGCGATCGGCTGGTCCACCGGCCGGCCCTCTATGATCAACGGCGCCCATTCGGAAATCTCTGCGCGTTCCTCGCTGTATTCCATGCCGTGATAGCAGTGGTGCGCGGACATTTCCTTGTAGCGCGCGCGCAGGAATGCAACGTTCTCCTGCCCCCACACGAAGCTCATATGCGGGCAGGGATGGATGAACGCGCGGGGATCGGGAATGGCCCCCTTGCGCACCAGATGGGCCCAGAGCTGGCGGGAAATGTCGAACTCGGTGTTGACCTCTAGCGCCTTGGAAATATCGACGGTGCCGTCGGGGCGTTGCGGTGTGTAATTCAGCTCGCAATTGGCGGCGTGCCCGGTGCCAGCGTTGTTCCAGGCCTGGGAGCTTTCCTGCCCGCAATCGCTCAGCGTCTCGTACATGATGACGTCGAGCGAGGGTTCCAACTCCTTGAGCACGGTGCC
Organism: Ancylobacter novellus; assembly: GCA_003241485.1. Classification (GTDB taxonomy): domain Bacteria; phylum Pseudomonadota; class Alphaproteobacteria; order Rhizobiales; family Xanthobacteraceae; genus Ancylobacter; species Ancylobacter novellum_A. The sequence continues at coordinate 1,660 of QFQD01000071.1, forward strand.
GAGGGTGACGCTCATGATGCCCGCACCGATGAGGACGACGTCGGGATTTTCCGAATTCTGGATCGGCATGACGCAGCTCCGCGAGACTCAGGTTGCGCTCTTGGTCGGGACGAAGCCGAGGTCGACTCCCTCCTCGTAGACGACATAGGCGCGGCGCCACGGTTCACTGCCGATCAGACGCCACTTGTGGCCGGTGCCAGTATTGTCCTGTGCGATCAGCACATCGCCCGGCCGTATAGTGAAAGTGGCGCCGGACTTGGTCTCGAACTCCAGCGTGCCGGACAACGTAAGCACGTAGCGCGGGACCGGATCCTTGTGCCATTCGAACGACCCGCCTGACGCCGTCTCGCGGAACGAGATGTTTTTCGCGGCCGCCGCCTTGCCGATGAAGTCGCCACGCTCGCCCTCGGTGAGCGCGATGGTGCCTTCCTCGAACAGCGAGTTACCGTCCTCGCCGGTCCACATCCTGACGCATCTGATCATTGCCAGTCTCCTTTGACGTCAAGCACCGGCGAGGCCGTTTCCGACCATGTCCAGGGGCTTGATGGTGTTATCGAAAAGCGCTGCATCGACCTTGCCGGAGGCGAGCGCAGCCTCTCGCAGCGTGGTGCCATCGGCAATCGCCTTCTCCGCGATATGCGCCGCGTTCTGGTAGCCGATCACCGGGGAAAGTGCAGTCACGAGCATGACGCTGCCCTCGACATAGTCGGCGATCTTCTTGTGGTTGAGCTCCGTGCCCTCGACGGAAAATTCGCGGAATCGCGCGCAACCATCGGCAAGAATGTGCGCGGAATGGAGAAAGTTGCTGATAATCACCGGACGCATGGCGTTCAGCTCGAAATTGCCCTGGCTACCCGCCATCGCCACGGCCGTATCGTTGCCCAGCACCTGAATAGCGATCATCACCATCGCCTCGCACTGCGTGGGGTTGACCTTGCCGGGCATGATCGAGGAGCCTGGCTCGTTCGACGGCAGGATCAGCTCGGCGAAGCCGCAGCGGGGGCCCGAAGCGAGCCAGCGCATGTCGTTGGCAATCTTCATCAAGGCGACGGCAAGGCCGCGCAGCGCCGCATGTGCGCGCACCATGGCATCCAGCGAACCCTGAGCCGCGAACTTGTTAGGCGCGGTAACGAAAGGCTTGCCCGTCAGCTCCGCGATTTTCGCCGCCACATCGACGGAAAAGCCCTTCGGCGCGTTCAGCCCGGTGCCGACCGCCGTGCCGCCAACCGCAAGCTCGTAGAGCCCGGAACGGCTGGCCTCGATAGCGGCAATCCCGGCGCGGATCTGCCCCGCCCAGCCGTACCATTCCTGCCCGACCGTCAGCGGCACCGCATCTTCGAGATGGGTGCGGCCGATCTTGACGACGTCCATCCAGCCGTCGGCCTTGCGCTCGATCGTCTCGGCGAGCTGCTTGACCTGCGGCACCAGCAGTTCGTCGATGGCGGTAACCGCGGCGATATGCATGGCGGTCGGAAACGTGTCGTTTGAGGATTGGCCCATATTGACGTCGTCATTCGGACCAACGGGATGCTGCGAACCGAGAACGCCTCCGAGCAGCTGGATTGCCCGATTCGAGATCACCTCGTTGACGTTCATGTTGGACTGGGTGCCCGAGCCGGTCTGCCAGACAAAGAGTGGGTAATGCTCATCAAGTTTGCCGGCGATCGTTTCATCCGCCGCGCGAATGATCGCGTCGCGCTTGATATCGGGAAGACGCCCGGCCTTCGCATTCACCAGCGCGCAGGCCTTCTTCACATATCCATAAGCGTGGTAGACCGCCTTGGGCATGCGATCGCCGCCAATATCGAAATGGTGGAGCGAGCGCTCGGTCTGCGCTCCCCAGTAGCGGTCGGCGGGCACATCAACATCCCCCATCGAGTCGAACTCTCGTCGGGTCCCGGTCGCCTCTATGCCTATGGGAAGATCATGCAGCGTCGCTACGTCGCTCGGCGTTGTCGTCATAGGGGTATCCTGCACGTGCAAAGCTAAAGTCAGCCGCTACTCGAGGTAGAAACCAAACATGTCGGCAGCACTTTGACCGTTTCGCCGCGATGTCGTTTCCATAAACGCCCGCTCGCGGTCAGATTGTGCGGATTTGACCTATCAGCTCGATGAAACGCCCCGATCGATTTCATCGCTGACGTGCTGATGTCTGGTGAACTCTTGCGAACCGAGCCTCGCGCGATCCTTCGCGCAGGGACGATTTTCACTGAGGGCCGTCGCGCGCCTCAGACGCTGATGCGACCGGTCGCCAGACCGAAGACCGCCAGCACGGCGCCCGTAACGGCGGCAGCGAACAGCAGCCATTCGACGGGCGTGAAGACGGGCTGGCCACGCTCGCGTTGCGACAGGATGAAGAGGGCGGTGCCCGGCGCGTAGATCACCAGCGACAGCAGCAGGAACTTCAATCCGCCCGCATAGATCAGGCCGACGGTGTAGATTGTCGCCAGACCTGCGCGCATCAGATCGCCCGCGCGCGCCTTGAGCCTCCCGGTATAGGTGTCTCCGCTCCACGCTAGTTTCAGCGCATAGGCCGCGACAAGAAGATAGGGCAGCAGGATCATCGAGGAGGTGAGCTGGAGCGCCAACAGGAAGGCCTGCTCGGCGAAAAGCGTCATGACGAGAAAGAACTGAACCAGCAGATTGGTCAGCCATAGGGCGGCGAAGGGCACCTTGTTGCGGTTCTCGGCGGCCAGAAAGGCCGGCATGGTTTCCATCCGCGCGGCTGAGAACAGGACTTCGGCAGCCAGCAGGGACCATGAGAGATAGGCGCCAAGCACTGAGACGATCAGCCCGACGGAGATGAACAGTGCGCCCCATGGGCCGACAACAGCCTGCAGCACGCCGGCCATGGAGGGGTTGCGCAGGCCCGCAAGATCAGGGCGCAGCATGACGCCATAGGACAGCATGGTCACCAGAACGAGCAGGCACAGCACGCCGAGAAAACCCAACAGCGTGGCCAGGCCGACATCCTCGCGGCGGCGCGCGTAGCGAGAATAGACGCTGGCGCCTTCGATACCCACGAAGACGAAGACAGTGACCAGCATTGTGCCACGCACCTGGTCGAACAGGCCGCCGGCATCCGCCCCTCCCAAGAAATTCGCGGCGAAGATATCGGCCTTGAAGCCGAAGCCGGCGAACACCAGGAACAGCAGGATCGGAATGATCTTGGCGACGGTGACGACGGTGTTGAGCGCCGCCGCCTCGCGCACGCCGCGCAGGATCAGAAAATGCACGATCCACACGCCCACCGACGATACCGCCACAGCAATGACGGTGTTGCCATCCCCGAAGACCGGAAATAGCGCGCCGAGCGTCGACTTGATCAGCACCCAATAGGACACATTGCCGAGGCAGCAGACGGTCCAGTAGCCAAGCGCGGACGCGAAACCGAGATAATTGCCGAAGCCGTCCTTGGCATAAGCGAACACGCCGGCATCGAGATCAGGCTTGCGACGCGACAGTGTCTGGAACACGAAGGCCAGCATCAGCATACCGCCGCCGGCAATAGTCCAGGCGATGAGCGCGCCCAAACCGCCGGTGACCCGCCCAAACGTCTGCGGGAGCGAGAAGATGCCGGCGCCGACCATGGAGCCGACCACCATGGCGGTCAACGTCGGCAGCGCGAATTCCTGGTCGGTGGGCTTGGTCATGCGAGCGCCTGTGTGACGATGGTGGCGCAACCTCACTCCTCTCCATCGGGAGAGGGAGGAGTCCTCGTCAGTAGTCCACCGCGTCTCGAATGATCGGGCAGGTCATGCAATGCCCGCCGCCACGCCCGCGCCCGAGCTCGGAACCGTCAATGGTGATGACCTCGATGCCAGCCTTGCGCAGCAGCGTGTTGGCGTAGGTGTTGCGGTCATAGGCGAAGACGACGCCGGGGGAGGCGCAGACGAGATTCGCACCGGAATCCCACTGGGTGCGCTCGCGGACATAGTCGTTGCCGCCGGTCTGCACGACCCGCATTTCCTTCAGGCCCAGAGCCTCGCGCACTGTCTCCACGAGGCCGCCCTTGTCCTTGCGCAATTCGACGCCGCCCTTTCCGTCCGGGCGGTAGGAGAAGCAGTCGATCTTGTCGACGATGTCGGGATAGAGCAGCACGCAGTCACGGTCGGCGAAGGTGAAGACCGTATCGAGATGCATCGCCGCGCGCAGCTTCGGCATGGCGGCAATGATGACGCGCTCGGCGGCGCCTTGCGCGAACAACGCCGCCGCCACCTGGCTGATGGCCTGGCGCGAGGTGCGCTCGCTCATGCCGATCAGCACATTGCCCTTGCCGATAGGCATCACGTCGCCGCCTTCCAGCGTGGCAAGGCCCCAGTCCTGCGTGGGGTCGCCCCACCACACCTTCACCTTGCCGGCGAAGTCCGGGTGGAACTTGTAGATCGACGTGGTGAGGATGGTCTCTTCGTGCCGCGCCGGCCAGTAGAGCGGGTTCAGCGTCACGCCGCCATAGATCCAGCAAGTGGTGTCGCGGGTGTACAGCGTGTTGGGCAGCGGCGGCAGCAGATATTCGTTCACGCCGGCCGCGTCGCGGATCAGCGCCAGCGTTTCGCCGCCGATGGTCTCGGGGAATTCATAGGTCGACAGGCCGCCGATCAGGGTCTCGGCCAGCTGGCGGTCGGGCAGGCCGTCGAGATAGGAACGCACCTCGTCGACAAAGCCGAGGCCGACATTGTTCGGCACCACCTGATGGTCGAGAATCCAGGCCCGCGCCTCTGGGATGGCGACGGTCTCGGTCAGCAGATTGTGCATCTCGACAACCTCGATGCCGCGGTCGCGCATCTTGGTGACGAAGTCGAAATGGTCGCGCTTGGCGACATCAACCCACAGCACGTCGTCGAACAGCAGCTGGTCGCAATTGCTCGGGGTCAGCCGCTGATGGGCGCGGCCCGGGGCGCACACCATGACCTTGCGCAGCTGGCCGACCTCGGAATGCACACCGAAGGGGGATTCCATCATGGGGCTCCTATGTCTGGTCGATCAGTGGGTGATGGTGCCGGTGAAAAGGCCGTAAGTGCCGATGGCGGCGGCCACGAGCGTGATGGCGAAGACCAGCATCTCTGCCCTGGTGAACACGCGCGCCTTCTGCTCGCGCCGGGCCCAGAAGTAGAGAAGCAGGGTGCCGGGCACGAACAGCACGGCCACCAGCAACACGTATTTCAAGCCGGCGGCGACGAACATGAACAGCGTGTAGACCACAGCGATCCAGGCGATGATCTGGTCGCGGCCGCGCTCCTGCGGGGTGGTCTCGTAGCCGACCCCGCTGCGCGCCAGCAGCACGCCGTAGCCGGCGACCAGCAGGTAAGGCAGCAGCGCCGTGACGCTGGTCATGTCGAGCATGAAATTGAAGGCGTCGCGCGACCAGTAGGTCGAGACGACGAAGGCCGAGACGACGCCATTGGTCAGCCACAGCGCGTTGGCGGGCACGCGGTTGCCGTTCTGTGCCGCGAACAGCTTCGGCATGTCCTGCGATTTGGCGGCCGCAAACAACACCTCGGCGCAGATCAGCGACCAGGCCAGATAGGCGCCGAGAACGGAGACCAGCACGCCGATGGAGATGAACACCGCCCCCCAGTGCCCGACGACGAGTTCCAGCGCTCCCGCAAGCGAGGGGTTGGCCACGGCGGCGATGGCCACGCGCGGTGCGGTGGCATAGGGGAGCAGGGTCACCGCCACCATGAGGCCGGTGACGGCGACGAAGCCGAGGATGGTGGCGGTGCCGACATCCGCGCGCTTCCTGGCGTAGCGCGAATAGACGCTGGCGCCCTCGATGCCGAGGAACACGAAGACGGTGATCAGCATGGTGTCGCGCACCTGTGCCAGCAGCGTCTTCTCCGGCATGTTCACGCCGCCGAAGAAATTCTCCGAGAACTGCGCGTAGTTGAAGAAGAACACGAAGGCGAGGATCGCCAGGACCAGCGGCACGATCTTGGCGATGGTGACGATGGTGTTGATCACCGTCGCCTGCTCGATGCCGCGCAGGATCATGAAATGGAACGCCCAGATGCCGACCAGCGAGACGATGATCGCGGTCGCCGTGCTGCCGTCGCCGAAGAGATCGGGGAAGAACCGCCCGAGGGTCGAGCCGATCAGCACCCAGTAGAACACGTTGCCGAGGCAGCTGCCGAGCCAGTATCCGAACGCCGAGAGGAAGCCCATATAGTCGCCAAAGCCGGCCTTGGCGTAGGCGAACATGCCGGCGTCGATGTCGGGCCGCTTCTCCGCCAGCGCCTGGAACACCCGCGCCAGCATGTACATGCCGGTGCCGGCAATCGCCCAGGCGATGATCGCGCCAAACGGCCCTGTCGCGGTGGCGAACCGGCCCGGCAGGTTGAAGATGCCGGCGCCGACCATCGAGCCCACCACCACCGCGGTCAGGGCGGGAAGCGAGAGCTTGCCAGCGGAGGTGTCAGCCATGTTTCGCCTCGTGGGAAAGGAGGAAGCGTCGTGCGTTCAACCCTATAAACCAGCAGGCTTTCCAATAAATGTGCCGGACGTCCCAATTGTTGTCGCCCGATCTCAATTTAACGTCTTTCATTGTCGATAACCAACCCTATAAATGCTGCAAGTGCGAAGGATACGTGCACCCTCCCCCAATAAGACAACTTGGATTGCGTTCAGGATTGGCGTCCGAACTCTGCGTAGCCTGGGATGGAGATATCGACCTCGAAAGCCCAATCATTCGGTCCACAGGGAGGCGCTGGCCGGGCGTCTCGCAGCAACGTGCTCAGGCACCACGGGCGATGAACAGCTTCTCCGGACGCCCTATCTAGGCGGCGAGCACGCGCAGCAGTTCGGCGAGGCTCGGCATGTTGTCTGAGATCATCCCGGTACTCTCGAAGCCGCGTGTTGCCCGCGAGCCGATCCGGCCGGTCTCGCGTGCTTCCTTGGGCGAGATTCCGAATTCCTGGCGAAAGGCTCGGCTGAACACGGACGCGTCGGCGAAGGCCCATTGCTCGGCGATGCGCGCGATGGGGCGGACATCCATCGGGTCGAGCAGCGCGTGCCGTGCCCCCAGTAGCCGCTGTCGACGCACATAGGCTGATATGCCCCCGATCGGTTCAAACAGCCGGTAGAGGCGGGAGCGCGACACACCCAGATCCTTGCAGATTGCGTCAGGGGTCAGTTCCGGCTCCGTCAGCCGCAGCCGGATCCGCCGCCGTGCCCGTTCAAGCAAAGCAAGGTCGATCGGCGCCTGCGCCTCGGCCAGACGGTCTCGGGACGGTCGTGCGCAGGCGTCGAGGAAGCAGCGCGTCGCCTCGATGATGTGATCCAATTCGGGGGGCTCGACGAGCGGCAGTCGACGATCGAGGGTCAGCATCAGGTCGGCCAGCAGCGCCCCGAGGCCACTGCCAAGCGGTGCGTCGAGCAGATGATCGAGACAGGAGTCGGCCAGCAGGTCGCGGGGGACGAACAAGGTGAGAACCCCGTCATCCTCGATTTCAGCGGTGAGCGGCCGCGCCAGCGAGTGGATGCGGGGGCGTGCTTCCGGCAGCTGATGCATCGCCGATCCCTCGTCGAAACGGCATGGCAGCACGACGTACCAGTGATCGAGCACGCCCTTCTGCCAATGGCTCCAGCGTACGGGACGCCCTTTGCGCGGCAGGCTCGTGCTCGTGAGCACGAGGTGACCGAGTGGCCAGATGCGCTGCCACATCTCGAAGGAGACCTGCCCGTCCACGACCGTGTCTATGTCGACAATCGCCTCATGAGCGGCACGGAATGCATCGAACTGCTCATTGGGCGGCAGATCGGCGGTGGCGAACAGGATGGGATACACGCGCGTCGTTCGGTTGGGAGAGCTGACGATCACTCCGCGCTCGCACGTCCGGCCGCCGCCGCACAGGCGGGCGTGAGAACTGGACATAGGCCGTGAAAAGACGTGATAGTCGCTGGTCGGATGACGCAGGTGATCGAAGGCTTGCTGCGAGCAATACGGTTTCGTTGGCTGTCGCTCGATTGGAAAGCAGGCACGGAACGCAGGGGATGGGCGAGCGACGCCGATTGGAGCTGGATTTTCGCGCGGTGCGGTCAGGCTTGGGCATCGGCGAGTTTGTGCGTTCCGCCAAAGTATTCGGGCATGTCGACGAGGTGTTCCAGGCCAGGGAGCACGGCTATCGCCGTATCGACGATTTCACCCTGCTCCACGTGATGAATTTTGACGTCAGCGTGTCCTACAGTCTGGCGATGACACGGGCCGACCTCGTCTGTATCCAGGCCACCATCGCCGGCCGCTACAACCGCTGGATCGGCCAGCGCATGGACCTCGTCGCTCCGCACCGTCTGCAGGTAAGCAACATCCCACTGTCGGTCTCCGACACCGATGCGGGCGCGCGCCTGCGTGGCGTCTTGATTGTCTGCGAACGCAAGCACTTCATCGACCGCTACGGTCTCAACATTGAGCGGGTACCGCCGGCCTATCGGCCGATCTTCCTGTCGCGTGAAGGAACGCCGGAGGTGCTGTCGCTGCCGCTTTCGCCGGCGGGTATCGCGATGGTGGACCAGATCGTCTCCTGCCGTTATGGCGAGCCCCTGCGCGGCCTGTTCGTGGGCGCAAAGGCCGTCGAGATCATCTGCGACGTCGTCTCGCAGCTGCACGCTCTGCGCCTGCACGCACCACCGCGGCCGATCGGCGAACAGACGAAGGTAAGGGCGATCGAGACCGCAGCGGAGATTTACCGGCGCGAGTTCGGCGATCCTCCGACCATAGAGCAACTCGTTCGGCGCGTCGGGCTGAACCGAAACGAACTAACACGGGGCTTCCGCGACATCTTTGGCGTCACACCCCACGCCTATGCGCAGGCGCGACGCATGGAACAGGCACAGGAAATGCTGCACCGCGGAGACCTCTCCATCAGCGAGATCGCCCGGCGCGTGGGCTATGAGGGCTATTCCAGCTTCGCACGCGCCTATCACGCCTATTACAGCCGCCCCCCCGCGCTTGCCGGTCAAGGCGGGTAGTTGCGCGAGAGGGATCTCACGAAATCGGCCTGTGCGCCGTCTCCGGCATGGACCACACCACCAACAGGCTGGTCGTCGCCGCGATGACGACATAGCCAGCGGGCGCTAGCGGGTTATCCAGCGCGGCGGTCAGCCAGACGGCGATGAAGGGGGCGAAGCCACCGAACACAGCCGCCGCCACCGCATAGGACACGGACGACCAGCGCGAACGATCGGGCGTTGAAAACAGCTCGGCCATGGCCGCAGGAGCCGGGCCCGAATAGAGCGCGATGGCGACGGCGAATAGCAATTGCAACCCGGCCACTACGGGAAAGCTGCGAAAGGCGACCATCATCCACATTGCCGGGACCACCATCGTCAGTACCAGCAGGCAGGAGCAAAGGAGAAATGGGCGACGGCCAAATCTATCCGACAGCCTGCCGACAAGGGGCACGAGCAGGATGATGGCCGCGATGCAGATCGTGTTCGACCACGTAGCCTGCGCCGCGCTCAGCCCGGCGTGTTTCTGGGCAAAGAGCGGCATGTAGACGAGGAAGATGTAGTAGCAGACCGTCCAGTGCATGGTGAAACCGACCGCGATCAGGCCGGGGCGGCGTATCCGCCGCAGGATCGTAACCGTGGAAACCCTTGCCGCTTCGGCTTGGCGGTAGACCGGCGTCTCGTCCACACCCGTGCGCAGCCAAAATGCCACGATGCCCAGCGAACCACCGATAAGAAAAGGCACACGCCATCCCCACTCCTTCATGCTTTCGGGGGAAAGAATGGTGACGAGCGCCGCCGTGGCCGCGCTGGCAAGGCCGCTGCCAAGAGCCACCGTGACCGACAAAAAGCTGGTGGAGAAGCCGCGCCGGCCTTCCGGTGAGGCTTCGAGCAGGAAGGCGTTGGCGATGCCCCATTCGCCGCCGGCGGAAAAGCCCTGAACCATACGGGCCACAAGGAGCAGCATCGGCGCGGTAATGCCCGCCGCCTCGAAGGTCGGCAGGATGCCGATCGCCAAGGTGCCCATGGCCATCAGCCCCGCGGTGATCACGAGGCCGGGCTTGCGCCCCTCTTTGTCGCCGAATCCGCCCAGCACCAGTCCGCCGAGCGGGCGCATGACGAAGCTGGCGCCGAACACGGCGAGCGTCGCCAGCAGTGCCGCCCTGTCATCCTGCCGAGGGAAGAACGCGTGTGAAAGGTAAATGCCCAGTAGGCCGTATATAACGAAGTCGTACCATTCGAGCACATTGCACAGCAGAACGCCGACGAAGGCACGCCGCTGCCGCTTGGCCATCGGCCCAAGGTTTGCCGGCTTCATCCTGAGACGGCCCTGACCGCCTGCGGCGGAAACTGTACGAACATGCCACCTCGGAACCCGAACACGCCTCGCCGGTACACAAGCACAGTCAATACCGGCGGAAAAGCGCCCTGGCGAAAAGGCCCAAGCGGGTCCCGATTGCGGCTACACTGCTCACTCTATTCTTCCTGCCGGCTCTCTATCTCGCGACGGCAGGGGGAGCGCCCATCGCCAGCCTGAAACCCCGCCGGATGCAACGCGACATGGTAATCGTCCGTCTCCCGAATTCTGCCGGGTCGATTTAAGCTTCTGGACTCCACGCGCTGCCAAGCGCGTTCATGTCGCCTCGATGTCGTCCCCGGACGCGCCCGCGGGGCGAGGTGCGTCCATGCGGGACAACTGCTCCCAGACGGTGGCCTCGACAGGCGTCGCCTGATTTGCGAGCCGTACCGCCGTTACGTCGAGGTCGCAGTAGGGAAGGCTCGCCGACAGGTCAGCGAGAACGCCCGAATCGATACCCGAGCGGGCGAGTGTCGCCGGCACCCACGCCACGCCGATGCCGTTCGCGGCGAGTTCCAGCGCCGCCAGGGTCAGCTCGGTCTCCACCTTGGGCACCATATGGCTTGCTCCCTGGATGGCCGGCAGAACGACCCGGTCCATCACCTGGCCGAGGAAGACCTCGGACGGATAGGCGATGAAGGGCACTTCGCCATGCGCGAACTGCCGGTTGAGGCGTGCCCCATGGGCGCGTGCGAAGACCGGGATCAGACGGTCGTGGCCGATAATCGCCGTCTCGATGTAGTTCGCCGCGATCGGGTGCTCTTCGCCGATACGCCGATACACCACAGCTATGTCGGCCTGGCGCGACAGCAGAAACGCGAAGCACTCATCGAGGTTGGCTGACCTCAGCTTGAGAAAGATATCGGCGTTGTTCGACTGGATCGTGTCGATGAAGCGCGGCGCCCAGGAGGCGGTCAGGGCATGTTGGCTGGCGAGGACCAGCCGGTTGCCGGCCGTGCGGTCGCCCCGGCGCAGATCGTCGGTCAGCTGGCGCAGGGTGCGCGCGAGCCGGGCTATCTGATCGCGCTGCTCGGCGGTGGTCGGGCGCAATTGGACCGGCTTGCGCGAGCGATCGAACAGCGCCACGCCGACATGGTCCTCGATGTGCTGCACGCGGCGCGAAAAAGCCGATTGCGTCAGCCGCCGTCGCTCGGCCGCCTCGCTGAAGGAGCCGGTCTCCGCTACCGCGAGAATATCCTCCAGCCATTCCAGCCGCATCAAAGCCTCCCAACATGCAATCTTTGCATATTATATCAAGAATTTCGCATTTGAAATGGCGAAGATGTTCTGCAAGCATCGGATTACGCAAGTTGAGGGTTTGTCATGCATTTCGCTCGTTTCCCCCGCATCCGCCTCGCGCACCTGCCCACGCCCCTGGAGCGGCTCGATCGACTGAGCCGTGAACTGGGAGGTCCGGAGATCTGGATCAAGCGTGACGACTGCACCGGGCTTTCCACCGGGGGCAACAAGACCCGCAAGCTGGAATTCCTGATGGCCGAAGCCGTGGCGCAGGGCGCCGACACGGTAATGACGCAGGGCGCCACCCAGTCCAACCATGCGCGCCAGACGGCCGCCTTCGCCGCCAAGCTCGGCCTGGCCTGTCATCTGCTGCTGGAGGATCGGACGGGCTCGAACGATCCGAACTACAAGACCAACGGCAATGTGCTTCTCGATCACCTGCACGGGGCGACGACCGAGACCCGCGCCGGCGGCATCGACATGAACGCCGAGATGGAAGCGGTTGCCGAGCGCCTGCGTGCCGAGGGCCGCAAGGTGTACACCATCCCCGGCGGCGGATCGAACCCGACGGGCGCTCTTGGCTACGCCAATTGTGCCCTGGAACTGATCAACCAAGCCAACGAGATGGGTCTTCCCATCGACCACATCGTCACGGCCACCGGTAGCGCCGGTACGCAGGCGGGCCTCATCGTCGGCCTGAAGGCGATCAACGCCAATGTGCCGCTGCTCGGCATCGGGGTGCGCGCGCCCAAGGAGAAGCAGGAAGAGAGCGTCTTCGCCCTCGCCGAGCGCACCGCCGCCAAGCTTGGGTGTCCCGGCGTGGTGCGGCGCGAGGATGTGGTAGCCGACAGCAACTATGTCGGCCGCGGCTACGGCATCCCCGGCCCGGATACGTTGGAGGCTATTCGCCTGTTCGCCGAACTGGAGGGAATCCTCCTGGACCCCGTCTATTCCGGCAAGGGTGCGGCGGGCCTGATCGACTATGTCCGCAAGGGCATTTTCAAGAAGGGCGAACGCATCGTGTTCCTCCATACCGGCGGATCGGCGGCGCTGTTCGGCTACGACGCCTACTTCGCCGACGATCAGCCCGCCCACGCGACGGTCTGAGCCATGCGACCGCCCCGCTTCACCGCCAGTTTCACCCAGCAGCAGCCACTCCCCGAAGATGCCATCGCCGCCGCCGAAGCGGTGATGCGCTCGGGCCGGTTGCACCGCTACAACGTCGCCCCCGGCGAGATGTCGGAGGCGGCCAGGCTGGAGGAGGAATTCGCTCGGTGGCAGGGAGCGAGCTATTGCCTCGCCTTGGCCTCCGGCGGACAGGCGATGCAGATCGCGCTGCGCGCGGCCGGCGTGAAACCGGGCGAGCGCGTGCTCACCAATGCGTTCACGCTGGCGCCCGTGCCTGGCGCGATCGCGGCGGTTGGGGCGGTGCCGGTTCTGGTCGAGACCACCGACGATCTGGTGATCGACCTCGACGATCTCGCGGCGAAGGCGACACAGTCCGGGGCGCACGTGCTGCTGCTGTCGCATATGCGCGGCCATATGTGCCACATGGACAAGCTCTCGACCCTGGCCCGCGCGAATGGTCTGCGCGTCATCGAGGACTGCGCCCACACGATGGGCGCTCGCTGGAACGGACAGAAATCGGGTTCTTTCGGCCTCGCTGCCTGCTTCAGCACCCAGACCTACAAACACCTGAATTCCGGCGAGGGTGGACTGTTAACCACCGACGACGCCGATCTGATGGCGCGGGCTGTGATCCTGTCCGGGTCTTATATGCTCTACGAGCGGCACGGCGCGGCGCCGCCGGCCGAGGCCTTCGCGCAGGTGAAGCTCGACACGCCCAACATGTCGGCACGCATGGACAATCTGCGCGCCGCCCTGCTCCGCCCTCAGCTGGCGCGGATCGAGGGCAACCTTGCCGGCTGGAACGAGCGCCATGACCGGATCGCGGCGCGGATCGCCACGCACCCGGCGGTGCGGATGCCCTCACGCCCCCAGCAGGAAAACTATGTCGGCTCCTCCATCCAGTTCCGCGTGCCGGCGCTGCCCCCGGAAGCCTGCATAGCCCTCATCGCCGCCGCCGCCGCGCGGGGCGTGGAGCTGAAATGGTTCGGGGCGGCCGAGCCGGCCGGATTCACCTCGACGCACACCTCGTGGCGCTACATCGCCCGGCATGAGCTGCCGCAGAGCGAGCGCGTGCTCGCAACCCTGTTCGATATGCGCATCCCCCTCACCTTCTCTCTCGACGATTGCGACCTCATCGCCACGCATATTCTGGGCGCGCTGGACGAGACGCTGGCGGAGGGGGCCCGCTGATGCCGCGCCGGGTTGGAGTTCTCGGCGGCATGGGCCCGCAGGCGACGGTGCTGTTGATGAGCAAGATCATCGCGGCGGTGCCGGCGGCGGATGATCGTGACCATGTTCCGCTCATCGTCGACCAGAACCCGCAGGTGCCCTCCCGCATCGCCCGGCTGATCGAAGGGACCGGCGAAGACCCCGCGCCCGTGCTGGCGGCGATGGCGCGGCGGCTGGAGGCGGCCGGTGCCGAGGCGCTGGCCATGCCCTGCAATACCGCGCACCATTTCGCCCCGGCGATTACGGCGGCGGTGACGATACCCCTGCTCGACATGGTGACGCTCTCCGTCGCCCATGCGGCGCGGCTTGCCGGGCCCGACGGGCGGGTCGGCGTACTCGCCTCTCCTGCCCTCCGCCGCATCGGCCTGTTTGACGGCCGGTTGGCGCAAGCGGGGCTGACGGCGGTCTACCCCGACGACGAAGACGCGCTGCTCGGCGCCATTCGCCGCATCAAGGCGGGGGATGCCGACGCCGAGGCGCGCGCGGCCTTGCAACGCGCTTCCGCGCAGCTCGTGGCGGCCGGAGTCGCCACGCAGATGATCGCCTGCACCGAATTTTCGCTCATCGCCGACAGTGCCGCCGAAGGCGCCCGCGCCTTCGACACGCTGGATGTGCTGGTGGGCGCCATCGTCGATTTCTCGCTCGCGCGGGATTCTTGAATTCACGGGCCCACAGAAGGCCCGGCAACCACGACCGACCTGACAGAGGAGTTAAGGGACATGAGCAAGACCATGCGGGGCCTGTTGGCGGGCACCGTCGCCCTCATTCTTTCCGCCGGCTCCGCCTTTGCGGAGAAGATCGTCATCGGCCATTTTGGCAATCCGACGCCGATGCAGGTGGCGCGGGCCGAGGGACTGTTCGAGAAGGCCACCGGCTGGGAGATCGAATGGCGCAAATTCGCCTCCGGCGCCGAGATCATCGCCGCCATGGCCTCCGGCGACGTCAAGGTGTCGGAGCTCGGCTCCTCGCCGATGACCATCGCCATGAGCCAGGGCGTGGACATCCAGATGTTCATGCTCGCCATCGTCATCGGCAAGGCCGAGAGCCTGATCGCCCGCGACGGCACCGGCATCGCCAGCGTCGCCGACCTGAAGGGCAAGCGCGTCGCCGTGCCGATCGGCTCCACCGCCCACTTCTCGCTGATGGGCGCGCTCCAGCATGAGAAGGTGCCGCTGAAAGAGGTCACCATCATGGGCATGCCGCCGGATCAGATCGCCGCCGCCTGGGAACAGGGCGCCATCGATGCTGCCTTCATCTGGGAGCCGGCGCAGAGCCGCATCATGAAGACCGGCAAGCGCATTCTCGGTGCTGACACGACCGCCGCCTGGGGCTTCCCCACCTTTGACGGCTGGGTGGTGAACAAGGAATTCGCCGCCGCCCATGCCAAGGAAATGGCGGCCTTCGCCAAGGTGGCGGACGAGGCCAATGCGGCGTATCTCGCCAATCCCTCCGCCTGGAACGCGACCAGCCCGCAGGTGCTGACGATCGCCAAGATGACGGGCGCCGCGCCGGCGGAAATCCCAGACTCGCTGGAAGGCTATACGTTCGTGCCGCTCAAGGAGCAGTTGAGCGACAAATGGCTCGGCAGCGCACCGGCGACGCTGAAGTCGACCGCCGAGTTCCTCAAGAGCGCCGGCCGCATCGAGAAGGTGGCGGAGAGCTACGCCCCCTTCGTCAATACCTCCATCGCCAAGGCCGCCACGGCCAAGTGAAGCCCCGCACTGCGCCGGGTGGGCGGGCCCGCCGCCCGCCCGGCGTTCCGGAGGACATGCAATGGTGCTCATCGTCGACGACGTGTCCGTCGTCTACCCCGCCGCCAATGGACGACCACCGGTCGAGGCGTTGCGCAAGATCGACCTGACAATGGACCGCAACGATTTCGTTGTCGCCCTTGGCGCGTCGGGCTGTGGCAAGTCGACCCTTCTCAACCTGCTGGCCGGCTTCCTCTCGCCCAGTTCCGGCTCCATCCGGCTCGACGGCGCCGCCGTCACCGGGCCGGGAGCCGACCGCTCGGTGGTGTTCCAGAAGCACGCGCTGATGCCCTGGCTGAATGTGCGCGACAATGTGGCCTTCGGCCTGAAGATGCAGGACGTGCCGCCGCGCGAGCGCTACGCCACGGCGGAAAAATACATCGCGCTTCTGGGGCTGGACGGCTTCCAGGGCTCGCCGGTCTACCAGCTCTCCGGCGGCATGCAGCAGCGTGTCGGCATTGCCCGCGCGCTCACCTGCGATCCCCGTGTCCTGTTGATGGACGAACCGCTCGGCGCACTCGACGCGCTCACCCGCGAGAAGGCGCAGCAGTTGATCCTTCGCGTGTGGAACAGCACCGGCAAGGCGGTGTTCTTCATCACCCATGATGTCGAGGAAGCGCTGTTCATGGGCACGCGGCTCATCGTCATGTCGCCGCGGCCGGGCCGCATCGCCCATCGCTTCGACCTGCCGTTCTCCAGGCGCTTCCTCGAAGGCGCCACAGCGCGTGAAGTCAAGGCCTCCCCCGATTTCATCGCCCTGCGCGAACAGGTGCTGGGCATCATCTTTGCCGACGAGGAAGCCGCCGCATGAGCCCCGTCGATCACATCGGCCCTGTCGAACAAAATCCGCGCCCGCGGCTCGCGTCACTCAGGCTTACGGCGTGCCGGGCGATGGCGACACGCTGTGGCTGTCGCTTCTGTCCATTGCACTGCTGCTTCTCCTGTGGTGGCTCGTCACCGCCATGGGCTGGGTCAAGCCGCTGTTCCTGCCTTCGCCGGGCGCGGTGGTGCAGAAGTTCATGGATATCGCCCGCGACGGTTTCACCAACACGCCCTTCTGGCAGCACATCGCGATTTCTGCCGCGCGGGTGTTCGGTGCGTTTCTGCTCGCCTGCGTGATCGGCATTCCGCTCGGGCTGGCCATGGGCATGAGCCCGACCATGCGTGGCATCCTCGATCCACCGATCGAGTTTTACCGGCCGATTCCGCCGCTGGCCTATCTGCCGCTGATGATCATCTGGTTCGGTATCGGCGAACTGTCCAAGGTTCTGCTCATCTTCCTCAGCGTCTTCGCCCCGGTGGCGCTCGGCGCGCGGGCGGGGGTGAAATCGGCGGCGATCGAGCAGATTCACGCCGCCTATTCCTTCGGTGCCTCGCGCTGGAAGGTGCTGCGCTATGTGATCCTGCCGGCCTCGCTGCCCGAAATCCTCACCGCCATGCGGATCGGCATCGGCTTCGGCTGGACCACGCTGGTGGCCGCCGAAATGATCGCGGCGACGGAGGGGCTTGGCTACATGGTGCTCTCCGCCAGCCAGTTCCTGCAAACCTCCACCGTTATCATGGGCATCGTCGTCATCGCGGCGATCGCCTACCTCTTCGACATGCTGATGCGCCTGATCGAGCGCCGTATTGTGCCCTGGAAGGGCAAGATGTGAGCCCCGCCATGACCGTGACCTATCTCAAGAAAGCCACCCGCACCGCCCATTCCGACGAAGGCGACGTGCGCGAGGCCGTGGCCGCCATGCTCGCCGCCATCGACGCGGAAGGCGAGGACGCCGTGCGCCGCTTCTCCCGGGAGTTCGACAAATGGCAGGGCGAGATCGTCCTCTCGCCAGAGGCACGGCAGGCCGCCATTGCCCGCGTCCCTGACAAGACGAAGGACGACATACGCTTCGCCCATGCCAACATCGCCCGGTTTGCGGAGGCGCAGAAGGCGACGGTGCTCGATTGCAGCGTCGAGGTGATCCCCGGCCTGATCGCCGGGCAGAAGCAGATCCCGGTCGAGGCCGCCGGCTGCTATGTGCCCGGCGGGCGCTATTCCCATATCGCCAGCGCGATCATGACCATCACCACCGCGCGGGTGGCGGGCGTGCGCCATGTCGTGGCCTGCTCGCCGCCCCGGCCGGGCCTCGGCATTCCGCCCGAGATCGTCTTCGCCATGGATCTGTGCGGGGCGGACGTGATCCTCAACCTCGGCGGCGTCCAGGGCGTGGCGGCGATGGCCAACGGCCTGTTCGGCCTGCCGAAGGCCGACGTGCTCGCCGGACCCGGCAACCAGTATGTCGCCGAGGCCAAGCGCATTCTTTACGGCCGCGTCGGCATCGACATGTTCGCCGGGCCGACCGACAGCATGATCCTCGCCGACGGCACGGCGGATGCCGAGTTCATCGCCAATGACCTGATCGGCCAGGCCGAACACGGCTACAACTCACCGGTCTGGCTGGCGACGACCTCGGCCGCCCTCGCCGAGGCGGTGATGGCGCGCGTGCCCGATCTGATCGAGGCGCTGCCGGAGCCGAACCGCTCCAGCGCCCGGGCCGCATGGGCCGACTATGCCGAGGTGATCCTGTGCGCGGACGCCGAGGAGATGGCCGCCGTCGCCGACCGCTACGCTCCCGAGCACCTGCACGTGCAGGCGGCAGATCTGGACTGGTGGCTCGGGCGCCTGCAGGCCTATGGCTCGCTGTTCCTCGGCGAGGAGACGACAGTCGCCTTTGGCGACAAGACGTCGGGCCCCAACCATGTGCTGCCGACCTCCGGCGCGGCGCGCTACACAGGCGGGCTGTCGGTGCATAAATTCATGAAGACGGTGACGTGGCAGCGCGCGACCCGGGCGGCGGCGCGCGATCTCGGCATCGTCACGGCCCGCATCTCCCGCAAGGAAGGTATGGAAGGCCATGCCCGCACGGCGGACATCCGCCTCGCGCGCTTCTTTCCCGACGAGACGTTTGACCTGTCTCCCGCAGAAGAATGAGGCGCTGCGCAGCTTCCAAAGCCCGCGACGCTGAAGGGTTTTCCGTACTCGGTGCGGGCGAGCGCGTTCTGTCGCCCCCGCCTTGCGGGGGTGCCCATCACAAAGCCCGCGGGCACCTCGGCTGCCCTGTGAAGCCGAAGCCCCCTTAACGGCTCACGTTGAAATGACAGGCAATTTCAGGAACCGCCGCTCAAACTCGTCCGCTGAAAGCGGGTGGGAAAAGAAGTAGCCCTGCAGGACATCTGCGCCGTAGTCGAGACACAGTTCCATCTGTTCCTGCGTTTCAATGCCCTCGACCAGCACGCGCAAGCCGAGGTTCTTCGCCATCCCGATCATCGCATTGGTCGATCGCGATGCTCACGCCACAGTCTTTGATCCGGTTCAAAAGCGCATTGGTCTTCTTGAAATTGGCGACCAGCACATCCTCGGTCACTTCGAGCTCCAGTGCCGTCGGCGGCAATCCGACCCCTGCGCAATCGAGCTGCAGTGCAACGTCCAGTCCGGGCTGATCGAGGGCTGATGCGCTGACGTTGAAATTCATACGGAACCCGTCTCGGACCAGCCCGCGGGCGCGCCAGTCGGACAACTGCCAGAAGGCCGTACGTCTGCTCCAGTTGTCGATCCTGGCCAGCAGTCCGAACTCCTCCGCGATATCCAGAAACGCCGACGGCGGCAGCAACCCGTGCTGGGGATGACGCCACCGGATGAGCGCCTCGGCACCGCAGATTTCACGGTCGGATGTGCAGAAGAGCGGTTGGTAGAACATTGTCAGCTGGTCGAACACCACCGCCGAACGTAGATCGCGCTCGATCTCGTCTCTGCGGACGGCTTCGCGCTGCAGGTCCTGCGTAAATAACTGGATCCGGTTGCGACCGTCCCGCTTTGCCTTGTACATCGCGAGGTCGGCGCTTTTCAAAAGCTGTGCCGCCGTGGTTGCGCCGCGAAGGGCCACCGCGATACCGACACTGCTTGAAACCTCCAATTCAACATCGCCAATGTTGAAGGGTTCGGCGAATGTGGCCTTGATACGCTCGGCTATGTCGAGGGCCGTCGCCTCATCTCCCCCGTCAGACGCGATGATGGCGAACTCGTCGCCGCCAATGCGGCAGACGATCTGGCCAGGGGGAACGAGATGGCGCAGACGCGCGGCGACTTCGCGGATCAACACATCGCCGACATCGTGTCCGCGGATGTCGTTCACTCTCTTGAAATTGTCGATATCCAGCAGCAGCAGGGAAATTGGAAGATCGCCACACCGCGCAATCTCAGAGGCAAGGCTCTCATCGAAGAAGTGCCGGTTTGGCAGGCCGGTTAATTGGTCATTCTGCGCCAGGAATCGATATTTCTCACGACTTTCGGAAATCTTATCCTGCAGGGCGTGCAGAACACGCGCATGAACCAGGGTACGCAAAAGGCGCTGCGCATTCACTTCTTGCTTGAGAAGGAAATCCTGTGCTCCGGCCTCCAGGCATTGCAGCGCCAGGGCATCGTCGTCCTTGCCGGTTAGAATGATGATCGCTGCCTGGCTGACGGAATATTCCATCAGAACCGGTATGGCATCGAACGCTGTCATGTCCGGAAGATAATAATCCAGGAATACTGCGTCGAACCCTCCGGTTCTGAAAATCTTGAGGCCTTCCTGCGCGGTGGTCGCCTGCACGATGTTCGGCGGCGGATCAATGCCGCTGAGCAACCGCATCACCATACGACGATCCACCTCGTCGTCGTCGATCAGGAGTAACTTCATTTGGAGTCAGTGCGCTCCATGACCGGAAGCTCCACGACCCGCCAGTAATGTTCGATCATGTCGATGACGTTCAGGAAGCCGGCTTCTATACCCTGCTTGAGGATATACCCGGCGACGTGTTCTTTATAGGCCATCGTCAGATCTTCGTCGGACTTGGAGGTCGTGAGAACGAAGATGACACTGCCGGTCAGCACCGGGTCGCGCCGCACGGACTCAAGGAATTCGAGCCCCCCCATCCGCGGCATGTTCAGATCCAGCAGAATGATGAACGGTGAGCTCACCTCGTTCCTCTGCAGGATTTCGAGCGCTTCCTGGCCGTCACGGGCCCGGCGTACCGGGTTGAGCAGTTTCATCTTGCGCATCGCGCGTTCGAACGCCTTCGCGTCGATGTCGTCATCTTCCACCAGCAGCAAGGTCGCTTCGCGGTGACTACGGACAGGAGCGGTCATGTATGTGACTTTCCGCTGATGGTAATGGGCCAGGTGAATCGCATGCTACAGCCGCGAACACCGTCCGATGCGATGGTGATCGTGCCACCATAAGTCTCGACGATCTTCTTAACCAGCGCCAACCCCATGCCACTGCCCTCGACTTCGTCGCGAGGCCGCAGAGTTTGGAACATCTCGAAGACTCGTTCGTGATATTTCGGCGGAATACCAGGGCCGTCATCCGTCACGACAAAGGCCCAGAAGCCGTCATCCGTTGCGGAACAGCTCACCTCGATCCGGCCGGCGGGCCGGTCGTGATGCTTGATGGCATTTGAAAAGAGGTTGCGAAGCACCTGCTCGAGCGGCGCAGCGAGCGTTATGAACTCCGGTAGGTCACCCACCAGCACCAACTCCAGCCCCGGCGGGGGAGACTGAAGCTCGAACAGCTCGCGGGCGAGCCGACCCATGTCGACATGGACCATCCCTCCCCTCACGCGCCCGGCGTGCGAGTAGGCCAGCAGGTCGTCCAGCAGGTTCTCCATCCGCCGGATACGGCTGCGCAACAATTCCATATGTCCGGGGATCGTATCGAACGACTCGCTCTGCAAGTCCTCCTCGATCCAGTTCGCCAGCTGAACGATCCCCCGCAGCGGAGATTTGAGGTCGTGCGAGGCGACGTGCGCATACGTCGCCAATTCCTTGTTGCTTCGCTCAAGCTCACGCTGGTGCTCAGCCATGGTTTGGCTGGTTCTCACACGCTCGGTGATGTCGGTGATCGCCGCCAGGACGGCGAGGCCATCATCGGTGTGGAGCGGACTTAGGCCGATTTCGATCGGCACCTCCGTGCCGTCACGACGCTGCCCGTAGAGGTCGCGCCCTCCCCCCATCGGGCGAGGGCCGGGGGCCGAGAAGAAGGCGTTGCGCAGGTCCGGATGCGCGGCGCGAAATCTCGCGGGGATCAGCATCTCGATTTTCTGGCCAGTCAGCTCCTGTCGCGAATAGCCAAACACCTGTTCGGTTCTCGCATTGACCATTTCGATGATGCCGCGCCGGTTCATCAACACCACGGCCGTCGGCATCGATTCCACCACCGCCCGGAACCGTTCCTCCTGCCGCTTGCGCGCAGAGATGTCGCGTTTGACAACGGCGACACCGGAGATATTGCCAAGACGGTCGCGGATCGGTGACAGCGTGATGCCGACATCGATCAGGTGTCCATCCTTGTGACGACGGCGGGCGTCGAAGGATTTCACCTGGCCGTCCCGCCGCATCTCATCGAGCTTGCGCTGCTCCTCATCGTGACCGTCATCAGGGACGACCACGTCGAAAATCCTGCGGCCGACCACCTCTTCCATGCTGTAGCCGAACATCCGCTCGGCACCTGCATTCCAGCTGGTGATGACCCCGACGTCGGTTTCGCTGATGAGGGCATCCTGGGAGGACGCCACGATTGCCGCCTGGAGCGCACTCAAATCATGCAGGTCTTCCGCAAGGCGCTGGCGTTCCGAAATGTCCACAATGGCCGCAAGAACCATCGCACCGTCTGCGGTCTCGATCTTCCGCACGTCGATCTGCGCCGGAAACTCGCTACCATCCCGGCGCAGTATGAAGGTCTCACGCTTCGCGCTCGATATTTCCGGCTCGCGGAAAGGCGAATTCTGTTCGCGGTTTTCTGGCTGAAGACGGGCGGGAAGCAGAATCTCGGCCTTCTGCCCCAGCAGTTCGGCGCGAGGCCAACCGGCGATGGCTTCGACCCCGGCGTTGACCATGGTGATGACGCCGTCCGGATCGAGGATCAACAGAGCGGTTGGAGATGACTCGAAGAATTGGGCCAGCAAACGTTCCGCGACCAGATCGTCGTCACTTCTCATGCCCATTGTCCGTCCAGTCGATCCGTCTGCGGTTGTGTCTTGTTTGTCGCCCAACACCCCTGCCACCAATGGGCAATGAAGCACCGGTTTGCTGGGCAGTTCGAGGCTCACCTCATGCCGGCTTACGCACCCACGCTCAACATCTGCGCCCGACAGCTCCCCATTTTTCAGACCGTTTGCGCTGGATTCTTTTACTTGTGTGGCCTGAAACACTGACCTTCGCCGTCATATTATACTTGCGATAGAGGCAGTCACGCTCGCCGACCTCCGGACTCGGCCAGCCTTCGCGCGGCAGAAGTTCGCAGCCTTGCGGCGATCGGAACGGACGCTGCCCGTGATCGCTAGAGACCGAGCCGATCCATAATACGGCCGTGCAGCGTGAGGGCGCGCACGCCGAGCGGCCAGAAGGCGTGGAAGGCGATGGGCTTCGGCCGCACGACCGGCAGGTCCAGCCGGGAGCCGGCGCCGTGCAACAGCCTCCCGGCCAGTTGTTCGGCAAGGGCGGTGCCTAGCGCTACGCCGCGGCCATTGCAGCCGAGATAGATCAGCGCATCAGGCGCCGGCTCGTGCACATGCGGCCAGTGGTCCTTGGTCATGGCCAGCTGGCTGTTCCAGCCATGTGTCCATCGCACGCCCCGAAGCTGCGGCCAGAGCTGAACCGCGTAGTCGGTCAGATAGGCGATGGGGTCGGGCGTGCCGATCGGGTGCATCGGGCCGCGCCCCCCCATCAGCAGGCGTCCCTGCGCGTCGATGCGGTAATAGACGGTGATGCGGCCGCTCTCATAGACCGAGGGCCGGTCGGGCGTGATCCCGACGCGCTGAGCCGCGCTCAGCGGCTCGGTGGCGGCGATGGCGCTGTAGACCGGGACGATGGTCTGGCGCAGGCCCTTCCACAGCTTGCCGGTAAAGCCGTTGGTGGCGATCAGGATCTTCTCGACCTCCAACGTGCCGGTCGGCGTTTCAACCGACCAGCCGGTGGCGGTACGGCGCAGCGCCTTGGCCGGCGTTCCCCCGTGGATGCGGGCGCCGGCGGAGAGCGCGGCGCGGGCGAGGCCGCGCGAATAGGCAAGCGGATTGAGGTTGCCGCCGCGCCGGTCGAGCATGGCGCCGGCATAGGCGGGCGTGCCGAGGGCGGCGGCGACCTCGCCGCGGTCGAGCCAGGAGACCGGCATGCCGCGCTCGGCGCACTGACGGGCGGTTGCCTCCACCGCCGCGCGTGCCTTGGCGCTGCGGGCGACGCGCAGCGTGCCGCCCCTGTGGGCATCGCAGGCGATGCCGAGCCGCTCGATAAGCTGAAGGGCACGGGTCGGCGTGTTCCACGCGAAGCTCACCATGCGCCGGCCGAGCTCCGGGCCCCAGGTCTCCTCGACCGTGTCGGGATCGAATTTGAGGCCGGGATTGAGCTGACCGCCATTATTGCCGGAAGCGCCCCAACCCGGCTCATTGGCCTCCAGCACCACGACGTCGGTGCCGGCTTCCGCAAGATGCAATGCGGTGGTCAGCCCGACAATGCCACCGCCGATGATCGCCACCGAGGCACGGCGCGAGCCGTCGAGCGGCGGGGTGTCCGGCGCGGGCGGGGCGTCGAGCTGGTAGACGTTCGGGGGCAGCGGCAGGGGCATGGGACGATCTTTCGAGACGGCGTTTACCGATCAGCTTTTCTCAGACGATACGAGGGAGGCATCGATTTGGTCGAGGCCGGTGTAACCGAGAAAACCCGGCGTCGTCAGCATGTCCCGTTGCGGCAGATGGAGGATACGGATTGCCCCGACCTCCACCGCGCGCAGGGCGAGTGGCGGAGCGTGGGCTAAATGGCTGTGGACGAGGGTTCCGGCCGCAGTATCATCGCGTGGCGCCACCGAATTGAGTCACGTCCGGGCAAGCGATGCCTCACCGCGCGAGCGGCGTTGTCCATCGATCTGGAGGGTTACTCATTGCCCGGCGGCAGGCACAAGCTTACAGGCTCGGATGACCGCGGATAGCTCCAAAGATATGACTGATCGCGGCGCGTCGACATCGCATGATCCTGATGTCTATCTGTTGATCGCCGCCGGCGCCGTCGCGCTAATCTGCGCTCTGTTGAAGATGTCGGCCAATCATACCTTCTGGTATGATGAGGTCACACTGTATGTGAACCTGCGGGACGCGCCGTTTTCAAGTCTTTTTGGCACGCTGCCCTTCTACGACCAAGCGGCCCCTCCCCTCTACAATATGGTCGGCTCCGCCCTCGCCCGACTTGTCGGGCTCAACGAATTTCTATTGCGGCTTCCGTCATGGCTGGCGCTGGTCGGCATCGGTGCGTTGGCGCTCGCCTTTCCTCGCATGGAAAAGCGGCAGCGGGCCGCCTTCTGCCTCGCAAGCGTCGCGAGCTATACGCTGCTCACCTATTCGGTGCAGGCGAAGCACTATGCCTTGGAAATGCTGGTCATTGCGCCGCTGCGCGGAGGGGCTGGCGCGATATTGAGGCTGCTGGCCTACCTGCTGCTTAGCCTCGCCTCGTTCCTGGCGCCGCTCGTTATCGGTGCGCTCATCCTGTTCCAGCTTGCTGACGGATGGCGGGTCGAGCGGCAGGTGACGCATTCCCCGGGACTTGCCGCTCTTGCGCGCCGGCACATTACCCGCGCACTCCCTTTGGTGATCGGCGGCGTCGCGGCTCTGGCGGTCTATTTTCTGATCTCCCGCAGCATCTCCGAATTCCAGTTTCAGAACTATCGCTTGTCGTGACCTTCTATTACGGCGCCCTGCGCCGCATGATGGATTCACACCGGGCGACCTTGGCCCTGCTCTCGATCGCGCTGTTCGCGGTCGGCATGGCGACGGCCGCCTGGCGGCGGGCAGAACTCGCCCTTCCCTTCCTCGCGCTTCTTCTCGCGCCGCTGCTGCTGAACCTTGTGGGCGTGTTTCCA
>QFQD01000072.1 GCA_003241485.1 Ancylobacter novellus
CACGACCGCCGGAAATGTGCGGTGAGGCCGAGCACCACACGGCATAGGGGGCGCTCAACGGGCCGCCGTCTGCTCATTGTTTGGGTGCGCCTCCCGTTCGCGATCAAGCTCCTTCAGATGCTCTAGGATGAATTTCAGCGTTCCAGCGATAAGATCTGGATTCTGCTGCTCGATGGCGACATCGATACTGATTCTCTCAACCGAGAGGACATGCCAGCGCTGCAGCTCTCTCCGACCCTGCTCAAGGCTGATGTACCATCTCCGATGCAACCCCATACGCTCGGCCATCGCGGCCTGGCTGAGACCCCATTTTTGGCGGAGGTCCTTTAGAGCGACATTGTTCATAATGACGATCTGCCCCCGTCTTTCTGGCTACGGGCAATTTGAGCCCGGAGATCTGCCAATTCCTCGTCAAGTTCGATAATCTTGGCCCCCGATACCAAACTGTTCGTCACGAATCCAATGAAGAAGCCAATGCTCAACATGATGGCGGCAAGGGCTAGATTTATGGCGGACATCATACTTACCCCGATCCAGGCACTATCCTCGACGCATTCGGTGCCTGTCGCAATGCCCCAGACAAGCTATTATCGGCACTTTGTGCCCGTTTGGGTGCGCAAAGCGCTCCGTTACCCAGTGCGTGTCAAGCACGCCCGCATTTCACCTCAATGCCCATGCCAGCGGGCGGAACTGTCCGCTGCGGAGGGAAGCGCCGAGAGTCGACACGATTGGTTCGGCCCACCTCGATGACGAGCGCTGTTCCAAGGTCAGCCTGCGCTTAAGGGTTTGGCAAGCGGCGCCTTAGCGCGCGAGGGTCCCCGCGCCGTCGATAGTTCATGAGCAGATCGTAAATGGTCTCAGCCGTCGTGTGGGCGAACCTGGCGATATCTTCGGCGCGCCAGCCCGCCTGCCACCGATCCAGAATTGCATCATGATCCAGGTTGCGACGGCTTTGGCCTGGCGATGCCAGTGCGCCTCTCAATTCCGCGCGGGGGTCGCCTCGCTCGCGCGCATTTTTGACGATCGTACGGATATAGCCTGCACTGGTGCCGAACCGCACAGCAAGTTCGCCGCTCCGTTCACCCCGTTTCCACGCATCCAAGATTGCATCATGGTCATGGAAAATCGTCGATTGTCTTGCTCGTTCACTCATCCGCATGTTCGCTGACAGATTTGAACCGCGCCGAGCCGCAGTGAGCAAATCGCCACGGCATTCTCCATTATGCTCGTGGGATATCAAGGAAGGAAGCCGGTCGATTGCGGGAGATCGGCAGCCGCGAGCGAGAGCCTGAACACGCACGGGTTCCTGACGCTTGCAGATGCGGCCGAAAAGATGGAGGCTTAGCGTAGATACTACAACGAGGATCGGCCCCATGGGGCCATCGGGCACAAGCTGCCGATCTCGCGGCAGAACCCCGGCGGCGGCGTCAGCCCGCCGCCGTAAAGCAGGTTGGAAACTCCAACGTCCGGCGCTCTAGGAAAGGGCCTCGCATCACCCTGCCGGCTCGTCTCCTGTCCCTGCTCAACGGTCAAATCTGACGCGCCTCACCATCAATTGGGTTCATCAGCTTCCGAGGTCCCTATCGATCAGCACGGTGATGTTCGGAGAGTTTCATCAAGCCCGGCACGAACCCCAGGACCGTCGTTCCGGCGTCGGTCGGGAAGATCGGCAGGGAGGTGCGGCCAGCCCGCGCCTTCGCGACCAGGTGAAGCCCGCGCGTGCGGCGCATAGCTGCGGCGGAAGAACCAGCTTCCGAACGGCTCGGGAACATCATCGTCGCGGGGGGCGGCAAAGGTCGGACGACGAGAAGCTAATGCGTTGGAGCCAAATTGCGAGGGGCATGTGCACGGCGAACAGGCCCTCCTAGCTCGCCCTGCGAGAAACCGCTATGTGAAGCTGAGCGCTTGTCAACTAAGCCTGCCGATCGGATGTGAGCGGCATCCGCTTGCTGCATAGGGAGGCTTGCTGATAGTGACGACGGACAGGGCAGCGGCCATCTCGGCCTATTTCACCGAGGCCATATCGCTCATCACCCGCCTCGACGCACTCGGAGGGTTGGTGGAGCAGACGGCCGACGCCTGGATGGGCGCCTTGCGCAATGGCGGCAAGGTGATCTTCTGTGGCAATGGGGGATCCGCCGCCGATGCCCAGCACCTCGCGGCGGAACTGATGGGCCGCTTCTTGCTCGATCGCGACCCGCTGCCGGCACTCTCGCTCACCGTCGACACCTCCGCGCTCACGGCGATCGGCAACGATTACGGTTATGAACAGGTGTTTGCGCGCCAGCTCCGCGGCATAGGGAGGCGGGGCGATGTGCTGGTCGGACTGTCGACCAGCGGCAACAGTGCCAATGTGGTCAAGGCCTTCGAGGCCGCGCGGGAGCTGGGCATCATCACTGTCGGCCTCACCGGCGAGGGCGGCGGCAAGATGGCCGCACTGTCGGACATCCTCGTCGCCGTGCCGCACAAGCAGGCCAATCATATCCAGGAAGCGCATATCACGCTCGGCCACCTGATTTGCGCCCTCGTTGAGACGACGTTGTGCTCTCCCAGGCGTTGATCCTCTGCGGCGGACTCGGGACGCGGCTGGGTGACCTCACAGCCGCCACGCCAAAGCCCATGCTGCCGGTGGCGGGGCGGCCCTTTCTCGATCATCTCATTCAGGAGACCGCGCGCTATGGCATCACGCGGATTGTCCTGCTTGCCGGACGCTTCGGCGCGCAAATCTTCGCCGCCTATGACGGCCGCGAACTCTATGGAGCGCGTATTGAGGTGCTGGTCGAGCAGACCCCGCTCGGCACAGGCGGCGCGCTTCGGTTTGCACAGGACCGCCTCGACGCTGAATTCCTGCTTTTGAACGGCGATTCCTGGATCGACGCCGACCTCGTGAACTTCAAGGGCAAGTGGCGGATAGCGAAGACGGCCGCTCCCGAGCTGGCCGTGCAGATGCTGCTGCACACGGTTCCCGATGCCGGTCGTTATGGCAGCGTGGCGCTCACGGACGGGCGCGTCAGCGCCTTTCTTGAAAAGAGCCCCGAGCGCGCGGGCAAACCCGGCCTGATCAATGCCGGCGTGTATCTGGTGACACGCGACCTGGTCGACACCCTTCCCGCCGACGTCGCCTGCTCGCTGGAGGCGGATGTGCTGCCGCCGCTCGTTGCCGCCGGACGGGTCGTAGCCGTCTCGGCCCCTCCGGGCAGCTACTTCATCGATATCGGCATCCCCGAGACCTATGCACGCGTGCAAACGGAGCTTCCACGCCATCGCAACCGCCCGGCAGTTTTCTTCGACCGCGACGGCACGCTTAACCGGGATGCCGGCTACACCTATCGGGTGGAAGATCTGGTCTGGATGCCCGACGCGCGGGAGGCGATCGCTGAGGCCAATGAAGCCGGGTTCTTCGTCTTCGTCGTCACCAATCAGGCCGGCGTTGCGCGCGGCTTATACGACGAGGCCGCCATCCTCGCCTTCCATCGAACCATGCAGGAACAACTCGCCGAGATAGGCGGCCATATCGACGCGCTGGAATGGTGCCCGCACCATGTCGACGGCACGGTAGAGGTCTATCGGAAGCACTGCAGCCGCCGCAAGCCCGGATCCGGTATGATCGACGACCTTCTCGCCGCCTGGCCGGTCGACCGGGCCCGTAGCCTACTGATCGGCGATACCGAGGCGGACATGCAGGCGGCGGCCGCCGCTGGCATTCGCGCCGTGCGCTATGAAGGCGGCTCGCTCCGGCAGCTGTTACAGAACTCGATCTGAAACGCGAGGCGCGACATGTGGATCAGCAGGACACCGTTGCGGGCCAGCTTTCTTGGCGGCGGAACCGACTATCCGTCCTATTTTCGTTCTCATCCCGGTGCCGTGCTGGGCGGCACGATCAACCGCTATGTCTATATTCAGGCGTTACCGCTCTCGCCCATCGCCGAGCAGGCTTTCCGTGTGACCTATCGCGCAACGGAGAGCGTCGATCGGATCGAGGATATCCAGCATCCCGTGGTGCGTGAATCGCTAAAGCTCTATGAGTGGAGTCAGCCGCTCAACATTGCCACCATGTCGGACCTGCCCGGCAGCACCGGCTTGGGGAGTTCCTCGGCTTTCACGGTTGGCTTCATAAACCTGCTGCATCGCATGCGCGGTATTGAGCTTACGCGCTACGAGCTGGCGCGGCAGGCCATCCACATGGAGCACGATGTGCTCAAGGAGAATGTCGGCGTGCAGGACCAGATCCACGCTGCCTTCGGCGGACTGGCACGCTACGAGTTCACAGGCGATTCCTTCTCGATGGAGCCGCTGCGGCTGTCGACCAGCCGGCTCACCTTGCTCAATCGCTCGCTGCTGCTGGTCTATACTGGCGGGCAACGCCGCGCTTCGACCGTGCTGCAGAGCCAGGAGAAGCGAACCAGCTCCGGTGCCAATGCGAGCTATCTCAGCGAGATGTACGCGATGACGCGCATCGGCGCCGCGATTCTCGAGGAGGAGGGCGACGATGTCGCGACCGTGACACGCTTCGCCGAACTGCTCGACCATGGCTGGAGGCTCAAGCGGAAGCTGAGTGAGGCAGTGTCAAATCCGGTGATCGACGATCTCTACCTTAACGGCAAGCGGCTCGGCGCCTGGGGCGGTAAGCTGCTGGGCGCAGGCGGCGGCGGCTTCGTGCTGTTCCTCGCTGATCCCGGCCTGCACCCCTTGTTTGTCGAACGATTCGGCGCCGGCAACGTCATTCCAGTGTCGTTGACCAATGGTGGCTCGACGGTTTCACAGATGGCCTAGTGGATTGACCCGGGTCGCCTGGCTGATCCCGGCCCGCCGGCAGATCTCCGCCACTGGCACGCCGTCCACTTCCTACATCAGGATGAACGCCTTCTGCGCGCGCGAAAACCACGATGCCTTCATCGTCTTCCGCTCCTCCCAGCCCAGGGATCTTGGCGCGGAAAACTCCAGCTTCAAACGGACCAGTTCTCGCGGATCAGATCAAAGGGCAACGCGGTCAAACACCATTACGCCGAAGATCGGCACTCTCGCGGCTGCGTGAGTGTCCTCAGCTGTCATCGATCTTCCAGGATTTCATGCCCGCGAGCCATAGGCGCATAGTCCACCCGCGCCGCGGCGCCATAGGTTTTCCCCCTCCAACATGCTGTGTGATATTGGACACGATATGGCCTACGAGCGTTTGGAACGCCCGGAACTGTTCGATGAAAAATCTACATGGAGACTCGCTGGCAATCGCGACATCTACAACTCCTGTCGTCACTCGGAGCGTTATCGAGACCTAAGCACCCGCACTATCTGTTCAGATCCGCAGAACCTGAAAGCTGGCCATTTCGCGCCAGGCCGGTAGACGGCAAGCGCTCAAGGGCTCGCACCGTATTTCGTGCGGCACGCGCAAGCGCCAAACTGCTTGGGAGCAAGGTACTGAAAAAAATTGGAGAGAGCAGATCCCTGCTTCGAGGTGTTGCGCCTCACGGCGAAATGGCCATTCCTGGGCCTTTCCTTGCGAAGACGTTCTCATCTTTTAGGTTTCATAGCCCAACGCAACGACGACGGCCCAGCCAGAGGGCGACGAATTGACATCGAATTTCAAGCCATCACATTTTGATTTATTCTCGATATTAATTGGAGGAATCTGCCTATTCCAACAATTTCTATTAGCAATACACTTGTTATTTGTAGCAAATACCCTTTTTGAAAAAAGCACTCCATTGATAATGGTGACCGCTCAGGTGATAATTTTATTAAGAATAATTTCTATTATAAATAATATTTGCGATAGCTTGTTTGACAATATTGCATCGATATTTTCATATTTTATATTTATGATATTTGAGATTGTTAGGTTATTTTACATATTATCCGCAAATAATTTTCTGGTTCAAGAGAAAATTATTGATTATGAGAAATTGTCTGAAAATTATAGATTAATGGATATTATCCTGGTCGTAATATTGTTCATATCTAACATATTTCTCTTTTTCTGCCTAAAATTTCCGTGGCCGACATTAGGAATACGGACGCTGAGGCGTGCCCCAGGCCGTGCAGCTCCCGTCAAAGCAAAGAAGCCGCATGGAAAAGCTCTAGAGCCAATTCCAGCAGAGCGACATCCTGCAACACCTCAGTTGCGGAAAAATGATCGGACACCTCGGACTATCTACATCGGCGCTGGCTACGTCATCGGCCTAGAAACACGGCCGAGCGGAGAGCCGCTTGAGAAGCCATATTGTGTCGGCCAGCCGATTGAGGGGGGCGAAGTTCACTGGCTGCCGGAAAAGAACTACCAGCTTCTTGGCCAAGCTGTAGCGGCCGGTGAGGCTTTGCGCTCGCGCCAGACTGAATGACCGGAGCCGCGGATCAGCGTCGAGATTATTGCCACTGAACGGAGCTGCGCTTTAGCAGCCATATTCCCTACCTGACCAAAACGCCTCGTGGGGGCGCGGGCCGGTTCACCACAAGGGAAGCGAGCAGCACATGCCGCGTACCCTCGATGTGATCGATTATGGCCGCGCGCGCCGCCGCGGCGTCGCGTTTTTCGAGCGACGCGACGATGTCGAGATGGCTAGCATACTGCACGGGATAGGCCGTCGTCGCCTGAGCCTCGATATAAAAGAAGCGCTCGAGCTCGTTTAGCATCTGGACGACTGAACGGTGCAGGCGCGTGTTGCGCGCCGCGATCGCCAGGCGCTCGTGGAACATGTTGTTCACGTTGTTGGAGCGGTCCGGCTCCACCCGGTAGACGGCATCGGAAATCGAACGCGCGATGGTTTGAAGCTCGTCGATGTCCTGTTGCGTCGCCCTCTGCACGGCAAGGTCCATCGCCCCGGCTTCCAGCACGATGCGCATCTCGAAGATCTCGTTGATATCGGAGATCTTGACCGGCTCGATTATATAGCCGCGGCGCGGATAGGCCTTTACCAACCCCTCGAACTGCAGCCGCATCAGGGCCTCGCGCACCGGCGTCTTACTCATCGCGAAGCGCTCGGCAATGTCGAGCTCGGTGAACTCGAGGCCGGGCGCCAGAGCGCACTCCATGATCTCCTTGCGGATGATGCGATAGGCCTGATCGGTCAGCGACACCTTGCTGCTCCGCGGCCGGCTGCCTTCCATTTCCAATGAACCGTCCACTACCCGCCGCTCCGTCATCATTTGTAGCCTAACCCGAACGGGCGCCTCAAGAAGATGCCTCGCCGCACAAAAAATAGGCTTGCGCCCTGAAGGGCAGTCAATAACATACTTCGTAATATATTACGTAATAGATCATATCTCGCAACCGGGCGCGCCATGGCGGCAACCTCGCGCCGGAGAGCAGCGGAGAGCCGCGTGGGCAGCTACGTGATCAGACAGGCATGTCTTTCGGTCGGTGTCCTGTTGACCGCGATCATCATCCTGTTCTGCCTCATCTATCTGGTTCCTGGTGATCCCGCGACGATCGCCCTGGGCCCGCGCGCCAGCGCCGAGCAGAAGGACGTGTTCCGGCAGCAGATGGGCCTCGACCGGCCGATCCCGGTTCAAGCGGTTCGCTTTGTCGGCAATCTTCTACAGGGTGACCTCGGCACCGACCTTTTGACCCGCCAACCCGTGCTCACTCTGGTAGCAAGCGCCTTGCCGAAAACCGTCACGCTGGCGCTGGTCGGGCTGAGCTGGGCGCTGATCGTCGCCGTACCGCTGGGCTGCCTTGCCGCGTTCAGGCCAAATGGCTGGATGGACCGGCTGATCGGCCTGTTCTCCACCAGCGTCATCGCCCTGCCCTCCTTCCTGCTGGCGATCTATTCGCTGATCCTCTTCGCGGTGATGTTGCGCTGGCTGCCTGCGATGGGAGCGGGGGAACCCGGCGACCTTCCGGACGAGATCGCCCATCTGATATTGCCGGCCTTTGCGGTCGGCCTTGGCTGGGTCGGGTACATCGCCCGCCTCATCCGCGCCTCGCTGCTGGAGACGCTGCAGGAAAACCACATCCGCACCTACCGGGCGTTCGGGGTGTCCGACCTGCGCGTGACACTGCGCTTCGCGCTGCCCATCGCCCTCATCCCGGTGGTCGCGGTGATCGGGGTGGGCCTCGGCAACCTGCTGTCGGGGGCGGTGCTGGTGGAAGTGGTGTTCTCGCGACCCGGCCTCGGCTCTCTCGCACTGCAGGCGGTCACTTCCCGCAATTCGCCGGTGCTTGTGGGAACGGTTCTGGTGACGACGCTGCTCTATGTCGCGGCCAATTTCACCACCGATCTCGTCGCAGCCCTGCTCGACCCTCGCATCCGCAAGGAGGGGTGAGCATGGCCATGATCACTGAAGCAACGCCTGCAATCGGGACGGAAAGGCCCGCCGCACGGCATCCCTTCATCGCCACTCTCCGGCGCTTTCTGACCAATCCTGTCGGCGTCATCGCCCTCACCGCGGTGCTGGGGCTTGTCGCCTGTGCCCTCTTCGCGCCGTGGATCGCGCCTTACGACCCGGTGAAGATCGCCCCCCGCATCCGCTTCCAGGAGCCGTCCTGGGAACACTGGCTCGGCACCGACCAGCTCGGCCGCGATGTGCTCTCGCGGGTGATCTACGGCACCGGTGTCGCCCTCAAGGTGGCGCTGTCGGGCACGCTGGCGGCGCTGCTGCTCGGCGGCACGCTAGGCATTCTCGGCGGGCTCAGCCGCGGATGGCTCGATGGCCTGCTGCTGCTCCTCTGCGACGCAACGCGTTCACTGCCGCTGATCTTGTTCGCGCTGGCCATCGTGGCGATCTACGGACCGAGCCTGGCGACGCTGATCGCCATCATAGCCTTCTCGATGGCGCCCGGCTATTTCCGCGTGGTGCGTAACCAGGTGCTGGTCCTCGGCAGCATGGACTTCATCGTGGCCGCCCATACCATGGGGGCCTCGCGGCTACGCATCGCGCTCACCCATCTGGTGCCCAACCTACTCGGCCCGATCGTCGTGCTGATCGCCATGGATATCCCAGCGGTCATTGGCATCGAATCCGGTCTGTCCTTTCTCGGCCAGGGAATCCAGCCACCGGACCCCAGCTGGGGAACCATGCTGAGCGATGGCTACAGCTTCATTCGTCAGGCGCCGCATCTCGCCCTTGCCGCCGGCCTGCCGATCGTCGTGTCGACCATCGCTTTCACCTTTCTCGGCGAGGCGCTGCGCGACCTGCTCGACCCCAAGATGGTGCGGGGTCGCGGATGATGGGTGCCATTATCGACCTCGACGATGTCTCGATCACCTATGGCGGCGATCGCGGCATGGTGCCGGCGGTACGGGGGATCACCCTCACCCTGCAGCGGGGGCGTATTCTCGGCCTGGTCGGCGAAAGCGGCTCAGGCAAATCGAGCCTGGTCGGCGCCCTGCTGGCGCTGCTGCCGAAAAGCGCCTCGGTGAAGGGGCGCGTCACGATCGACGGGCGCGACCTCTATGCGCTGAGTGAGCGCGAGCGGCGCGCCATGCGGGGCCGCGAGGTCGCGACCGTCTCGCAGGACCCGTTCACAGCGCTCAACCCGGTGGTGCGCATCGGCACGCAGCTCGTCGAGTTCCAGCATTGGCTGCCAAACCTGTCCCGCGCCCAGAAGCTCGCCCGCGCGGGCGCCATGCTGGAGCGCGTGGACATTGCCGATCCGGCGACGCGCCTGCGCCAATATCCGCATCAATTGTCAGGCGGGCTGCGCCAGCGCATCGCCATCGCCGGGGCCCTGCTCGTCAACCCGAAGCTGCTGATCGCGGATGAGCCGACCACCGCGCTCGACGCGACCACCGAGGCGGAGGTCATTGAGTTGATCCGCGAACTACGCGGCGAGGTGGACGGCTCCATCGTGCTGGTGACGCACGACATGGGTGTGGTCGGCCAGCTCTGCGACGACGTCGCCGTGATGTATGCCGGCGAACTGGTGGAGAGTGGGCCTGTCGACGCCGTGCTGGGCCATCCGCGCCATCCCTATACGCGGGCCCTGCTCGCCTGCGATCCGGCGCGGATCGCCACTGCCTCGCGCCATCTGCCGACCATTGCCGGCACGGTGCCCAGTCCGACAAATCTGCCGGAGGGCTGCATCTTCGCCGCCCGCTGCGAGGAGGCGATGCCCCTCTGTCGGGAGGTCCGGCCGCGCCTCGCCGCGGCGGGGGCCGCGCGCGTGGCCTGTCATCTCGCGAGCCCGTCATGACGCCGCTGCTTGAGGTCAACGATCTGGTCGTGCGCTACCCCGCCGCGTCGCTGTTCGGCCGGCTGCGCGGCGAGGCGCGCGAGGTCACCGTGCTCGACGGGGTCAGCCTGACGCTTGGACAGGGGGAGACGCTCGGTCTCGTCGGTGAGAGCGGCAGCGGCAAGACGACGCTCGGGCGCGCAATAGGCGGCATGACGCCGATGGCCTCCGGCTCGGTCACGCTCGCCGGCCTCAGCGCCACGGGGGACAGGGACGTCTTCTGGGGGGAGATGCGCCGCAATGTCGGCTTCATGTTCCAGGACCCCATGGCCGCGCTCGATCCGCGCATGCGCCTCGCTGCCTCCATCACCGAGCCGCTCGCGGTGCATGGCGTCGGCCGGGCCGAACGCCGCCGGCGGGCGGGCGAACTGCTCGCCGAGGTCGGACTGTCCGCGGATTTCGACGAGCGGTTCCCGCACCAGATCTCCGGCGGGCAGGCCCGCCGCGTGACCGTCGCGCGGGCGCTGTCGCTGCGCCCGAAGCTGGTCATCGCCGACGAGCCGACCGCCGGGCTCGACCTCTCCGTTCAGGGCGAACTGCTCAACCTTTTAAACGCCATACAGGTCGCCACCTCGGTGAGCTTCTTGTTCATCACCCATAATCTGGCGGTCGCGCGCCACGTCACCGACCGCGTCGCGGTGATGTATCTGGGGCGCATCGTCGAGAGCGCCCGCACGGCCGATCTGTTCGCGCAGCCAGGCCATCCCTATACCCGCGCGCTGCTCTCCGCCCATGGGGGCGCCGGCGCGGCGATCAAGCTCAAGGGAGAGATTCCCAGCCTGAAACGCCGCCCGCCGGGCTGCGAGTTTCACACGCGCTGCCCGCTTGCAGTCGACATCTGCCGCCGCGAAGCACCCGCCGAGCAGTTGATTGGCCCGCAACACCCGGTGCGTTGCCACTTTCCGCTGGCCCCGGCCGGCGGCGCGCATTCCGCTCCCCTGCCCCCCGTCCTTCCCAAAACCGCAAGGAACCAGCCATGACGTCGCCCAGCCTCAATCGCCGGCAAATGTTGCAGACACTGAGCGCGGCCACGTTTGGCGCGGTCGGCGCCAGCGTCTTCAGCCCCGGTGCGTCCTTCGCCATCGAAGGCAAGACGCTGAAGATCCGCAACGACGGCGATATCCGCAATCTCGACCCCGCGACGCGCGGCGGCTGGTACGACGAGACGGTGATGTTCGCCATCTTCTCAGGCCTAGTGCGGTTCAAGGCCGGCGACGAATGGGGCTGGCAGCTCGACGGTGCCGCGAGCATCGATGGCTCGACCCCCCTGGCCGTCCACTTCAAGCTCACGCCAGGGCTGAAATGGACGAATGGCTATGGCGAGGTCACCTCGGAAGACGTGAAGTACTCTTATGAGCGCTTTGCCGATCCGAAGGTGAACGCGGTTTATGCCTCGGACTGGGCCGCGCTAGACCGTGTCGAGATCACCGACAAATATTCCGGCGTGATTCACCTCAAGCGGCCGTTCGTGCCGCTTTTCACCAGCACCCTGCCGCATGCCTCGGGGCTGATCGTGTGCAAGGCGGCGGTCGAGAAGAATGGCGGCGTCATCGGCACCGACCCGCTCGCCACCTCCGGCCCCTACATGCTGTCCAAATGGCAGCCCAAGGAGCGCATCACCCTCACCCGCAACCCGGACTGGCCGGGCCCGAAGCCCTATTTCGACGAGATCCAGCTGTACCCGATCGCCGACAAGGTTGCAGCCGAGACCGCCTTCGATGCAGGCGACCTCGACGTGACGCAGATCAACATCTCCTCCATCGCCGAGCGCAAGAAGAAGGACACGGCCACCCTCACCGTGAAGCCCGCCCTCGCCTATACCTGGATGGGCATCAACGTCGAAAATCCGAAGTTCACCGATATCAAGGTGCGGCGCGCCATTCAGCGCGCGATCAACGTGCCCGAGGTGATTGAGGCGACCTTCGGCGGCGCGGTGCAGCCGGCCTTCGGCATCGTCCCACCGCCTCTGCTGGGTGCCCGCGACAAGCTGCTCTACCCCTATGATCCGGCAGCAGCAAAGGCGCTGCTGAAGGAGGCCGGCATCTCCGACCTCAAGATCAAGGTCGAATTTGGCACGGATGCGGACCTGCTTGTCGCCGCGCAGGTGATGCAGGCGCAACTCGCGGAAGTCGGCGTCACGCTCGAGGTCCGACAGATGGACAGCGCCACACTGACCGCCCAGCAGCAGGACACCAAGGGCGGCACGTGGAAGGACATCGAGATGTTCTTCATCACTTTCACCACCGCGCCGGACCCGAGCTGGGTGACCGAATGGTTCAAATGCGACCAGGTGGGGGTGTGGAACTTCCAACGCACCTGCGATGCCGGATGGGACGCGGCGAACGCCAAGGCCGCCGAGGAGCCGGACGCCGCCAAGCGCGCGGCGATGTATGTCGACCTGCAAGACAAGCTCGAGGAAACCGGCGCCTATGTCTTCCTCTATCACGGCGTGAATGCCTGGGCGTCGCCCAAGACGCTCAGCGGCGCGTGGACACCGGACGGCCAGTGGGCGCTGCTGCGCGACATGTCCGTGAAATGATCCTGTTCCCCGACGACAGACGGTCGGGATCGCCCCGGCGTTCGGCTCGTGCCGGACGCCGGGCGTCATAGGCGTTGCCTGCATGAGTTCTGCGATTCAACAAGCGCCAGCCCCCCATTGGCGGCAACGCGCGGGCCGCGCGCTGCGCAACCCGCTCTACCGGCGCTATTTCCTGGCACAGATACCGCTCGTGGTCGGCTCCTGGATTCACTCCATCGCCATCGGCTGGCTGATGTGGCGGCTGAGCGCGTCGCCGTGGCTGCTCGGACTGCTGGCCTTGTGCGATCTCGGCCCCACCTTTCTCCTCGGCCCCATTGCCGGCACGGTCAGCGACCGGCTGGACCGGCGCAAGCTGTTGGTGTGCACGCAGGCCGCCTTCATCGTCATCGTCTCGCTGCTCGGCTTTCTCACCCTGACCGATCAGGTGACGGTGGCAACCGTAATGCTGCTCACCCTGTCGCTCGGCATAGTCGCAGCCTTCGACAGCCCGACACGGCAGGCCTTCGTCGCCGAACTGGTGGGCCTCGACGACCTGCGCAACGCGATCGCCCTCAACTCCATGCTTTTCAACGCCGCGCGGCTGATCGGCCCCGCCGCCGGCGGCGCCATCGTCGCGAGCTTTGGCGAAGGCTGGTGCTTCGTGCTCAAGGCCTTCGCCTATGTGTCGATGCTGGTCATGCTGATGACCATCAAGGCACCATCGCTGATCCGCCGCGCGCGCGAACCATTCCTTACGGAAATGCGGCGCGGGCTGGATTTCGTGCGCAGAAGGCCAGCGCAGGCGCGGATTCTGATCCTCGTCGGCGCCTGCAGCTTCACCAGCGTGCCCTATTTCTCTTTCCTGCCGGTGCTAGCCGACAAGATGCTCGGTTCCGACGCGGCGGTGGCGGGACTGTTGATGAGCCTGACAGGCGTCGGCGCTGTGGCCGCCGCGATCCTGCTGACCGTATTCGACAGGCTCTCCATCCTGCGTCTTTATCCCGGCTGGTCGGCCCTGCTGCTGGGCCTCACTCAGATTGGCATCGGCCTGTCCAGTAGCCTGCCGCTGACGGCGGTCCTCGCCGTGCCGATGGGATTTGCCATCCTGTCGCAGAACCTCGCCTCGAACTCGCTGCTCCAGCAGTTCACGCCTCCGGCCTATCGCGGCCGCGTAATGGCGATGTACGCGATGATGATGCTCGGCACGGTGCCGTTCGGCTCGCTGATCGTCGGCGCCATCGGCGACTGGCTCGGCATGCCGTTCGCCTTCATTGCCGGCGGACTCCTCTGCGCCGCCACGGCCTTCGTCCTCGTGATGTTGCCCGAAAGACCCGATGAAGCAACACCGGGCGAACTCCAATCCAGCCTCCAGAAGACGTGAAGGACTCCCTCATGGAGAACGCCT
Source organism: Ancylobacter novellus (assembly GCA_003241485.1). Classification (GTDB taxonomy): domain Bacteria; phylum Pseudomonadota; class Alphaproteobacteria; order Rhizobiales; family Xanthobacteraceae; genus Ancylobacter; species Ancylobacter novellum_A. The sequence continues at coordinate 14,092 of QFQD01000072.1, forward strand.
ATCTCGGCGACGCGCCCGCTCCCTATGAGCAGATCACCATAACGCTGTCCGACGGGGTCGTATTGACCGGTCGCCTCTGGCTACCGGAGCGGCCGGCCGCCGCCAAGGTACCGGTGGTGCTGGAGTGGATTCCCTATCGCCAGTCCGACAATACGGCGGTCGGGGACTCCATGGTGCATGGCTATTTCGCCATGAGCGGCATTGCCTCCGTGCGCGTCGACCTGCGCGGCAGCGGCAATTCCGAGGGGTTGCTGCATGACGAATATCTGAAGCAGGAACAGGACGATGCCTGCGAGGTAATCGCCTGGCTGGCGGCACAGGAGTGGTGCAACGGCAAGGTAGGGCTGATCGGCATTTCATGGGGCGGCTTTGCCGGTCTGCAGATCGCCGCGCGCCGCCCCCCGGCGTTGAAGGCCATCGTCACGTGCTGCTCGACCGACGATCGGTACAGCGACGACGTCCATTTCATGGGAGGCGGCCTGCTGATCGACGGGCTGCAATGGGGCGCCGGCCTGTTTGCCCAGCTCGGCCGGCCCGCCGACCCCGCCCATGTCGGCGCGCGCTGGCGCGACATCTGGATGAACCGCCTCGAAAACCTCAAGCCCCCGCTCGCCAGCTGGCTTGCTCATATGCAGCGCGATGACTTCTGGAAGCATGGCTCGATCTGCGAGGACTATGACGCCATCCGGTGCCCCGTCTACGCCGTGACCGGCTGGACCGACGGCTATTCCGACCCGGTGCTGCGGCTGATGCAGAACCTCAAGGGGCCGCGCAAAGGGCTGATCGGCCCGTGGACGCACATGTATCCCAACTGGGGCGTGCCGGGCCCGAAGATCGGCTTCCTGGAAGAGTGCATGCGCTGGTGGCGTCACTGGCTGCTGGATGAGCCGACCGGCATCATGGACGAGCCCATGCTGCGGCTCTGGGTCGGCGAGGACCTGAAGCCGCATCCGCGGTTACCCACCATCGACGGTCGCTGGATCGACGTACCCCATTGGCCGTGCGAGGGCACGCCGCAGGCCTTCCACCCAGACGACCGCATGCTGGCGTCGGCTCCGGCTGTCGGAGCCGCGCCGGTGCGGGTCGCCACGCCGCAGAATCTCGGCGCCTATGCCGGGGAATGGTGCCCCCTGGACGGCGGCGGCGACGGCCCGGAATTCCAGGCGGACAACCGGCCCGACGACGCGCTCTCGGTGTGCTGGGACACGCCCGTGCTCAAGGAGGCCATCGAGATTGTTGGCGTTCCCCGGCTCAAACTTGACCTGGCGATGGACGGCTCCAGCGCCCTTGTCATCGTTCGGCTGAACGAAATCGCGCCGGACGGGACCTCGGCGCGAGTCACCTTCGCCATCCGCCGCATGACGCGCCCAGAAGGTGTGGCCGCGGGCGAGCGCTTCGCCTCGGAGATACCGCTCAAGGGTGTCGCCTATCGCTTCAAGCTTGGCTGCCGCATCCGGCTTGCGGTCTCGACGACCTATTGGCCGATGGTCTGGCCGGAGCACCGCAACTCCGGAATCACACTCTACCCGGACGCGACCGTGTTCCTGTTGCCGGGCATGCCGGCCCAGGCCGTACACGAGCTACCGCCCTTCGACCCGCCGGTATCTGCGGCTCCGATCCCATCTGAGGACATCCAGTCCGGTGACATCATCCGCCGCCTCACCTGGGACGCCACCACCGGCGTGAGCGAACTCGTCAACACCAACCAGCGCACGACCTGGCGGCTCGGCGATCTTACTCTCGGCGGGCGGGGACTGCACGGCTACTCGATCCGACCGGACGACCCGGCCTCGGCACGAGCCTGGTTCGAGAGCGTGCAGCGTTATGAGCGGCCGGGCTGGGCGATCCGCCTCGAGACCCGCAGCGATGTTTTCTGGGAGGACGGCAAGCTGGTCTTGGAGTCCCGCTACGAGGCGCTGGAGAATGACGCAGCCGTCTTCTCCCGCCAATGGCGCCACAGCTTCGATTATTGAACCGGCCGCGCGAGAAGGCATCCAATAGCGGCCGCACATCACAATTCCGTCGTTTCGGCATTCAGCGGAGGCGTTCTACGGATGAGCTTTCTCGAGCGACGGCCCTACCGCGCTTCTTCGCGAGCATGATGCGAACGAATTTGTCCCATTTGGCCATGCCGGCGCGCTTTTCGGCCATGTAGTTCCAACGATCATAGTGGCGGGAGCTGACGTCCTGTAGCGCGTGGTTCTGCAGCCGGTCACGGATCTCTTTCGGAACGCCCGCCTTGCCAGCAAGCGTCTTGAAAGTCCTGCGTAGATCCCGGTTCGTCGCATGCGGTATGACGCCACGATCACGCTGGCGCCATACGAAGCTGTACAGCGTGGCATGGCTCACAGGCCGGCTGGGGTCCTTGGCCGACGGGAAAAACCAGCCAAACTCATTCGGCGTGACCGACTCGATGATCTCCGCCGCAAGCGAAGGAACCGGGACCGCATGGGGCTGCAGATTTTTCGTAGTCGACCAGTCGATGATCCGCTCGCTGGAGTTCCACTGATCACCACGAAGACGGGCGATCTCCTCCACCCGCTGTCCGGTAAGCATGATCAGTTGCACCGCTCTGGCATAGGACGGATGGACTGGCGTGTCCGGACACTCCAACCAGCGATAAAGCTGGACAAACTCATCCTCGCTCAGCCACCGGCTCCCTCGCACTTTCGGCTCGGTCGGAATGCCGGACGCCGGATTGAAAGGAATCCTAAAGCGCCGCGGTGAGGCGTTACGGTAATCATTGTCCGACTTCATGCCCCACGCATAGGCGGCATGAATGTAACCACGCACATGGTCGGCCATCGATCGGGAACCGCGCTCGTAGATCGGGCGGATCAGTTCGACGATCTCCTCCGGCTCGATCTCCCGTGCCAGGCGGTTGCGGCCCAGCGTATCGGCGATTTTGTTGAGACCCTTTTCCGTTTCCTTCCAAGACGGCTTGTTCGCCGCCTTCAGCGAGGCAACATACCCTCCGAACAGATCCGCGACCGTACCTGGCCGGGTGTCGGTTGCGATCTTGATGCTCCGCCCCTTCTGGATCACGTCGGCGTAGTCGCGTTTGAACACCTCTCGAGCCTGAGCTAGCGACATCGACGGGTAGGCACCGAGCTTCTTCTTCGTCCGCTTACCGTCCCGCCATTGCTGCACCATCCAATCGGCGGTCACGCGCTTCGGCATGGGCTTCAGGACCAGCACCAAGCGACCTGTTCCCCTCCCCTCTCCGTCCGGAAGGTTCTCCTGTTTACGGCTGGTCTCCACCCGTTTCACGGCGTAGCGAATGGCGGTGTCGGTCAGGGTTGGCATCGCTAGTCTCCCACCTGGACACTGGGATCAGTCGAGAGCAATCGGGATCGCCAACTGGGATCGAAAGGCGACCGCCTGCACCCTTAACAGCCCCCAATATCCCATAGCCTCCGGGAGTCCGCCAAGCACAAAAATCCAGGCGTCTCAGCGCTTACGCTATGACGCACCACGATCCTATACTGCCCTCCATAACCCGACAGTCGGATGGTTGTGCACAAGGATCACCGCGCTGGCCGCCACCTCAAGCGCGCGCTTCACCACCTCGCGGGGATAGACCGGCGTATGGTCCACCGTGCCGCGCTGC
>QFQD01000073.1 GCA_003241485.1 Ancylobacter novellus
GGTGGTGCTGTTCCGTTTCGGCACCGGGCTGACGCGCCGGCTGGGCGCCGACCGGCTGCTGCTCATCGGCGGGCTGGCCGGCGTGCTGCGCTTCGGCGCCATGGCGTTCGATCCGCCGGTGGCGCTGGTTCTGCCCTTGCAGCTCCTGCACGCGGCGACCTTCGGCTGCACCTATCTCGGCACGGTGGAGATGGTGGCGCGCCATGCTCCGCCGGGGCGGGGCGCGGCGGTTCAGGCACTGGCGGCGTGGGTCACGACCATCGCCATGGCGCTGGCCACTGTCGCGGCCGGGCCGCTGTGGCAACACTTCAACTGCGGGGCGTTCTTCGTCTCCGCCGGCTTTGCCGCCACGGGAGCGCTACTGGCATTCATCGTCGCGCTGCGGCGGGGCTGATCAGCCCCACAGCTCCGGCTCGGGCGGCGATATGCGGCTGCCGACATAGCGCAGGCCCGGCTCGCGGTCGCGCGCCAGCAGCAGCGGGCCGTCGAGATCGACGAAACGGGCGAGGCCGGCGAGCAGCAGCGCGGGCGCGATGGCGCGCGAGGTCGCGACCATGCAGCCGACCATGATGTCGATGCCCGCCGCCCGCGCAGCCTTGGCGAGGGCCAGCGCTTCGGTCAGCCCGCCGGTCTTGTCCAGCTTGACGTTGATGGCGTCGTAACGGCCGACGAGCTGCGGCAGCGTGTCGAGCCCGTGCACGCTCTCATCGGCACAGATGGCAATGGGATGCTCGATGTCGGCGAGGAGGGCGTCGTCCGCCGCCGGCAGCGGCTGCTCGACCAGTTCCACGCCGGCCCGTGCGCAGGCGGCGAGGTTCGCGGCGAGATCGCCGGCCGACCAGCCCTCATTCGCGTCGACGATGAGGCGCGTGTGCGGCGCGGCGGCGCGGATGGCGGCCAGCCGTTCGGCATCGCCCTCAGTGCCGAGCTTGAGCTTGAGGAGATCGTGGCCGGAGCGCGCGGCGGCGTTCGCCATGGCCTCGGGCGTGTCGAGGCTGATCGTGTAGGCGGTGAGAATGGGGGAGGGCGCGGGCACGCCGGCCGCCTCGAAGGCGCGCCGGCCGCTACGCTTGGCATCCAGGTCCCACAGCGCGCAGTCGATCGCGTTGCGCGCGGCGCCGGCCGGCATCAGCTTCTGCAGCGTCTCGCGGTCGAGCCCGTTGGTCACGGCGGCACGCATCGCGTCGATGGCGGCCGCAACCCCCTCCACGCTTTCACCATAGCGGGCATAGGGCACGCATTCGCCGCGCCCGACCGCGCCGCCGTCGCGGATTTCCGCCGTTACGACAACGGCCTCGGTCTTGGAGCCGCGCGCAATGGTGAAGGCGCCGCGGATGGGAAAGCGTTCGACGCTGACGGTGAGCTCGGGCATCTGGACGGCGTAACCTGCGATGGGCCTGCCCGAATCACTAGGCAGGCTTCTGGTCTTCTATGAGGCATGGGGTACCCCCGCCGTCACAGGGAAAGCACACTGTTTGCTGTAGCGTGCGCATTCGTTATCTGGGTACCATTAGAGTAGGCTGCCGGCTCGACAGAGCGGAAGCCGTACCTGTATGAAACGACACGGTGAATTGTGTTTGTCCCGAGGGACCTGTCGTTCGGGTCGAACGGGGTCGAGGGGAAGTGGGAGCCGGATTTGGGAGCTGCTGAAGCGCCGCTTCTGGCGACAGCGCGCCACGGGCGAGAGCTGGTGTTCGTCGGCAATGGCCTATGGACGGCAGCACAGGCGCGCGCGCTCGAAGGCGCCGTCGAATCCAGCCTCGCGCAGCTCTCGGGCGATGCGGCGGAGACGGCCCGGCTCGACCTTTCCGGCGTGCGGCGCTTCGACACTGTCGGCGCGGTCGTGCTCGACCGGCTGACCCGCGCGCTGCATGAGAGCGGCGTGCGGATGCAGGTCGTCGGCCTCGACAAGCGCTTCCAGCCCCTGCTCGACGAGGTGGAGCGCGGCTGTCACCAGGTGCCTCCGCCCCGCCCGCACGTCAATGCGGTCGTCGGCGGGCTCGAAGTTGTCGGGCGCACCATGGTCGAGACCGGCCGCGACGCACTGACGCTGCTGTCCTTCATCGGCGCGGTGGTCAGCGCGCTGCTGCGCGTGGTGGTGCGGCCGCTGACCTTCCGCTGGACCTCGATGATCTATCATCTGGAGCGCACCGGGCTGCGCGCCGTGCCGATCATCGCGCTCATCACCTTCCTGATCGGCTGCATCATCGCGCAGCAGGGCATCTTCCATTTCCGCAAGTTCGGCGCGACCACCTATGTCGTCGACATGGTCGGCATCCTCACCCTGCGCGAGCTGGGCGTGCTGATCGTCTCGATCATGGTGGCCGGCCGCTCGGGCAGCGCCTTCACCGCCGAACTCGGCTCCATGCGCATGCGCGAGGAGGTCGACGCGCTGCGCGTGATGGGGTTCGACCCCAATGAGGTGCTGGTTCTGCCGCGCCTCGTCGCGCTCATCATTGCCGTGCCGCTGCTGACCTTCATCGGCAATATGTGCGCACTGTTCGGCGGCGGCCTGGTGGCGTGGCTCTATGGCAGCATCTCGCCGACCATCTTCATCAGCCGCCTGCAGGAGGCGATCTCGCTCTCGACCTTCGAGGTCGGCATGATCAAGGCGCCCTTCATGGCGGCGATCATCGGCCTCATCGCCTGCATGGAAGGCATGCGGGTGGGCGGCAGCGCCGAGTCGCTGGGCGCCCACACGACGGCTTCCGTGGTGAAGGCCATCTTCCTCGTCATCGTGGTCGATGGGCTGTTCGCCATGTTCTTCGCCGCGATCGACATGTGAGGAGATCCGGTGCAGCCCCAGACAACCCAGCTTCGACAGCGCAACGGCGCGGTGCAGGCCCCGGTCGCGGCGGAGCCGATCATCAGCGTGCGCGACCTCGTCGTGGCGTTCGGCGAGCGCGTCATCCTGAACGGCCTGTCGCTCGACGTCATGCGGGGTGAGATCCTCGGCTTCGTCGGCGCCTCGGGCGGCGGCAAATCGGTGCTGACGCGCACCATTCTCGGCCTGGTGCCCAAGCGCGCGGGAAAGGTCGAGGTATTCGGCGAGGATCTCGACACGCTGAGCTACGAGCAGCGCCGGCAGCTTGAGCAGCGCTGGGGCGTGCTGTTCCAGCAGGGCGCGCTGTTCTCCTCGCTGAGCGTGCGGCAGAACATCCAGTTCCCCATGCGCGAATATCTCGACATGTCGCAGCGGCTCATGGACGAGATCACCGTCGCCAAGATCGAGATGGTGGGTCTTAACCCCGATGTGACGGAAAAGATGCCGTCCGAGCTTTCCGGCGGCATGATCAAACGCGTGGCTCTGGCGCGGGCATTGGCGCTGGATCCGGAGATCCTGTTTCTCGACGAGCCGACCTCGGGTCTCGACCCGATCGGCGCCGGTGAATTCGACGAACTGATCGCGACGCTGCAGCAGACTTTGGGACTGACCGTATTCATGGTAACGCACGATCTGGACAGCCTTCACACCGTGTGTGACCGCATCGCCGCGCTGGCGGACGGCAAGGTCATCGCGGTCGGGCCGATAGAGACCATGCTGGCATCGAAGCACCCCTGGGTTTCCGCCTATTTCCACGGAAAGCGGGCCCGGGCTGCCGGCTTTGGTTCTGAACAGGAAAGGGCGCGCTGAGGCCATCATGGAAACACGCGCCAATTACGTCATCATCGGTCTTTTCACGCTCGCGGTCATGGCGGCAGGCTTTGCCTTCGTCTGGTGGTTCAACGGCTCGAACTCGCGCGGGCCCCGCACGGCCTATGACGTGGTGTTCAGCGGCCCGGTCAGCGGCCTGCAGACCGGTTCCGCCGTCACCTTCAACGGCATCCCGGTCGGCGAGGTCACCGGCCTGCGGCTCGACACGCAGGACCCGCGCAAGGTGGTCGCCACCGTGTCGGTGCAGCCGACCACGCCGGTGAAGTCCGACACGCGGGCGCAGCTGAACGCGCAGGTGCTGACGGGTCTGTCCTCCATCGGCCTCGTCGGCGGCGCCGCGAACGCCGAACCGCTGCCGGCACCGCCGGACGGCCAGCTGCCGCGCATCGAGGCGGATGCCTCCGCCGTTCAGGACCTGATGCAGGGCGCGCGACAGGTCATCGGCCGGGTCGACGACATCGCCGCACGGGTGGACGACATCCTTCGCGACAACCAGAACAAGATCAATTCGGTGATCGCCAACGTCGACAAGTTCACCACTGTCCTCGGCAACAATTCCGAGAACATCAACGGCCTGATCACCGATGTGGGTGCCGCCGCCAAGCGCATCGAGCAGCTTGCGGCCCATCTGGATACCACCGTTCAGGCGGTGCAGCCGGACAAGGTGCGCGAAACCGTCGACAACATCGCCCAGTTCTCCAGCGAGCTCGGCGGCATGGCGACCAAGATCAACACCATCCTCGACAATGTGAACGGCATGACCACGAGCGAGGAAGGCAAGGGCATGTTTGCCGAGATCACCGCCGCGGCCGCCGAGGTGCGCAAGCTGGCGGCCAATCTCGACACGCGCACTGCCGAGCTGACCAAGAACATCAACCAGTTCGCCGGGCCGGGCCTGCGCCAGTACGAGGCGCTGGCGGCCGATGGCCGCAAGACGCTGGCGGAGATCGAGCGGGTGTTCAAACGGCTTGAGAGCAACCCGCGGCAGTTCATTTTTGGCGGCTCGTCCGTTCCCAGCTACAGTGGTCGTTGAGGCATGGCGCGCGTGCAGAAGACAGTCGACGACGGGGGCAGGGGCGTGAAGAGTGACAGCATGTGCCGCAGGCTGACCGGCACGGCCGCGGCGATGATGATGGCGCTCGGTCTCGGCGGCTGTGCCCAGCTGCTGGCCGGCGGCGACAAGGCTGTGCCGACCTTCGACCTGACCGCGCCGTCCGATTTCGCCGCCCCGCGCGCGGGTGCGGGCCAGCTGGTCGTTGCCTCGCCGACCGCGCTGCAGGTGCTCGACACTGAACGCATCGTGGTCGAGCCGGCGTCGGGCCAGATCACCTATCTCGACAAGGCGCAGTGGAGCGACCGCCTGCCGGCGCTGTTCCAGGCCCGGCTGATCCAGTCCTTCGAGAATGCCAGCCGGGGGCGCTCGGTCGGGCGTCCGGGCGACAGCATCGTCGCCAATTACACGCTGCTGACCGACATTCGCAGCTTCGGCATCCAGGCCTTCAGCGCGGGTGGGCCGGAGGCGGTGGTCGAGGTCTCCGCCAAGATCGTCAGCGCCGATGCCGGGCGCATCCTCGCCGCGCGCGTCTTCAAGGCGCGAGTGGCGGCAGCCGGCACCAGTGGCGCGGAGGCGACGCAGGCGCTGGACGCGGCCTCGGACAAGGTGTTCGTCGAGATCGTGGCCTGGGCGAGCCGCTTCTGAATTTCTCGTCATCCCGGACGGCCGAAGGCCGATCCGGGATCGCGTGCAGAACGGCCAGCTGTCCCGGCTCTCGCTGCGCTCCGCCGGGATGACAGTGCTGAAAGTAAGGGCCCTTCGCGGGCCCTTTTTCGTGTCGCGACAGCAGGCTGCTGGCGGGCGGTGGCCCGCCACCTAGTCCTCCCCCTGTCGCGGCCCTTCGGTCATCCCGGATAGGCCTTCGGAGGATTGCTGCGCGAGATCGCGCCTCGGCGCTTCGCCTCCGCTGGGCCGGGGAAACGAAGGGCCAGTCGCCTAAAGAAAAGGGCCCCGCGAGGGGCCCTTTTTGCATTCCAGCATTGCTGGCCGCTCAGTCGAAGCGGCCGGCGGCGTGGGCGAGCAAGGTGTAGACCTTGCCGGTGTCGGAGGTCAGGTAGGTCTTCGTCATCGCCTGGCCGCGGTCATCGCGCGAGACCTGGTCCAGCAGGCGCTCGAACTCGCCGATATAGCGGTCGACCGTGTCGCGGAATTCGAGGTCGCGGCGGTACTTGCGGCGAATTTCCTCGAAGGTCTGCTGACCCTGCATGGTGTAGAGGCGGCGGGTGAAGACGTTGCGTTCGCCGCGCTTGTAGCGCTCCCACAGGTCGACGGCCGCCTCATGGTCGATCATCCGGGCGATGTCGACCGAGAGCGAGTCCAGCGATTCGATCGCGTGGTGCACCGGGCGATCGGCCTGCGTGGCCCGCGCCGCCTGACCGCGCGGACGCGGGGCATTAGGGGCCAGCGAGGGGCCGTCCGTGTCGGCGCGCGCGAGCAGCTCGGAGAGCCATCCGCTGCCCTGGCCTTCCGGATTGGATGTGGAGCGTGCGGAAGGCTGCGCAGGTGCCGGGCGGCGCTGGGCGGGAGCGGGAGCCGGGGCAGGACGAGCCGGAGCGGCCTGACGCGCCGGCTCGAAGCGCGGCGGGACGGCACGGGCCGGCTCCACACGGGCCGGCGCCGGCGCGGGGCGTGCCGCGACAGGAGCCGGGGCCGGTGCCGGCGCGACCGGAGCAGGGGCGGGGGCCACCGGCGCCGCGGCAACAGGAGCCGGCGCCGGAGCCACCGCCACCGGGGCAGGGGCCGGCGCGGGCGCCGCCGCGACCGGCGCGGGCTGGGCCGGCGCACGGGCAGTGCGCACACCCGTATCCACGTCCAGCGAACGGCCGTGGCGGGAGACGATGTCGTTCAGCTCGGCCAGCGCCTTGATCTGCTCGGCGATGGTGCGGCGCATGGCCGAGGCGTTGGCCTCGGTTTCCTCGGGCAGCTCCAGAATGCCGCGCTTGATCTCCTCTCGGGTGGTCTCCAGCAGCATCTTGATGTCGGCGACGGAGCTGCGCAGCTCCTCGGCCGTGCCGGTGAAGCCCTGGCTGGCCTCGCCCATCAGCGTGCTCACTTCGCGCACGGCCTGCTCATAGGTCTCACGCAGCACGGCGAGGGTGCGCTCGCGGCCGCTTTCGGTCGCGCTGCGCAGCTCTTCCTGCTGGGCGATGATGGCCTCGGCCGACTCGCTGGTGGAGGCGAGGATCGACTTGGACAGTTCGCTCGCGCGCTGTTCCGCCCGGTTGAAGGTCTCCTCCAGCGAGCGGGTATAGGCGGCGAGGCGTCCGTCCAGCTCGCTGGCGCGCCCGCCGACGTCCTGCGCAAGGGCCAGCAGCGCCTCGTGGCGACCGCCGAGCGTCTCGTCCAGGTTCTCGTGCGCTGCGCCGAGGGCGCTGGCGACGCTGGTGATGATGTTTGCCTGCTCGCCGAAGTTCTGGCTGAGCGCGGTGACATCCTGCAGCACGCTGGTGGAGACGGTGCGCAACTCGCGGATCTGCTCGTCCATGCGGGTCGAAGCGACGCGGCTGGCCTCGTCGACGCTGTCGACGGTGCTCTGGAAGCTGCCCAGCCGCTCGGTGATGGTCTGCTCGATGGAGGCGAGGTTGGTCGCCGACGAGGAGAGCACGTCCTGCAGCTGGATGTTGACGTCGCCGAGACGCTCCAGCAGCGAGGACACGTCGCCCTGCAGCGCCTGGTTGGTGGCGGCGATCTCGGAGACAGCGGCGCGGCCGCTCTCGGAGATCGACTCGATGAGCCCGGCGCCACGCCCTTCCAGGGTGCTGACGAACTCTTCGGTGAGGCGCGACAGCTCGCCCGAGGTGAACTCGGTCGTCTGGCGGGCCGCATCGACGATGGTGCCGCCACGGCCTTCCAGCGCGCCGATGAACTCTTCCGCAAGGCGGTTCAGTTCGCCGGAGGTGTATTCGGTGGTCTGGCGGGCCGCGTCGACGATGGTGCCGCCGCGTCCTTCCAGCGCGCCGATGAACTCCTCGGTCAGGCGGCTGAGCTCGCCGGAGGTGTATTCGGCGGTCTGGCGGGCCGCGTCGACAATGTTGCTGCCGCGCCCATCCAGATTGCCGATGAACTCCTCGCTGACACGCGACAGCTCGGTGGAGGCGAACTCCGCCGTCTGGCGGGCCGCATCGACCAGGCTGGTGCCGCGCTCGTCGAGCGTGCGGATGAAGGTGTCGGTGAGGCGGGTGAACTCGGCGGATGTGACGTCGCTGGTCTGGCGCACCGTATCGACCAGCTGCGAGCCGCGCCCGTCGAATTCGGCCAGCAGGGCGTCGCTGGCGCGGGCGATCTCGTCGACCACCTGGCCGCTGACATGGCGGACCGTGTCGACGAGGTGCGAGCCGCGTCCGTCGAACTCGGTGAGCAGCGCGTCGCCGGCGCGGGCGATCTCGCCCGTGACCTGGCCGCTGAGCTGCTGGAGGGCGGAGACCACGTCGCCGCTCTGGTTGTTGAGATTGGCCAGCAGGTCGTCGCCGATCCGGGCCATCTCGCCCGCGGTGTTCTGGCTGGAGCGCTGGAAGGCGTCCAGAAGGCCGGCGGTGCGCTGTTCGACCGTGTTCAGCACCTCGTCGCTCATCTGCATGAGCTGCTCGGTGCGGCCGCCGGTGGCCTGCTCGAACGCGTTCACGATGGCGTCGGAGCGGGTCTCCAGTGTGTGCAGCAGGTCTTCGCTGGCGCGCATGATGTCGTCCACCGCGCCGGTGCGGGTGGTGTCGAGCGCGCGCACCATGTTGTCGCGATGATCGTCGATCGCGGCGAGCAGCTCGGAGCTGGCGCGGGAAATCTCGCTGGTGATGCCGAGGCTGCGGTCTTCCAGCGAGGCCAGCAGGCCGTTGCCGCGCTCCTCGACGATGCGGGCGAGCTCTTCCGTGCGGCTGTCGAAGAGCGAGGTCACATCGCCGGCGCGGTCGACCAGCGTGCGGCTGACATTGTCGACCAGCGAGGTGAGGCTGCTCTCGATCTCGCTCGCCTCGTTGCGCAGCTGGCCGGCGACGGCACCGATGCGCTGGCCGAGCAGATCGGCCATGGCCGCGCCACGCACCTCGACCGAGGTGGCGACATTGTCCATGCGGCCGACGACAGTTTCCTCGAAGCGGTTGACGCGGATATCCAGCGTGTCGGCGATTTCCATCGCGCGGGCGGCAAGGGTGCGGTCGACCTGCTCGATGCGCTCGGAGAGCTGCTCGGTGACGGTGATCGCCCGATCGTCGAAGAACTTGCCGAGCACGTCGAGCGAGTGGCTCATCGCCTCATTGGCCTTGGCAGCGCCCTCCGTCATGGTGCGGGCGGCAAGGTCGATGCGCTCGCCAATGTTGGCCGTCACGTCCTGCGCATGCTGGCTGAAGAAGCCGTCCAGCACGCCGAGCGACTTGTCCATCGCGTCGGTGGCGAGGCGGGCGCCCTCCGTCATGGTCTGGGCGAATTCCTGGGTGCGGCCGGCCAGCGTCTCGTTGAGACCTTCCACGCCGCGATCCAGCACGCCTTCAATGTTGGCGATGCGCAGGTCGAGCGAGGCGGCGATGGTCTCGGTCTTGGCCGTGATCTGGTCGTCGAAGCCCGAGAGGTTGTCGTCCATCGCGCGGGTGATGGCATCGACGCGCTCGGTGATGCGCTGGACCACGGCGCCGCCCTGGCCCTGCAGCACATTCTCGAAATCGCGCAGGCCGTCGGTGATCTGCCGGCCGAGCAGGTTTGCGTCGGTGGCGATGCGGTCGGCGACTTCCGCGCCCTGAACCGTGACGGTTTCCTCGATCGCCTTGAGGCGCGAGCCGAGCATCTCCCGCACGGCATCGGCGCGGTTGCCAAGCGTGGCGGTCAGCGCTTCCGCGGTCTCGCGGAACTGGTCGTTGGCGCGGGTGCCGCGGGCGGCAATGGCGTTCGCCACTTCCGCGCCGACCTGGGCCAGCTGGTCGCTCATCGCGGTGCCGCGATAATTGATGTCCTGCGAGAAGCGGTCGGCGGCCTCGGCGAGCGTGTCGTGGGCGTTGGCGCCGGCTTCGGAGAGCTGGTGGACCACGCGCTGGCCGGTTTCGCCGAGCAGGCGCTCAAGCTCGCTGCCACGCACCGCGATGGTGTCGTAGATGCGGTTGCCGGTGTCGGCGATGCGGTCGGCAAGGTCGTCGCCACGCACGGTGATGGTCTCGGCGACGCGGTTGCCGGTCTCTTCCAGCTTGCGAACGACTTCGCCGCCGCGGACCGACATGTCGAGCACCAGCGAATCGCCGGTGGCGCGCAGGGTCTGGTTGACCTCGTTGGCGCGCACCGCGATCTCGTCGGCGAGACGGGTGCCGGTGCCGACCAGCGCATCGGTGATCTCGTCCGAACGCGCGGTCAGCGTGTCGGTGAGGTTCTCCGTCGTCGCGTTCAGCTTGTCGCTCAGTTCCTGCGTGCGCGAGGTCACCACATTGGACAGCTCGGAAGCGGTGCTCAGCAGCTTCTGGCCGATCTCGTCGGTGCGGGTCTGCAGCGTGTCGGTGAGGTTGGCGGTCACGCCGGAGAGGCGTTGGCTGATCTCGTCGCTCTGCGTGCTCAGCGTCGAGATGAGGTGCTCGCTGGCGTCGGACAGGTTGGTGTTGACGTCCGTGCCGGTCGCCTGCAGGCGGTCGATCAGGTCGCCGCCCTTCTCGGTCAGGGCGTCGATGATGGTGTCGCCGACGCGGCCGAGCGCGAGCGTGATGTGCTCGCCCTTCTCCGACAGCGTGTTGGTCACGCGGTCGGCGGCATCGAGCACCGTCGAATTGATACGGTCGCTGACGCCGCTCACTTCGGTCGCGAAGGAGTAGTGCGCGGTCGAGATCGCGTCGCGGATGTGGTCGGCGTGGCTGAGGATGATCTCGCGCTCGGCCTGAAGGCGCTCGATGAGGTGGCGCATGCGCACCTCGTTCTCTTCATAGGCGTTTTCGAGCGTGGAAATCTCGGTGCGCACCAGGGCTTCCAACTCGCTGGCGCGGGCGATGGTGCGCTCCACGCCGTCGCCCATGGCGGCGACTTCGCGGCGCACGACCTGGCCGACATTCACCACCGCCTCGGTGGTGGTGCCGTGGTCGGGCTCGGCGAGGCGGATGGCCACCTGCGCCATGGAGTGCGCGACGATGCGCATTTCCTGCATGCGGCTGATCATGGCCGCCAGCACGAAGAAGAAGACCGGGGGAACGACAAGTCCGGCGGCGGTCGCCAGCAGAGCGGGGGCGGAGAAGGCGTCGATGCCCGCCTGCCCGACATGCAGATAGGTGAGCACGCCACCAATGCCGAGCCACGCGGCGGAGGCGCCGGCGGCGAGAAAATACGGCGTGGCCGGCGGGCGGCGCTGCAGCGCGGAGAGCAGCTGGCCGATGGTCTGGCGGTCGTCATTGGCCGCGCGGCGCTCGGGCTTCGCGGCGCGGGTGGTGCCACGCGGCGCCTCGGAGGCGGCGGTCGTCGCGACGGCGGCCGCTGCGGCCGGGGCGAGGGCGGCAAGCTCCGGGCCGGCGGCGAGGGTGCCGCTCGCGGTCACGTCGGGCGCGCGCAGGCTCACATCCGGCGTGAAGTCGCCGCGCGTCTGGCCCTCAAAGCCGAAATCGAAGGTGGGCTCGACCTGCTCCGCCGCGGTTTCCAGCGGCAGCTCGAAGTCGGCGTGGCCGAACTCGGTGCCGGCGTCTTCCTCGGCTTCCAGATCGCTGGCGCTCAGGAAGGTCTGTTCCTCGCCGAGCGGCTCGTCGAGCGTGGAGCGGCTGCGCTCTTCGATGCGCGGTCCGTTCGGTTCGCGTGCAGGGGGCAGATCGAAGCCGTCGTCGCCATGGTCGGAGGCGGCGTTGTCGTCATCGCTGGTGAGGTCGAGACTCAGGGCCTCCTCGATGGCCGATAGCGCGGCCTCCGCGGGATCCTGGTGAACCTTCTTCGTATTCGTCGACATCGGCGCCTGCCTCCGGTCCGTACGCAACTCCGATCGGCTTTCGCCGTCGGGCCGGGGATCCACGATGATCCAACGTTGCTCGCATCAAATAGTGCCCGGCGTTAAAACATCACCGTGCTTGACGTGAGCAGCGTTACTTCACCGCACCTTTATCCTACGCTCTTGCCCAATAAAAATGGAACTGGGGTTAATGTGCCGATTGAGGTTATCGTTAACGGGCTGTTCACCATGCCCGGTAACGAACGATTCAGACCTGAGGCGAGGTCCGCTTCTTGGCTCTCCGGCGGCAGCGAATCTGGATGGTATCCTTCAGGCTGGCCGCAGCCTCGCCGCGCTGGCATTCCCGGCTGACGGAGGCTATCTAGGGCAACCCTTCCTTTTAAACCTTCCAGACGTCGAAGCTCCCCACCATGCCCAAGATCACGTTCATCGACTCCACCGGAACGGAACGCACCGTGGAGGCACAATCCGGCTCAACTGTGATGGAAGCGGCAATCCGCAACGGTGTGCCGGGGATCGACGCCGAATGCGGCGGCGCCTGCGCCTGCGCTACCTGCCACGTCTATGTCGACGCGGCCTGGGTGGCCGCCACGGGCGAGCCGGGACCGATGGAAGAGGACATGCTCGACTTCGCCTCCGACGTGCAGCCCACCTCGCGCCTGTCGTGCCAGATCAAGATCAGCGACGCGCTGGACGGTCTGGTGGTGCGCACCCCCGAACATCAGGGCTGAGCTTGGCCGGCCCGGTGTAGCGGGCGCGCGCTAGGCCCCGTCCTTCTCCTGCCGCGCGATGAGGCCGGAGGCGACGTCCGTCAGCGCCGGGGCGGGCAGGGCGGCGAAGGGCAGGGGGCGCGTCACGTCGATCGCCGCGAGCCCCAGCCGTGCCGTGAGCAGGCCGTTGACCACGCCTTCGCCGAGGCGGGCCGAGAGCTTTGCGGCAATGCCGTGCCCGACCACCTGCTGGATCAGCGAATCGCCGGCCGCCATGCCGCCGGTGACGGCCAGATGCGCCACCACCTGCCGGAACAGCCGGATCATGCCGAGCGCGCCGGGGCGCCCGCCATAGAGCTGTGCCAGACGGCGCACCAGCCCGACCGCCGTGACCAGCACGAAAATGAGATCCACCGCCGCGCGCGGCGACACCGCCGTCACGACCGAGACGCGCTTGGCGGCGTTCGACACAAGCCGCGTCGCCTCCGCATCGAGTGGCGCCATCAGCTGGCGTTCGGTGAGGCGCACGAGATCGCCGCCGTCGATGATCGCATCCAGATGGGCGTCGAGTTCGGTGCGGGCACGGAACAGGCGCGGTGAGGATTTGGTGACCGCCAGCAATTCGCGCGTCACCTGCTCGGCGAGGCGGCGGTCGTCCTTCTCGAGCGCCAGCGCGGCGCGGCTGCGCAGCTGGTTCAGCGTTTTCAGCCGCATAAGCCCGAACAGCTCGCGCGCGACGATGGCCAGGGTGGCCAGTGCCAGCGCGGCCGCAAAGCCGAGGCCGGCATAGCCGAGCCAGTCCGCGCGGGCGAACAGGTCCTCGATCAGCTTCGACACCGCGAGGCCGATGCCGAGACTGACGAGGCCGCCGAGCCCGGACCAGAACAGCGTGCCCCAGCGCGAGGTCGAGGGTGGTGGCGGCGGCAGTTCCTCGATCACATCTTCCTGCGGCCGGGCGGGCGTGACGACGATGGCGCCGCGCGGCACGGGGCGGCCGTCGTCGGCCAGCACCACATCGGGGTCGTCGAGCCGGAAGGCCTGCGGGCGGCGGGGGGAACGGTCGGTCATCTCTGCTCTATTTCAGGCGGTCGCCGAGGAGGAATTCGAGGGCACGATCGAGACGGATATGGGGCAGGGCGAGCGCTTCGCCATCGCCGTTGCGCTCCACCAGCGGCGGACGGAACCGCAGGAAGCGGAAATCGCCGCCATGCGCGTCCGACAGCCCCTTGAAGCCGACGCCGGGGTCGAACAGGGAGGCCGGCGCCTCCGGCAGGTCGCCGGGGAAGACGGCGGCCTCCGCCAGCCCGTCAAAGGCGTCGGCGCCGTGCTGGCCGGCCTCCGGCACGCCGACAATGGCGGGAAGGTGGGCGCGGCCGCGCTTCACCATCGCCTCGCGGGTAGCCCGCACGGCGGCAAGCGCGACGACGTCGATCTCCGAGCCAGCGCTGTGGGCCCGCGCCAGCGCCCGCTCGACAAGCCGCCGCAGGATCGCCTCCAGCGGGTCGTGGCTGGTGTGGTGCAGATGGTCCGCCTTGGTGGCGGCGAACAGAACCTTGCCGATGCGGTGGCGGAACAGCGCTTCGATCCAGGAATTCCGGCCGACCCGGAACGCATTCAGAATGCCGTCGAGCGCGGATTCCAGATCCGCCAGCGCCGCCGGTCCGGCATTGAGCGCGGCCAGCACGTCGATCAGCACGATCTGCCGGTCCAGCCGGGCGAAATGGTCGCGGAAGAAGGGCCGAACCACCGTGTCCTTATAGGCGTCGTAGCGCCGCTTCATCATCGCGTGCAGCGAACCGGCCGGCGGCTCGCGGCCTTCCTCCAGGTCGAGCGGCGCGAAGGTGAGCGCGGGCGAGCCGTCGAGGTCGCCGGGCATGAGGAAGCGGCCAGGCGGCAGCAGGCTCATCGACACGGTTTCCGCGCGGCAGGCGGCGAGATAGTCGGTGAACAGGCTGGCGAGGCGGCGCGCCGTGGCCTCATCCGCCGGCCTGTCCGGCTCGGTCGCCTTCAGCTCGGCCAGGAAGGGTGCGGCGAGCGCCTGGCGGGCCGGCGCGCGGGCGAGCTTCAAACTCTGCGCGGCGAAGGTGGCGTAGTCCTGCTCCAGTAGCGGCAGATCGAGCAGCCATTCGCCGGGATAGTCGACAATGTCGAGGGTAAGCGTGCGCCGGCCCCCGCGCGCCGGGGCGTAATCGATGGCAAGGCGCAACTCGCTGATGCGGCGCGTCGAATCCGGCCAGCGGCGCTCGTCGACAAGGGTCGCCAGATGGCCCTCATAGTCGAAGCGCGGCACGTCGTCGTCCGGCTGCGGTTCCAGCCGGGCGCCGGCGATGCGGCCCTCATGCATCGCGCGGAACACCGGCAGCCGCCCGCCGCGCATCAGCGCATGGATCAGCGCGGTGGTGAACACCGTCTTGCCGGCGCGCGACAGGCCGGTGATGCCGAGGCGCAGCGTCGGGCTGGCGAGGTCTTCCGCGCGGTCCAGTAGCGTCTGCGCGGTCAGCCGCGCCTCGTCGATGATCGTCTCGTACCAAGAGGGCACTGCAGGTCCTTCCGATGCTCGTGCAGCTCAGTCCGCGTCGGTCTTCGCCACGCCGAGCGCGCGCGGGGTCACGAAGCGCTCCAGCGTTCCCTCGCCGGGCGCCACCCCGCTCCATTCCCCGGCCGGCAGGTCGATCACCGCGAGAGCCCCTGTCGGGTATTTCGGCAGCACGCGGGTGCGGTGGGCGCGCTTGAGCAGCAGTGCGGCGAGGCCCTCCATGCCGGGATTGTGCCCGACGATCAGCAAGGGCGAGCGGCCGGTCTGGCGTCGCACCACCGCGAGCAGCGCGTCGGGCGAGGCTTCATAAAGGGCGTCCTCATAAGTGGGGGGCGTGTGCGGGGGCCAGCCGCGGGTGGCGATGTCCCAGGTCTCGATGGTGCGCCGCGCCGGCGACACGAGCGCCACCGCCGGGAGGAGACCGTTCTCGGCCATATAGCTGCCGATCGCCACCGCCCCGCGCTTGCCGCGTTCGGCCAGCGGGCGGTCACGGTCGGCGACGCCGTCGGGCCACGCGGATTTGGCGTGGCGGAGCAGAAGAAGGCGCAGCATTCGGGGCGGAACTCCGCTGGTCGGGTTGTGGTCGCGGTCAATATAGGCATTCGCGGGCGGCTTTGCGCGGCGACGGCGCCCTGTCGCACGGCCACAGTGTCGCGCGCCGACCGGCCGTCCGCCGCAAACACTTATCGTTAAGTGACTTTTCGGCAACCACAGGCGCCGTATGGTCATGTATGACAGTCGTTGAACAGGGTTTGGGGTTAAGCGATGCAGACGGTCGGCTTGAAGGGTTTGGTGGTGGTTGCGGGTGTTCTCGGCTTCGCGGCCGCGGCGAACGCGGCTGACGTCGGCATGCCGGCGCCCGTCTACAAGGCGGAACCCGCCCCCGCGCCGGACCGCCAGTGGACGGTGACCCTCGGCGCCTATGTGTTCACCAAGGCGGATTACGACGGGTCGGACGATTACGAACTCGCCGTGCGCCCGCTGTTCAGCATCTCGCGCGCCGACCGGCTGAGCGAGTTTGACAGCTTCGAGGACAACCCCAGCATCGCCCTGTGGGACAGCGGCACCTTCGAGCTTGGTATCGTCGGCGGCCTCGAGTGGAAGCGCAGTGCCAGCGATTCGCCGGACCTGCGCGGCCTTAAGGACATCGATTACGCCTATCTCGTCGGTGGCTACGCGCAGTGGTACCCGGTCGACTGGCTGCGCCTGCGCGGCGAACTGATGTACGGCTTTGGCGGCTTCGAGGGCGTGGTGGCCAATCTGGCGGCGGACGCCATCTATTTCAGCGAGGAGCTCGGCGGCGTCACGCTGTCGGCCGGTCCGCGCATGACGCTGGCCAGCTCCGGCTATATGGACACCTATTTCGGCATCACCCCGCAGGAAGCCGCGTTCGCCCAGCTGCTCGGCAACAACGTCACGCCCTATAAGGCGGGCGGCGGCGTGTACTCGGTCGGCCTCGGCGCGCAGATTTCCAAGCGCTTCACCAAGAACATCACCGGCTCGTTGTTCGGCGAGTACGAGTACCTGCTGGATGAAGCCGCCAACAGCCCGATCGTGGCGGAGAGCGGCGACCGCAACCAGTTCCAGGCCGGCGTGTCGCTCTCCTACACCTTCTTCCTCGGTTTCGAATAAGCGGGCGCTGGCACCCCCGGCCTCCGGCGTGGCGCGCTCGCGCGTCGGCCTGCTTCCGACCTTTGTCGCATTGCCCGTTTTCGGCGCGCAAGCTGCTGAAAAATCCAGCATTTCATGTCGTGGAGATGACGACGAGAAATGTTGTACGGGACCATGCGTAAGGCTATAAGCAGCGCCCGAGTGGGGTGACCCCGGAACACGAGGACGAGGGCCGATGTCAGTAGAGATCGACCAGGAATATCGCCCCCGCGAGGACGAGCCTTTCATGAACGAGCGGCAGCGGGAGTACTTCCGCCACAAGCTGCTGCAGTGGAAGGACGACATCCTCCGCGAGGCGCGCGAGACGCTTCAGCATCTTCAGGATGAGAATCAGAACCACCCGGACATCGCCGACCGGGCGTCTTCGGAAACGGATCGGGCGATCGAGCTGCGTGCGCGCGACCGTCAGCGCAAGCTGATTGCCAAGATCGACGCGGCACTCGAACGAATCGACGATGGTTCCTACGGCTATTGCGAGGAGACCGGCGAGCCGATCTCCCTCAAGCGGCTGGAAGCGCGCCCCATCGCGACGCTGTCGATCGAGGCGCAGGAGCGCCATGAGCGCCGCGAGCGCGTCTACCGCGACGACTGAGCCCGATCAGCCTCCGCACTGAATCAAAACGGCGGCCCGTGCCAAGCGGGCCGCCGTTTTTGTTTGTCGACGGGGATGGAGCGCCGCCTTTGCCCGAGGCATCGCCCGGCGGCGGCGCTCGCCGGCTCAGGGGCGTCGCGTGCGACCGAGCAGGCTGGCCATTTCCTGTTCAAACAGATCGCCGGAGGCGGGACGATCCTCGACCTTGGGCGGCAGGACTTCCGGCGAGGGCGCCTGATCGCGCGCAGTCGCGGTGGGCGGCAGAATTTCCGGAATAGGCGCGGCGGAACTGACCGGCTCGCTGGGGGCGATCACGGGCGGCACTTCTGGCGCGGCCTGCACGGGCGCCGGCGCGCTGGCGCTCACCTCGACGGGCTTCGCGGCACTGATGGCGGCCCCTATCTGCGCGCCGCGTGTAGCCGCGGGGCGGCGCAGCGTTTCTTCGAGCTGGTCCACCATGCCGGCGAAGAACGGGTCGAGCTTGACGGCAACGCGCTGTCCCGGCTCGGCGGGA
>QFQD01000074.1 GCA_003241485.1 Ancylobacter novellus
ACTACCAGACCATGTTCGCGAGCCACGAAGGCTCTGTCGCCGCCCCGACCGCCGGGCTGCATTTCACGCCGGAACTGATCGCCCGGCTGGAGGCGCGCGGCGTTGAGACCCACCGCGTGACGCTGCATGTCGGCGCGGGCACCTTCCTGCCGGTAAAGGCCGACGACACCAGCGACCACCGCATGCATGCCGAATGGGGCGAGGTCTCGCCGGAGACGGCCGACGCGCTCAACGCGGTGAAGGCGCGGGGGGGACGGATCGTCACCGTCGGCACCACGGCTACGCGGCTGATCGAGAGCGCGGCGTCCGAGGAGGGCCTGCTTGCCGCCTGGCGCGGCGAGACCGACATCTTCATCACGCCGGGCAGCCGCTTCCGCTTCATCGACGGCATGCTCACCAATTTTCACCTGCCGCGCTCGACGCTGGTGATGCTGGTCGCCGCCTTCATCGGCCATGACGTGCAGAAGCGTGCCTATGCCCACGCGATTGCGACCGGTTACCGCTTCTATTCCTATGGCGATGCCTGCCTTTTGCTGCCACAAGCCCGCTCATGACCGAACTCGATCCGACTGACTTCCATTACCGCCTCAAGGCCACCGATGGCGCTGCGCGCCTCGGCGAAGTCGTGACCCCGCGCGGCATCGTCAACACGCCGGCCTTCATGCCCGTGGGCACCGCTGCGACCGTGAAGGGCATGTACCCGCAGCAGGTGCGCGAGCTCGGTGCCGACATCGTGCTCGGCAACACCTATCACCTGATGCTGCGCCCGACCGCCGAGCGCGTCGCCGAGCTTGGCGGGCTGCATGAATTCATGCGCTGGCCGCACCCGATCCTGACCGATTCCGGCGGCTTCCAGATCATGTCGCTGGCCAGCCTGCGGAAGATGAACGAGAAGGGCGTCACCTTCCGTTCGCACATCGACGGCAGCTATCATGAGCTTAGCCCCGAGCGCTCCGTCGAGATCCAGGGCCTGCTCGGCTCCGACATCCAGATGCAGCTCGACGAATGCGTGCGGCTGCCCGCCAGCCGCGAGGAGATCGCCCGCGCGCTGCGCCTCTCGCTGCGCTGGGCCGAGCGCTCGAAGAAGGCGTTCGAGCTGCAGCCGAAGGGGCGGGCGCTGTTCGGCATCGTGCAGGGCGGCGACGATCCCGAACTGCGCGAGGAATCGGCGCGCGGGCTGATCGACATCGATTTCCCCGGCTATTCCATCGGCGGCCTCGCGGTCGGCGAGCCGCAGGCCGTGATGCTGGGGATGATCGACGTGGTCGCGCCCATCCTGCCGGCGCACAAGCCGCGCTATCTCATGGGCGTTGGCACGCCCGACGACATCATCGAGAGCGTGGCGCGCGGCGTCGACATGTTCGACTGCGTGATGCCGACGCGGGCCGGCCGGCACGCGCAGGCGTTCACCCGCTTCGGCAAGATCAACCTGAAGAATGCGCGCCACGCCAACGATCCACGTCCGCTGGACGAGGAGAGCGACTGCCCGGCCGCACGCGATTATTCCCGCGCCTATCTCCACCACCTCATCCGCTGCGACGAGATGCTGGGCTCCATGCTGCTGACCTGGGTCAACCTCGCCTATTATCAGAGCCTGATGAAGGGCATTCGCACCGCCATCGGCGAGGGCCGCTTCGAGGCGCACAAGGCCGAGGTGAAGGAAGGCTGGGCGAAGGGCGACATTCCCGCCCGCTAAGCCGCCCCCAACGAAAATGGCCGGGCACGAGGCCCGGCCATTCGAGATGTCCTTCAGCCCGAAGGCTTGAGGCCGATCAGCCGTGCAGCTTGCCGGCGATGGTCGCGACATGCTTGCCCTGGAAGCGGGCGCCGTCGAGCTCGACCTGCGAAGGCTGACGCGAGCCGTCGCCATCGGTGATGGTGGTCGCGCCATAGGGCGAGCCGCCCTTGATCTCATCGACGCCCATCTGTCCCTGGAAGGCATAGGGCAGGCCGACGACGACCATGCCGTGATGCAGCAGAGTGGGGATGAAGCCGAGGATGGTGGATTCCTGGCCGCCATGCTGCGTGGCCGACGACGTGAACACCGAGCCCACCTTGCCCACCAGCGCGCCGGTAAACCACAGGCCGCCCGTCTGGTCGATGAAGCTGCGCAGCTGCGAGGTCACCGTGCCGAAGCGGGTGCCCGAGCCGAAAATGATGGCATCGTAGTTCTTGAGGTCATCGACCGTGGCGACCGGTGCGGCCTGGTCGAGCTTGAAGTGGTTCGCCTTGGCGACTTCTTCCGGCACCGTTTCCGGCACGCGCTTCACGTCCACCGTGGCGCCAGCTTCGCGAGCGCCCTCAGCCACCGCGTGGGCGAGCGTCTCGATGTGACCGTAGGAGGAATAATAGAGGACGAGAACTTTGGCCATGTGACCCACTCCTTGCATAGGATTGCCGAGCCGCAGCGCGGCATCACCGGAATTTCATGGTCGGAAGCTAGCCCCAGCCTCAGGCCACCGGAAGCGGTATGATCGACAGGCCGCTCTTGCGATAATGCAATGTCGCAAGAAGACGGGCATCAGGAAATGTGAATGCCCGACCAGCAGGGGGCGACGTGATGCGCGCGGCTGTGCGTGAGGCGGGGATGCCGCATCGGGCGGCTTGCCTTCCCCGGCCGAAACCCTTAAGCCCCCTGACGTGGGAGCCCGTAGCTCAGCTGGTAGAGCACGTGACTTTTAATCATGGGGTCTCGGGTTCGAATCCCGACGGGCTCACCACATCGCCACCGAGTCGCCACCGAAGGCGGAAATGCCGGGAATCGGCAGGGCAGGGAAGACGTGCCCCGCCGCCGCTGGTGACGGCGACGGGGTGTGGATCTCAGAGGTCGTCCTCGGTGAGGCCGGCAGCTTCCATGTACTTCCGCCGCGCTTCGTCCTGGTCGATCGATCGTATCCGCTCCGTCACCGTCTCCAGCACGTCGTCGGCAGAGGCGGGGCGTGAATGGAAGCCGATCTCACGCAGGGCTTCTGACACAGCGTCTTCTGAGCCTAGGTATTCTTCGACAGCCTCCGAATACGCCTTCTCGCGTTCGGGCGAGGCAGACATTGACGCGAGCTTCCGCAATAGCTCGGCGGCATCGACGTTGCGGACGTCCGACGGAAAACGCTCGGCCTTCTTGAGCCGCCATTCAGCAGCGCGCTGCATCTCAAAGCTAAGAACATTCATCACACTTCTCCTTTTGCGCCTCGCGAGGCGCATTGCCAGTTAATGCCTTGCCGCATGTGCAGACAAAGCAGTTCCGATGCTCCGCAATGGAGCGCTAACGTCAGGGATGAAGTGCGCGAGTATGGGTTGCGTCGCGCGAGGCCCAATGAGGCCGAAGCCTCACGAGCATGCGGATAGTACCGCTACTCAAACTGTAGCCGGTGACCTCTCTCGACGTCAAGCGCTCTCCAACCGGACTTGGTAGCCGCGGCCGGACTCGAACCGGCACCTGCCGCTTAGAAGGCGGCACTCTATCCCGTTGAGCTACGCGGCCGAATAGGTGCGGGGCGCCCCTCTTGGTATCAGCGCCCCGCTGTGCCGGCGGGTGGTGGCCGCCGGCTGATTGGATTAGGGAGCAACCAGCCGGAATACGTCGGCTTGCAGAACGGCGAACAGGGGCAAGTGATCATCCTCATAGATGCACCCCGGATCAGCGATGAGCTCCTGCCAGACGACCAGTTTTGCCAGCAGGTCGTCGCGGCTTGTGGCAGGCAACCGCATAATCGTCTGATCGAGTGCGGCGAGCGCAGTCACGAGGGCGTCTATCTCGTCTTCCTGTGGGTCGGTGGCCAGGTTGACGACAGGATCAACGATCGCATTGATTAGGTCGATTTGGCCTCTGGTGGCGGCCGCGAGCGCGGCGAGCCTTTGAATCGGGGTGCAGCCCATGATTTATGAACCTCGCTAGCGATTTTCGCTATAGATAGCCATAAACGATCTATTAACGTTTATGCAAGCGATATTCGCCACGGGTAGCGTTTTTCGTGCCGGGCTTGTAAAGTCAGAAAATGATCACAGCTGCACAATGCCGAGCCGCACGCGCGCTCCTCGATTGGTCCCAGCAGGACCTGGCCGATGCCGCGAGCATCGGAAATGCCACCATCCGCAATTTCGAGGGTGGCAAATCCGAACCACAGCACGCCACGCTGGTCGTGCTTCGACAGACGTTCGAGGCCGCCGGCATACAGTTCGTTGAAACCGGCGACGCAGCCCGCGGCGCGGGCGTAGTCCTGGTGGGGTAGCCGGGCGGCGGGGCTACACCGCGAAATCCCACTCGTCGTCCTCGCCTTCATCATCGCCGCCCGGCAGCTTCGAGAAGTATCTATCGAGAGCGTGCCGATCCCAAATGTTTCTGCCACCCACCTTTTTGGCGCGCGGCATCAGCTTATCCTTGACCATTTGATCGAAGAACGAGGGTGAGACAGCGATGTATGCTGCGGCCTCCTCCCGGCGCAGGCCGCGTGGCGGGCACGAGCGCGGTAGGGTGTCGTTCCGGGCTGCTTGAAGATCGGTGGCGCTCTCTTTCAGCTTGGGCATTGCTCACTCCTAATGAGGAGCAGAGGGTAACCGAGTCGACGGCACGAGCCGCCTCACCCATGCCGAAGGACCGCACCATGACAGACAACCCCAACCTCACCGACCTGCTGTCCGAACTCGAGGCAGCGCTGGAGGACCATTCCTATGCGCTCCACACCGCCCGCAGGCCGTCGCTGACGCTTGAGGACCGGCTAGCGATTGTCAGGGCAAGTCGGGAGACTTGGCAGCGGCTGGTGGTCGCGCGCCGGGCGCTAGACGAGGCGGTGGGGGTGGTGTGTTGAAGACACCGCCGCGGCTATGGAGGCGGACGAAAATCTCGAGCGGGTGAGTGCGCCCGTGCGATAGCCCGCATATAATTACCCGATTCATAATTAGCCGACCGGAGCGCAGTCATGGGCGAGGGGGAGTCCGTCGATGAGATTCGCAGCTATTGCCGATCAAGACTCGAATCGCTGGAACATTGGCTTCGATCATTGGCGCATGAACTGCTTACCCCAGTATACGGGGATCTAAGCACCGCCGTCGATAGCGACGGGCAGCATCTATTCAACAAAGAAACCAGAGAAAAGGCTGAAGGGCGCATTAAACGTAATCCTGGGCGATACATTCGCTACGTCGACGCACTTTTGCTCGACGAGCTAATATCTCTGATATGCAAGGAAAAATACTATAAATGTTACTTTAAATTAGCTCTGTCCGCCGCGTTTCCTCAGGGGCTTGACATGGCCCGCGCCATCATGAGCCGCTTGGTGCAACCAAGAAATAAACTCGCGCACGCAAACCCGATCAGCGCGCGCGAAGCTGAGCAAGTCATTTGCTACAGTGGCGACATAATTGATTCAATCAAGCAATTTTATCGGGTAAAGGGAATGTCTGAGGAATATAATGTCCCGAAGATAATTAGAATTACCGACTCATTTGGAAACTCCCTCTTTAGGGACCAGCTATCAATGATACATGATGGAGGAATAAGCAAAAGTTAC
The DNA here is from genome assembly GCA_003241485.1 of Ancylobacter novellus. GTDB lineage: Bacteria > Pseudomonadota > Alphaproteobacteria > Rhizobiales > Xanthobacteraceae > Ancylobacter > Ancylobacter novellum_A. Next base: position 5,508 of record QFQD01000074.1, read on the forward strand.
GTGAAGGACCCTAGGTATTATTTACGGCCAGGAGATATTATTACCTTTGATATCGAAATAGACGCATCGTTTTCTAGAAAAGAGTATGATATTTTATGGGCCAGCTCGAAGGGAATTTCAACAAATTACATTGAAACTAGACTTGAATTGTCTATAACTAATCGACACGTGAGTCAGAATCTAGATATACAATGCCGCGTCACGAGCAAGAAGGATTGGCACAGAATGTCGATGGGATGTGACGATTTCTTTATGGCGTACTTCAAGGTTCTTCCGCCCATCTAACCTTCTGCTTAAAGCAATTCCAATTCCCTCCACCCCGCCCTCCAGCATCGCGGCGTGACACCGAGTTTTTGCAGTGGCATGATGCTGTTGGTGTGAGGAGAGGCATGTCTAAAGCTGACTGGACATTCTGGCTGTCGATCTGGGGCGCCGTGCTGAGTACCTCGCTCGGTATCAGGATAATGAGCAGCGGATGACCGAGAGTTCTAATTGCCTCCAATTCCAGTGATCCAGATTGCGGTTCGTTAGTCATCCGCAATGAGGGCAAGCACTCGATAGTTATCGAAAAGATATGGACGTTGCCGAAGCTCGAAACGTTTGTCTTTGCTGCCGACAGCACGCGAGCGGTGGTGTTATCGACTGTCAATCGGCATCGTTACAACGATGAGCAAATTGTTATTCCTCCGCAGCACGAGGCGACTTACCGAATAAAGTGCGCGAATGGAGCAAGGTTGTTGTTGGTCATCGTATGGTGGAGCTCAGCAAGGCCCGGCTTGCTCCCCAAAATACCACTAATTTTATACGTCACCCGCAGGCGCATAGACGCAATTGCCAGGCAGGTTATCGTGGAAGGCAAGTGAGAGCCTTGACCGTAGCCACGACCTCCGGCACCCTCCATCCGCCTGCGAAATTCTCTGCATGAGGGTGGAGGCGAAGTGACCGCCGCGGACATGACTGATCCGCCCCGGCTCTCAGCGCATCGAAGTCAGCACTCCCCAATCATCAGGAGAATGACCATGCGCATTTCCGAATCCGCTATCCGCCGCCGCCTCGCCAAGGCGGGCTTTCGCCTGCAGAAGGCGCCCGCACGCCATTGGTCCCGCTATTACGGCGAGGGCTACATGGTGACGGACGATCGCAACACGGTGCGGCTTGGCGGGTGCCAGCGGCCTTATGAGGCCACGCTGGAAGATGTCAGGGCGTTTGCCGAGCTGATGTGACAGCCACACGCCAGGGGCTCGGCTTCGGGCTCCTGGCGTCTATAATAAATCCCCCGGCGGCACTCGAAAAACGCCTCTAATTTTCTCAGGGTTACATACAGAAATTTGGACGTGGGTATTTTTATAGAAACCTGCGCCGGGATATGCGCGTCGCCCTTCAATAAACACTCCGCGAACGGAGTCGAATGCCTCTAGCTTCCCGTCTCTACGGCTGCCGTGAAGGTAATTTATCACCGCGCAATCGAGATTCCGGCGAAGCAAATCTTTCCCAAGAATGTTCTTGGGCATAGGCTTTCCGAGCGCCTTGAAGACCTCTTTCATGTCGCGATGCGCTTTGCAGATCGCGGCAACGCCCGACGAGGTAGCCATATCCAGGCAGAAGCCCAAATCTATAACTGCCCCGACCACTGCTGCGTCGCTATCGTCTTGCCGCTTGCGCTGGCAAACTTCTCGATAAAACTCCAATCCCCTGCTGGGATTGGACTCCCAGAAATAAACCCCTGAGCCTAGCCAGTCCCAAGGGTTTTCGCTTTGGTTGAATGGCTTTCCAGCCAATAGGTCATCCGCTACCGAGCGAGAGCACCCATGGTAGCCGAGTACGAATGACGTGGTGAGGCTATGCAAGGCGCTAACGTTCGTTAGGCGATGCGATCCTCGCGATAGTGAGCGGTTAGGTTGCCGCGTGAATCAACAATACCGAGCTTCTTAAGGTGCTCCAGCGCCGCCTTCTTGGACTGCGTTGCAGCCTTGCGCGTATGCTCCAAGGCTTTTAGCGTCTCACTAAGTTCACGCTTGGTCATTTGCCGGACCCATTCTTCACGTCAATGCGGTTCAGTATGACGCGCAATTTGTAGGACACCTGTATCACACATTGCGCTGTCGTTGCACCGGAAAACCGCCTCGGAAAAACGCTATCGCAAAACCAACGTTCCCAAAATGCGATGCACTTTTTTTGGGGAGGTGTTTTCGAGCGTGCATTTCTGACACTTACCCCCTCACGGCAGCCCGCGGCTGCCCGGCGGCCACTCATAGGTGAGGTTGTGGATGGTCGCGTTGAGCTGACCGTCCATAACAATGAGGTCGCCGTTCAGCACCTCAATCAGGGCATAGATCGTCGTGCCGGGCGGAACCTTCCCGGCTCAGGTGCGGACCTTGTGGTGGAGCTCGCGCAACTCACGCTGCATTTCGGTGGCCTCGCTCGCCGTGTAGCGCCGCTTCTCTCGCTGAACCATCTCACCCCTCCTTCACGGCCTTTAGCTTCCGCGACGGCCGCCCCCGCACATAACCCCAGCTGGCCTCCTGGCGCGCCATCTCGAGCGTGATTTCCAGGTACTGCTGGCCTATGAGCAGGGCCTTGATGGCGGCGCGCATGTCGCCGTCAAAGCTCGCGATCGTCTCGTCGATCTCGCCTTCGGTGACGGTCAGCGGTTGCGGTTCGTTGGGTGCGTCGGACATGGCGGCCTCCTTGGGTCGCTATGGAAGCACGAGAACAAAAAGAGAACAAGACGGGACTCGGTGACGCGGCGCAGGGGCCGGGAATCGCACTTATAGGAACTCTAAACGCGGCTTAGAATTTCAATTTCGCAGCTGGGCATATGGCCATCTATGGTGATGACGGCCGAACGGTCGGTTGTCTGCCGCACCTGCGCAGTGGGTGTTCGTTCGCCAACAAAATTAACCGTCAACTGCCGATACGTAACACTTTTATCGAAAACGATAAATATTACCCAGCTTGGCGGGATGGAAAAAAGCGTCATCCCGCTATCTGTGCGCGAATTGGCAGATGGGCTCCAGTAGACAAACCATGACGATATATTTTCCTCAAATAGAGATACCGGCGCTTCAGCTCGACCAGAGAACCGCAATCTCAATAATACTCTATCCGCATTCTTTTGTTCTAATTTTGATGTCGCGCCAATCAGATTGGTGTATTTTTTAATATACTTATCTGTCCAAAGAGTAATGGCTATTCCGGCAATGAAGGCAATGGCTAACTTAACCCAAGTCGGCTCAACTGCAGATGAAAGATGTATAGCGAACTGCTCGACCCTAGACGGGAGGTTGTCATACCACCCTCTCTGCTCGGCATACTTGACGCCGAATTCATGCAGGATGGCTAAGATACCTGCCGCAGCCGCAAAGCTGATGATGTTGCGTAGGATTGAATATGGCGAGCGCATAGCTCCAATTACCATACCGCGCCATTGCCGAGTGAGCGATTGGCACTCACTCCAGCACAATTTCTGCGATGATCATATGGATGTAAGAGCAAATCTCTCGACGGAAAGCCCGGCGCGAGGCCGGGCTTTCGTCACGACATTACCCTCCGCCATCCGAACCGCCTGGCGCCAACCCGGTCGAACGCACCATCCTCAAATGCCGACTGCATCTCACCCCGCACCATCTTGCGGATGTCGATCTGGACGCCACCGTCAGGTGACTGCTGCGCCGACACGTCGACGCCTGGCGCGTTGTTGTTGATGGTGACCTTTAGCGGCGCGGCTGGACCGGCGGCGCGGCCGCCGGCATCATTCACATATGTCGCCAAGCGGCTCGCTTCCCGCCCCACGAAGCCGCCGTCGGCGTAGCCCCGCACCGCGCTCTGGTGCATAGCCTCGAGCGTGCGGACGCCCATGCGGGACGTCGCGGCCTTGCTGAAGACGAACTCGCCGCGATGCACAATACCGGCCGGCTCGTGCTTGCCACCGTTGCCGGTGAAGCCGCCGTCGGCGTAGAGCGGGCCGGAGCCAGCGAAGCCGGCAGCGATGCCGCCCGTTGCGCCGCCGCCGAACACGCCGCCGAGAGCCTGCTGGCCGATGCCGACCAAGCCGAGCATGGCCTGTTTGGCAGCGTAACGCGCCAAGTCAGCGAGCATCGAGTCGACCAGCGAGCCGAAATCAACCTTCCCGCTTGTGGCAAAAGCGGCGAATGCGTCCTCCAGGCTGCTGAACGTTCCGGCGATCAGGTCCGCGGTGCGTTCCGCCTCGGTGCCGAGGCTGTCGAAATATTGGAACGTCGCCAGCTACACGCCAGCAAGCGGGTCGTTGGACTTCGACAGGGACTCGATGGCGGCCGCTTTCCGCGCCGCGGCGAGCTCTTCAGCCGCCTTCGCGGCAGCACGCCCGTACGTCTCCTGGTCGATGGCGCCGCGCCGCAACAGTTCGTTCAACCGCTCTAGCTCGGCGGCGTACTTTTCCGCCTCGGTGCGGGTCGACTGCCACACGCGCTCGGCATCTCGCTGCCACTCACGCTCGAGCCGCTGCCGCTCGCGGGTCGCGTCGCTCGCCGCCTTCTCGCCTGCCGCGATGCGCTGTTGCGCGTCGTACATCGCCTCCGCCGCGGCCGTGGCGCGCGCGATCTGGTCGGCGCTGGCGTCGCCCTCGAGTTTGCTCAGTTCCCCCGTGACATAGCGCTGGCGCGGATCTCCAATGGAGGCCAGCTCACGCTGGAGGGCGGCTTGCTTTTCGAGCCCGGCGACGAACTCGTCGTTCTTGATCCACCTGTTCGTTGCTTCGACCAGCTCGCGCACCGAAATGGCGGCACCAGAAGCGGACTCGTTGATGGCATCGAGCGCGCCGCTGGCTTCCTTCCACAGCGTCTGCGCCTCTTGGGCCGCCAGCCCAGACTTGCGGATCTCCTCACCGGCACGCTGCACCGCAGGATCATCCGAAGCGTTCATCACCTCCGCGATGGCCTCGCGGAAGGCGTCAACGTTGGGCGTGCCCGCGGCGACGTCGTCCATGAAGCGCCGAATCTCGTCGGCGAACGCCCCGAACTTCGGGTCGACAACGAAGGGCCCCGAACCCGCACCCGTGTCGAGATACGAGCCCAGCGACATCGAGAAGTCCGTCGCGCTGGACATCATGGCCTTGCGCTGGCGGCCCGCGTCCGCGCGGGCATCGGCCTCAAGCCCGGCGGTGCGAGCGGCGGCGTATTTCGCCGCGGCAATGGCCGCCGCGCCGTATTCCTTGCTCACATCTTCGATAATGCGACGATGTTCGTCGAGGGCCTTCGTTGCTTTGTCGGCGTCGGACTCGAACCCCGAAAATGCAGCATCCGCGGCAAGACCTAGCCCCACCACGCCGAGCAGCGCCATGTTGACCGGCGTCAGCAGGGTCATGAACGCCTGGCCAACTCCACCGATGACGGACTTCACGCCGCGGTCGCCGAAAATCTGGCTGATCTGACCGCCCTGCGTCGCGATCACTTGAAAAGGTGACGACCCGCTGGCGAGCATCGTCGCGACGTCATTTATCTGCGCCGTGAGGTTTTGAACCTCGTGAGACGCAAGCTTCGTGTTATCATTCAGCTACGGCGTCAGCTCAGGCGTGGCGAACTTCTTCTGCAGAAGTTCCATGTCGCGCGCGTAGTCTTCTGCGCTGGCCTTGCCCTGTGCGAAGGCGGCGTCGAGCGTGCGCTGGCCCTTCGCGAGATTTTGCTGGCTGCGATAGGTGTCGTCAATTCTACGGCGCAAGGCATCGTAAGCAGACGCGACCGAGAGCTAGCGTTTCACCACCTGGTCGTCTACGCGGACCATCGCCTCGCCGGCAGCGGCAACTTTCCGCTGTGCGTCTGCGACGGCATCGAGGGCGGCTTCCGCCTTGGCCTCGCCGCGGGTCTGGAACTCCAGAACAGCGCGCGTTACCTGCTCACGCGACGCCATCGGTCACCAGCTTTCCGGCCTTCACGCGCGAGGCGGCGTACACCGCAGCGCGGCGGAACTCGGCGCCGACATCGGGATCCGCCAGCCAATCAGCGACGGCCGTCGGCGTGCAGGGGAGCGGACCGCCGGCATCTGATTCAAACGACCACGCGGTGATAGCCGCGCCGAGCATCGCGTCCAAGGCTTCAGCGTGAGTCTTGTCGTCGGCAAGCGCTTCGTCGCGGGCGTGGTGCGCCGCGCGGCTGCCCAGCGAGCGAATCTCGAGGTCGACGGTGAATCCCGTCTCGCCAAACGGAACGTCGCGAACCCACACGGGCGCGTCGCCCGCGATGATCGCGGAACGGATGTCACTGATTTTGGTCATCTTGTCTCCTACGGCGCCATAGGCCAGCCATCCGCGTCAAAGCGTATCGGCGCGCGGCCTCGTTCGCTCATTTGCTTATCTCGATTGTGGTGCGTGGCGCACAGCGATTGCAGGTTGTTCGGATCGAAGAACAACGACTCGTCGCCCTTGTGCGGCCTGATGTGGTCGACGACTTCGGCAGGCGTTACCGCCTCCGACTCGAGGCACATGGCGCATAGAGGCTGCCGCTCAAGCTGCGCTTGCCTAAGCCGTTTCCATGCGGCCAGCCCATAAAGGCGCGCCCATGGGCGCTATTTCGAGGCAGTGGGCATTGAGCCTCCAAAGGCGGGGCCGGCCGAAACCGGCCCCCATGACTCACGCGCTGATCTTCAGCAGCTTGATGGCTTCGGAGTTCGCCAGACTGCCGCCAACGCGCCGATATGCGTAAAAATTGACATTGGGCTTGTTGGCGAAGGGATCGCGAAGGAACTTGATACCCAGGCGATCGACAATCACGTAGCCAAGCTTGAAGTTACCGAAGGCAATGGGAGTGCTACCCGCGGCGATGTCCGGCATCCCTTCGTCGATCTCGACCGGATAGCCAAGCAGAGACGCCGGTGCACCTAGAACGTAACTGTCACGCCAGATGTAATTGCCCTGGCCATCCTTCAGCTTATCGACCGTTGCCGCGGTATTGCTGTTCATGACGAACACAGACCCCGTCCGGTACGGCGACCGAAGCTTCCAAACCAGATCCTTCAGCGCATCCGACGTGATCGCCGTCGCATTGCCGCTGTTCACGGCCTGGAGCGTGCCCCAGGGGCGAACCGCGTCGGCCGTGGTCGCGGTGGCGTAATTCAGCAGACCGCGCGGCTTGCCCGCCCCGTCGCCTACGAGAAATGCCGAACTCTCCGACCGCACGAACTTGTCGGCGATCTTCGCTTCGATCCATCCGCCAAGGTCGAAGCCGGCATCCTCGAGAAGGGTCTGGGTCACCGGCAGGTTCGCGAAGATCTCGTGAACCTGCACCTCGAGTTTGCCCAGGGTCGGCGAGTCAGTATTGGGGCGGGCTTCGCGCTCGGCAACCCAGCGAGCTTCCGGCTCGCCGAGGTCAAGCGGCTCGATCCACGAGCCGCCCGCCGTGATCGTTTCCACGCGGGAGAGGCGCCGCATGGGCGACTCCTCGCGCAGTCGCGTGGTCATCGTCGAGCTCAGCGCCGGGCTGGTCAGATAGCCGCCATCCGGGTCCGAGCCGGTGTGCATGGCCGCGCGCAGCTGCGCCTCATCGCCGGTGCGGGCGAACGTCGCCAGCGCCTTCAGCTCTGTCGCGCGGTTGCCGGCTTCAGGTCCGACGGCATTGCCGCCGCCGGGACGCTTCAGCACGGCGTCGATGCGCTCAAGTTCCTTGTCGAGGACACCAAGCCTGGTATCGATGGCAGCAACGGCAGTGGTCGTGCGCTCGGCGAGGGCGTCGACCTAAGCGCGGATCGGGGTGAGGTCCATGTGGACTCCTTATTTCTGAAGGGGAATCAGCGCGTCGATATGCGCCGTGAACTCGGCAACCGCGGCAGCATCGCGCTGATCATCCGCATCACCATGGTAGCCGCGCGCCGCGAGCGCGCGGGCCTGCGAACGTGAAGCCCCGGCGTCCCGCAGGGCAGCTTCGACGTCCCTTATTGTCGTTATGCCGCGCTCGGGAGCGGCGAGTTCGGCCGGAGCCTTGGCGAACACCGACAGATCGAATCGGGCGCGCGCTTCGACCGTCGGGAGAAGTTCATCAGCAAGGCCGGCGTCGATAGCGGCCTGACCATCGAACCACGTCTCCGCATCCATCAGCTGTCTTACCGCTGCCAGCTGCTGGCCAGTTCGAACCACATAGGTTGACGCCATGGCGCGATCGATGCCGCGGAGCAGTTCAGCAGCGGCGGCGTGATCCGCCTCGTTGCCGACGGCGATCGTCCACGCGCGGTGAATCATCATGAAGGCGTTGTCGGCTATGGCGATCTCATCGCTCGCCATGGCAATGAGAGATGCCGCGGAAGCGGCTAGGCCAACGATCTCAACCCGCACGTTGCCCTGATGGCGCACGAGGTCGTTGTAGATCGCGATGCCGTCGAAGATGTCACCACCAGGGGAGTTAATGCGCAGCACGATGTCGCCCGGCGCCTCCTTCAGCTTGGCGCTGAAGTCCCTCGCTGACACGCCCCAAGCTCCAATTTCGTCATAGAGCTCGATGACAGTTGCCCCACCAGCCGCACGAGTGTCGAAGGCTCTACCAGTGGCGCGGGCGAAGAATGGGCGGCTGTGACCAGTAGGCGCTGTCGGCGCCTAGATTGCTTCAGGCCGCATCGGCGCACCCCTTGAAGCCAAGGTCGGCGCCAATCGCGGCGATGACCATCCCCGGCACTTCGATGCGACGACGGAACGTGTCGACGCCCTTGAAATCGAGGATCGCGTCGCCGCGCCAATAGCGGACCTCGCGCCCATCACGCCGAATCGCAATCATTGGCTCGCTCATATCGATCGTCACGTGCGCCCCGCGCGCCGCTCGATCGCCACGCCAGATCGTCGAAATGAGAGTGACTAAAGCGGAAATCGCCGTCTCTCCGGTCTGGATATTCGCCAGCGAAGCGAACTCATCAACGGTAGCCGGCGCCTGCCGGACGCGCTCGGCGGCGAGTGAGAGCAGCAAGGAAGCACAATCGACGGGGCGCGCCAGCGCACGCTGGCTGCCAGAACTGACGGGCAGGTTTCCGGCGTCTTGCAGGCTTCTGCCGCGCTGTTCGACGAACGTGGCGGCGAGCCCGGTCCGCGCCGCCGTGGCGCGAACAAGCTCGGGAACTGATCCCATAATATTCCTGTGGTTTGGAGAAACTGCGGCCTATGTGCCAGAAAAAGGAGCCGCCGACTGGAAGGACGACAGTCGGCGGCGAAGCAACACACACCCGCGGCCAGCCTGAAATGACCGCACCATGAACTTATCAAATAGATGGGGTACCCCCTCCAACCCCATCAAGCGGCAAGCCGGCGGACGTTGTCGTTCGCGGCCTCGTGCCAGTTGGCCGGGACGTCCGCGCCGTAGCCGAGAGCTCGGCAGCCGATGGCCGGCAACGCAATATCGCGCTGCACCGCGCGCTCTTGGGTTCGGCCCCAGCTCTGAAGATCCTCGAGCGCCGCACGGGCGAACAGGAGCCCATCGCGCACCTTCTCACGGCCCAGCTTGGCCGAGTCGTTCGCGTTGCCGCCATGCCGCGTGCCGATGTCGCGCATCGCAACGCCGAACACGGTAGCGTCGATCAGATCGCGCCAGAGATGGCCGGCGCGGTAGCTGACGAGTGCCAACACCTGCCGCGCGCGGGCGGTCACCTCGGGGCCCACTAGGCGGCCGGGGGCAGCGATGTCGATGCGTGCCGGTGATGGAGTAGAGCGATTGACCGTCTCGAACAGCGCGGCGATGGTCTCGGCGGTCTCGCGGAGGAAGGCAGGAAGGCGGCCTGAGTCGAATTCCTGAGCCAGCGGCGCGGGCTCGCCGGCCGCTTGACGCTCCGACGCAGATGGCGCGCGGCCGGTGCGTGCCGGTTCGGGGATCGGTGCACCTGCGTCGCGGGCGGGGCGAAAGCTGACGGGGTATTCGGAAGGCTTATCGAGTTCAACGCGGCCGCGCGAGCGGCCGGCATCGAACACCGGCATTTCAGGCATGTGGACTCCGGAAGGTGTGAGGGTGGCGCTATCGGCCAACAACATCTTGTGTCGACTCGACCAGAACAATCAATATCTGGCGGTCGGCCGAGGGTATGGTTCGTTTCCGGTGCGGGTCCGTCAGGTGAAATACTGGCTGGCCGGGTCGTCGTCCGTCGCGGCCGGTGGCCGCGCGACCTTGTGCGCGTCGGCGGGTGTTAGCCCCATCGATCCGAGGCACTGGCGCAGGAGGTTGAGAGCCTGCACGCCGACTTCCTGCCGGGCCATGATGCGACCCAAGACAGTGGCCGCGATCGAGGTAAGGCCACGATGAGACCGGTTCATCCATGGCGCCAGACCCGAGATTTCGCGCCATGCGGTTTGCGCTTTGCTCGCGTCGCCTTCGGGAAGCCAGGCGGGCGGCTCGCCGAGCGGGCCAAGGCTCGCGCCAGGATCGGAGTCGCGGTAGCGGGCTGGATTCTTAATCGCGGCTCCCGTCACCTGGGCGACCGCACGCGGTTTTCGTAGTCTCGGCACTCTATTACCTCCTTGGGTCAACATCTGAATTGTGGCGCTGCGCGCGAACTACCCGGTCCGGTGTGCGCCCCCTGGCGCTGTAGGGATTGGGGTGCCCCCCTGGGGGGTGTCGACGGCGGGCGGGCGGTGGCGTATCGAGAATGCGATGCCAACCGGACCCGCCGACATGACCGCCGATGAATTGAAAACCGCGCTCGCAAAGCTCGACCTCACACCCGGCGCGCTGGCCAAGATCCTTGGAGCGGACAACCGGACCGTGCGCCGCTGGGTCACGGGCGGCAAACCCATCCCCGACACGGTGGCGACCCAGGTCGCGGAGATGGTCAAGGCTGGTGGCTTACCGGCTGGGGTGGTGGAGCGACGCCCGAAAGAAGTCGAGGCGGTCTCGCGCTTTCTATGGGCTCGGCGGAAGGGCGAACCGGAATGGACCGTCGCTGAACATGACGTTGTTCGCGACCAGTTCTTCCTGCCGGGCCGCGTCGATCGCTATCACGCCGATGAGCTCGAGTTCGGCCCTGAGATCGAGCCGCCGAAGTGAGAGGCCGCGGTATAGAGGCGTCGCACACCGTCAACAGCACCACTACGCGGCCCATCGCAGATCAGCAGGCGCGGGGCGGATCTCGCCGTCGCTGCCTATGACGAACGGCCGGCCGTGCAATTCGGCGCTATCTGCTATCGCATCCATCCCAACAGCGGCCAGCAGTTGCTGGAATCTGGACTGTCCGGCCTCCTGTGCGGCGTAGTCCCCCGACTCGAGGACTATCTCGAGGCTGCCCTCGTCAGATCCCTCCTCGTTGGCCAGTTGGCACTGGATAATCATTTCGTCCCTGCGCTGAATGGTGTCGCTCGCGGATACAATCACCTGCCGGTCTACGGACACGGATTCGGCGCCGACAATTCGCCCCTCCGCTGTCCGGAGGCGCAAGCGGTGGCCTACCCAGAGCTTGTGATCGCCGCCCAAAGCGTCGACCAAGTGTCCCATGGCTTCGCTATCCGGCCCATGACCCCCGACGATTAGAGCATGAAGTTCAATCTCCTGTTCCGCGTCGTCCCCTTGTAGGCGGATGCGCAACCTCCAGTCGCCGAAGACGCTGCCCAGCTCCTCTACGCCAATGACACGCATCACAGGCGAGAGCTCGCCAGCGGCTGTAGCCGCCACACCCGAACGGGTCGCACGCTCCGCTGGTGCGCGCTCCGCCTCGTCATAACGTTCTTGCTCCAGCCATTTCTCCAGCGGCATTCGCTGCCTATCCGGCCGCGCAGATGCTGCCCAAGCTGCGGCCCGCTCCACCAGATGTTCGACGTCCGGCTCGTACAGCGCTTCGAACGCGGCCCGCGACTTCAACTTATTACCGAGGCGACCGTAGGCGTGCCAGAGGCGATCAAAATCTGACGCCCGCGGCGCGGCGGCCGAAGGGCCGTCCGCGGCCAGCGGCGCGGCGACCGTACTATCTACTAAGATGCCGGCATTGTATGCCGGATCTTGTAGATAGGATTCGGTGGTCTCTAGGCCACCGCTAGGATCGTTAGCGGTGGTCGCCACACCACCCCCAGAGGTGGCCCCCAGGCCACCGCTATCATCAGTGCCGCTAGTGGTGGCCGTGGGGCCACCGCTGGACTTGAAGTCGAAATGAGGGAGGTACTCGGTCGGGCGGGTTCCCGCCCCCTCCCGAACGATCGAGAAGGCTCCGTTTGCAACCAGCCGATCACGGCTAGTCACAATGCTTTTGCGGTCGGCACCCACAGCCTGCTCAAGGTAGCGCAGGCTCGCACGAGCATTCCCATGCCGCGGGTAGTAGCGCTTCAGGATCTCGCCCGCGACGCGGTGATCCAGCCCCGTAAAGGTATGGTCCGCTATAACGCTCAAGATGAAGGTGTGCTGCGCTAGCAGGCCGTCATCACGCTGCATCGCGCTGCTCCACAGCGGACAGGTGAGCCCGGTATTCGTCCGCTCGCTCGAGACATGGGACGTACACGTTCTGCCGCATATCGTTCACCCTCACGCGACGGATAAAGCCGGCGTCAACCAGCCGGCGTCGCGCGGCGCAGATTGTGCGCCGGCTCGTGCCAAAACGAGCCGCGAGCGAGTGCGAGGGCAGCACAGCTTCGCCGCCCGCCGCGTACTGCTCTAGCACGATAGGAATAAGCTTGTGGTCGTGGGTGCCCCTTAGCGCGAAGAGCGACGCCATGACGAAGTCATGGCTCCGCTGAAGCTCCGCCTCGGGGAGGCTAGCTGTATTCATCTCAGACCTTGTTCGGGAGATGTGGCAATGCCCGCCGCAGCGGGCGGGTGGGGTCAGGCGGCGAGGGCGCGCGCCGCGGGGTTGTCATTGGCGGGCGCCCACGTCGATGTGCGCCGCCGCTCAGCAAGCCAAGCGTCGATGTCGTCTTCACGATAGAACACGGATGAGCCCAGCTTGTAAAAGGGCGGGCCGCCGCCGAGACAGCGCAGCTTGTTCATCTGGCTTTTGGACAGGCCGACCATAGCCGCCGCCTCTGTTACTTTGATCAAGTCGTGACTCCTCGTCTGCGCAGATTGTGCATCTGCGACATAGGAAATGCGCCACCTGTTCGGCGCTGTTACTGTGAATGCCCCCCGTTTCCCGAGGAGGCATGACGCAACCCTGCCACCGATTCTACGGCGAGTCTCGATTCCGCTTTCGGTGTAGTGGATGCCTCGCGATCTCCAGCAAGCGCCTCGGCGATCCGACCAGCGATGACATCGGCCGCGGCGCGCACCGGGTCGACCTGAAGGTGAGCATAACGCTGCGTCGTCGCCACGCTTGCGTGACCGATAAGGCCGCCAATTGTCTGCAGGCTAAAGTTAGCTGCTGCTCCCACGCTGGCGAACGAATGGCGTAGGTCATGAATCCGCAACCCCGCCAGTCCAGCGCGCTTGCGGATGGCCGACCATGGCTTCTTCAAATCATGGCGCGGCCGGTCTGGCTCATTGGATGCGATGACGTAGATGCCAACGCGGGGGAGGGCGGTAAGCACCTCCTGCGCCGCCGCGGAAAGCACCACCGTCTTTCTGCCGCGTTTGCTGTCGGGCAGAAATAGCGCGCCTCGATCGGCGTCGAACTCGCTCCATCGCAAGTGCAGAATCTCCCGAAGACGGCAGCCGGTGAGCATCAGCAGGCGGATAGCTCCGACGACATGCGGCGAGAACACAGTTCGGCGGTTTTCCAGTTTCGGCGCATGCTTGGCCTTGGGGCCATCCTCGTCCACCTCGAACGGCAGGCCGACCGTCTCCGCCTCCCGGAGCGCTTCTCCTAGCCGCGACATTTCCTCGGCAGTGAGATAACGCTCCCGGCCCTCCTCCTCGAACCGTTCGATGCCCGCCGCCGGATTAAACCCGTCCGCGACGAAGCCGTTGCGTCCAGCCCAGCCATATGCGGCCGACAGGATGGCCAACGCTCGGTTGGCGACAAACTTGCCGCCGCCCTTGGGCTTGGTCGCGACGCCGCTGTGCATCTTTGCGACATCGGCGCGCTGCAATTGGTTGACCTTCTTCGAACCGATTGCAGGCTTGATGTGCAGGCGCGCCGTGCGCTCATAGAACTCAGCGGACGCCGCCTTGCGCTTCACCTCTACGTGCCGCGCAACAAACATATCGAGCAGGTCTGACACGGTCATCGCCTCGCGCTCGGCGGTGCGGTCCGATGAAGGGTCGCTGCCCAGCGCCACAGAGGCCAACAGCTTCTCCGCAGCGGCACGGGCCGCTTCGGGTGACAGCGCATCCCCACCGACCTTCAAGCGCTTCTTCGCGACTCCGCGACCACCGGCGCCGGGTCGATATTCAACTATCCAGCTGCGGGCGCCCGAAGGCATTATTTTCAAGCCAAACCCCTTGAGGTCGACGTCGTACCAAACGATCGGCTTGGCGGCAGGCTGGAGGCTGGAGACGTTGCGCCGGGTGAGCTTTATCGTCGGCATCAGGACCCTCGTGACTTTCCGTCGAGTCGCCACCGAGTCGCCACCGTGAAGGATATCGGACGGAAATGGCGGGAAACGACCCTGAGGGCAGAATAGACGGAAGCCTTTCATTTGCAAGCAGTTGAGGTGCTTGCAGGGAACATTGGCGGCATGCTAGGAAAGCGCCAAGCCGAAACTTTTAATCATGGGGTCTCGGGTTCGAATCCCGACGGGCTCACCACCCACGATTTCCCCCACATTGGTCAGCACAACGTCGCCCTGGCCCACGCCCTGGCTTTCAGGTGCGGGCGGGGAAGCGTGTGCGGAACTCTTCCGCCGACGCATAAGAGCGCTGCGTCCCGCGCCGCGTGATCGAGTCCGCAGCATATTTCGCCGCCTCGCCCAGCGCCTCGAAAACCGGCAGGCCCTGCGTGTGGAAATGCGCGAAGGCGCCGATGAATGCGTCGCCCGCCCCGGTGGTATCGACCGGCTCGACCTTCACCGGCGCGACACGCCGTACCTCCTCGCCGCTCACCAGCAGCGCGCCGCGCCCGCCCATGGTGACGATCACCGTGCCGATGCCGCGCGCGGTCAGCCTCTTCGCCGCCGCTTCCACCTGCGCCTCAGTGTCGACCGGCAGGCCAGTCAGCGTGGCGAGTTCGGTCTCGTTCGGCGTGAGGAAGGCGAGATCGGCGAGGCGGGACACATCGAGGTCCGGCAGGGCGGGGGCGGGCACCAGAAGCGTCGGCACACCCCATTCCTTTGCCCGGCGTACCGTGTGGTAGACGGTCTCCACGGGGATTTCGAGCTGCATCAGGATCAGCGCGCAGCCCTTCAGCAGAGCGGCGGCGGCATCGACATCGGCTGGGGCCAGCTGCGCATTGGCGCCTTTGACAATCAGGATGGAATTCTCGCCCGAGGGCTCGACGAAGATCGGCGCGACGCCCGACGGTGCGCCGGGCGTGCGGATGACATGGGTGGTGTCGATGCCGTTGCGGCTGAAATTGGCGATGGTCGCATCCGCGAAGGTGTCTTCGCCGACCCGTGTCACCATCACCACCTGCGAGCCCAGCCGTGCGGCGGCGATCGCCTGATTGGCGCCCTTTCCCCCATGGCCCATCTCGAAGCTCGGCGCCTCGACGGTCTCGCCGCGCAACGGCATGTGGTCCACATAGGTAATGAGGTCCATCATGTTGGACCCGACGACGGCGATCTTCGACATCTCAACCTCTCGTTCCGCCCCCTGCGGGACGGCCTTTCTGCGTTCAGCCACCCATCGTCCCGGCGAGCGCCGCGCATTCGGCCGCATGGAGATGGCCGAGTTCGACGCTGTAGCGCACTGTCGCGCCAGCGGGGAGGCGAATGACGTTGCCCTTGGCCTGCTCGGCTGCATAGCCCTCCGGCTCGCAGGTGGAGGGCAGGGCGAAGGCGCAGACCGACTGGTCGTGCCCGGCGAGCACCCAACGCACCGTCTTGGGGAACTCCGCTGGCCTGTAGCGCGCCAGGAAGGCGTCGCCCTCGGGACGGCGTAGCAGCTGGGTGGTCGCCCCTTCGGCATCGGTGGCGAGGTCGCGCAGATAGAACACCTGCTCGGGATCGAAGCCGTCGGCCCGGCGGATCACCCGGCTGGCGGACGGATCGGCGGCGAGCGCCTCGATGCGCGCGAGATAGGCGGGGTTCGGCGTCACATGGGCCGGCACCGCCCGGCGCACCACGGTGTGGGTCGCATCGAACGGCGCTTGCTGGAGGATCTCGCCGCCCTCGACGAAGGCGTAGTTCACATGCGCCATGTACATCAGGTCCATGGCGTCGCCGGCGGAGAGGTTGGTCACCTCCATCGCCATGTCGAAGCGGGCGTCGTTGGCGTGCAGCGTCACGCTGGGGCGTGCCAGATAATGGGCGCCGAAGCCCATGGCGTATTCGTAAGCGCCGAACAGCCGCATCCACGCCCCGCGCGCGTCGGTTCCCACCTCGATGCCGGCGGAATCCATCGGTGCGCAGGGCATCTCGCCATGGGCGGGGTGGCTGTCGGTTGGGCCGGGCACGCCATTGCGCAGGAGGCCGGAATGGAAGGCGAAGCAGCCATATGTCTCGGCGATGGTGCGCACGGGGCGCGGCGCCTTGAAGATGCTCTGCATGGTGAGGTCGACGCCGTCGAAGGCGGCGGACCAGATCATCTGGCCAAGATAGGGCAGCACCACCAGCGCACCGCGCGCATTGGCGAGCCGCACCGCCTCAACGCCGGTGGTGTAGCGGAACAGATGGGCGGTCATCCCTTCATGTTCCACGGCGAGGGTTTCCCCCTCGCCAAAGGCGCGGCGGTCGAGGTGAAAGCGGGTCATGCGCGGTTCCTGAAAGCGTTCAGCACCATGACGAGCAGCAGGAAGCCGCCCCAGATGAAGTCGATCAGATGGTTGGAGAACCGCATCATCTGGAAGCCCGAGGCCAGAAGCATGAGCGCGATCACCGCGATGGAGATGCCCAGCACCGTGCCCTTGCCGCCGGCCGGGTTGGTGCCGCCGAGCACGCAGATCAGCACGGCCTGCAGCAGGTAGGAATTGCCGTAATCCGACTTCGCCGCATTGGTGCGGCCCGACAGCATGATGCCGGCGAGGGCGGCGAGCGTGCCGCTCAGCATGTAGGAGGCGAGCACCATGCGGTCGCTCTTCAGCCCGGCGAAGAGGGCGGCGCGCGGGTTTGTGCCGATGAGGAACAGGTTTAGGCCAAAGGAGGTGCGGGTGAGCAGCACCGCGATCACCATGGCCACCGCGACGAAGATCAGCAGCGGCACGGCGATGCCAAACAGCTTGCCATTGCCGATCAGTCCCCAATAGGCGGGAAAGCCGACAATGGCCGGCCCGCCGGTCAGCACCATGCACAGGCCCGTGAAGACCTGGCCCGTGCCGAGCGTGGCGAGGATGGGCGTGATCTTCGCCCGCGTAATCAACAGCCCGTTCAGCGCCCCGGCGATCAGCCCGACGCCCAGCGCCAGCATCACGCCGGCGGCGACGCGGGCGATCTCCCCGGCCATGCCAGCGGCAGGATCACCCGGCAACAGCTTGGTGAAGAACACGCCCGCGAGGATACCCGCAAGATTGGCGATGCCAATCACCGACAGGTCGATGCCGCCGGTGAGCATCGCCAGCATCATGGCGATGGCGACGATACCCAGCTCGGGAAAGATGAAGCTGATCGATTCGAAATTGTAGTAGCGCAGGAACTTGTTGGGCTCGAGCCAGCTCATCGCGGCGAAAATCACCACGGTGATGAGGATGAGCTGGAGGATGTTGTTGTCGCGGTTGATGAAGCGCGAGAGGTCGAATTGCTTGTTCATCGGGCCCATTCCCCTCACGCCACCGTCTTCCGGTCGCGCCAGGCGGTCAGCGCGGTAGCGATAACGATGACGCAGCCGATCACCACGCCCTGCCAGGTATTGTCGACGCGCATGATGATCAGGCTGTTCTTGATCAGCACCAGCAGGAACACGCCGAGCAGCGTGCCGAGCACCGAGCCGCGCCCGCCAAAGATCGACGCGCCGCCCAGCACGACCGCTGCGATCACGTCCAGCTCATAGCCGACGAAGTCGCGGGGATTGGCCAGCCAGATCATCGAGGCGTGCAGCAGCCCGGCGAAGCCCGCCAGCGCGCCGGCAAGGCCATAGGCGACATAGACGGTGCGCCGGGTGTTGAAGCCCACGCGCTTGGCCGATTCCACGTCGTCGCCATAGGCGAAGATCGAGCGCCCGGTCATCGTCCGGGTAAGCAGCAGCCAGACCAGCACCGCGAGACCGAGATAGACGAACACCATGACGGACAGCTTCGCACCGCCGATCTCCAGGCTGGAACGTCCCAACGCGATCAGCGCCGGAGGCATCCGGTCGATATTGACGATCGAGGTGCCGACAAGGCCGAGCAGGAGGCCGCGCACCACCGAGGCAGAGCCCAGCGTCACGATCAGCGGGATCATGCGGAAGGTGTGGATGAAGAAGGCGTTGGCCAGCCCGCAGACGAGGCCGATCAGCGTCGCGCCGATGAAGGGAAGCAGTACCCCCTCCAAACCATAGGCGTTCATCGCAAGCACGGTGAGATACATCGCCGCCGCCGCGAAGGCGGGAAAGGAGACGTCGATCCCGCCGGAAACCATCACGATCAGCACGCTCAGCGCCATGATTCCGATGATGACATTGGCGCGGAGCAGGTTGAACAGGTTATCGGCCTGCCAGAAGGCGGGATTTATCAGTCCGATAAGGATCATGATCGCGACGACGATCAGGAAGACCGCTGTCTCGGAGCGGCGCATCAGCTTGGCGAGGTGATTCATCAGCGCAGCGTCTTCAAGCGGTTGTGGATGTCGTCTTCCTCAAGGCCACGCGGGTCGAGATCGTCGACGATCGCACCGCGGTGCATGAGGAGGATGCGGTTGCAGTTGTGCAGAAGCTCCGGCACGTCGTCGGAGATCATCAGCACGCTCAGCCCGTCCTTCACCGCCAGTTCGCGGATCCGGCGGTGGATTTCCGCCTTCGAGCCGACATCTACGCCGACGGTGGGGCCGTTGAGGATCAGCACGCGCGGCCCGGTGAGCAGCCACCGGCCGATAATGACCCGCTGCTGGTTCCCGCCCGAGAGCTTGCCGACCTGCTTTTCCACATCGGTGGTGGCGATGCGCATGTCGGCCACGGTCCGCTCAGCGAGCGCGGTCATCGCGTCGTCGGAGAGGAACGGCCCGCGCGTTGCCCGGTCGATGGCACTCGCCACCACATTGCGGGCGATGGACTGGCTCATGAACAGGCCTTCGGACAACCTGTCCTCGGGCACATAGGCAATCCCGGCATCGACCGCCTCGGGCACGCTCTTGAGCGTGAGTTCTCGCCCATCGAGGAAGATCTTGCCGCGATAATCCGGTTCCATGCCGAACAGCGCGAGGGCAAGCTCGGTGCGCCCGGAGCCGAGCAGGCCGGACAGCCCGACGATTTCCCCGGCGCGCAGATCGAGCGAGACATCGCGCACAACCTCGCCAACGCTCAGCCGCTCCACCCGCAGGCGCGGCTCGGCGGCGGCATCGCCCGTCCATGCGTAGCGTTCGTGACCGAGATCCTGCCCGGTCATGGCGCGGGTGATGCGGGCCTCGGTGAAATCGGTCGTCGGGCCTTCCTCGACCTTGCGGCCATTGCGGAACACGCAGATGCGATCGGAAATCTCCAGCATCTCGCGCATCTTGTGGCTGACGAAGAGCACCGCGATGCCCTTTGCGCGGATTTCGCGCACCAGCGTGAACAGCCGGTCGACCTCGCGCCCGGTGAGCGCCGTGGTCGGCTCGTCCATGATGAGCAGGCGCGTCTCGCTCATCAGCGCGCGGGCGATGGCGACAATCTGCCGGTCGGCGGTGGACAGGTCGCCGACGCGCGCGTCGAGGTCGATGGTGACATCGAGCCGCGCCAGCGCCTCGGCGCCGAGCCGGTGGCATTCGGCGGGGGCAATGAAGCGGCGCCCCTCGCTCAGCAGGCGGCCCATGGCGAGATTTTCGGCCACGGTGAGGCTCGGGAACAGCGAGAAGTCCTGGTAGATCACCTGCACACCGGCGGCGATGGCCGCGCGCGGCGAGAAGCCGGAGACCGGCGCGCCATCGATCAGCAGCGTGCCTTCGTCGAAATCATAGACGCCGGAGACGATCTTTATCAGCGTCGACTTGCCCGAGCCATTTTCGCCGGCAAGGCACAGGATCTCGGCCGGCTCGATGCGGAAATCGACGCCGTCCAGCGCCTTCATGCCGGGAAAGCGCTTGGTGACACCACGCAGTTCGATCAGTGGTTCGGCCATAAGACGTGCTCTGGAAAGGGACAGGGACGGCCGGTACGCAGCCCGGCCGTTCGCATGGGAGCACGCAGCTCCCTGGAGAGTTCAAATGCAGCAAAATGCCCGCGGGGCAGGGCGACCTTGGCCACCCCGCCCCGCAAAGGCGCATCAGAACTTGTACTGGTCCATATTGTCCTTGGTCACGCCGACCCAGCCCTGGCCATAGAGCAGGTTCGGCGCGGCGCCGGCCGGGGTGGTGAGCTTCTCATAGCCCTTCAGCCCGAGATTGAGGCCGGCCTTGATCTCATCCTTCTTGCCCGAAAGCGCCATCACGGCGAGCTCGTTCATGGCATAGCCGGCGACCGCGGGATCCCAGAACTGGATGTACTGGATGTCGCCGTCCTGCAGATACTTGCCGGCGACGGAGGGCAGGCCGGTGCCGGAGAAGAACACCTTGCCCTTGAGGCCGCGCTCGGCGATCAGCCGGCCGGCGCCCGCCGAGGTCGGCATCGGGCCGCCAATGATGCCGTTCACGTCCGGATAGGTCGTGAGGGCTTCCGACAGGCGGTTATAGTCGGTGTTGGCGTCGTCATAGGTCTCGAGGCGCTGGGTGGCGAGCGCCATGTCGGGGAAGTGCTTCTTCTGGTACTCGATGGCGCCGTCGATCCACTCGTTCTGCGACTGCGAGGTCAGGCTGCCGACGGTCGCAAGGTACTTGCCCTTGCCGCCGGTGTACTTGCCGAGCACTTCCATGAGCTGGGCGCCATAAGCCTTGTTGTCGAAGGCTTCGAGCACGTAGTCGGCGTTCTTGAGGTTCGAGGCCTCATGCGCGATCACCACGATGCCACGGTCGCGGGCCTTCTTCAGAACCGGCTCCACTGCCTCGACCGAGAAGGGCACGATGCAGATGGCGTCGACACCCTGGGCGATCAGGTTCTCGACGAGCTGGACCTGCGCGGCCGCGTCCGCCTGGCTGGGGCCAACCTGCCAGACATCCATGCCTGTATCGGCGCCGAACTGCTTCACCCCGGCGCCCATGCGGTCGAACCAGGCAATGCCGTCGACCTTCACCACGGTCGCGATCGAGAATTTCTTGCCGGTGGCGGCGGCGGTGATGTCCTTGCGAACCTGGCTGGTGTCGACGACGTTGTCGGCGAAAGCCGGCATGGCGAGCAGCGACAGGCCGGCGGCCAGTGTGAGTAGTGTCTTTCTCATGTATGTCCTCCCAGACATTTGTTGATCTTGAGACGATGTCGATGCCGCACGGGGTGCGGGATCAGTAGCCGGCGGCGGCCGGAGCCTTTCCTCCCACAATGGCGAGGCTCGCACTGGCGCCGATACGGCTGGCGCCCGCATCGATCATCGCCCAGGCGGTCGCCGCATCGCGCACGCCGCCGGAAGCCTTGACGCCCATATCGGGACCGACCACCCGGCGCATCAGCGCGATGTCGGCGACGGTGGCGCCGCCGGTCGAGAAACCGGTGGAGGTCTTGACGAAATCCGCGCCGACCTCACTGGAGAGGCGGCACCCGATTTCCTTCTGGGCGTCGGTCAGCAGGCAGGTCTCAAGGATGACCTTGAGCACGGTCCCGGTCGTGGCGGCGCGCACTGCGGCGAGGTCGTCCCGGCAGCGCGCGAGGTCGCCCTCGATCAGCGCGCCGATGTCGAGCACCATGTCGATTTCCTGCGCTCCGGCGGCGATGGCGAGCGAGGCTTCCGCCGCCTTGGCTGCAGCACCACCCGCGCCCAGCGGGAAGCCGATCACCACGCAGGTCTTCACCGGACTGCCGGCAAGGCGACCGGCGACAAAGCCGGCGTGAACTGCATTCACGCAGACCGAGGCGAAGCCATTAGCCCGCGCCTCGTCGCAATAGCGCGCCACCTCGGCCCGCGAGGCCTCGGGCTTGAGGATCGTATGGTCGATGAACCCGGCCAACGCGCGCGGATCGCGCTGCGGCGCGTGTGTGTTATGGGACATTGCAAGTCTCGATGTGGCGTGTTTTGTTATGATTATCACAACTTTTGTTTCGAACATTTCATGCGCATCTTGACGAGTCAAGGTCGGGCGTCGATGGAAGGGTGGGGACGGGGAGCGCTGTGAAAAAGTCCGAACGTATCCGGCGGCTGGAAGAGCGGCTGCGCGCCGCCGGCGTGCTGCATCTTCGCGAAGCAGCTGAACATCTCGATGTCTCCGAGATGACGGTGCGCCGCGACCTCGCGGCCTCGCCCGATCTTTTCAGCTATCTCGGCGGCTATATCCTGCCCGCTGGCACCGAGCGCGCGACGACCTATCGGCTCGATGCGGAACTGGACGCCCATGCGGAGGCGAAGGGACTTGCCGGGCGCGCGGCGGCGCGTCTGGTGGAGCCGGACGACACGATCTTCATCGACTGCGGCACCACCACGCCGCATATGATCGAGCACTTGCCGATCACCGGCCGGCTCACCGTCGTCACCTATGCGATGAACATCGCCGCGCGCGTGGCCAACCGATCCAATACCAGCCTCATCCTGCTCGGCGGCCTGTTTCACGCCTCGTCCCAGACCTTCTCCGGCGAGGAGGCGCTGCGGAGCCTGGAACGGCTCGGCATCAACAAGGCGTTCATCTCCGCCGGCGGCGTTCATGCCCAGCACGGCGTCACCTGCTCGAACTTCCACGAAGTGCCGATCAAGCAGGCCGTGCTGGCGCGCGCGGCCGAGGCCCATCTGGTGGTCGATTCCAGCAAGCTGGACAAGATCAAGCCGGCCTATTTCGCCCGCCG